>NZ_JBVJEH010000001.1:1192180-1842802 GCF_055581845.1 Streptomyces sp. NPDC042346 | reverse complement strand
TCAACTAATCTGGCGTTGATTTTTGGCACGCTGTTGAGTTCTCAAGGAACGGACGCTTCCTTTGTACTCACCCTCTCGGGCTTTCCTCCGGGCTTTTCCCTTCGTTCCGAAGCCTATCAGATCTTTTCGATCCGATTTCCTCGGCGCTTTCCGGTCCCTTTTGTTTTCACTCCGGGGGCCTTTCGGCGGTTCCGACTTTATCAGAAGTTCTGAGTCGGTATTTCCGCCTCCCGTTCACCCGTTCTGGCGCACGACGGCGCCGGGGCTTCCCGGTCTGGCGGAGCCGTAAACGTACTGGAGCGGGGCGCCCCGATGCAAATCGAGGGGCCCCGCTCCGGTGTGGCGCTGGTCAGGCTCAGACCTCGACGACGACCGGGAGGATCATCGGGCGCCTGCGGTAGGTGTCGGAGACCCACTTGCCGACGGTGCGGCGGATCAGCTGCTGGAGCTGGTGGGGTTCGACGACGCCGTCCTGGGCCGACTTGTTCAGGACCTGGTCGACCTTGGGGATCACGGCGTCGAAGGCCGAGTCCTCGATGCCGGAGCCGCGGGCGTGGATGTTCGGGCCGCTCACGATCTTGCCGGTCGAGGAGTCCACGACCACGAAGACCGAGATGATGCCCTCGTCGCCGAGGATCCGGCGGTCCTTGAGGTGGGCCTCGGTGACGTCGCCGACCGAGAGGCCGTCCACGTACACGTAACCCGCCTGGACCTTGCCGACGATCTTGGCCTTGCCGTCGATGAGGTCGACGACGACGCCGTCCTCGGCGATGACGATGTGGTCCTTGGGGATACCCGTCATCGCGCCGAGCTCGGCGTTGGCGCGCAGGTGGCGCCATTCGCCGTGGACCGGCATGAGGTTCTTCGGGCGGCAGATGTTGTAGAAGTACAGCAGCTCGCCGGCCGAGGCGTGGCCCGAGACGTGGACCTTGGCGTTGCCCTTGTGGACGACGTTCGCGCCCCAGCGGGTCAGGCCGTTGATCACGCGGTAGACCGCGTTCTCGTTGCCCGGGATGAGGGACGAGGCCAGGATGACCGTGTCGCCCGGGACGATCCGGATCTGGTGGTCGCGGTTGGCCATGCGGGACAGGGCAGCCATCGGCTCGCCCTGCGAACCCGTGCAGACCAGCACGACCTCGTCGTCCGGCAGGTCGTCGAGGGTCTTCACGTCGACGACGAGGCCGGCCGGGACGCGGAGGTAGCCCAGGTCACGGGCGATGCCCATGTTGCGGACCATCGAGCGGCCGACGAAGGCGACCCGGCGGCCGTACTCGTGGGCGGCGTCGAGGATCTGCTGGATGCGGTGCACGTGGCTGGCGAAGCTGGCCACGATGATGCGCTTCTGGGCGTTCGCGAAGACCGTGCGCAGGACGTTGGAGATGTCCTTCTCCGGCGGGACGAAGCCCGGGACCTCGGCGTTCGTGGAGTCCGAGAGAAGGAGGTCGATGCCTTCCTCGCTCAGACGCGCGAACGCGTGGAGGTCGGTGAGACGGCCGTCCAGCGGGAGCTGGTCCATCTTGAAGTCGCCCGTGGCGACGGCCATGCCCGCGGGGGTGCGGATGGCCACCGCGAGCGCGTCCGGGATGGAGTGGTTGACCGCGATGAACTCGCAGTCGAACGAACCCAGGATCTCCCGGTCGCCCTCCTTCACCTCAAGGGTGTAGGGGCGGATGCGGTGCTCCTGGAGCTTGGCCTCGATCAGCGCGAGGGTCAGCTTGGAGCCGATGAGCGGGATGTCCGGCTTGAGCCGGAGCAGGTAGGGGACGGCACCGATGTGGTCCTCGTGGCCGTGCGTGAGCACGATCCCCTCGATGTCGTCGAGGCGGTCCCGGATGATGGTGAAGTCGGGCAGGATCAGGTCGACGCCCGGCTGCTCCTCTTCGGGGAAGAGGACGCCGCAGTCGACGATGAGCAGACGGCCGTCGAACTCGAAGACCGTCATGTTCCGGCCGATCTCGCCGAGCCCGCCGAGCGGGGTGACGCGCAGGGCGCCCTTCGGGAGCTTCGGCGGAGCGCCGAGTTCAGGATGCGGATGACTCAAAAGACTCTCCTCACCACGCGCGCCACGTGCCGTTCGGGCACGTGGCGCGCATGACATTCGTGCACTTGCTGTTGTCAGTGTTCAGTTGTGAAGTCCGTTGTCAGAGTTCTACCCCGCCGGCGGCCAGGTCGACCTTGAGCTGCTCGGTCTCCTCGGCGGAGAGCTCCACGAGCGGGAGGCGCAGCGGGCCGGCCGGGAGGCCCTGGAGGGCGAGGGCGGCCTTGGTGGTCATGACGCCCTGGGTGCGGAACATGCCGGTGTAGACCGGGAGCAGCTTCTGGTGGATCTCGATGGCCTTCTGGACCTCGCCGCCCAGGTGGGCGTCGAGGAGGGCGCGGAGGTCGGGGGTGACGATGTGGCCGACGACCGAGACGAAGCCGCAGGCGCCCACGGAGAGCAGCGGCAGGTTGAGCATGTCGTCGCCGGAGTACCAGGCGAGGCCGGAGCGGGCGATGGCCCAGCTGGCGCGGCCGAGGTCGCCCTTGGCGTCCTTGTTGGCGACGATCCGGGGGTGCTCGGCGAGGCGGACGATCGTCTCGGTGTCGATCGGGACGCCGCTGCGGCCGGGGATGTCGTAGAGCATGACCGGGAGCTCGGTGGCGTCGGCGATGGCCGAGAAGTGCCGGTAGAGGCCCTCCTGCGAGGGCTTGTTGTAGTACGGCGTCACGGCGAGCAGGCCGTGGGCGCCGTCGCGCTCCGCGGTACGGGCCAGTTCGAGGGAGTGGTGCGTGTCGTTGGTGCCGATGCCGGCCACGATGTGCGCGCGGTCTCCGACCGCCTCCAGCACAGCTCGTACCAGCTCCGATTTCTCCGCGTCGCTGGTGGTGGGGGACTCGCCGGTGGTGCCGTTGACGACGAGGCCGTCGTTGCCTGCGTCCACCAGATGGGTGGCCAGTCGCTGGGCACCGTCGAGGTCGAGTGCGCCGTCCGCCGTGAAGGGCGTGACCATGGCGGTGAGGACCCGCCCGAAGGGGGTCTGCGGAGTGGAGATCGGAGCCATGGGTAACACGCTACTCGCTGCTCAGCGCCGGGTGTCCCTGAGGGGGACAGGAAGAAGAGGAGCCCGGCACTGCCTGCTCGGGGGTTCAGGCAGTGCCGGGTCCGTTTGATCAGCCTAGATGAACTTCGTGAAACGCCGCAATACGGACACTTCGTGCGAGTGGCTCGGACATGTGTGCCCTACGGGGCCACACGGCCGTTCTTGTTGAAGGCGGCGTGGGTCAGCGGCATCAGCCGGGCCCAGTGCTCCTCCATCTTCTCGCCGACCATCTCGATCTCCCGCTGCGGGAAGGACGGGACCGCGGCCAGCTCGTGCTGGGTGCGCAGGCCCAGGAAGTGCATGAGCGAGCGCGCGTTGCACGTGGCGTACATCGAGGAGAAGAGGCCGACGGGGAGGACGGAACGGGCGACCTCGCGGGCGACGCCGGCGGCCAGCATCTCCTGGTAGGTGGCGTAGGCCGTTCGGTACGACTCCTCCATCGTCCGGCTGACCACGTCGTGCTGCTCCTGGGTGCCCTCGACGAAGACGTACTTGCCGGGGCGCCCCTCCTGGACCAGCTTGCGGGAGGTGTCCGGGACGTAGAAGACCGGCTGGAGCTCCCTGTAGCGGCCCGATTCCTCGTTGTACGACCAGCCGACGCGGTGCCGCATGAACTCACGGAACACGAAGATCGGGGCGCTGATGAAGAACGTCATCGAGTTGTGCTCGAACGGGCTGCCGTGGCGGTCCCGCATCAGGTAGTTGATCAGGCCCTTGGAGCGCTCCGGGTCCTTCTGGAGCTCTTCGAGGGACTGCTCCCCCGCCGTGGACACACGCGCCGCCCAGAGGACGTCGGAGTCGCTCGCCGCGTTCTTGACCAGATCAACGGTGACGTCGCTCCGGAAGTCGATCTTCACGTTCTCGGTGGGGGTGTCGGTCACCAGCGGTCCTTCCAGTCGGCTGTTGCAGCGCCCACTCTAACGACGTCCTCACGTCATCCCGACGACGTCCTACCCGAGGATGAGATTCGGCCGCTTTGGTGAAATAGGGCACCAAAGCGTCGGTTCTCTCGTCTGTACCGGTGAAGCACCACGAAGGCAGACACGACGACAGAGGAGAGTGGCCCTGATGTTCCGCCGGAGAGAGGCCGTACCGTTCGCGTTCGTCGCGGAGGCCGACCACTTCCGCAGTAACGTCACTCCGCCACCCCGGGAGCGCCTCAGCGCCTCGCAGATCGTGGGTCGTACCCTGATCGGACTGACCGTCGTGGCCGGGCTCGCCGGGTCGCTGATCTTCGGGATGCCCTCGCTCCAGTCGGGGGACGCCGCCACTCATCAGCAGCAGTCCGAAGCCTCCGACAACCGCTGAGGTAGCCTCACCGGGCACTGCCCCTTCGAGCGTGCTTGTGAGTGAGGAACTGTCGTGCCCCTGCCCTTCCTGACGGCCGACCGTGCTTTTGACACGACCGACCACGTCGCCCTGCCGTTCGACGACCACGATCAGTGGCGTCGTCCGTACAGGCCGGGGTCGTGGCGTGTCGGAGCCGCGGCGCTGGCGCTGCTGCTGGCCTCGTTCGTGCTGCTCGCCGCCGTGATCATCGTCGCCGCCGGGGGCTTCGGCGCCGCCGCGGTGACGCTCGTGATCGCCGTGCTCGTGATCCTCGCCTCGCTGCGGATGCTCCGCGTGGGCACCTGGGTGAGCCGGGCCGGGGTGCGGCGCGTGGGCTTCCTGCGGACCGTCACCGTGCCGTGGGCGAAGGTGACGTCCGTACGGACCGTGCAGCAGCCGGTGCGCTGGCTGGGACTCCCCCGCACCGTCCAGGGCCAGGCCCTGGTGCTCGGCCGGCAGGGTGGTGAGCAGCTGCTGCTGCTCACCGACCACAGTGCCGACTTCCTCTCCCGCGTCGAGGCCTTCGACCGCGCGGCCGACACGGTCGAGGCCTGGAACGCCGAGTACGGCGTCGTCCCGGCCGCTACGCGCTGACCGTACGTCCCTCGTGGAGGGCGATGGCCCGCTGCATCGCCTTGCGGGCCCTCGGGGTGTCGCGGGCGTCGTGGTAGGCGACCGCGAGCCGGAACCAGCAGCGCCAGTCCTCCGGGGTGTCCTCCGTCTCGGCCTTGCGCCGGGCGAAGACCTCGTCGGCCGAGTCGCGGTCGATCCGGCCGCCCTCGGTGCGCTTCAGCTCGTCGACGGGCAGGCCGCCCTCCGCCTCCAGCTCGGTGGCGAGGCGGCCCGCCCGCCGGGCGAACCGGGTGTTCTGCCAGAGGAACCAGCCGCCCACGGCCGGCAGCAGGAACGCCACCGCGCCCATGCCCATGGCCGCCGGCTCGCCCGTCAGGAGCAGGAGCACGCCCTCCATCGCCACCACGCCGAAGACGAGGACGAGGACGGTGGCGAGGAAGACGTACGTGATCTTTCCGCCCATCGCCGTCAGCCCAGGTCCAGGAAGTGTTCCAGGCCGAAGGTGAGGCCCGGGGCGGTGGTCACGCGGCGGGCGCCCAGGAGGATGCCCGGCATGAAGCTGGAGTGGTGCAGCGAGTCGTGGCGGACCGTGAGGGTCTCGCCCTCGCCGCCCAGCAGGACCTCCTGGTGGGCGAGGAGACCCGACAGGCGTACGGAGTGGACGCGGACGCCGTCGACGTCGGCGCCGCGGGCCCCTTCGAGGCCCGTCGCGGTGGAGTCCGGCTGGGCGCCGAGCCCGGCCCCGGCGCGGGCCGCGGCGATCAGCTGAGCGGTACGGGTGGCGGTGCCCGAGGGGGCGTCCACCTTGTGCGGGTGGTGCAGCTCGACGACCTCGACCGACTCGAAGTACGGGGCCGCGATCTGGGCGAACTTCATGGTGAGGACCGCGCCGATGGAGAAGTTCGGCGCGATGAGGACACCGGTCTCCGGAGAGGCCGCGAGCCAGGTCCGCAGCTGCGCGAGGCGCTCCTCGGTCCAGCCGGTGGTGCCGACGACCGCGTGGATGCCGTGGCGCACGCAGAAGTCGAGGTTGTCCATCACCGAGCCGGGGGTGGTCAGCTCGACGACGACCTGGGTGCCCGCCTCGGTGAGCGTCTCCAGCTTGTCGCCCCGGCCGAGGGCGGCGACCAGTTCCATGTCCTCGGCGGCCTCGACGGCCCTGACCGCCTCGGAGCCGATACGGCCCTGGGCTCCGAGGACCGCCACGCGCAGCTTGCTCATTGATCTTCCTTAAAAGGGCTCGGTATCAGGAGACCGCTTGATGGAGGCGGTCCGCCTGCTTGTCCTTCAGCGGTCCTATCACCGACAGGGAGGGCCGCTGGTCCAGTACATCGCGGGCGACGGCCCGGACGTCGTCCGGGGTGACCTCGGCGATCCGGGTGAGCATGTCGTCGACCGACATCTGGGTGCCCCAGCAGAGCTCGCTCTTGCCGATGCGGTTCATGAGGGCGCCGGTGTCCTCGAGGCCGAGGACGGTCGAGCCGCGGAGCTGGCCGACGGCGCGGACGATCTCCTCGTCCGTGAGGCCCTCGGAGGCGACCTTGTCGAGCTCGTCCCGGCAGATCCGCAGCACGTCGTGGACCTGGTTGGGGCGGCAGCCCGCGTACACCCCGAAGAGGCCGCAGTCGGCGAAGCCCGAGGTGTACGAGTACACGCTGTAGGCCAGGCCGCGCTTCTCGCGGACCTCCTGGAAGAGCCGGGAGGACATGCCGCCGCCGAGGGCGGTGTTCAGCACGCCGAGGGCCCAGCGGCGCTCGTCGGTGCGGGCAAGTCCCGGCATGCCGAGAACCACGTGGGCCTGCTCGGTCCTGCGGTTCAGGTGCTCGACGCGGCCCGCCGTGCGGAGGGTGCGCCGGCCGTCGCGGGGGGCGACGGGCACGGCGTCGGTACGGGTCAGGGCGCCGGCCTTCTCGAAGGCGCGGCGGACCTGGCGTACCACCGTGGCGTGGTCGACGTTGCCCGCGGCGGCGACGACCAGGTGGGTCGGGTCGTAGTGCTTCTTGTAGAAGCGGGCGATCTGGCCGCGGGTGAGGGCGTTGACCGTGTCGACGGTGCCGAGGACCGGGCGGCCCAGCGGGGTGTCGCCGAACATCGTCTGCGCGAACAGGTCGTGCACGACGTCGCCGGGGTCGTCCTCGGTCATCGCGATCTCTTCGAGGATGACTCCCCGCTCGGCGTCCACGTCCTCTTCGAGGACGAGAGCGCCGGTGAGCATGTCGCAGACGACGTCGATCGCCAGCGGCAGGTCGGTGTCGAGGACCCGGGCGTAGTAGCAGGTGTACTCCTTCGCCGTGAAGGCGTTCATCTCGCCGCCGACCGCGTCGATCGCGGAGGAGATGTCGAGGGCGGACCGCTTGTGGGTGCCCTTGAAGAGGAGGTGCTCCAGGTAGTGGGTCGCGCCGTTGAGACTCGGGGTCTCGTCCCGCGAGCCGACGTGGGCCCAGATGCCGAAGGTGGCGGAGCGCACGGAGGGGAGGGTCTCGGTGACGATCCGGAGGCCGCCGGGGAGGGTCGTGCGCCGGACCGTGCCGATGCCGTCCTTGCCCGGGAGAAGCGTTTGGGTACGGGCGACGGCCCGCCCCTCCGAAGAGGGGCGGGCCGTCGTCACGGAACTACGGGACGTCACTGGTCGGTGTCGTCCTTCGCGTCAGCGCCGTCCTCGTCCGCGATGACGGGGATCAGGGACAGCTTGCCGCGCTGGTCGATCTCGGCGATCTCGACCTGGACCTTGGAGCCGATCGCGAGCACGTCCTCGACGTTCTCCACGCGCTTGCCACCGGCGAGCTTGCGGATCTGCGAGATGTGCAGCAGACCGTCCTTGCCGGGCATCAGGGAGACGAACGCACCGAAGGTGGTGGTCTTGACGACCGTACCCAGGTAGCGCTCGCCGACCTCCGGCATGGTCGGGTTGGCGATCGCGTTGATCGTGGCGCGGGCGGCCTCGGCCTGCGAGCCCTGCTGGGCACCGATGTAGATGGTGCCGTCGTCCTCGATCGTGATGTCGGCGCCGGTGTCCTCCTGGATCTGGTTGATCATCTTGCCCTTGGGGCCGATGACCTCACCGATCTTGTCCACCGGGATCTTGACGGTGATGATGCGCGGCGCGTTCGGGGACATCTCGTCCGGAACGTCGATCGCCTCGTTCATCACGTCGAGGATGTGCAGACGCGCGTCACGGGCCTGCTTCAGCGCGGCGGCCAGGACCGAGGCGGGGATGCCGTCGAGCTTGGTGTCGAGCTGGAGCGCGGTGACGAAGGTCTTCGTACCGGCGACCTTGAAGTCCATGTCGCCGAACGCGTCCTCGGCGCCGAGGATGTCCGTGAGGGCGACGTAGTGCGTCTTGCCGTCGATCTCCTCGGAGATCAGGCCCATGGCGATACCGGCGACGGCGGCCTTCAGGGGCACACCGGCGTTCAGCAGCGACATGGTCGAGGCGCAGACCGAGCCCATGGACGTCGAGCCGTTGGAGCCGAGGGCCTCGGACACCTGACGGATCGCGTAGGGGAACTCCTCGCGGGTCGGGAGGACCGGCACGATGGCGCGCTCGGCGAGCGCGCCGTGGCCGATCTCACGGCGCTTGGGCGAGCCCACGCGGCCGGTCTCGCCGACGGAGTACGGCGGGAAGTTGTAGTTGTGCATGTAGCGCTTGCGGGTCACCGGGGAGAGGGTGTCCAGCTGCTGCTCCATGCGGAGCATGTTGAGGGTGGTGACGCCCAGGATCTGGGTCTCGCCACGCTCGAACAGCGCCGAGCCGTGCACGCGCGGGATGGCCTCGACCTCGGCCGCGAGCGTACGGATGTCCGTCAGGCCACGGCCGTCGATGCGGACCTTGTCCTTGATGACGCGCTCGCGGACCAGCTTCTTGGTCAGCGCGCGGTAGGCACCGGCGATCTCCTTCTCGCGGCCCTCGAAGGCCGGGAGGAGCTTCTCGGCGGCGAGCTCCTTGATCCGGTCGAGCTCGGCCTCGCGGTCCTGCTTGCCGGCGATGGTGAGCGCCTTGGTGAGCTCACCCTTGACGGCGGCGGTCAGCGCCTCCAGGACGTCGTCCTGGTAGTCCAGGAAGACCGGGAACTCGCCGGTGGGCTTGGCGGCCTTGGCGGCGAGGTCCGACTGGGCCTTGCAGAGAGCCTTGATGAAGGGCTTCGCGGCCTCGAGACCGGCGGCGACGACCTCCTCGGTCGGCGCCTCGGCGCCGCCCTTGACGAGCTCGATCGTCTTCTCGGTGGCCTCGGCCTCGACCATCATGATCGCGACGTCGCCGTCCTCCAGGACGCGACCGGCGACGACCATGTCGAAGACGGCGTCCTCGAGCTCGGTGTGCGTCGGGAACGCGACCCACTGGCCCTTGATCAGGGCGACACGGGTGGCGCCGATGGGGCCGGAGAAGGGCAGGCCCGCCAGGATCGTGGAGGCGGAGGCGGCGTTGATCGCGACCACGTCGTACAGGTGGTCGGGGTTGAGCGCCATGATCGTCTCGACGATCTGGATCTCGTTGCGCAGGCCCTTCTTGAAGGAGGGGCGCAGCGGCCGGTCGATCAGACGGCAGGTGAGGATCGCGTCCTCGGAGGGGCGGCCCTCACGGCGGAAGAAGGAGCCGGGGATCTTGCCGGCGGCGTACTGCCGCTCCTCGACGTCCACCGTCAGGGGGAAGAAGTCCAGCTGGTCCTTGGGCTTCTTCGAGGCGGTGGTCGCGGAGAGGACCATCGTCTCGTCGTCCAGGTAGGCGACGGCGGAGCCGGCGGCCTGCTTGGCGAGACGGCCCGTCTCGAAGCGGATGGTGCGGGTACCGAAGGTGCCGTTGTCGATGACGGCCTCGGCGTAGTGGGTCTCGTTCTCCACTAGTGGTTTCTCCTACGTGTTCGTCTTTGCGTCCGGGGCCCGTGTGGCCGGGGACGGTGTCGACGGGGCGGAGAGACGCGCCTTGGGTGCGGGCCGGTCTTCGATCGAAGCACCCGGCATCTTCCGGGGGCCACTACCGAGGACCGGCGGCGAGCAGGCGGCTCCTCGCTCGTCCGTCGTATGGGGTTGTGCGACCAGACTAAGTGCCTGTGTGCACTTTGTGCACGTACAGCAAAGGGAGCGGCCCCCTGAAAGTGGGAACCGCTCCCTTCACGGCGTCCTTACTTGGCGCCGCCGGCCGCACCGCGGCGGATGCCGAGGCGGTCGACCAGGGCACGGAAGCGCTGGATGTCCTTCTTGGCCAAGTACTGCAGCAGGCGGCGGCGCTGGCCGACCAGGATCAGCAGACCACGACGGGAGTGGTGGTCGTGCTTGTGCTGCTTGAGGTGCTCGGTCAGGTCCGAGATGCGACGGGAGAGCATGGCGACCTGGACCTCGGGAGAGCCGGTGTCGCCCTCCTTCTGGCCGAACTCGGTCATGATCTGCTTCTTGACAGCGGCGTCGAGAGCCACGCTGATCTCCTCTTAGTCTTCGTGCGCCCGCGAGTGCCCCTGGTCTAGATCTCAGGGGAAGCTTCCGTGACTCGGCGGGCGAAGGTCCGATGGGCGCAGCTTCCAGAGGCTTCCCGAGCAGGTCGGGGGCTTTCCGGGAGCGCGTACACAAACGGCCGTCACACAGCGTACCAGTTCGGCGGAGCGGGCCCGTCGCCTTTACCGCCCGTCCCTACTTGCTGGTGAGGGAGCGGACCGCCATGAAGACGTCGAGGACGGCGAGGCAGAGGGGGACGAGGGAGAGGAGGACGAAGCCCTCGGCGAGGTCGAGGAGGCGGCCCCAGAAGGGCGAGAGGCCCTTCTTCGGGATGATCAGGCCGATGGCGGTGATCAGCGCGGCGCCGGCGGCGACGGAGGCGGTGAGCCAGATCGTCCGGATGTCGAGGCCGCCGCGGTCCCCGTACATCAGGAGGTCCTTGACCAGGTCGACCGGCGGGTTGAGGGAGAGGCCGAGGACGAGCAGCGCGATGGCGGCGATGCCGGCGACCAGGACGCAGGCGACCTGCGAGGTGTAGCGGAAGAGGCGGGCGCGGAGCAGCATCGCGAGGCCCGCGGCGAGGGCGAGGAGCTGGCCCCAGAGGTTTCCGGCGAAGCCGAGGACGGCGGCGGAGCCGACGACGACGGCCGCGCAGCCGCCGACGAGGCCGAGGAGCATCTCGTGGCCGCGGCGGGCCTGGAGGGCGATGCGCTCGCCGTCGACGGCCCGGTCCTCGTCGTCCGTCGGGTGCTGCTGCGGGTCGCCGAGGAACTCGTCGTCGGCGGCGCTGCGCGGGGCCGCGTAGCCGATGGGGAGCCGGGCGAAGCGGGCGGAGAGGCCGGGGAGGAAGGCGACCACGCCGATGGCGACGGGGGCGCAGACCGCCGCGGTCTCCGTCGCGGAGCTCTCGGTGAGGATCATCACGAAGGTGGCGAGGGTGCCCACGGTCGCGAGGAAGGTCGCCGCGACGAAGGGGGCGTCTCCGCTGGGGGTGAGGGCGACGAGGGCCACGGAGGCGACGAGGACGGTGACGCAGCCCAGCAGGAACTGGAGGCGGCCGGGGCCCGCGCCGGGGTCGGCGGCGATGATGCCGGAGCCCGCGATGAGCAGCAGGGGCAGCGCGCCGAGGCCGAGGGCGACGGCGGTGGCCCGGTCGCCGTAGACGCGGGCGCGGACGCCCGCGAAGGCGGTGAGGAGCAGGCCGGCGGCGCCCGCGATGATGCCGGGCAGGCTGTGCATGTCGTGGCGGACCGGGTCCGCGAACCAGAGCACGAAGCCCATGAGCACGAGCAGCAGGACGCCGCCGAGGAGGCCGGCGCCGCGGAGCAGCTCGTCGCCCCACAGGTGCCGGTCGCGGGTGACGGCGGAGGCGACGGCGTCGGAGACGTCGTCGTAGACCGCCGGCGGCAGGGACTGCGCGAAGGGGCGCAGGGAGAGCACCTCGCCGTCGAGGACCTGCTGGGCGGCGAGTGTGCGGGCGCCGTCGAGGACGGACCCGTCGCGGCGGACGAGGTGGTAGCCGGTCGGGGTGCCCGCCGTTTGCGTCTGCCCGGTGAGCCGCAGGATCTCCGGGTAGACGTCGGCGACGGCGATGTCCTCCGGGAGCGCGACGTCGATGCGGCTGTCCGGCGCCACGACGGTGACGCGGCAGAAGCCGGTCGCTGCGGTCGTACTCACGTGTCTGGACCCCCTGATTCGCGGTTGCGCACGATGCGCGCGCCACCCTACCGGGGACGGCCGGTGGGGGCTGCAAGTAGGATCGCCGTCCCATGGGGGAAGTCCGCGCGCCCGGCTGCCGACTGGGGTGCCGGCGCGGAAACTCCCGCCACGAGCCCGCCTCCTACGAGGGATTGATGCGCCGGTGAGCCAGATCGTCGTCAAACGCCCGCCGAGGGCGCTTCCGCCGGAAGTGCCCGGTGAGGAACTGGTCCTGGAGTCTCCGCCGGAACTTCCGCGGGGGCAGCAGGAGTCGGCGTTGATGCAGCTCCTGCCGATGCTCGGCATGGGTTCCTCGGTGGTCTTCTTCTTCATGACGCCGTCGCCGATCATGCGGATCATGGGTGTGCTGATGCTGGCGTCGACGGTCGCGATGGCCGTCGCCCAGTTCGTCAGATTCCGTCGCGGTACGCAGGGGCAAATGTCCGATGTCCGCCGCGACTACCTCAAATACCTCGCGCAGACGCGGCGTACGGTCCGGCGCACGGCGCGCAAGCAGCGGGACGCGCAGCTGTATCTGCACCCCTCCCCCGAGCAGCTGTGGTCGGTCGTGGCCGAGGGCTCGCGGGTGTGGGAGCGCCGGGTGGGCGACCACGACTTCGGTCAGGCGCGGATCGGGCTCGGGTCGCAGCAGCTGGCGACGGCGCTCGTGGCGCCGGACACGGCTCCGGTGGACGAGCTGGAGCCGCTGTGCGCGGGCGCGATGCAGCAGTTCCTGGCGGTGCACGGCACGTTGGACGGGCTGCCGATGGCGGTCTCGATGCGGGCGTTCTACCACGTGACGGTGTCGGGTGAGGCGGAGTCGGCGCAGGCGGTGGCCCGGGCGCTCGTGGCGCAGCTGGTGACGCTGCACTCCCCCGACGACCTGATGCTCGCGGTGGTCGCGGCGCGGGCTTCGCAGGAGCGGTGGGACTGGACGAAGTGGCTGCCGCACACGCAGGTGCCCGGACAGGTCGACGGGGCCGGTACGAAGCGGCTGTTCGGTGACGACCTCGGCGAGCTGGAGAACCTGATCCGTTCGAAGCTCGACGGGCGGCCTCGGTTCTCCCGGGACAACCAGCCGGTGCTGGACCAGCCGCACGTGGTCGTGGTCCTGGACGGCGGGATGGTGCCGCCGGACTCGCTGCTCGCGGCGGCCGAGGGGCTCCAGGGCGTGACGATCGTGGAGGTCGTCTCGGGCGAGCTCGACGAGCCGCGCGGCGGTCTCTCCGTGGTGGTGCGGCCGGGGCGGCTGAGTCTGGAGTTCGGCGGCGGCTTCGCGTACGAGGGGGCGCCGGACGGCATCTCGCTGCCGGCGGCCGAGGCTCTGGCCCGGCAGCTGGCGCCGCTGCGGATGGGCGGCGGGGACGACGACGAGCCGCTGCTCGCCAATCTGGACTTCACGGATCTGCTGAACCTCGGGGACGCGGAGTCGGTGGACGTGGCGCGGACGTGGCGGCCGCGGACGGTCGCCGAGCGGCTGCGCGTGCCGATCGGCGTCGGCGAGGACGGCCAGCCGGTCATGCTGGACCTGAAGGAGGCCGCGCAGGAGGGCATGGGTCCGCACGGTCTGTGCGTGGGCGCGACGGGTTCCGGCAAGTCGGAGCTGCTGCGGACGCTCGTGCTCGGTCTCGCGGTGACGCACTCGTCGGAGACGCTGAACTTCGTCCTCGCGGACTTCAAGGGCGGTGCGACCTTCGCGGGCATGTCGCAGATGCCGCACGTGGCGGCGGTCATCACCAACCTGTCGGACGACCTGACGCTGGTCGACCGCATGGGCGACGCGATCCGCGGCGAGTTGCAGCGGCGTCAGGAGCTGCTGCGTTCCGCGGGCAACTACGCCAACATCCACGACTACGAGAAGGCGCGGGCGGCGGGTGCTCCGCTGGAGCCGCTGGCCTCGCTGGTCCTGGTGATCGACGAGTTCTCCGAGCTCCTCACCGCCAAGCCGGACTTCATCGACATGTTCATCCAGATCGGCCGCATCGGCCGGTCGCTGGGCGTGCACCTGCTCCTCGCCTCGCAGCGCCTGGAGGAGGGCAAGCTGCGGGGCCTCGACACGTACCTCTCGTACCGGATCGGTCTGCGGACCTTCTCGGCGGCGGAGTCGCGGACGGCGATCGGTGTGCCGGACGCGTACCACCTGCCCTCGGTGCCCGGTTCGGGCTACCTGAAGTTCGGTACGGACGAGATGACCCGCTTCAAGGCGGCGTACGTCTCGGGGACGCACCGGACGGGCGGGCCGCGTCTGGAGATCGGGCACATGCCGGTGGAGCGGCGGCCCGCGCTGTTCACGGCGTCGCCGGTGCCCGTGGTGTACGCGGCGCCGGACCCGGCGTACCTGAGGGCGCAGCGCGCCGAGGAGGACGACGCGCTCGCGGACACGGTCCTCGACGTGATCGTGCGGCGTCTGGAGGGTCAGGGCGTGCCGGCGCACCAGGTGTGGCTGCCGCCGCTCGACCAGGCGCCCTCGCTGGACCAGTTGCTTCCGGGGCTCGCGCAGACGGCGGACCGGGGGCTCACGGCCACGGAGTACACGCGGCAGGGCGGGCTCACGGTGCCGCTCGGGCTCATCGACAAGCCGTTCGAGCAGCGGCGTGAGGTGCTGTACCGGGACTTCTCCGGCGCGGCCGGTCACATGATGGTGGTGGGCGGTCCGCAGTCCGGCAAGTCGACGCTGATGCGGACGCTCGTCTCCTCGTTCGCGCTCACCCACACGCCGGCGGAAGTGCAGTTCTACTGCCTGGACTTCGGTGGTGGCGGTCTGATCTCGCTGGCCGATCTGCCGCACGTCGGCGGGGTGGCGTCGCGGCTCGACCCGGAGCGGGTGCGGCGGACGGTCGCGGAGGTGCTGGGGGTTCTCAACCGGCGGGAGGAGTTCTTCCGTTCGCACTCCATCGACTCGATGACGACCTACCGGCGCAAGCGGGCCGCGGGCGAACTGCCGGGCGAGGCCTGGGGCGACGTGTTCCTGGTCGTGGACGGCTGGGGCGGTTTCCGCAACGACTACGACACGCTGGAGCCGATCGTCTCCGACATCGCGGCGCGCGGTCTGGGCTACGGCATCCACGTGGTCATCACCGCCTCCCGGTACATGGAGGTGCGGGCGGCCCTCAAGGACCAGATGCTGGGCCGGCTCGAACTGCGGCTCGGTGACGTCATGGACTCCGAGTTCGACCGCAAGGTCGCGGCGAACGTGCCGACCGGGGTTCCGGGGCGCGGCCAGGTGGCGGAGAAGCTGCACTTCATGGGCGCGCTGCCGCGGATCGACGGGTCGAGCTCGGGCGCCGACCTGTCGGACGGCACGGCGGCGTTCGTGCAGGCCGTGCGGGCGAGCTGGACCGCTGCTCCGGCCCCGGCGGTGCGGCTCCTGCCGCGCAGGCTGCCGGCGGAGCAGCTGCCGAAGGGCTTCGAGTACCCGCAGCACGGCATCGCGATCGGCATCGACGAGACGAACCTGGAGCCGGTGTTCGTCGACTTCGAGTCGGATCCGTTCTTCCTGGTCTTCGGTGAGAGCGAGTCCGGCAAGACGGCGCTGCTCCGGCTGATCGCCAAGCAGCTGTGCGAGCGGTACACGCCGGAGCAGGCGCGGATCGTGGTGGGTGACTACCGGCGGACGATGCTGGAGGCGGTCGCGCCCTCGCACCTCCTGGAGTACGCGCCGATGGCCTCGGCCATGCAGATGCACATGGACGCCATCAACACGGTGATGACGAAGCGGGCGCCCAAGCCGGACATCACGCCGCAGCAGCTGCGGGACCGGAGCTGGTGGACCGGTCCGCAACTGTTCGTGCTGATCGACGACTTCGAGCTGGTGGCCACCAACTCGGGCAATCCGCTGGCGGTTCTCGTCGAGAACCTGCCGTTCGCGCGGGACGTCGGCATCCGCTTCATCGTGGCGCGCAACCAGGCCGGTGCCTCGCGGGCGATGTACGAGCCGTTCATGCAGCGCATGAGGGAGCTGGGCGCGCAGGGCGTGATCCTCTCCGGCGATCCGCAGGAGGGCGACATCCTCAGCAACGTCCGGGCGAGGCCGATGCCTCCGGGCCGCGGCACGTTCGTCTCGCGCAAGCGGGGGTCGCCGCTGGTGCAGCTGGGCTGGCTGCCGGAACAGCACTGAGCGGAGCGGGGACGGCGGAGGCTGGATTTTCCGCCGTCCCGGTACGGCGGTCCCACTACTGTGGAGGGGACCGTCGTACCACCGCGAAGGGAAGGCGCCGATGACCGACGCACACGCCAGCACCGCCGACAGCGACCTGGCCGCCGAGAAGCAGCGGCAGAAGGACGAGCTGTACGCGCTCGACATCTCCGGCGTCGAGTGGCAGGGCGCTCCGGGCACCAGCCCGGACGAGGAGCGCGTGGAGATCGCGCACCTGCCCGAGGGGGCGGTGGCGATGCGTTCGTCTCTCGACAAGGAGACGGTGCTGCGCTACACGAAGGCCGAGTGGGACGCGTTCGTCCTGGGTGCCCGGGACGGCGAGTTCGACCTGCGGTAGCCGGTGGTACGCGTGAGGGGGTGGCCCGTCGGAACGGGCCACCCCCTCACGTGCGTTCGCGGGATGTCACATACGGAAGCGGGCGGCGTTGCCCTTGTCCGTGTCCTGGTAACCCTGGACCGACTCGTCGAGGAGCTGGGCGATGCGCGCCAGGTCCTGGTTCATGCCGGCCATGTCGCGGGTCAGGCGGTCCTGGCTCTCGCGGTACGCGATCTTGGCCTCACCCTCCCAGTTGGAGGCGACGCGGTTGACCTCGGCCATGAGGTCGTCCAGCTTCTGGGTGAGGGTGGTGGAGGTCAGGCGGGTGTCGGCCGCCGCCTGCGTCACGGTGTCGTAATTGACCGCAGTGGTCATGGTGATGACTCCTGGAGTGAGAGTGGCGCGGAGGACTGGTCGAGCCGGTGGTGGCTCAGACGCCGAGGATGGCGCTCTGGTTGCCGCCGCCGCCGGCGCCGCCGGCGCCGTCCATCGTGCGGAAGGACCGCAGACGGTCCTCCTCCTCGCGCGAGAACCCGTCGGCGCTCATGCGCATGATCTCCTCGAGCTTGGAGAGCTCGTTGCGCATGCTGCGCAGGCGCTGGTTCAGGTCGTTCTGGACCCGGTCGTACTCCTTGCTCGCAGCACCCTGCCAGCCCGCCTGGACGCGGTCGACCACGCCGTTGAGCGAGGTGATGCGGGACTGGAGCTCGTCGGAGAAGTCCTGGATCCGGCCTGCGAGCCGAACTTGTTCGGCACTGGTTACGTTCAGGTCTTTCGACATCTTGCCCCTTCTTCCTTCGGTGGCGTCGACGGCCGGGCCGTCGGGCCTCCCGGTTGTGATGCGGACGGGAATCTTCTGATGCCGCCCCCGTGCTGGGTTCGCACTGCCGTGCCCCCCGCGGTCACTTTAGCCATTGGCGGCGGCAGTTCCAACTGCAAAGGAGGGACCGGATACTTGACCGGTACGAGGTTCAACGAACCCTCCTCCTGCGGCGGCTGTCGCGGATCACGACGGCGGTTCCGGCGACCACGGCCACCAGCACACCGCCGATCCCCAACGTGTAGGTGGCGAGCCGTTCGGAGCGCTCCTGGGGCGTCTCCGACAGCGCCAGACGGGCCGGCTCGGGCGCCGGCGGCTTGGGCGGGCCCGGGTCGGGCGTGGGCGTGGCGGGCGGCGTCCCCGGCGGCACGTCGGCGAGCGCCCGCAGCGGGTCGACCACGCCCCAGCCCACGAAGTTGTCACGGCCGTTGACGGAGCGGACGGCGGTCTGCTCGATCCGGGCGACGATCTGGGCCGAGGACCAGTCGGGGTACCTGGCCTTGAGCAGGGCGGCGACGCCGGCGACGTACGGGGCGGAGAAGCTCGTCCCGTTGTCGACGCACTGGCCGCCGCCGGGGACGGTGGAGACGATGTCGACGCCGGGGGCGGCCACGCCCACGAAGGTGCCGGCCTGGGAGAAGGCGGCCCGTTCGTTGTTCCGGTCGGAGGAGGCGACGGCGAGGACCCCGGGGAACGCGGCCGGGTAGGTCTTCTTGAGCTTGCCGTCCATGCCGTCGTTGCCGGCGGAGGCGACGACGACGACGTCCTTCTCGATGGCCTTGGCGATGGAGACGGCCATGGGCGAGTCCGCGGCGAGTGGCTGGGTCGTGTCCTGCGAGATGTTGATGACGCCCGCGCCCTTGGCCACGGCCCAGTCGATCGCCTTGGCCATGGTGTCGGACTTGCCGCTGTTCTTCTCGTCGTTCTGGCGGATCGGGATGATCGTCGCCTCGGGGGCGAGACCGACGAAGCCGGTGCCCTTGGCGGGGCGGGCCGCGATGATGCCGGCGACCTTGGTGCCGTGGCCGACCTCGTCGACGGTGCCGTCGGTCTTGCCGCGCTTCTCGTCGCCGAAGCCGGGGTTGTTCTTGTCGGGCTTGAGGAAGTCCTTGCCCGCCTTGGCGTCGACGGCCTTGCGCAGCTGCGGGTTGACGTCGTCGACCCCGGTGTCGATGACGGCGACCCGTACGCCCTTGCCCTTGG
The DNA here is from genome assembly GCF_055581845.1 of Streptomyces sp. NPDC042346. Lineage (NCBI taxonomy): Bacteria > Bacillati > Actinomycetota > Actinomycetes > Kitasatosporales > Streptomycetaceae > Streptomyces > Streptomyces sp. NPDC042346. Next base: position 1,824,200 of record NZ_JBVJEH010000001.1, on the reverse strand, counting down.
TGTGCTGCCAGAGCTCGTCGAGGAGGACCCGCTGGAGCGGCCAGGGGATGCCCTCGATCTGCTTCTTCATGGGGAAGGTGCATTCGCCGCTGCCGTCGAGCGCCCAGGCCTCCGGCCGGGGCGTCTGCGGTCGGAGCGTCTCCGGTCCGGGCGCCGCCGCGGCGGCGGGCGCCGCGAGCAGGCCCGTCAGGGTGGCGGCGGTGAGCAGGGCGGCCGCCGTGCGGTACGTCGTCGTCACCGGTGCCACCCCCTAGGAACCCTGCGGCTGACGCGCGCTGTTGGTGTCGAGTCGCGGGCCCTTCGACAGGAACTCCGACCATTCGATCGGGACGAGGACCGGCATGACCTTCTCGTAGCCCAGACGCTTCTGGGCCTCGGAGGGTTCCGGGCGTCCGTCGGTCTGCTTCTCCTGGTTCCCGGTGCCGATCTCGGAGTGGTCGGAGTCGCTGTCGCCGTTGGCCTGGACGGCGTAGCGCAGTCCGGTGTCGGTGACGAGGAAGAGCGAGCCGGGGGGCGCCTTCTGCCCGCTCTGGCCCTGGACCTGGGTGTAGAGCAGGCCGCTGCCCGGGGTGACGTACGTGCTGGTGCCGCCGGCCGTGATCTCGGCGGGGTACTCGGTGCCGGCCCAGGTGGTGAGGGTGGTCTCGCCCTTCTCGTCGACGTCGTTGAGGACGCTGCACACGGTGTCGCGGGCGCCGTCGCCGGTGCCGGAGTTGACGACCTCGGCGGTCTGCCGCTGCGGCCAGCGCACGTCCTCGTTGAAGACCTTGGGGTCCGGGACGAAGGAGGAGGCGTCGACGGTGGTGGGCTTGCCGTCCATGTCGAGGACGCCGGTCTCCGGGGAGCTGATGAGCAGCCAGGCGGTGAACGCGGAGACGGGCTGGACCCGGCCGGGCAGCACGACGTAGTGCTGGGGCCCGGAGCCGGTCTGGGCGAGGAGCACCAGGCCGACGCGGTCCTCGGTCCCGTTGAGCGTGCTGCCGGGGACGCCGGCGGGGTCGCCGATCTTGCCTCCGATGCCCGCGAGGCTCGGGAAGTCGATCGCGTCGCCGGTCTTCAGGGTGGCGAGCCAGTCGTCGGTGACGGCCTGCGGCTGCTTGCGGCCGAAGAGGGCGTTGACCAGTCCGGCGCGGTCGGCCTTCACCGGGTACTTGGTGCCGGTGTGGTCGACGAGGAACTGGGCCGCGCCCTTCTGGCCCTTGACGTAGAGGACCTCCCCGTCGTCGAGCCTGTTCTTGTCCTCGGTCCGCGGGATGTCGCGCTGGGCGAAGAGGAACGTCGCCTTCTGGACGCTGGCGCCCTTGCCGCCGCCGGGCTGTTCGCAGACGGCCCAGCGCTTCTCCGTGCCCGCGTCGTCGGCGGTGGGCAGCCGGTCGGGGGCGTACGGGATGCCGAGGATCGGGCCGCGCTGCTTGTCCTCGTCGAGCTTCTTGTCGCTGACCTGCACGACCTGGAACTGGTCGGGGTTGAGCAGCAGACGGGCGGAGGCGAGGTTGAGGACGGGGTGGAGCAGTGTCTTCGCGTCCTTGCCCGTGCCGGTCTCCAGGACGACGTACCGGGTCGTCGACTGCTTGCCGACGATGACCCGGGTGCCGGGGGTGTCCCAGCCCTTGGGGGCCTGCGGGCTGAACATGCCCCAGGCGCCGAAACCCGCCATCACCAGCGCGCCGACGATGAGGCCGGGGATGATGGCACGCAGCGGCCGCGGCGCCCCCTCCTCCGTGCCGGAGGGCGAGGGTTGGAGGAATGCCGCCACCGTGCGCTTCTTCGCAAAGGTGTACGCGTTCAGCTCGTCCCGGCGCGATGCCATGAGTCCCCATTCTCGTCAGGCGCAGTCTTCGCGCGGGGTCCGGGGGAGGTGACACCCGGGCCCCGGCTGTCGGACCGGCCCCCTACTATGCCTGCTGTCCCGTGGGGTTCGTGGGGCGGGTAGGGTGATCCGGCCGCCAAAGCCCTGGCGGGCCAGGGCGATCGGGACGAATTGAGGGGGATTCTCCATCATGGCTTCCGCGACGCGGACGCGGCCCGGCGCGGCCACCGCTTCAGCACCCCCTTCCACGGGATCCGTTTCCTCGGTCTCACCGAGGCTTCAGGCACGTCCCGGACACTTCGGTTCGTTCCGATTGCAACAGCTCGTACTGATAGAGGTGGCGGCGGCGTTGCTCGCCGTCGCCTGGGTCGTCGACCGGCTGATGCTGGTGCCCGCGGGCGTCGTCGCCGTCGTGCTCGTCCTGTTGGCGCTCGTACGCCGTCACCGGCGGTCGCTGCCCGAGTGGCTCGGCACCTTCCTCGCGCTGCGCGCCCGGTCGCGCCGGGCGGCGTCCTTCGCGGTGCCGGAGGGCACGGAGCCGGGGTTCGCGCCGGTCGTGGAGTGCGACCCGGCGCTGCGGACGTACGCGTACAGCGACCGCGACCGGCGGCCGGTCGGGATGATCGGCGACGGCACCTTCCTGACCGCGGTGCTGCGGGTCGAGTCGGACGGCTCGGCGCTGCGGCCGGACCGCGGGGCGCGGCCGCTGCCCGTCGGGCTCGTGCGGGACGTCCTGAGCGTGGACGGCATCCGGCTGGAGTCGGCGCAGATCGTGCAGCACACGCAGCCCGCTCCCGCTCCGCACCTGCCGGCGCAGTCGATGGCCGCGCGCAACTACGGGCCGCTCCAGGCGCAGACGGGTTCGCCCGCGGTGCGGATCACCTGGATCGCGCTCAAGCTCGACCCCGAGCTGTGCCCGGAGGCGGTCGCCGCGCGCGGCGGCGGCATGACGGGCGCGCAGAAGTGCGTGGTGCGGGCGGCGGACCAGCTGGCGAGCCGCCTCGCGGGCGCCGGGTTCTCGGCGAGCGTGCTGACCGAGCAGGAGCTGACCTCGGCGATCGCGACGTCGACCTGTGCGAGCCCGATGGCGATCGCGCAGGCGGGCCGGGGGCAGGCGCAGGCCCGGCGGACGCAGGAGACCGCGCGGACCTGGCGGGTCGACGACCGGCGGCACACGACGTACTGGGTGGGGCGCTGGCCCCAGTTGGGCGGTCCCGGCGGCAGCGCGGGCGCCTCGATGCCGCAGCTGGTGGCCCTGCTGACCTCGCTGCCCGCGCTCGCGACGACGTTCAGCCTGACGCTGAGCGGCGGGGACCGGCAGGAGGTGACGGTGACCGGACACGTACGGATCACCGGACGCAGCGACGAGGAACTCGTGGCGGCGCGGCACGAACTGGAGCGCGCGGCGCGCGGGGTGCGGACGGGTCTGGTGCGGCTCGACCGCGAACAGGTGCCGGGCATGCTCGCGACGCTGCCGCTGGGAGGTGCGCGCTGATGTCCCACGCCTCCTTCGGTACGTCGTCGGGTTCCGGGGCGCCTACCGGTCCGTCGTCCTCCCGCCGCGACTCCCGCTCGGCGCGCTCTTCCGCGCGTACGGGGCGGGACGGGCGACCGCGTTTCGGTTTCGGGCTCGTCGGGCCGCGCCGCGACCGGCACTCCGTACCCCTGGACCAGCTCGACGCGCTGGCCCTGCCCGTCGGTGACGACGGCGTGGTGATCGGCGTGGACGCCGAGAACCGGCCGGCCGTGCTCGGCATCAACCGGCCCGTCCCGTACGACGTCACGCTCATCGGCGGCCTGTGGACCGCCCAGGTGCTCGCGCTGCGCGCGGCCGCCACGGGCGCGCGGGTGGCCGTCGAGACCGGCCGCGCGCAGGCGTGGACCCCGCTCGCGCAGGCGGCGGGCGGCGGACAGCCGTGCGTCTCGCTGCACGACGTGGGCCGGGTGCCGCCGCAGGGCGCCTCGGCGGGCAGCCCGGTGGTCGTGGTGCGCGACTGCGGCATGCGGCCGCCGCGCGGCCGTGTCGTGTCGGCGCCCTGGCAGTCGGTCGTGACGCTGCTCCCGTATCTGAGTCCGGTCGCGCCCCGCCTCCTGGAGAAGTCCTCGCTGGTCGGCGTCCAGCGGGTCTCCCCGGACGAGGCCGCGCAGATCGGCCGCATCATGGGCCTCCCGCGCCACGAGTACGAGGCGCTGTCGACGCTCGCGGACGGCGTGACCCTGTGGTGCACCCAGAGCGACCGGCAATTCGTGATGACCCAGGCGACGGACGCCGAGACCGGATTGTTGGGCGGCGCGCGCAGAATGGACTGAGCGGCACAAAGTCGTTCAAGTACGTCCGTTTTTGCACTGTTTTGAACGGTCGGGGTTCTCACTCTGCGGCGCGGCCGGGTCACTTGGGGGCTTGACCCGGTCGGAACGGCGGTCGCGGAGCGGCTGCCGGGCCTGCCCGCGGGATGCCGCGCCGATTAGGCTGGAAGAGCCCCGCCCACAACGGCACAAGGGTGCTCGACCACACCAGGAGGCAAAGTGAACGGCGATCGCGACGAGATCCACGGGGGTTGGAATCCGCCCGCCGACGATCAGTCCGACGCGGATCCCGCCGAGATGACGGGTGAGTTCACCATCGACTACACCCCGCCCGCCTGGTACACGCAGAACGCGTCGGGCGGTGCGACGGCGGGCGGTGCCACTCCCCCGCCGCCGAGCGGGGCGCCGGTCGCGGTGCCCGGACTTCCCGCGGGGAGCGGCTACGAGCCCGGCTGGGGCGCGCAGCAGCCGGCCGCGCCGGTGCCTCCGGTGAGCCCTGTTGCTCCGGTGGCTCCTGTTGTTCCCGCCGCTCCGGTTACTCCTGTGGCTCCTGTTGTTCCTGTCGCTCCGTTTACTCCTGTGGCTCCTGGTGCGCCTGTTGCGCCGGCTCCGGTCGCGCCCGTCGCTCCGGTCGCGCACGTCCCCGGGCCGGAGGCGCCGGCCGGTGTCGTGCCGCCCGCGCCGATGCCGCCGCAGGTGCCGGTGCCCGCGCCCGTACCCGCACCTCTGCCGATTCCCGCGCCCGCGGCCGAGACTCCCGTGTCGGCGACCGCCGGGGGCGGCGAGCCGTTCGGGGGCGGCGACGTGGAGAGCGGCGCGACCATGCGCTTCTCCCCCGGCGCGCTCAAGCGCGAGATGGCCGAGCGCTCGGCCGCGGCGAAGGCCGCGCGGAACGAGGCCGCCGGCGCGGAGGCGTCCGCCACGGACGGTGCCGAGACGCCGGACGCCGTCGAGGGCGACGCCTCCGCCGGTGCGACGGCGGCCGACGCGGACGTGACGGCGGACGTGACGGCGGACGTGCCGGGCTCGGACGACGGGGAGACGGCCGCGCCCGAGGCCGACGGCGAGGCGGCGGACACCCCGTCCGCTCCCGCGGCGGACACCGGGGCCGACAGCGACACCGATTCCGACACCGATTCCGTTGCCCTTGCCGACGCGGACAGTGGTACGGAGCACGGCGTCGCCGCCGCTCCGGCCGAGGACGCCCAGGACGGCCAGGACGCCGCGGCCGGCGACACCACGGCTCCGGGGGCCCTCCCCGGCGCCGTCCAGCCGGACTTCGCCCCGGCGGCCCCGGGGCCGTTCCCGGGTGCCGCGCCCCAGCCCTCCCCCGTCCCGGGGGCCTATCCGCCCGTCGCCCCCCAGGGTGGGGCCGGGCTGCCGCCGCTGCCGCCGTCGTTCCAGCCGGCCGCGCCCGCGCCCGCTCAGCAGTGGCCCGCGCAGCCGGCTCCGGGTGCGCAGCCGGCGCCCCAGTCCGCGCCGCTGCCGCCCACCGCGGCCTGGCCCTCCCAGGCGACGCCCGCCGCACCCGCGCCCGCCGCCCCCGTGCCCGTACCGCCGCAGGCTCCCGGTGCATACGGATACCCGCATCCCGGCGCCGTCCCCCCGCAGGTCCCGCAGGCCCCTCAGGCCCCGCAGCAGGGTGGCTACGGCTTCCCGCACCCCGGTACGCCCGCGCAGCCGCAGCCGCCGCAGGGCGGTTACGGCTACCCGCAGCAGCAGCCCGGCGGCCCCGGCGGTGTGCCGCCGCAGGCGCAGGGCTCCGACGGGTACGGCTACCCGCACCCCGGCGCCGTACCTCCGCAGGAGGCGCAGCCGCCCGTCGACCCGCGGACCGGGGCCGCCTGGCCCTCGCCCGTGATGCACGACCAGCGCGAGCGGTCCGTGGCCGGCGCCCCGCTCGGTTACAACGCGGCCGTCGAGCTGTCCTCCGACCGGCTGCTCCGGAACAACAAGCAGAAGCCGAAGTCGAGCCGGAACCCCGGCAGCGCGGCCCGCTTCAAGCTCGGCGGCAAGAAGGAGGAGGCGGAGCGGCAGCGGAAGCTGGAGCTGATCCGTACGCCCGTCCTCTCCTGCTACCGGATCGCGGTCATCTCGCTCAAGGGCGGCGTCGGCAAGACCACGACGACGACCGCGCTCGGGGCGACGCTGGCGACCGAGCGGCAGGACAAGATCCTGGCGATCGACGCCAACCCGGACGCCGGCACCCTCGGCCGCCGTGTGCGGCGCGAGACCGGGGCGACCATCCGCGACCTGGTGCAGGCGATCCCGTACCTGAACTCGTACATGGACATCCGCCGGTTCACCTCGCAGGCGCCCTCCGGTCTGGAGATCCTCGCCAACGACGTGGACCCGGCCGTCTCGACGACGTTCAACGACGAGGACTACCGGCGTGCGATCGACGTCCTCGGCAAGCAGTACCCGATCATCCTCACGGACTCGGGTACGGGTCTGCTGTACAGCGCCATGCGGGGCGTGCTCGACCTCGCCGATCAGCTGATCATCATCTCCACGCCCTCCGTGGACGGCGCGTCCAGCGCGTCGACGACGCTGGACTGGCTCTCCGCGCACGGTTACGCGGATCTGGTGCAGCGCTCCATCACGGTCATCTCGGGGGTGCGCGAGACCGGAAAGATGATCAAGGTCGAGGACATCGTGCAGCACTTCCAGACCCGCTGCCGCGGTGTCGTGGTCGTGCCCTTCGACGAGCACCTCTCGGCCGGCGCCGAGGTGGACCTCGACATGATGCGGCCGAAGACGCGCGAGGCGTACTTCCACCTGTCGGCGATGGTGGCCGAGGACTTCGCCCGCGCGCAGCAGGCGCAGGGGCTGTGGACCGGCGACGGCCAGGGCGGGCTGCCGCCGCACATGGCCCCGCCGATGCCGGGCCACCCGATGCCCGAGCAGTACGCGCCGGAGCAGTACGCTCCCGGGCAGCCGATGCCGGAGCAGTACGTTCCCGGGCAGCCGATGCCGGGGCAGTACGCGCCCGGGCAGCCGGTCCCGGGGCAGCCGATGCCCGGTCAGCCCTACCCGGCCCAGGCCCCCCAGCCGTACCCGCAGCAGCCCGGCCAGCCCCTGCCGGGTCAGCCCGCGCCCGGCCAGTACGCGCCCGGGCAGCCGGCGCCGGGTCAGCCGTACGCGCCCCAGGCGCCGCAGGCGGGGCAGCCGTACCCGGCCCAGCCGCAGCAGCCGTATCCCCCGCAGGCGTACCCCCAGCCGGGTCAGCCGATGCCGGGGCAGTACGCGCCCGAGGCGTACGCGCCGGGGCAGCCGGCACCCGGTCAGCCGTATCCGGGGCAGGCCCCGCAGCCCTATCCGCAGCAGCCGGGACAGCCGGGTGCGCCCGGTGTCCCGGGTGTGCCGCAGGCCTGGCAGCAGCAGCCGCCGCAGGATCCGTCGCAGCCCCAGCCCGGGCAGCCGCTGCCCCCGCAGGCCGACCCGCAGGGGCCTCCGCAGGCTCCGCCAGCCCCTCAGCAGTAAGGCGTCACAGGCATAGACCAATGAGGCCCCGTATCGGTCGTCCGATACGGGGCCTCGTGGCATTCCCGCAGTCCACAAGGGGTTTGAGGCATCGTTGACGCCGTCGGCCGCCGCTGATAGACCTTCGCTTCACCAGTTGGCGCCCCCAAGATCCACGACACGAGGTCACGTCCTATGGTCATGGTCACGAAGGTCCCTTCCCGTCCGGCCGCCCCCCGAAGACTCCTCCGGCTGCTTCTCGCCACCGGCGTCGCCGCGACCTCGCTCGCGGCCGTCCCCCAGGCCGCACAGGCGGCGCCGTCCGCGGACGGTGACGCCAAGAGCGGCGGCACCACCCTCACGGTGGCCGTCTCGCAGAGCATCGACTCGCTGAGCCCGTTCCTCGCCCAGAAGCTCACCTCGACCAGCATCCACCGACTGGCGTACGAGTACCTCACCAACTACGACGCCAAGGACGCCCGGACGATCCCGGGCCTGGCGACCGCGTGGGCGCCCTCGGCGGACAAGCTGACCTGGACGTACACGATCCGCAAGGACTCGAAGTGGTCCGACGGGCAGCCGGCCACCGCCGAGGACGCGGCCTGGACCTTCAACAAGATGATGACGGACCCGAACGCCGCCACCGCGAACGGCAGCTTCACGTCCAACTTCAAGAAGGTCACCGCCACCGACCCGCAGACGCTCGTCATCGAGCTCAAGAAGCCGCAGGCGACGATGACGGCGCTCGACGTGCCGATCGTGCCGAAGCACGTCTGGGAGAAGGTCGGCGACTTCTCGAAGTTCAACAACGACCAGCAGTTCCCGATCGTGGGCAACGGCCCCTTCGTCATCACCGACTTCAAGGTCGACCAGTACATCAAGCTCAAGCCCAACAAGACCTTCTGGCGGGGCGCACCCAAGTTCGACGAGCTGGTGTTCAAGTACTACAAGGACGGTGACGCCGCCGTCGCCGCGCTCCAGAAGGGCGAGGTGTCCTTCGTACCGAATCTGACGCCCGCCCAGGCCGCGGCGCTGAAGACGCAGAAGAACGTCAAGGTGAACGACGCTCCCGGCCGGCGCTTCTTCGCCATCGCCACCAACCCGGGCGCCCGCTCGCAGGACGGCAAGACCTTCGGCAACGGCCACAAGGCGCTGCTCGACCCGGCGGTGCGCAAGGCGCTCTTCCTCGCGGTCGACCGGAGGACCATCGTCGACAAGGTCTTCCAGGGCCACGCCGTCGAGGGCGAGGGGTACATCCCGCCGCGCTTCGGCTCGTACTTCTGGAAGCCGGAGACCGCGCAGAAGCGGGCCTACGACCCGGCCGGTGCGGAGAAGGTCCTCGACGCCGCCGGGTACAGGAAGAACGCCGACGGCAAGCGGGTCGGCAAGGACGGCAAGGCGCTGGACTTCCGCATCCTGTGTCACGCCACCGACCCGAACGACAAGGCGATCGGCAAGTACCTCCAGGAGTGGTGGGGCAAGCTCGGCATCGGGCTGAAGGTCGAGTGCCTGGACAGCGTCTCCGACCCGTGGGTCAAGGGCGACTACGACCTCGCCTTCGACGGCTGGTCGGTCAACCCCGACCCGGACTACGTCCTGTCGATCCACACCTGCGGCACCCTCCCGGCGACGCCGAAGGACAGCGGCGCCACCGACAACTTCATCTGCGACAAGCAATTCGACACGCTCTACGCGCAGCAGGCGGTGGAGTACGACGCCGCCAAGCGGGCGGATCTGGTCAAGCGGATGCAGTCCCGGCTGTACGACACGGGGTACATGAACGTCATGGCCTATCCGAACGCCCTGGAGGCGTACCGCACGGACCAGATCAAGTCCATCACGACCATGCCGGAGGCCGCCGGCAACCTGTGGGGACAGGACGGCTACTGGAGCTGGTGGTCTGCCGTGCCCACCGCCTCCGCCTCGGCGTCCGGTGACGCGGACGACAGCTCGTCCACCGGCCTGATCATCGGGATCGGCGCCGCCGCGATCGTCCTCGTCGGCGCGGGCGTCTGGGCCGCCCGGCGTCGCCGCACCACCGCCGACGACCGCGAGTAGTCGGTGACGACGGCAAGCACCCCCGCCGACGTGGCGCGGGCCGAGAAGGCCCGCGCCACGGACGGCGCACCCCGCACCGGTTCCTCCCTCGGCTATCTCCGCCACGCGGCGGGGAAGGTCGGCGGCGCGCTCGTCTCGCTCTTCGCGGTCCTGGTCACCAGCTTCTTCCTCTTCCGGATCATCCCCGGTGACCCGGTGAAGGCGATGACCCACGGCGTGCCCACCTCGGCCGAGCAACTCGCCACGCTCCGCCGTCAGTTCGGGCTCGACCTGCCGCTCTGGCAGCAGTTCACCGACTACTGTGCGAAGGCGCTGAGCGGCGATCTCGGCACCTCGTTCCAGTTCCGCGCCCCCGTCGGGGAGCTGATCGCGGAGAAGCTGCCCGCGACGCTGCTGCTCACCGGGGTCGCCGTGGTGATCTACTCGGCCCTCGGGCTCTGGCTCGGCACCCGCTCGGCCTGGCGCCACGGCGGTCTCGGCGACAAGCTGAACACCGGGCTCGCGCTGACCCTGTGGTCGGTGCCGTCGTTCTGGCTCGGACTGCTGCTCATCATCGTGTTCTCGGTCGGCATCGGACCGATCCCGGGGCTCTTCCCGACCGGCGGCATGGAGTCGGGGACCGGCGAGACCGGCTTCGGGTACGTCCTCGACGTCGCCCATCACCTGGTCCTGCCCGTCGTCACGCTGGTGGCCGTCGGCTACGCCCAGACCCTGCTCGTGATGCGGTCCTCGCTCCTCGACGAGATGGGCGGCGACTATCTGACGACGGCGCGGGCGAAGGGGCTGCGGGACGACGTCGTGCGGCGCCGGCACGCCGTGCCGAACGCGCTGCTCCCGACCGTCACCATGATCTTCATCAACCTGGGTCATGTGGCGGCCGGTTCGATCCTGGTGGAGACGGTGTTCTCCTGGCCGGGGCTCGGCGGGCTCTTCTACCAGGCGCTCAGCGTGCCCGACCTGCCGCTCGTCCAGGGTCTGTTCGTGGTCTTCGCCGGGGCGATGATCCTGATGAACCTGATCGCCGACCTGCTCTATCCGCTGCTCGATCCCCGGGTGGGCCGATGACGACCGCGAAGAAGACCGAGAACGAGTCCGAGAACCCGTCCGAGAACGACACCGAGAACGACACCGGACAGAAGGCCGCGCGGACCGGGGACAAGACCGAGCGGACCGGGGAGAAGGCCGAGCGGAAGGCCGCCAAGGCGCCCTCCGCCACGACGTCGCTGGTGTGGCAGCGCCGCCGGGCCTCCGTGGCCCGCTTCTGGAAGCAGTACCGCACCCACCGCGCCGGGCTCTACGGCCTCGCCGGACTCGCCCTCATCGCGCTCCTCGCCCTCACCGCCCCGCTGACCGTCGGCGCGGACGTCCAGTCCGTGACCCAGGCGCCGGGTACGGCCCTGGAGTCACCGAGCGCCGAATTCCCGCTCGGCACCGACCAGTTCGGGCGCTCGCTGCTCGGCCTGCTGATCTGGGGCGCGCGGATCTCGCTGCTCGTGGGGCTGCTCGCGGCAGCCCTCTCCGTCGCCATCGGCACCCTCGTGGGCATCATCGCCGGGCACTACGGCGGCTGGTTCTCGACGGTCGTCATGCGGATCACCGACTGGTTCCTGGTGATGCCAACGCTGGTCCTCGCGATCGTGCTCGCCACCGTCATGTCCCGGTCGATGTGGACGGTGGTCCTGGCGATCGGAGTGACCTCCTGGCCGACGACGGCCCGGCTCGTGCGGGCGCAGACGATCGCGGTCGAGTCCCGCCCGTACATCGAGCGGGCGACCGCGCTCGGCGGCGGTCACGGACACGTCATGAGCCGGCACGTCCTGCCGAACGTGATGCCGCTGGTGCTCGCGCAGACCACGCTCGGCATCTCGACGGCCATCCTCACCGAGGCGACCCTCGCCTTCCTCGGACTCGGCGACCCGACGGTCGTCTCCTGGGGCGGGATGCTCCAGGACGCCCGGGAGGCGGGCGCGGTCTCCTCCGGCCACTGGTGGTACCTGGCCCCGCCCGGCATCGCGATCGCGCTGGTCGCGCTCGCGTTCACCCTCTGCGGCCGGGCCGTCGAGGCCGTTCTCAACCCGAAGCTGGGGGTGGGGCGTTGAGCCTGCTGGAGATCAAGGACCTGCGGGTGACGTACGGCTCCGGGGCCGCCGCCGTGCCCGCCGTACGCGGGGTCGACCTGACCCTGGAGGCGGGGAGCAAGCTGGGCGTGGCGGGCGAGTCAGGCTGCGGCAAGTCGACGCTCGCGCTCGCGCTGCTGCGGCTGCTCCCGGCCTCGGCGCGGATCGAGGGCGAGGTCCTGCTCGACGGCGAGGACGTCCTCGCCATGTCGTGGGGGCGGCTGCGGGCCGTGCGCTGGGCGGGCGCGTCGATCGTCTTCCAGGGCGCGATGCACTCGCTCAACGCGGTGCACCGGATCGGGGACCAGATCGCCGAGCCGCTGCTCGTGCACGGCAGGGCGACCCCGGCGGCTGCCCGCAGGCGCGTGGGCGAGCTCCTCGAACACGTCGGGCTGCCCGCCGCCCGCGCGGCCGCGTATCCGCACGAGCTGTCCGGCGGGCAGCGGCAGCGCGTGATGATCGCGATGGCGCTCGCCTGCGACCCCCGGCTGATCGTCGCGGACGAGCCGACGACCGCGCTCGACGTGATGATCCAGGCGCAGATCCTGCGGCTGATCGAGGGGCTCGTCGCCGAGCAGTCCATCAGCCTCCTGATGATCAGCCACGACCTGGCCGTCCTCGCCGACACCTGCGACCGGCTGGCCGTGATGTACGCGGGGCGGGTCGTCGAGGAGGGCCCGGCACGGGCCGTGTACGAGGCCGCCGAGCACCCGTACGGGCGGGCGCTGTCCTCGGCGTTCCCCCGGATCGGGGACCTCGCGTCCCGGCGGGCGCCGCGCGGCCTGCCGGGCGACCCGCCGGACCCGGCGGACCTGCCGGGCGGCTGCGCGTTCCGTCCGCGCTGTCCGGTGGCGGTGGACGCCTGCGCGACGGAGGACCAGGAACTGCGGGAGGCGGGCGCGGGTCGCCGGGCCGCCTGCGTACACGTGGGGAGCACATCATGAGTACGGGGCCACTGCTGGCGGCGAACGGGCTGCACGTCGTCTTCCCCGGGCGGCGGGGCGGCGCGCCCGCCCGCGCGGTGGACGGCGTGGACCTGGACATCGGCGCCGGCGAGATCGTCGCGCTCGTGGGCGAGTCGGGGTGCGGCAAGACGACGCTGGCCCGCTCGCTCCTGGGCCTGGTGCGGCCCACGTCGGGCACGGTCTCCTTCGACGGGAAGCCGCTCGCGTACACCTCCAAGGCCCTCAGGGCCTACCGGAAGCGGGCGCAGCTGGTCCTCCAGGACCCGAGCGGTTCGCTGAACCCCCGGCACACGGTGTACGACGCGGTGGCGGAGGGGCTGCGGATCCACGGGTACGCGGGCGACGAGCGGGAGGCGGTCGCCGGAGCGCTCGCGCGGGCCGGGCTGCGGCCGCCGGAGCGCTTCTTCCTGCGCTATCCGCACGAACTGTCCGGCGGTCAGCGGCAGCGCGTGGTCATCGCGGGTGCCCTCGTCCTGGAACCCGAACTGATCGTCGCCGACGAGCCGGTGGCGTCCCTCGACGCGTCGGTGCGGGGCGAGATCCTGGCGCTGCTGCTGCGCCTGCGGGACGAACTCGGACTCTCGGCGCTGGTGGTGACCCACGACCTGGGGCTCGCGTGGAACATCGCGGACCGGGTGGCGGTGATGTACCTGGGCCGGATCGTGGAGACGGGTCCGGTGGAGTCCGTCCTGACGGCCCCGCAACATCCGTACACCCGGGCGCTGTTGTCGGTGCTGCCCGAGTCCGACGGCGCTCCGGTGGTGCTGACGGGCGAGCCCCCGGACCCGTCCCGCATCCCGTCCGGCTGCCGCTTCCACGCCCGCTGCCAGGTCCTCGCCTCGGGCGAGGCCGCGCACGTCGCGGACCGCTGCCGGGGCGAGAGCCTGCCGGTCCTCGACGGCGGCGGTTCGCGGGCGGTGGCGTGCCACTGGGTGGCACGGGAGGCGGCTGTCTGAGCCCGCGGGCTCACCTCACGGTGTGGCGGACGGCGCCTCGGGCCTGCCCGACGGCGCCGCCTCCGACGAGAACTCCCCGTCGCCCGGTGGCGGCTAGGGCCTGTCCGACCCTGATCCGCCGGACAGGCCCTAGGAGGCCGGGTTCTCGCGGTCGTACGTCTCCGTCAGCTCGCGGCTCCGCTTCACGTCCGCCGCCATCGCCTGGAGCAGGTCGTCCAGGGTGTCGAACTTGAGCATGCCGCGCACGTACGTCAGGAAGTCCACGGCCACGTGCAGTCCGTACAGGTCGAGGCCCTCGCGGTCGATCGCGTACGCCTCGACGGTCCGCTCCGTGCCGTCGAACTGCGGGTTCGTGCCGACGGAGATCGCCGCCGGCATGCGCTCGCCCGCGGCCGTCAGCCAGCCCGCGTAGACGCCGTCCGCCGGGATCGCCGTGTGCGGCAGGGTCTCGACGTTGGCCGTCGGGAAGCCCAGCTCGCGGCCGCGCTGCGCGCCGCGGACCACGATGCCCTCGACGCGGTGCGGGCGGCCCAGGATCTCGGCCGCTCCGGCCATGTCGCCCTCGGCGACGAGCCGGCGGGTGAGGGTGGACGAGAAGGGCTGACCGCCGCCGGCCGTGCCGCTGACGTACAGGTCGATGACCTCGACCTCGTAGTCGTACGTCTCGCCGAGCTCCGCGAGGAACGCGACGTTCCCGGCGGCCCGGTGCCCGAAGCGGAAGTTGGGGCCCTCGATGACGGCCCTGGCGTGCAGCTTGTCGACGAGCACCTTGACGATGAAGTCCGCCGGGGAGAGCTGCGAGAACTCGGCGGTGAACGGCAGCACGAGCACCGCGTCCACACCCAGGCCCGCGATCAGCTCGGCTCGCCGGTGGTGCGGGGCGAGCAGCGGCGGGTGGCTGCCGGGCCGCACGACCTCGGAGGGGTGCGGGTCGAAGGTGACCACGACCGAGGGGACGCCGAGTTCCCGGGCGCGCTCGACGGCGCGCCCGATGATCAGCTGGTGCCCGCGGTGCACCCCGTCATAGGAGCCGATGGTGACGATGCTGCGCCCCCAGTCCTGGGGGATGTCCTCCAAGCCACGCCAGCGCTGCACTGTGACCGCTCCTCGTCCGCCTGTTCGCCGATTACGCAGGTCTAAGACTGCCATGCCCACGCCCGTCGGTACGCATCGGCATGGAAGTGCCGGGGCTCCGCAGGACTCGGAGGGTCTCGGGACCGAGCAGCGGGGCCCACTCCCCCGGTACGGCGACGGTCCAGCCGATGAGGAGGGCGGCGAAGCCGGGGTGCTCGCGGGAGAGCCCGGCCAGGGCCCGGTCGAGCCGTCCGGCGCCTTCGGGGGTACGGGTGTACAGGGCGGCGGCCCGGTGGACGAGCTCCCTGGTGCGGGGCTCGCTGAGCCGTCCGGCGCCCTCGGCCGCGGCCGTCAGGAGGGCGTCCAGGACGGAGAGCTCGCCGGTCTCGGCCTCGTACCGCTCGTGTTCCAGGAGGACGTCGAGCAGCTCGGCCCGCAGATGGCGGGAGGCGCCCGTGCCGGGGGCGGCGAGCACGGGGGCGAGGGCGCGGCGGACCACGGCGGGGCGGCCCCGGATCAGCCCCGACACGAGGGGGAAGAGGACGGCACGGGCGGCCGGGCCGTCCTCGAACCGCCGGTCGACGTAGCGGGCCACGTGCCCGGCGCCCTCGGGCAGGCGGGCGACGTAGTCGCGGACGAGGGCGGCGACGCGGCGGGTGAGGGCGGGCGTGTCGATCTCGGCGAGGGCGCGCAGCGCGGCGGCGGCCTCCTCGCCCGTGCCGTGCAGCCGGGACCTGAAGGCGGTGAGGACCGGCCCCGGGTGGGTCGCGAGGGCCTCGGCGAGGGCGGACGCGGGCACCCGGGGCTCGGCGATGGCGCGGGGCAGATGGCGGGCGCGGGTGTGCGGGTCGCGGACGAGCAGGCCGAGGGCGGGGCCGTGGAGGGCCTGGTCGGCGGGGCGGGCGAGCAGGGCGAGGGCGGCGTAGCGGAGGAGCTCGCGGTCGGCGGGGGCGGTGAGGCGCCCGGCGACGAGGTGTCCGTACGCGGCGGCGGCGACCCGGCGCTCGGGGCGGCCGTCGTCGTGGGCCCAGCGGTCGACGGCCCGGCAGAGCGCGGAGGGTTCGTCCTCGGCGAGGGAGGTGAGCAGCCCGTCGGCGAGCGGGTGGGCGGTGGACACGAGCGCCTCGCAGAGGTCGTCGACGGCGAGGCCCCGATGGGTGTGCAGGAGGGCCTGGGCGGCGGTGGCGACGGTGGCGTGCGGGGCGGCGGGCAGGGGGCGTTCGTCGCCGAACCAGCGGCACAGCAGCGGCTGGACGCCCCGGGGGTCGGCGACGAGCAGCCCGGCGACGGTGTCGAGGCACCGGCCGCCGTCCTCGGCCCCGCCCGGCGGCGGGTCGGCGGGCACGAGCCGCCGCAGCAGATCGATCCGCTCGTCCTCGCAGAGCGGGAGCCCCTGCCAGAACGCGGTGCCGAAGCCGGCGAAGACCGGGTGCCGTGCTCGCCGGTCGCCGATCCGGTCGGCAAGGAACCGGAGGACGGGCAGATACGGCCGCGGGTCGCCCACCCGGCGCACGGTCTCCCCGAACAGGCGGCCCGCCCACCAGGCGGCGTCGGCGACCGCGGCCCCGCCCCCGTCCCAGTCCCCGCCCCCGCTCCCGCTCCCGTCACCGTCACCGTCCACGAACCGGTCGAGGGACTCGACGAGCGCGGCGAGGCGCGGGGCGAGCGCGGCCGGCCCGTGCTCGCGGTGGAGGCGCAGCAGCGCCTGGAGGACGGGGCCGATGCGGTGCCGGGGCACGGGGAGGTGATCGGCCGCGGACTCGGCGACTGCGGCGGTCCGCTGCCGGGGCACGTCGACGGAGGCCGGGGCGCTCCCCGGAGAAGCCCCCGGACCGCCGGCGCGCGCGGGCGGCACGGGCACGGGCACGCGCCCGACCCGGTCGGGTACGGCGACGGGCGCGCCCCCCAGGGCCACGAGCGCCCCGTCCGGCGGGCCCCCGTCCCAGGGATCCGCACCGCTTCCCGAAACGGAACCGCCCCCGGGAGCGACGTCCCGCACGGTCGCACCACCGGAGCCGGGACCGAAGTCGGCCCACGCGCCGGAATCACCCCCGGGCACCGCACCGAACCCCGAAACGGAACCGTGCCCCGGAACGGAACCGGCCCCCAGAGCGCCACCCGGCCCCGGAGCCGCACCCGACCCCCAAGCGGCACCAGGCCCCGGGAGGAGCCCACTCCCCGCACCCGCGTCGGCGCCCGGACCGGCGCCGTACTCGGGAGCCGGCCCCGCACCCCTCCCCCGCCCCGCCCGGTTCGGGTCCTCCGCCCGGCTGTGGACCAGTGCGTGCAGGGCCGTGTCCAGGTCGAGGTGGGCGGCCTGGAGCCAGTCGGCGAGTTCCTCGTGGGCGAAGCGGTAGCCGGAGCCCGCGGGGACGAGGAGGCCCTCGGTGAGGACGGCCGAGGCCCAGCCCTCGCGCCACGGGAACAGCTCCTCGAAGGAGGCGCGGTCGAGGACGCCGTGGCCCGGGCCGAGACAGCGGCGGGCGGCCTCGTGGACCTGGCCGGCGACCCGGGCGGTGAGCAGCCGTACGGCGGTCCCCCGGACGAGGGGGCGGGAGCCCGCGGCGACCCGGACGGCGACGCGCAGGCACATCAGGTCCAGATGGGCCGTGAAGATCTCCTCCCGGCCCGGCCGCCCCGGCACCTCGCCCGGGAGCGCCGCCCGCACCTCGGCGAGCAGCCGCAGGGCGAGCGGATGGCGGGCGTCCGCCTCGGCGAGGTCGGTCTCCCCGATCCCGTACCCCTGCCGGACGGCCCGCGCCTCCGTCTCGTTGTACGGGCCGAGCACGAGGGCCGCGGGCAGGCCGTCCCCGGTGGGTGTCGCCGGCCGGTGCAGGGCCCACGGGCCGTAGAGGGCGCCGGCGAGGGCCCAGTGCTCGGGGCGGCAGGCCGTGACCAGGCGTGCCCCGTGGGCGCGCAGCCACTGCTCGGTGGCCGTCGTCCAGTCGGCGAGGCGGTGGGCGAGGAGCGGCGGCATCTCCTCGGGGCCGTCGAGGACGACGAGGAGCGGGCGGCCCGCCTCCCGGGCGAGCGAGGCGGCCCGCTCCGGGGTGGCGGTCGCGGTGTCGCCGAGCGCCCCGGAGGCGGCGACGATCCGGCCCGCCTGGCGCAGGGCGCGGCCGACGGCGTCGGCGAGGGAGTGGTCCTCGGCGCGCAGGTCGGCGCCGCGCAGCCGGACCGTGGGGGCGGGGGCGACGCCCCGGGCGCGGCGGGCGCAGAGTGCGGCGAGGGCGGTGGTGCGGCCGGTGCCGGGGGCGCCGACGACGGCGAGGACGAGCGACTCCCCGGCCTCGAAGCGTGCGAACTCCCGGACGCACTCGGGGCGTTCGACGGGCTCGGGCCAGGGGTCGGGTTCCCTGACGGGTCCGGTCGAGGTGGCGGTGAGCTCCAGGATTCCGGCGAGGTTGAGGTCGGGCCCGTAGGCGGGGACGGTGGCGGCGTTGCGCCGCAGGAGGGCGGCGAGCGGGCCGTCGGGCCGCAGCGGCACCGCGTATCCGGCGGCGGGGCGCTCGCCGTGCAGGGCGGTGCCGAGGACGGCGACGACCGTGCCGGTGGCGGTGTCGAGGACGGGGCCGCCCGCCGCCCGGCCGCCGATGCGGAGCGCCTCGGCGCCCTCGGTGCCGATGGCGAGTTCGAGGGCGTCCGCGAGGACGTGGAAGCGGTCGGATGCGGTGTACGTGACGGCGGCGGGGCCGAGGACCCGCGCCTCGCGCCAGCCGTGGGCGGCGATCCGTACGTACGTACCGGGTTCGATCTCGGGGCGGGTGGCGAGCGCGACGGGGCGGACGCCGAGCCCTTCGGTCCGTACGAGCGCGAGGCCGCTCTCCGGCAGGGCGGTGACGGCCTCGGCCTCGGCGAGCCAGCTCAGGTCGCCGGGGGCGTGCAGGACGATGCGCGCGAGCCCGTCGACTGCCTCATGACTGGTGACGACGGTGCCGTGATGGTCGGCGAGGAATCCGGTACCGCGCGGCCGGCCTGCCGGATCACAGATTTCCACCAGCGTCGCCAGGTCCCCGCGTCCCATGGTGTCGACGGTAGGTCGCCGGTGATCACCCGGAGAAGCGAGTCGGGAAACGCGCCCCCCGGCGCTCCCCCGCTTCACTCCGAGCGCCTCCCCGATGGGGTGAATCTCAGGCAAAGCACTGCGGGGCGGGCACGTAGCACGTGCCCGCCCCGCAGCGGTGAGCTTCGCTCGCCTCGGCCGCCTCAGCCGAAGACGGCGAGGCTCTTGGCCTTCCCCCGCTGGTCCTCGACCAGCGCGAGCAGCGTCCCCTCGGGTCCGAAGACCGCGACCGGACCCGCCGGGTAGGACGGCATCTCCAGCCGGACGCCGTTCAGGAGCAGCTTGGCCCGCTTCTCGTCGACGTCCCAGCGCGGGAACGCGGCCTCGGCCGCCTCGGCGACCGGCATGACCGTGAGCTCCTCCTGGAGCTGTTCCAGGGTCCTGGCCGCGTCCAGCTTGTACGGGCCGACGCGGGTGCGGCGCAGCGCGGTCAGATGACCGCCCACACCGAGCCCGGCACCGAGGTCCCGGGCCAGGGCCCGGACGTACGTACCGGAGGAGACGACGACGGAGACGACGAGGTCGACGACGGCCGTGCCGTCCTCGGCCTCCGCCTCGCGGACGTCGTACACCTGGAAGGAGGAGACGGTGACCGGGCGGGCCGGGATCTCGAACTCCTCGCCGCCGCGCACGCGCGCGTACGACCGCTTGCCGTCGATCTTGATCGCGGAGACCTTCGACGGCACCTGCATGATGGCGCCGGTCAGCTCGGCCACGCCCGCGTCGATCTGCTCCCGGGTGACCTTCGAAGCGTCGACCGACGCCGTGATCTCGCCCTCGGCGTCATCGGTGATCGTGGTCTGACCCAGGCGGATGGTGCCCAGGTACTCCTTCTCGGTCAGCGCGAGGTGACCGAGAAGCTTGGTCGCCCGCTCCACGCCGAGGACGAGGACGCCCGTGGCCATGGGGTCGAGCGTGCCCGCGTGGCCCACGCGGCGGGTCTTGGCGATCCCGCGCATCTTGGCCACGACGTCATGCGAAGTGAAGCCCGACGGCTTGTCGACGATGACAAGGCCGTCGGGCGTCTTTGCTGCGTTGCTCATTCGGCGGCTTCGTCCTCGCCCGGCTTCTTGTAGGGGTCGGCCTCGCCGGCGAAGGCGGCGCCCGAGGACGCCTCCCGCACCTGCGCGTCCGAGGCCCGCGCCTTGTCGAGGAGGTCCTCGATCGTCTTGGCGTTCTCCGGGAGGGCGTCGGCGATGAACGTCAGGGTCGGGGTGAACTTGGTCCCCGCCGCACGGCCCACGGCCGAACGGAGGACGCCCTTGGCGCTCTCCAGGCCGGCCGCGGCGCTCGCCCGCTCCTCGTCGTCGCCGTAGACCGTGTAGAAGACCGTGGCCTCCCGCAGGTCACCGGTGACGCGGGTGTCGGTGATGGTCACGTGCGTACCCAGGCGGGGGTCCTTGACGCCACGCTGCAGCTTCTCGGCGACCACCTCCCGAATGAGGTCTGCCAGCTTCTTCGCCCGCGCGTTGTCGGCCACTGGTCCTTCTCCTTCTTTGCCTTGCTCAATCAGTCTTCATCAGTGTGGAGCCTGCGGCGCACCGACAGCAGCTCCACCTCGGGACGCGCGGCGACGAGCCGCTCACAGCGGTCGAGCACGTCCGATACGAACCCCGGGTCCCCGGACACCAGCGCGACGCCCAGCAGGGCTCTGCGGTGGAGGTCCTGGTCGCCGACCTCGGCCGCGCTCACAGAGAACTTTCGCTGGAGCTCGGCGACGATGGGGCGGACCACGGAGCGTTTCTCCTTCAGCGAGTGAACGTCACCGAGGAGCAGATCGAAGGACAGAGTCCCCACGTACATGCGGTGCCGGATGTCCCGCCGGTTCGGGTTCGGTGGCCTGCCGGGCCGTCGCTCGGCAGGGTCACCAGAACCGTACACGCAACGGCCGGAGCCGATCGACGGAATTACTTCCACCGACCGGCCCCGGCTCACTGCTGCGATCGGACGCGATCAGGCGCGGGGCTTCTCGCGCATCTCGTACGTCGCGATGACGTCGTCGATCTTGATGTCGTTGAAGTTTCCGAGGTTGATACCACCCTCGAAGCCTTCGCGGATCTCGGTGACGTCGTCCTTGAAGCGGCGCAGACCGTGGATCGTGAGGTCCTCGGCGATGACCTTGCCGTCGCGGACGAGGCGCGCCTTGGTGTTGCGCTTGACCTCGCCGGAGCGGATGAGAACACCGGCGATGTTGCCCAGCTTGGACGAGCGGAAGACCTCGCGGATCTCCGCCGTACCGAGCTCGACCTCTTCGTACTCCGGCTTGAGGAGACCCTTCAGGGCCGCCTCGATCTCCTCGATGGCCTGGTAGATCACCGAGTAGTACCGGACGTCGACGCCTTCGCGCTCCGCCATCTGCGCGGCACGGCCGGCCGCACGGACGTTGTAGCCGATGACGATGGCGTCGGAGCCCATGGCCAGGTCGATGTCCGACTCGGTGACCGCACCCACACCGCGGTGCAGGACACGGATGTCGACCTCTTCGCCGACGTCGAGCTGGAGCAGCGAGGCTTCGAGGGCCTCGACCGCACCGGACGCGTCGCCCTTGATGATGAGGTTGAGTTCCTGGACGAGACCGGCCTTGAGCACCTTGTCGAGGTCCTCGAGGGACACCCGGCGGACGCGCTTGGCGAAGGCGGCGTTGCGCTCACGCGCAGCGCGCTTCTCGGCGATCTGACGCGCCGTACGGTCCTCGTCGACCACCAGGAGGTTGTCGCCGGCACCCGGCACGTTGGTGAGACCGAGCACCAGGACGGGAGTCGACGGGGTCGCCTCCTCGACGTTGTTGCCCTTGTCGTCGAGCATCGCCCGGACGCGGCCGTACGCGTCGCCGACCACCACTGTGTCGCCGATGCGCAGCGTTCCGCGCTGGACGAGGACGGTGGAGACGGCACCACGACCACGGTCGAGGTGGGACTCGATCGCAATACCCTGCGCGTCCTGGTCCGGGTTGGCCCGGAGGTCGAGCGAGGCGTCGGCGGTGAGGACGACGGCCTCCAGCAGGGAGTCGATGTGCAGACCCTGCTTGGCGGAGATGTCGACGAACATCGTGTCGCCGCCGTACTCCTCGGCCACCAGACCGAACTCGGTCAGCTGACCGCGGACCTTGGTCGGGTCGGCACCCTCGACGTCGATCTTGTTGACCGCGACGACGATCGGGACGCCGGCGGCCTTGGCGTGGTTGAGCGCCTCGATCGTCTGCGGCATGACGCCGTCGTTGGCCGCGACCACGAGGATCGCGATGTCGGTCGACTTCGCACCACGGGCACGCATGGCGGTGAACGCCTCGTGACCCGGGGTGTCGATGAAGGTGATGCGACGCTCTTCGCCGTTGACCTCGGTACCGACCTGGTAGGCACCGATGTGCTGGGTGATGCCACCGGCCTCGCCCGCGACGACGTTCGTCTTGCGGATCGCGTCGAGAAGTCGGGTCTTACCGTGGTCGACGTGACCCATGACGGTGACGACCGGCGGACGGGAGACCAGAGCCTCTTCGCCGCCCTCGTCCTCGCCGAACTCGATGTCGAAGGACTCGAGGAGCTCGCGGTCCTCTTCCTCCGGCGAGACGATCTGAACGGTGTAGTTCATCTCCTCGCCGAGCATCGTCAGCGTGTCGTCGGAGACGGACTGCGTCGCCGTGACCATCTCGCCGAGGTTCATCATCACCGCGACGAGCGACGCCGGGTTGGCGCCGATCTTCTCGGCGAAGTCGGTGAGGGACGCACCGCGCGACAGGCGAATGACCTCGCCGCCACCGCGGGGAAGCATCACGCCGCCCACGGACGGGGCCTGCATGGCCTCGTACTCCTGGCGCCTCTGACGCTTCGACTTGCGACCACGACGCGCGGGACCGCCGGGGCGACCGAAGGCGCCCTGCGTGCCACCACGGCCACCCGGGCCACCGGGACGACCGGCGAAGCCGCCGGGACGACCGCCGAAGCCGCCGCCACCACCGGGACCACCCGGACGACCGCCGCCGCCACCACCGGGACCACCGGGACGGCCGGCGAAGCCGCCACCGCCGCCGCCGGGACCGGCCGGACGACCGGCGAAGCCGGGACGACCGCCGCCGCCACCGCCGGGACCGCTCGGACGGCCGCCGGGGCCACCGGGACCACGACCGCCAGGACCGGGGCGCGGGCCGGCAGCGGGACGCTGCGGCATCATGCCCGGGTTCGGACGGTTACCGCCGGGCGCGCCGCCCGGACGGGGAGCCTGCGGGCGGGGCATGCCACCGGGGGTGGGACGCGCGCCGCCCTGACCCTGCGGACGCGGGGCGCCACCGGGGCCACCCTGCGGACGCGGAGCGCCCGGAGCGGCGCCGGGGCCGCCCTGCGGACGCGGGGCGCCGCCACCGGGGCGGGGCGCCTGCGGGCGCGCCATGCCGGTGGAGCCACCCGAGGTGAACGGGTTGTTGCCCGGACGCGGGCCGGCCGGACGGGCACCGCCCGGACGCGGGGCGCCCTGGCCCTGCGGACGCGAGGCACCCTGACCCTGACCCTGCGGGCGCGGGGCCTGCTGGGCGGGGCGGGCGGCCGGGCGCGGGCCCGGGGTCGCGCCGGCGGGACGCTGCTGACCGGCGGCCGGAGCCGACGGAGGCGCGGTGAACTCCGGAGTCGTCGGAGCCGGGGAGGCCGGCGCAGGCTTCTGCGGGGCCGGGGGCTTCGGACCCGGGGTGGGCCGCGAGCCCGAGGTGGGCGCCGCGGCGGGCTTCTCCGCGACCACGGGCTTGGGCGCCGCCGGGGCGGGCGCTCCAGGCTTCGGGGCCGAGGGACGTACAGCCTGCGCCGGGGACGGCGCGGGGGATGCCGGCGCCGGCTTGGGCGCGGCGGGGGAGGGCGCTGCCTTGCGGGGCGCGCCGGGCTTGGCAGCGGTCTTGCCGGCGTTGCCGCCGGGACCCTGCAAAGCGTCAGTCAACTTGCGCACGACCGGCGCCTCGATAGTCGAGGACGCCGAACGGACGAATTCACCGAGTTCTTGGAGCTTGGCCATGACGACCTTGCTCTCTACGCCGAACTCCTTGGCGAGTTCGTATACCCGGACCTTAGCCACATCGCTCCTTTTAGGTCCGGTTACCGCCGGACCGTCGCTACTTCATGGGCGTACTCATCGCGTACTCATCGAGTGCTCATCGCAATCTCGACCTACTTCCAACTCGCGAGGTACCTGACCGCACGGTGATCCGTGCCGTACTTCTTCACTGCGGTGCCGACCGCTCGACGTGGTGACGGAGTTCCGCGGTTTCGAGCGGGCCCTGGACCTTGAAGGCCCTCGGGAACGCTCGGCGGCGGACCGCCAGGTCGAGACAGACCACGGCGGGGTGCAGGTACGCACCCCGGCCGGGCAGCGTACCGCGATGATCCGGAACACACTCGTCCTTATTCACCACGATCCGCAGTAGATCGCTCTTGGCCGCTCGCTCCCGACATCCCACACAGGTTCGTTCAGGGCATACGCGGGCTTGCGTCCGGCCAGACACGATTAAGTCTACCTCCCCGTACCGACCTCACCCGTTCGGGGCAAGAATCGAACAGCTGTTGGCCAAAAACGGTCTCAGTCCTGCGGACCGGTCGGCTCCGTGTCCGGACGGATGTCGATCCGCCAGCCGGTGAGGCGCGCGGCGAGGCGGGCGTTCTGGCCCTCCTTGCCGATCGCCAGCGACAGCTGGTAGTCGGGCACCGTCACGCGCGCGGACCGGGCGGCCAGGTCGACGATCTCGACCCTGGAGACCCGCGCCGGGGAGAGCGCGTTCGCCACCATGTCGGCCGGGTCGTCCGACCAGTCGACGATGTCGATCTTCTCGCCGAGCAGCTCCGCCATCACGTTGCGGACGCGGCTGCCCATCGGGCCGATGCAGGCGCCCTTGGCGTTGAGGCCCGAACGGGTGGACCGCACGGCGATCTTGGTGCGGTGACCCGCCTCACGGGCGATGGCCGAGATCTCGACGGAACCGTCGGCGATCTCCGGCACCTCCAGCGCGAAGAGCTTCTTCACCAGGTTGGGGTGCGTGCGCGAGAGGGTGACGGACGGACCGCGGACACCACGAGCCACCCGGACGACGTACGTGCGCAGTCGCAGACCGTGCGCGTAGTCCTCGCCGGGCACCTGCTCCTGCACCGGGAGGATGGCCTCCAGCTTGTCGTCGAGACGGACGAGGACGTTCTTCGGGTCCTTGCCCTGCTGCACCACACCGGCGACGACGTCGCCCTCGCGGCGCGCGTACTCGCCGAACGTCACGTCGTTCTCGGCGTCCCGCAGTCGCTGCTGGATCACCTGGCGGGCGGTGCTCGCCGCGATCCGGCCGAAGTCCGACGGGGTGTCGTCGAAGTCCTTGGGCTCCTGGCCCTCCTCCAGCTCGGAGGGGTCCTCCTTCGCCCACACCGTCACGTGACCGGTCTGCCGGTTCAGCTCCACACGCGCGTGGCGGCGGGCGTCGGGGGTGCGGTGGTACGCGATGAGGAGGGCCGACTCGATCGCCTCGACCAGCAGGTCGAAGGAGATCTCCTTCTCATTCGCCAAGCCCTTGAGCAGCTTCACGTCGATGTCCACGGCTACGCCTCCTCTTCCTTCTTGTCCTTGCGGTTGAACTCGATCTCGACACGCGCCTTGGCGATCTCGGCGAACTCGACCCGGCGGGCGGTGGGCTTGCGCCCCTTCACACCCGGCACTTCGAGGTCGAGGCCGTCCTCGTCCACGGCGAGGATCCGGGCGACGAGTTCGTCGCCCTCGACGAGCTGGAGCTTGGCCAGCCGACCGGTCGCCCGCACGTAGTGGCGGTGCTCGGTCAGGGGGCGGTCGGCGCCGGGGGAGCTGACTTCGAGGACGTACTCGCCCTCGCCCATCACGTCGGTCTCGTCGAGCTTCTCGGAGATCTCACGGCTCAGCTCGGCGCAGACGTCCAGCTCCACGCCCTCTTCCGAATCGACGACCACGCGCACCAGTCCACGACGGCCGGCCCGGGACACCTCGATCTCTTCCAGATCCAGGTCCTTCGCGTGGACGAGCGGCTCAAGGAGTCCGCGCAGCCTGTCGCTCTGGGTGGTGCTCATCCGGGTGACTCCTCGGCCGCGTGTGCTGTTGTGGTTTCGTCGCGTGTCGTCGCGTGTCAGACCAAAGGGTATCCGGTCCCGGAGGGTGTTGCCGTCCACCGCCCCGGGGCCCGCGGGTACGCTCGCCTGCGGTGATCTCGACGATCTTCGACGACGGACGACGGACGAGGGAGAGAGCGTGACGACGACGGGCAGGCGCGCACTCCTCCGGGCGGGCGCGGCGGCGGGAGCGACGGCTCTCGTGGGCTGCACCTCCTCCGGCGGCGGCGAGGCTCCGCGGAAGCCGAGCGCCGCCGAGCTGGAGGCCGAACGGGTGGCGCGCGCCGAGGCTGCGCTGCGACTCCGCTCGGTGACCGCCGCGCGGGACCTGCTGGAACGTTACGACGCGGCGCTCGCGGCGCATCCCGCCCTCGCGCCCCGGCTGACGCCGCTGCGGCGCTCGGTGGCGGCGCACGCGAAGGCCCTGGGCGAGGACGGTACGACGGCGAAGCCCGCGACGGCCGCCCCGTCGACACCGCCGTCGGCGTCGGCGTCTGTATCTGTATCGGCACCGGCATCGGCATCGGCACCGGCTTCTGTATCGGCATCTGCGTCCGCGTCGGCTTCTGTATCGGCTGTACCTGTCGCGGCCGACCCCCGCGCGGCGCTCAAGGAGCTCGCGGCGGCCGAGCGCAAGGCCTCCGAGCAGCACACGAACGCCCTGCTCACGGCCCCGCCCGAGTACGCGCGACTGCTCGCCTCCGTCGCGGCGGCGGGCGCCGCGCACGCCTACCTGCTGACCGAAGGAGCACCGGCATGAGCGCCCTCGACGCCGCCCAGGCGGCCCTGGCCGCCGAACACGCGGCGGTCTACGGGTACGGGGTCGTCGGCGGCCGGATCGGTACGGAGCGCAAGGCGGAGGCCACCGCCGCGTACGAGGCCCACCGGGCCCGCCGGGACGCCCTGCGCCGCACCGTGCGAGATCTCGGCGGCGCGCCGGTGGTCGCGGCGGCCGCCTACGAGCTGCCGTTCCGGGTCGCCGACGCGGCGGGCGCCGTGCGCCTCGCGGCCGTCCTGGAGGACCGGGTGGCCGGGGTCTACTCCGACCTCGTCAGGGCCTCCGAGGGCCCGCTGCGGCGCGACGCGGCCGCCGCGCTGCGGGAGGCGGCGGTACGCGCGGTCCGCTGGCGCGGCAGCGACGTAACCTTTCCTGGGCTCGCCGAGCGGGTGTGAGTCCATCCCCGACCGGGGGCCCACCGAACGTCAGAAGGACAACGCACGCATGGCTTTCGAACCGCCGGAGCGACTCGTACGGGCGCTCGGCGAGACGTACGGGGACACCGCGGCGACCGAGTGGCTCGGTCCGCTGCCGGAGCACGCGCGGACCACGCTCGACCGGGCGTCGCTCGGCGCCGAGCGGGTGATGGCCCCCGGTGGGCGGAGCAGTCTGGTCCTCCTCGTACGGCGCTCCGACGACTCCCCCGCCGCCCTCAAGATCGCGCCGCCGCTCGCCCGCCCCGACCTGGAGCGGGACGCGCTGGCGCACTGGAACGGCTGGGGCGCCGTCCGGCTGCTCGACGAGACCGCCGACGGCGGACTCGTCCTCGAACGGCTGCACCCCGAGGTGTCGCTGCGCTCCCTGCCGGAGGCCAAGGCGCTCCTGGAGGCGGCGGGGGCCGTACGGAAGCTGTGGGTGGAGCCGCCGGCCGGGCACGGCTTCGAGTCGGTGGCCGAGCGGACCGGGCGGCAGGCCGCGGCGATGGAGCCGTACCGGGCGGACCCGGCGACCGGTGAGCTGACGGCGGCGGCGCTCGCCGCGCGCGAGGAGCTGGTGGCCGCCCCGGAGGAGGCGCTGCTGCTGCACGGCTGCTTCCGCCAGGGCAAGGTGCTGGCCGGCGACCGGGCGCCCTGGCTGGCCGTCGGGCCCGAGCCGCTCGTCGGCGAGCGCGCGTACGACCTGGCCCGGCTCGTCCGCGACCGGGTGGAGGACCTGGTGGGCGCGTCGGCGGGCGCCTCGACGGCCCGGCGGCGGGTGAACAAGCTGGCGGACTCCCTGGACATGGACCGGGAGCGGCTGCGCGGCTGGACCCTGTTCCGCGCGGTCGAGTCGGGGACGCGGGCGCTCACGGCGGGGCGGCGGCAGGACGCCGAGCTGCTTCTGGAGTTCGCGAGCTGGCTGTAGGGGAATACCCTTTTTGTAGCGTTCGGCTCGATTCCAGGGGGCCGTGATGATCCAAGAGCTGTTGGTGGCGGCGGCCGGGGCGTGTGCGGCGGTCGCGGTGTACGCGGGCGCGGCGGCCCGGGTGGTGAAACAGTACGAGCGCGGAGTCGTGTTCCGCTTCGGCCGGCTGCGCGACGAGGTGCGCTCGCCCGGATTCACGATGATCCTGCCGATCGCCGAGCGCCTCCACAAGGTCAACATGCAGATCGTCACGATGCCGGTGCCAGCGCAGGAGGGCATCACCCGGGACAACGTCACGGTGCGGGTGGACGCGGTCGTGTACTTCAAGGTGGTCGACGCGGCGGACGCGCTGGTGGCGGTGGAGGACTACCGGTTCGCGGTCTCGCAGATGTCGCAGACGTCGCTGCGGTCGATCATCGGCAAGAGCGATCTGGACGACCTGCTGTCGAACCGGGAGAAGCTCAACCAGGGCCTTGAGCTGATGCTCGACAGCCCGGCGATGGGCTGGGGCGTCGCCATCGACCGGGTCGAGATCAAGGACGTGTCTCTGCCGGAGACGATGAAGCGCTCGATGGCGCGGCAGGCGGAGGCGGACCGGGAGCGGCGGGCGCGGGTGATCAACGCGGACGCGGAGCTCCAGGCCTCGAAGAAGCTGGCGGAGGCGGCGGGAGTGATGTCCGCGCAGCCGGCGGCGCTCCAGCTGAGGCTGCTGCAGACGGTGATGGCGGTGTCGGCGGAGAAGAACTCGACGCTGGTGCTGCCGATCCCGGTGGAACTGCTGAGGTTCCTGGAGCGCGCCGCGCCGGCGCCTCCGGCGGCCGGGGCGGTGGCGGCTCCCCCGCCGGTGACCGCGGGTACGGAGCCGGTGGCGGCCACGGGTCCGGAGCCGGTGGCGGACGCCGAGCCGGTGGCCGCGGGTGCGGACGCGGAGCCGGTGGACGCGGAGCCCGTGCTGCCGCTCGGCGAGGCGTTCCTGAAGGGGCTGGTGGACGCGGCGGAGGCGGTCGAGGATCTGACCGGCGCGTCGGTGGAGCCGTCTCCGAAGACGGACGACACCCCGGTCTGAGCCCGGGCGACGCGAAGCGGGGGGCGGGGCCGACCAGGCTCCGCCCCCCGCTCCGTCGTGGGTCCTACGCGGTGAGGCGGGCGATCGCCTCGTCGACCGTGAGCTCCTCGCGCTCGCCCGTGCGGCGGTCCTTCAGCTCGACGACGCCCTCGCCGGAGCGGCGGCCCGCGACCAGGATCTTCGGGACGCCGATGAGCTCCGCGTCGGTGAACTTGACGCCCGGGGAGACGCCCGCGCGGTCGTCGACCAGGACGCGCAGCCCGGCGGCGGCCAGCTTGTCGGAGACCTCCAGGGCCAGCTCGGTCTGGAGGGCCTTGCCGGCGGCGACGACGTGGACGTCGGCCGGGGCGACCTCGGCGGACCAGCACAGGCCCTTCTCGTCGGCGGTCTGCTCGGCGAGCGCGGCCACGGCGCGCGAGACGCCGATGCCGTACGAGCCCATGGTCACGCGGACCGGCTTGCCGTGCTGGCCGAGGACGTCGAGCTTGAGGGCGTCGGCGTACTTGCGGCCCAGCTGGAAGATGTGGCCGATCTCGATGGCGCGGTCCAGCTTCAGGCCGGTGCCGCACTTGGGGCACGGGTCGCCCTCCAGCACGACGACGACGTCGACGTACTCGTCGACCTCGAAGTCACGGCCCGCGACGACGTTCTTCGCGTGCGTCCCGGCCTTGTTGGCGCCGGTGATCCACGCCGTGCCCGGCGCGACGCGCGGGTCGGCGATGTACGTCACCTTCTCCAGGCCCTGCGGGCCGACGTAGCCGCGCACGAGGTCCGCGCGCTCGGCGAAGTCGGCCTCGGTGACCATCTCGACGGTCGCGGGCGCGAAGTGCTCCTCGACCTTGCCCAGGTCGACCTCGCGGTCGCCGGGGACGCCCACGGCGACGATCTCGCCGTCGACCTTCACCAGGAGGTTCTTCAGCGTGGCGGAGGCCGGGACGCCGAGGGAGGCGGCCAGGGTCTCGATCGTCGGGGTGTCCGGGGTGGGGATCTCCTCGGCGGCCGCGACGGCCGAGCCGTCGACCGGCTTGAGCTCGTACGAGATCGCCTCGGTGTTCGCCGCGAAGTCGCAGTTCGGGCAGTCGGCGAAGGTGTCCTCGCCGGCCTCGGCCGGGGCGAGGAACTCCTCGGACTTCGAGCCGCCCATCGCGCCGGCGGTGGCGGCGACGATGCGGTAGTCGAGGCCGAGGCGCTCGAACACCCGCTGGTAGGCCTGGCGGTGCAGGGCGTAGGACTGGGCCAGGCCCTCGTCCTCCGTGTCGAAGGAGTACGAGTCCTTCATGAGGAACTCGCGGCCGCGCAGGATGCCGGCACGGGGACGGGCCTCGTCGCGGAACTTGGTCTGGATCTGGTACAGGATGACCGGCAGGTCCTTGTAGGACGAGCACTGGTCCTTCACCAGCAGGGTGAAGATCTCCTCGTGCGTCGGTCCGAGGAGGTAGTCGCCGCCCTTGCGGTCCTGGAGGCGGAAGAGCTCGGCGCCGTACTCGTCCCAGCGGCCCGTCGCCTCGTAGGGCTCGCGGGGCAGCAGGGCCGGCAGCGTGACCTCCTGCGCGCCGATGGCGTCCATCTCCTCGCGGACGATGCGCTCGACGTTGGCGAGGACCTTCTTGCCGAGGGGCAGCCAGCTCCAGATGCCGGCGGCGGTGCGGCGCACGTAGCCGGCGCGGACGAGGAGCTTGTGGCTGAGGACCTCGGCGTCCGCCGGGTCGTCGCGCAGCGTCTTCGCCATCAACTTCGACATGCGCTGGACCGGTGCGTTGGCCATGGTTCTCGTACTCCTGCCGGGGTAAGGATGATGGCCCGAGGTTAGCCGGGCCGCCCCGCCTCGGAGAAATCAGTTCCGTCGCAGGAGGGGGAGCGGTGCGCCCATCACCGCGTAGGGGCGGGCGGCGCTCGGGAAGCGCACCTGGCGGGCGAGGTCGTCGTACCCGAGGGCGCGGTAGAGCCCGCGCGCCGGGGAGTCGGTGTCGATCGCGGAGAGGATCGAGCGCGGCTCGGCGGCCGTGTCGGTGATCGTGGTGATCAGTTCGCGGCCCACGCCGCGGCCCTGGAAGTGGGGGTGGACGTGGAGCTCGGTGATGACGAACGAGCCGTCGAGCCAGTCGGCGGAGCCCGTGGCGCGCAGGTACGGCTCCACGACGGTGGACCACCAGTGCGTACGGTCGTTGGGCATGCCGTACACGAAGCCGACGAGCCGGCCGTCCGGTGTCACGGCCCCGTAGGCGCGGGCGCCGGGGCTCATGAGGTGGCGCAGCACGATGTGGCGGCGTACGGCGACCTCGTCCTGGTCCAGGCCGAAGGCGACCGCCTGCACGGCGAGGGCCTCGTCCACCCGGGCGGCGAGATTGACCGGTCCGATCACGACCTGTGCGTCATCCATGCGGCGCACCTTACAAGCGGCCGGGGGCTCAGAACAGCACGCTCATGAAGGCGCCGGTCTCCCGGAAGCCGACGCGGCGGTACGAGGCCCTGGCGGGGGTGTTGTAGTCGTTGACGTACAGGCTGACCACGGGTGCGACGTCGGCGAGGGCGTACTGGAGGACGGCGGCCATGCCCGTCTCCGACAGGCCCTTGCCGCGGTGCTCGGGGGCGACCCAGACGCCCTGGATCTGGCAGGCCAGGCGGGTCGCGGCGCCGATCTCGGCCTTGAAGACGACCTTGCCGTCCTCGATGCGGGCGAAGGAGCGGCCCGCGCCGACGAGCTCGGCGACCCGGGCCTGGTAGAGCAGTCCCCCGTCGTTGGCGAGCGGCGAGACGCCGACCTCCTCGGTGAACATCGCCACGCAGGCGGGCATGATCGCGTCCATCTCGTTCTTGCGGACGCGGCGGACCAGCGGATCGGGGGCGACCGTGACGGACGGCTCCTCGGTGACCATCACGGGCTGACGGGCACGGACGTCCCGCGCCGGGCCCCAGCTGGGCTCCAGGAGCCGCCACAGCTCGGCGGTGGGCTCGACGGGGCCGACGATGGACGAGCAGCGGCGGCCGATCCTGCGGGCCCGGTCGGCGAAGGCGCGGACGGCCTCGGGGGTGGCGCAGAGGGGGACGAGATTGGCGCCGGAGTAGCAGAGCGAGCGGAGTCGGCCCTCGTGGTACCAGCCCCACATCTCGCCGCCGAGCCGCCAGGGATCGAGCCCGGCGACCTGGACGCGGGCGGTCACGAACGCGTTCTCGACGGGGGCGCTCTCCAGGACGGCCAGGGCGGCACCGAGATCGGCGGGTTCGAGGACCCGGGTGGTGGTCTCTGTCAACACGAGGGGGCCTCACGGTACGGATCTGCTGGTCTCCGCACTTTACCCCTGCACCGATTCTTTGGGCTCGGTTCGCCTCCAGGGCGCTTCAGCCGGGCTCACGGCCCCGACCGTGCTCGCCCCCTCCTTCGTCGGGGGCTCCGCGCGCTCGGGGCCGTGAGCCCGGCGCGCCCCTTCGGCTCACTCGCCGGCCCGGGGGTGACGGGCTCCCGGACGCGCGAAACCCCTCCGCCCGGTGGGGCGGAGGGGTTTCGTGGATGGTTCCGCGTGCTAGCCCGCGATGGCGACGGTCGGCTCGCCGCTGGCGACGCCGTCCTTCTCCATCTGCTCGGCGATCTTGAGGGCCTCTTCGATGA
Organism: Streptomyces sp. NPDC042346; assembly: GCF_055581845.1. Taxonomy (NCBI): domain Bacteria; kingdom Bacillati; phylum Actinomycetota; class Actinomycetes; order Kitasatosporales; family Streptomycetaceae; genus Streptomyces; species Streptomyces sp. NPDC042346. The sequence goes on along the minus strand of NZ_JBVJEH010000001.1, from coordinate 1,791,505 downwards.
GGGTCTCGACGATCTTCGACTCGGGGACGGTCTTGATGACCTCGCCCTTCACGAAGATCTGGCCCTTGCCGTTGCCGGAGGCGACGCCGAGGTCGGCCTCGCGGGCCTCGCCCGGGCCGTTGACGACGCAGCCCATGACGGCGACGCGCAGCGGGACGGTCATGCCGTCGAGGCCGGCGGTGACCTCCTCGGCGAGCTTGTAGACGTCGACCTGGGCGCGGCCGCAGGACGGGCAGGAGACGATCTCCAGGCGGCGCTGGCGCAGGTTCAGCGACTCCAGGATCTGGATGCCGACCTTGATCTCCTCGACCGGCGGCGCGGAGAGCGAGACGCGGATCGTGTCGCCGATGCCCTGGGAGAGCAGGGCGCCGAAGGCGACCGCCGACTTGATCGTGCCCTGGAACGCCGGGCCCGCCTCGGTGACGCCGAGGTGCAGCGGGTAGTCGGACTGGGCGGCGAGCTGGCGGTAGGCCTCGACCATCACGACCGGGTCGTTGTGCTTGACCGAGATCTTGATGTCGCGGAAGCCGTGCTCCTCGAAGAGGGACGCCTCCCAGAGGGCGGACTCGACGAGCGCCTCGGGAGTGGCCTTGCCGTACTTCTTCAGGAGCCGCGCGTCGAGCGAACCGGCGTTGACGCCGATGCGGATCGGGGTGCCGGCGTCGCCGGCCGCCTTCGCGATCTCCTTGACCTTGTCGTCGAACTGCTTGATGTTGCCCGGGTTGACGCGGACGGCCGCACAGCCCGCGTCGATCGCGGCGAACACGTACTTCGGCTGGAAGTGGATGTCGGCGATGACCGGGATCGACGACTTCCGGGCGATCGTGGCGAGCGCGTCCGCGTCGTCCTGCGTGGGGCAGGCCACGCGCACGATCTGGCAGCCGGAGGCGGTCAGCTCGGCGATCTGCTGGAGCGTGGCGCCGATGTCGGACGTGCGGGTCGTCGTCATCGACTGCACGGAGACGGGGGCGTCACCGCCGACGGCCACGCTGCCGACCTGGATCTGCCGGCTCTTGCGCCGCTCGGCGAGCCGGGTCGGGACGGTCGGGATACCGAGAGCAATCGCGGTCATCTTCTGTGCAACCTCAAGGTTGTGCGTCGGCGGTCTCAGGTCTCCGAGGTTACCGCCCTTGGGGTGGGGGGCCGGACACCAGCGGGTCCGAGCCCCCCGGGGGAGCTGCTCGCGGAGCTGCCTGCGGAGCTCCGTCCGCGGCTATGTCAGTCGTACCGGGTTGACGATGTCGGCGGCGAGGACGAGCAGCGTGAAGCAGACGAAGACACCGGCCACCACGTACGCGGCGGGCATCAGCTTGGCCACGTCGAACGGGCCCGGGTCGGGGCGCTTGAAGATCCGGGCCGTGTGCCGGCGGACGGACTCCCACAGGGCGCCCGCGATGTGTCCGCCGTCGAGCGGCAGCAGCGGGAGCATGTTGAACAGGAACAACGAGACGTTGAAGAACACCAGGAGGTTCATGAACATCACGAGGATCCGCTCCGGCGGAGCGTCGACGGTCATGAGCTCGCCGGTGAGCCGGGCGGCGCCGACGACACCGACCGGGGAGTCCGAGGCGCGCTCCCCGTCGCCGAAGGTGGCGTCCCAGAGACCGGGGATCTTGCCGGGAAGGGCGACGACCGAGTGGACGCCGTTCTCCAGGAGGTCGGACATCCGTTCGGTGGTCTCGCCGAACGTGAGTGCGCCGACCTCGGTCTTCGAGGCGAAGCCGAGATAACCGGCGTCGATGTACTGGAGCGGCTGGACGACCTGGCCGTCCTCGTCCTTCATCGGCACCTTGTTGGAGACGAGCGTCGGGTGCAGGTCGACGCGCTGGCCGCCCCGCTCGACGGTGATCGTCGCCGCCCCGATGGTGTCGCGGATGCGGTCCGAGAGCGTGTCCCAGTCCGCCACCGGCGCGCCGTTGAAGGCGACGATCTTGTCGCCCTCCTTCAGGCCGGCCTGGAAGGCCGGGGAGACGGGGTCCCCCGCCACGCACGTCTCGCGCTTCTCGCTCTGCTTGATGACGCACTTCTGGACGCCGGCGACCTTGGTCGTCTGGCCCTCGATGCCCAGCGTCATCATCGAGCCGAAGAAGAGCGCCGCCGCCAGGACCAGGTTCATGAACGGTCCGGCGAACATCACGATCACGCGCTTCCACGGCTTGCGCGTGTAGAAGAGCCGCGAGTCGTCACCCGGCTGGAGCTCCTCGTACGAGGCCTCCCGGGCGTCCTCGATCATCGAGCGCCAGGGCGAGGTGGAGCGGGCCTCGATCTTGCCGTCCTCGCCCGGCGGGAACATGCCGATCATGCGGATGTAGCCGCCGGCCGGGACGGCCTTGATGCCGTACTCGGTCTCGCCCCGCTTCTTCGACCAGATCGTGGGGCCGAAGCCGACCATGTACTGCGGCACACGGATGCCGAAGAGCTTGGCGGTCGAGAGATGGCCCAGCTCGTGCCACGCGATGGAGACGAGGAGGCCGAGGGCGAACAGCACGATGCCCAGCGTGTACAAGAGCACTTCGGTCATGCGCGCGCCTCCGCCGTTGCCTTCGCTGCGAGTTCACGGGCCCGGGCCCGTGCCCAGGTCTCCGCTTCGAGGACGTCCGGGACGGTGAGGGAGGTTCCCGTACCGGGAACACCGTGCTCCGCGACGACCGCTGTGACCGTATCCATGATTCCGTTGAACGGCAGCCGACCGGCGAGAAACGCCTCGACGCACTCCTCGTTCGCCGCGTTGAAGACGGCGGGGGCCGTGCCGCCCAGTGTGCCGACGTGCCGGGCGAGGCCGACCGACGGGAAGGCCTCGGTGTCGAGCGGGAAGAACTCCCAGGTGGAGGCCTTGGTCCAGTCGAAGGCGGGCGCCGCGTCCGGGACGCGCTCGGGCCAGCCGATGCCGATGGCGATGGGGCCGCCCATGTCGGGCGGGGTCGCCTGGGCGAGCGTCGAGCCGTCCGTGAACTCCACCATCGAGTGCACGTACGACTGGGGGTGCACGACGACCTCGATGCGGTCGAAGGGGATGTCGTACAGCAGGTGCGCCTCGATGACCTCCAGGCCCTTGTTCACCAGGGTGGCGCTGTTCACCGTGATCACCGGGCCCATGGCCCAGGTCGGGTGGGCCAGCGCGTCCTCGCGGGTGACATGGGCCAGCTGCTCGCGCGTACGGCCGCGGAAGGGGCCGCCGGAGGCGGTGACGACCAGCTTGCGGACGTCGGCGCGGGTGCCGGCGGCGAGCGCCTGGAAGAGGGCCGCGTGCTCGGAGTCGACCGGGATGATCTGACCCGGCTTGGCGAGCGCCTTGACCAGCGGGCCGCCGACGATCAGCGACTCCTTGTTGGCGAGGGCGAGGGTGCGGCCGGCTTCGAGCGCGGCGAGCGTGGGCGCGAGGCCGATGGAGCCGGTGATGCCGTTGAGCACGGTGTGGCACGGGGAGGCGGCGAGCTGGGTGGCCGCGTCCGGCCCGGCCAGGAGCTCGGGCAGCGGCTCGGAGCCGTACAGCACCTTCAGCGCCTCGCGCAGCTCGGGCAGCACCTCCTCGCGGGCGACCGCGACCGCGGCGACCTTCAACCGGTGCGCCTGCTCGGCGAGCAGTCCGACCCGGCCGCCGGAGGCGGCCAGGGCGGTGACCCGGAAACGGTCGGGGTTGCGCAGCACCAGGTCGATGGCCTGCGTGCCGATGGACCCGGTCGAGCCGAGGACGACGATGTCCCGGCGTCCTTCGGACACGTCGAAGGCGATATGGGGATCGGCGAGAGGAGAGGGGCGGTCGCTCATGCCCCCCATTCTTGCCCCAAACGCTGTGCGGACTTCACGGGGTGTGGACAAACGCGTCGAAGACCCGGTGGAAGTCGGGGAACGTCTTCTTCACACAGCCGGGGTCGTCGAAGGTGATCCCGGGGGTGCGCAGGGCGGTGACGGCGAAGGACATGACGATCCGGTGGTCGCCGTGGGTGGCGATCTCGACGGGTCCCGTGGGGGTGCCGGGGTGGATCTCGATCCAGTCGGGGCCGGTGTGGACGGTGATGCCGAGGCGGCGGAGGTTCTCGGCGCAGGCGTCGAGGCGGTCGCACTCCTTGACCCGGGTGTTGGCGACGTCCTCGATGCGGACGGGGCCGTCGGCGAAGGGGGCGAGCGCGGCGAGGGTCGGCATGGTGTCGGAGATGTCCCGCATGTTGACGGTGAGTCCGCGCAGGGTGCCGGTGGAGCGGACGGTCGTGCCGGTGTCGGTGACCTCGACGTCGGCGCCCATGCGGCGCAGGACGTCGACGAAGGCCAGGTCGCCCTGGAGGGCGCCGGTGCCGAGGCCGGGGACGGTGACGGAGCGGCCCGGTTCGAGGGCGGCCGCGGCGAAGAAGTAGCTGGCGGTGGAGGCGTCGGGCTCGATGCCGTACGTCCTCGCCCGGTAGCCGGTGGGGGCGACCCGGTACGTACGGCCGTCCTGGCGTACGTCGGCGCCGAAGGCCCGCATCATCGCGAGGGTGATCTCGACGTACGGCTCCGAGACCAGGTCGGTGACGGTGATGTCGAGGCCCTCCGCGGTGAGCGGGCCCAGCATGAGCAGGGCCGTCAGGTACTGGGAGGACTGCCCGGCGTCGAGGGTGAGCGCGCCGCCCTTCACGCCGCGGGCGTGGACGTCGAGCGGGTGGTGGCCCTCCTGCTCGCCGTGCCGGAGGTCGACGCCGAGGGTCCGCAGGGCCTCCGTCAGGGGGGCGAGGGGGCGCCGCCGCATCTGGGCGGAGGCGTCGAAGCGGTACGTGCCGCGGCCCGCGGCGGCGAGGGTGGGCAGGAAGCGGGCGGTGGTGGCGCCGTCGCGGCAGTAGACCTCGGCGGTGTCCGCGCCGGGGCCCGCGGGGCGGCCCTCGATGTGCCAGGCGTCGGGCTCGCGGCGGACGGCGTACCCGAGGGCGATGAGGCCTTCGGCGAAGCCCTCGGTGTCGTCGGAGACGAGCGGCCGCAGGAGGGTGGTGGTGCCCTCCGCCGCGGCGGCGAGGAAGAGCGCGCGGGCGGTGACGGACTTGGAGCCGGGGATGTCGATGACGGTCACGCCCCTCATCCTGCCGTTCCGCCCCGCCGGGCGGACCCGCGTTCCGCATGGCGGAACGCGGGCGGGGCTCGGCGGGACGCCGGAGACGGCGCGGGCAGGGCGTCGGCGGGGACGCCGGAGACGGCGTGGGCAGGGCGTCGGCGGGGACGCCGGAGACGGCGCGGGCAGCGCGCTCAGGGGATGCGGCGGTGGACGTCCTCCCCCGTCGCGGGGCCGGGGGTGGCGTCCGCGATCCACGGGCCGTCGTCGCCGGGGTCGACGATGCCGGCCTCCAGCCAGGTGTACCGGCCGTCGAGGACGCCGTCGACGATCCGCCGGTCGAGGTCGTCGGTGTTGGACCAGAGGCGGCCGAAGAGCTCCTCGGTCCGCAGCCGGGCCTGCCGGCAGAAGGCGTCCGCGAGCTCGTGCGCCTCCCGGCCGTGGTCGCCGGTGGTACGGAGGAGTTCGGCCCGTACGCAGGCGGCGCTCATCGCGAAGAGCTCCGCGCCGATGTCGACGATCCGCCCGAGGAAGGCCTGCTTGAGCTCCATGCGGCCCTGCCAGCGGGACATCGCGTAGAAGGTCGAGCGGGCGAGCTTGCGGGAGGTCCGCTCGACGTACCGGAGGTGTCCTGCGAGGTCGCCGAACTCCCCGTACGCCCCCGGCAGTTGTCCCGGCCCGGCGACGAGTCCGGGCAGCCAGCGGGCGTAGAAGCCGCCGGCCCGCGCACCGGCCCTGGCCTTGTCGGCGAGGGAGGTGTCGGGGTCGATGAGGTCGCCGGCGACGGAGAGGTGGGCGTCGACCGCCTCGCGGGCGATCAGCAGGTGCATGATCTCGGTCGAGCCCTCGAAGATCCGGTTGATCCTCAGGTCGCGCAGGAGCTGCTCGGCGGGGACCGCGCGCTCGCCGCGGGCGGCGAGGGAGTCGGCGGTCTCGTAGCCCCGGCCGCCGCGGATCTGGACCAGTTCGTCGGCGATGAGCCAGGCCATCTCGGAGCCGTACAGCTTGGCGAGGGCCGCCTCGATCCGGATGTCGTTGCGGTCCTCGTCGGCCAGCTGGGAGGCGAGGTCGACGACGGCCTCCAGGGCGAAGGTGGTGGCCGCGATGAAGGAGATCTTGGTGCCGACGGCCTCGTGGCGGGCGACGGGCCTGCCCCACTGCTCGCGGACGCCCGACCATTCGCGGGCGATCTTCAGACACCACTTGCCGGCGCCCGCGCAGGCCGCGGGGAGCGAGAGGCGGCCGGTGTTGAGGGTGGTGAGGGCGATCTTCAGGCCGCTGCCCTCGGGGCCGATGCGGTTTCCGGCCGGGACGCGGACGCGGTGGAAGCGGGTGACGCCGTTCTCCAGGCCGCGCAGCCCCATGAAGGCGTTGCGGTGCTCGACGGTGATGCCGGGCGAGTCGGCCTCGACGACGAAGGCGGTGATGCCGCCGCGGTGGCCCTCGGAGACGGGCACGCGGGCCATGACGACGAGGAGGTCGGCGACGACGCCGTTGGTGGTCCACAGCTTCACGCCGTCGAGGACGTACGTGTCGCCCCCGTCCTCCGGCACGGCGGTGGTGGCGAGGCGGGCCGGGTCGGAGCCGACGTCGGGCTCGGTGAGGAGGAAGGCGGAGAGGTCGGTACGGGCGAGGCGGGGCAGGAACGCGTCCTTCTGCTCCTGGGTGCCGAAGAGTTTCAGCGGCTGCGGTACGCCGATCGACTGATGCGCGGAGAGCAGGGCGCCGACGGCGGGGCTCGCGGAGCCGACGAGGGCCAGGGCGCGGTTGTAGTACAGCTGGGTGAGGCCGAGACCGCCGTACGCCGGGTCGATCTTCATCCCGAGCGCGCCGATCTCCTTGAGTCCGGTGATCGTCTCGTCGGGGATGCGGGCCTCGCGCTCGATGCGGGCGCCGTCGATCCGGTTCTCGCAGAACGTCCGGAGGGTCGCGAGGAAGGCCTCCCCGCGCCGGACGTCCTCGTCGGCGGGGAGCGGGTGGGGGTGGATGAGGTCCAGGCGGAACCGGCCGAGGAAGAGTTCCTTGGCGAAGCTCGGTTTGTGCCAGTCCTGCTCGCGCGCGGCCTCGGCGGTCTGCCGGGCCTCGCGCTCGGTGACCTTGGGCCGCTGGGTGGGTGCGGACATGGACACCTCCTCGGGTTTCCTGTCCGTCGTACCCGATTTCCGCGGGTTCGGAAAGAGGAGCGGAGCGGCCCCGGGGGCCTCGGCGTCCTTCCGGTGAGACGCCCCTGACCGCCGGGGAGAGGGCCGCGTAGGGTCCCCGCCATGTCTCAGCCGATCAAGCTCGTCATCCACATCACCGTCCTGCCCGGCAGGGGTGCGGACCAGGTCGCCGCCTTCGAGGCGCTCGCACCGCTCGTACGGGCGGAGGACGGCTGCCTGCAGTACGACCTCCACCGGGTGGCGGACGACCCCGACCGCTTCGTCCTGATCGAGCGCTGGGCCTCGGCCGAGGCGCTCGCCGCGCACGGCGCCGCCCCGCACATGACCGCCGCCGACGCGGCGAACAAGGCGTTCCGCGCGAAGCCCGCCGAGGTCGTCCGGCTGGTCGACACCCCGGTCGCCTGACGGAACACCGTCGCCTGCACACGGCGCCTGAATACGGCGCCTGTAATAGGGCGCCCGCACGCGAAAGACGGCCCGAGCCCCCGCACAGTGGGCTCGGGCCGTCTGGCCTCGTGGCGTACGACTTACAGCGCGAGGCCCGTCAGGACCAGGACGCGCTCGTAGGTGTAGTCGTCCATCGCGTACTTGACGCCCTCGCGGCCGACGCCGGAGCGCTTGACGCCGCCGTACGGCATCTGGTCGGCGCGGTAGGACGGGACGTCGCCGACGATCACGCCGCCGACCTCCAGCGCGCGGTGGGCGCGGAAGGCGGTCTGCAGGTCGTGCGTGAAGACGCCCGCCTGGAGGCCGAAGTCGGAGTCGTTGACCGCTGCGAAGGCCTCGGCCTCGCCGTCGACCTTGGCGATCGTCAGGACCGGGCCGAAGACCTCGGCGCGGGCCAGGGTGACGCCGGCCGGGATGTCGGTGAGGACGGTCGGGGCGTACGTGGCGCCCTCGCGCTTGCCGCCGGCGAGGAGCTTGGCGCCGGCCGCGACGGCCTCGTCGACCCAGGACTCGACGCGCTGGGCGGCGGCCTCGTCGACGAGCGGGCCGACGTCGGTGGCGGCGTCGGACGGGTCACCGGTGACCTGCGCCTCGACGGCGGCGACGATCTTCGGCACCAGGCGGTCGTAGACCGAGGCGTCGGCGATCACGCGCTGCACGGAGATGCAGGACTGGCCGCCCTGGTAGTTGGAGAAGGTGGCGATACGGCTCGCCGCCCAGTCCAGGTCGGCCTCGGAGGACCAGTCGGGCAGGACCACGGCCGCGGCGTTGCCGCCGAGCTCCAGGGTGCAGTGCTTGTGCGGCACCGACTCCTGGATGGCGTAGCCGACCTTGTCCGAGCCGGTGAAGGAGATGACCGGGAGGCGCTCGTCCTTGACGAGGGCGGGCATGCGGTCGTTCGGCACGGTCAGGATCGACCAGGAGCCGGCCGGCAGGTCGGTCTCGGCCAGGATCTCGCCCAGGATCAGGGAGGAGATCGGGGTCGACGGGGCCGGCTTGAGGATGATCGGGGCGCCGACGGCGATGGCCGGGGCGACCTTGTGGGCGCTGAGGTTCAGCGGGAAGTTGAACGGCGCGATGCCGAGGACGACGCCCTTGGGGATACGGCGGGTGAGGGCGAGGCGGCCCGCGCCGCCGGCCTCGGTGTCCAGGCGCTGGGCCTCGCCGGCGTTCCAGCGGCGGGCCTCCTCGGCGGCGAAACGGAAGACGGAGACGGCACGGCCGACCTCGCCGCGGGCCCACTTGACGGGCTTGCCGTTCTCGGCCGAGATCAGGAGGGCGATCTCCTCGGTGCGCTCGGCGAGCCGCTTCGACACGTGGTCGAGGGCGGCGGCGCGGACGTGCGCCGGGGTCGCGGCGAACTCGTCGACGACGGCGTGCGCGGCGGCGACGGCCTCCTCGACCTGGGCCTCGGTGGGCACGCTGACCTTGCCGACCAGACGTCCGTCGAAGGAGTTCGTGACGTCGAAGGTGGCCTCGCCGGTGGCCTCGCGGCCGGCGAGCCAGAAGGCGTGGGTGGTCGTCATTGCGTCCCGGCCCTTTCCGTATCGGGGGTGCGAGCGATCGCTCTCGTCACACGTTAGGGCCGGGGCGGCGGGCGCGGGCTTGTCCGGTATGGAGTAGTGGGGTGGAGGCTCTGTCCGCTTCGGCCGAAGAGCCGCCGGGCCCGTCCGCACCCGCGCCCGTCCTCACCCGCACCGCCGCCCGCACGGCCGCCCGCCGCTACCTGCGCCGTTCCGTCGAGACGATCAGACAGACGCCGGCCACGACGATCGCGCCGCCGAGGAGGAGGGGCCAGGTCAGCGCCTCGTTCAGGACGAGGGCGCCCAGGGCGACGGCGACGACGGGATTGACGTACGCGTAGGTGGCCACCAGGGAGATCGGGGCGGCCTGGAGGAGCCAGGCGTACGCGGTGAAGGCGATCAGCGAGCCGAAGACGACCAGATAGGCGAGGGCGGCCCAGGAGCGGGTGGAGACCTCGGAGAGGGCGAAGCCGTGCTGCTCGCCCCGGACCAGGCCGACGGTGAGGCCCGCGATGCCGCCGGCGATCATCTCGTACGCGCTGGCGGTGAAGGGGTTGGCCGGCATCGGCAGGCGCGAGGAGGAGAAGGAGCCCACGGACCAGCAGAGGGTCGCGGCGACGACGAGGAGGACGCCGCCGATCCGCACGTCGCCGCTGAGTCCGGGGAGGGTCAGGACCGCGAGGCCGGCGAGGCCGAGGAGGACGCCGGCGGTGCCGCCGAGGGTGGGGCGCTCGCCGGAGACGGCCTTGAGGACGACGACCCAGGCGGGGACGACGGCGATGAGGAGCGCGGCGAGACCGGACGGGATGGAGGTCTCGGCGAGGACGACCAGGCCGTTGCCGCCGAGGATGAGGAGCAGGCCCACGAGGACGGCCGAGGCGAGCTCCCTGCGGGTCACCTTGAGGGCGGCGGGGCCCTGCCGCCAGGCGATGATCCCGACGAGGAGCAGTCCGGCGGTGACGAAGCGGGCGCCGCCGGAGAGGAAGGGCGGCACGGTCTCCACGACGATCCGGATGCCGAGGTAGGTCGATCCCCAGACGACGTACACGATGCCGAGCGCGGCCCAGACGGCGCCGGTGATCCGGCGGGCGGACACCACCGCGGCGGGCTTGGCGGTACGGGGTTCGGGGGCGGCCTGCTGCGTCTCGGGGGCCGGATCGACGGCGGGGCTTGTCATGTGCAGGAGAGTAGGGAGTCCGGGAGGTGATCGACAAGAAAACTGCCCGGATTCGGGCAGGAATCCGGGAATTCGGACGGTCGCGGCGGGGTAAGGGTCCTTCGGTGCCGGGGTGGCAGGATGATCCCGACCGCGTACGCGAATGGGGGAAGAACATGATCCTGATGGTCCTGATCGGCGTGCTGGTGCTTGCCGTCGGAGGGTGCGTCTGCGTCGTGTGGGCGTCGCGGGGCGGCCCGCGCTGGGTGCGCGGGGTGGCCAAGGCGACCCTGCTCGGCGGGGAATTGGTCCGCGACCACCAGCGGCGGAGCCGCACGCGGCAGGGCAACGGCGACGACGGCGCCCTCGGCGAGTGACGGCACCCTCGGCGAGCAGGACCTACGGGGTGTCCTCGCCCGTCGCCTTCAGCGCCAGCCACAGCTCCATCCGTACGTCCGCGTCGTCCAGCGAGCGGCCCAGGATCTCCTCCACGCGCCGCATCCGGTAGCGCAGGGTGTGCCGGTGGACGCCCAGGTCCGCCGCCGCCGCGTCCCACTGACCGTGCCGCGAGAGCCAGGCGCGCAGGGAGGCGACCAGGTCACCGCGGCCCGTCGCGTCGTGCTCCCGCAGCGCGCGGAGCATGCCGTCGGCGAAGGCGCGGACGGCGTCGTCGGCGAGGAGCGGCAGCACGGAACCTGCGGCCAGCTCCTCGTGCTCGACGAGCGCGCGGCCCCGCCGCCGGGCCACCGCGAGGGCCTGCTCCGCCTGCTTGTACGCGACTGCCGCGGCGACCGGACCGGCCGGGGCCGAGAGTCCGACGAAGACCCCGGCCTCGTCCGCCTCCCGGTCCGCGTACCCGTGGCAGGCGGCGGCGACCGCGCCCCCGTCCCCGGCCAGGACGACGAGCCGCCCCTCGCTCTCCGGGACGGTGAGCACCGCCTCGCCCGCCCGGGCGGCGGCCGTCTCCAGGGTCTCGGCGAGAACCGGCAGCGGGGCCTCCCCCGCGGGCTCGCCGGCGGCGGGCTCGGCGACGACCAGGCGGAAGGGGGCGTCGAGCAGCCCGCCGTACACGTCCCCCGCGACCGCGCGGGCGTGGTCCGGCTGGCCCGCGAGCAGCATGCGCAGGACGGCCGCGCCGAGCCGGTGCTCCGCGGCCTGGAGCGCGCGCGAACGCTCCGTCGTGAGGGTGAGCAGGGCGATCGCCGAGTGCACCGCGTACCGCTCGGCCGTCCCGAGGGGGGCGCCCGTGCCGACCGCGAGCGCGCCCCGCACGCGCCGCCCGGTCCCCAGCGACTGGAGCTCGACCCGGTCGTCCGTACCGCCCACCACGGCGCTCGCGGGCGCGGGCCGGTCGCGGAGCCGCTCCACGTCGGGGGTGAGCCGGGCGGCGCGGCGGGCCGCCCACTCGGGTGAGACGGCGACGACCGTGCCGGAGGTGTCGTACAGCGCGGCCCAGCCGTCGACGTGCGCGGCGAGCCGGGCGACGACGGCCTCCGGGCCCTCGGCGAGGGCGGCGCGGGTCAGCTCGCGCTGGGCCTCGAATCCGGCGGTGACGGCCCGGTACTGGTCGGCGGAGATGGCCGCGGAGACCGCCTTGCTGATCGCCAGGAACGGGGTCCTGCGCGGCACCTCCAGGAGCGGCAGGTGCTCCTCGCGCGCCGCGTCGAGCAGGGCCGTCGGAATGGACTCGTAGTTGACGCCGACGGCGAACCCGAGGCCGACGACACCCGCGCCGAGCAGCCGCCGCACGTAGCGGCGCATCGCCTCCAGGTCCTCCGCGTCCAGCGTGAGCGCGGTGGTGAGCAGGAGCTCGCCGCCCTCCATGTACGGGACGGGGTCGGCCAGTTCGCTGACGTGGGCCCAGCGGACGGGGGTGTCGAGGCGGTCCTCACCCGCGCGGACGACCAGCTTGAGGGCGGAGTGCTGCACGAGCGAGGCGAGGGTGGGCGGCATTGGGGACCGTCGGACCTTTGAGCGAGGGGGCGCCGCTCAGCCGAGCGGCGCCCCCGATTGTGCCAGGGCGGCAAGAGCCTCGCTCAGCCGCGGAGCTCGACGAGGAGCGGTGGGGTGTGTTCGCCGCGCACATGGGTGAGGGAGAGGACGGCGTGGCCGGGGGGCACGGCGTGCGCGAGGTCGGAGGCGGACCACCGCTCGCGCTCGACCTCCCGTACGGTCACGGCCTCGGTGGTCACGGCCTTGCCGGTCACCAGCTTGCGCAGGGCGTGGAAGGCCCGGGTCATCGGCTGGTCGGCGAAGACGGTGTGGTGGGCCACCTCGGTCGTCTCCACCCGTTCGGTGCCCCACGCCTCGGCGAAGGCGCGGCCGTCCCAGGTGGGGAGCCCGGCGAAGGCCATCCGGCAGCCGACGCCGGCGAGGAGCGGTCCGTGGAGGGCCGCGGGCACCTCCGCGAGGGTACGGAGAGCCAGCACGACGCCCGCGTTCTGCGGGCGCAGCCGCTGGAAGGCCCGGACGGTGCCCGGCGTGAGCGCGCCCGCCGCGTCGTCGAGCACCAGGCAGGCGAAGTGCCCGCTCCCTGCGCGGTCCCGGGTGACCTGCTGGAACTGGGCGAGCAGCATCCGGTTGAGCAGCCGCGCGGCCTCCTCGTGGCCGCCTTCCAGCAGGCAGATACGCACCCGCATCGGGTGCTGGGCGACGGCCCGGAGGGAGAAGGGCCGCGCGTCGCGGCCGCCGCCGAAGAACTCGGCGAAGACGGGCCGGTCGAGGGCGGTGAGCCGGTCGGCGAGGACGGGGCCCACGTCGGTCGCGGTGCCGACCTGACGCATCCGGGACTCCAGCTCGCGGCGCATGGCCTGCGCGCCGTCGGCCGGCAGCAGGTCGAGCAGCGCCGCCAGGACCTCGGAGCGGGCTTCGAGCAGTTCCCGCAGGACCGGCACGGTCGGGAAGCGCCCGTACGCGGCCCGGTACGGGCCGATGAGCTGGGCGAGCACGGTGGCGGCGCGCCGGGTCTCCCCTCCTTCCATGTCGCCGACGAGCCCTTCGGCGAGGAAGGCGGCGGCCTCGTCGGGGTCGGTGGCCCCCGCGTACAGGTCGAGGTCGTACCGGGAGGAGGGGTCGCCGAGGCGGACCACGACGTCGTACGCCTCGTCGGGGCCGAGCGGTGCCCCGGCCGCGCCGACGGCGACGACGGCGCAGGCTCCGGTGAGCGCCTGGAGGGTGAGCGACTCGACGACGGGCGCGACGAGCGAGCGGGTCTTGCCCGCGCCGGAGGGGCCCACGGCGAGGAGGGAGGTGCCGAGGAGTCCGGGGTCGAGCGCGAGACCGGCGCCGTGGTAGGCGTGCGGGGTGCGCTCGGCGGCCGTGAAGCGCCCCACGCGGACCTGCCCTAGGAGCAGGTCGTGGGTGGCCGAGCGGCCGGGCAGGTCGCGGTCGCCGGACGGATGCGCGCCCGCCGCGGCGCCCTGGCGGAGGAGGGCGTCGACGAGGGCGGTGCGGCGGGTGGCGTCCCGGCCGCTGTTCTGCCAGGTGCGGCGCACCCGTGCGCAGTCGACGTCGTTCATCCGGCCGGTGACCAGTTCGCCGGCGAGCAGGTCGGCGGCGCGGTGCTCGCCGGCGTCCCTGAGCTCGGGCCATTGGGAGCGGGGGGTCTCGGTGGGGGCCGGGCCGGCCGGCGCCGGGGTCGGGCCGGAGGCCGACCGGGCGCGCGCCTGCCGGAAGAGGACCGCCCATTCCCCGATCCGGGCGAACGGCCAGAGGACCGCCGCCGTGACCAGCAGGCGCATGGGGTAGACGAAGAAGGGCGAACCGGGGATGTCCCAGCCGCCGGTGACCAGGGCGGCGAGGCAGGCGAGCGGGTCGACGAGGGGCAGCGGGGGCCAGCCGAGGCCGAGGGTCTCGGAGAAGACGAACCCCAGGACGATCAGGGCTCCCGCTGCCGCGAGCGCGGCGCGCACGGGCGGGCGGCAGCGGCCGAGGTAGTGGCGGGTGACCTTGCCCCAGGAGCCGAGGGCGCCGATCGCCCACACGAGGACGAGGAAGAGGGCGCCGTCGAAGACGCTGTGGGCCGCGACGCCCTGCCAGTCCTTCGGCGAGGTGGTGAGGGCGTACCACCAGTCGTTCGGGGTGAGGGTCCGCAGCAGGACGTCCGCGTACGGGAGGGTGTTGTTCCGCCAGGCCGACCAGATGACCAGTCCGACGGCCATGGGGATCAGCATGCCGACGAAGGTGACCGGTGCGAGTCGCGCGGTCGCCTGCGGCGGCGGCACGTGCCGGAACCGCCAGATGCCGAGTCCGGCCTTGGGGCGCGGCGCGTCCAGCCACTCGACGACGGCCGCGGAGGCCGGTGCTCCCACGGCCCCGGGAGCCCGGGACGGCGGGACGCTCGGCGGGGGCGGAACGCTCGCCGGGGACGGGACGCCCGGCGGGGACGGGACGCCCGGCGGGGACGCGGGCGCGGCGGGGTGGACACGGTAGGCCGGGGGTGTCGGGGGCGTCGGGGGAACCACCGGTGCCGAGGCGGGTGGCGGGCCCGCCGGGCGGGGGACCGCGCCCCCCTTGGTGTCGCGTGACTCGTACGTGCCGTCGGTCTCCATCTACCCCTGCCCCCTGACCAGCCAGGTCGCCGCCTCTGTGCCCTCGTCAATCTAGTGGGCCCGGCGCGCCCCGGAGGGGTTTCGCGCACCCGTACGGCCGATCGCCGCCGAGTGGCGGAAACGGTCACCCTGGGGGGTGGAAACGGAGTCGCCATGTCCAACCCGGACAACGGCACACCCACCACCACTCCCGATCGGCGCATGCCGCACCCCCTCCCCCGCGCCTAGCCTGCGGAGGAAACCCGCAAGTGCGTCCAGAACACCCCCAGGAGCCCCGCATGAACGCTGTCCCGCAGGAGCGGCGCGTCGTCACCGCCATCCCCGGTCCGAAGTCGCTGGAGCTTCAGGCCCGCCGTCTCGACACGGTCGCCGGTGGCGTCGGCTCGACGCTCCCCGTCTTCACGAAGCGGGCCGGCGGCGGCATCATCGAGGACGTCGACGGCAACCGTCTGATCGACTTCGGCTCCGGCATCGCCGTGACCTCCGTCGGCGCCTCCGCCGAGGCCGTCGTCCGCCGCGCCGCCGCGCAGCTCCAGGACTTCACGCACACCTGCTTCATGGTGACGCCGTACGAGGGTTACGTGGAGGTCTGCGAGGCGCTCGCCGAGCTGACCCCGGGCGACCACGCCAAGAAGTCCGCGCTCTTCAACTCGGGCGCCGAGGCCGTCGAGAACGCGGTGAAGATCGCCCGCTCGTACACCAAGCGCCAGGCCGTCGTCGTCTTCGACCACGGCTACCACGGCCGTACGAACCTGACGATGGCGCTGACCTCGAAGAACATGCCGTACAAGCAGGGCTTCGGTCCGTTCGCCCCCGAGGTCTACCGCGTGCCGGTGGCCTACGGCTACCGCTGGCTGACCGGTGCCGAGAACTGCGGCCCCGAGGCCGCCGCCCAGGCGATCGACCAGATCAGCAAGCAGATCGGCGCCGACAACGTCGCCGCGATCATCATCGAGCCGGTCCTCGGCGAGGGCGGCTTCATCGAGCCGGCCAAGGGCTTCCTGCCGGCGATCGTGAAGTTCGCCAACGACAACGGCATCGTCTTCGTCGCCGACGAGATCCAGTCCGGCTTCTGCCGCACGGGCCAGTGGTTCGCGTGTGAGGACGAGGGCATCGTCCCGGACCTCATCACCACCGCCAAGGGCATCGCGGGCGGTCTGCCGCTCGCCGCCGTCACCGGTCGCGCCGAGATCATGGACTCCGTCCACGGCGGCGGCCTCGGCGGCACCTACGGCGGCAACCCGGTCGCCTGCGCCGGTGCGCTCGGCTCCATCGAGACGATGAAGGAGCTCGACCTCAACGGCAAGGCGCAGCGCATCGAGGAGGTCATGAAGGCCCGCCTCACCGCCATGCAGGAGAAGTTCCCGATCATCGGCGACATCCGCGGCCGCGGCGCCATGATCGCCATCGAGCTCGTGAAGGACCCGGCGACCAAGGAGCCGTTCGCGGAGGCCGCGGGCGCCCTGGCGAAGGCCTGCCATGCCGAGGGTGTGCTGGTCCTGACCTGTGGCACCTACGGCAACGTGCTGCGCTTCCTGCCGCCGCTGGTCATCGGCGAGGACCTCCTGAACGAGGGCCTCGACGTCATCGAGAACGCGTTCGCCCAGATCTGAGCGGAGCGGGTCCGAAGGGCCCGGTTCTCACACACCGTGTGAAGACTCTGTGGGGGGCCGATGGCGGGATGCCTTTCCCGCTGTCGGCCCCCTCTTCTCTGGCGTACGGTTTCTGCAGATGAGAGAAACACCCCGGGCGGAGCCTCCCCAGCCCCGCCCACACCGTGCCTTGGCGCACACCGCTGGAGCTTCACGCTCCGGGACTCCTCACCGATCGGATGGCCGCCCGCCCCACACCCCCCGGGGCGCGCGGCAGCCCGATCCCCTCGGCCGCCCTGGAACCACCCCCCCTGTTCCAGGGCGGCCGGCTCTCTTCTCGGCGCTCGTCGCCCTCGCCGTCGTGACCTGGCAGGTGCTCGTCCACGGCCCCTTGGCCAGGCTCGACGAGCGGGTGTCCCGCTCCCTGGTCGACTCGGTCCCCCGCCCCCTGAGCGAACTCGCCGCCGACCTCGGCAACATGACGGTCGCCCTTCCGGTCCTCGGCTGCGCGATGGCGTACGCGGTGTGGCGCGGCCGGCGGGCCGCCGCCCTGTGCGCGGGGCTGGCCATGGCCCTCGTACCGCTGCTGGTGGTTCCGTTGAAGGAGTGGACGGCCCGGCCCGGCCCCCTGGAGCCCTGGGCCGCCGGCTACTACCCCTCGGGTCACACGACGACCGCCATGGTCGCCTACGTCGGCGCTGCCTTCCTCGTCTCGAACCGGCTGATCCCCGTCGCCGTCGCCCTGACGGCGATCACGGGCACCGGCCTGATCCTGCGCGGCTACCACTGGCCCCTGGACGTCCTCGCGAGCGTCGCGCTCTGTCTCCCTCTTCTCCGGTGGCCGGTGTACGCCGCGCGGTACGGTCGTGCCGCGCCGGGCACCCGGCAGCAGGAGGAGGGGACATGGGGGACGCGGACCAGCGGTACGCCGTCACGGTCGGAGGACGGGCCCACGAGCTGATCCCGTCGGGCGGCGAGGTCATCCTCCCCGGCCACGGAAGCAAGCTCCACCACGACCCGGGCTGCGGCCACCTCACCGATTCCGCGGCGCTCCCGAGGCACCCCGACCCCGACGGCCTGCTCTGGCGCCGCGTGCTCGACGCGGAAGATCCGGCGGCCTTCGCCGCGGAGACCGGGCTGTTCAACGGCAAGGGCCGGCCGGTCACGGGAGTCTGCTCCTGCGCGCTGCGCCCCGTGACCGAGACGCACGCCGAGACCCTCGCGTACTGGCCGGTCGACGACGCCCTGAAGGTCTTCGACCGCCGCCGTCACCAGGCCGCGGTCGAGGCGGCGGACCGGGACGCGGCGGCGATCCGGGCGGCCTTCCCCTGGGAGGAGTGGCCCACGCTGCCGGTCGAGCGCTACGCCCTCGGGCAGCCGGACGCCGACGGTCAGGTCTACAGCCACGCCCTGGAGTACGGCAGCAAGGCGCTCGGCAGCATCACCGGCGGCTCGGCGATGAAACACCTGGTCTATTACAGCCGCCGCGACCACGGCTGGTGGTACGACAAGGGCCACGGCAGCCTCGACGAGGCCTGGACGGCGGTCCGTTCCGGGATCGTGGAGGCGGTCACCGCCGCGCGCGAGGGCCGCGTCCGGGACATCGACGACCTTCCGGCCGTGCGCTCCGGCATCACCGTCGTCGCGAAGACGCTGCGCGTGTACGCCCCCGAGGCGATCCTGCCGATCTACGCGGACAGTTTCACGCAGCACTACCTCGACCGGCTGGCGTTCCCCGGCGCCTCGGCGGTGCTTCAGCCGTTCACCCGCAAGGAAGTCCTGAAGTCCCTGCTGGACAAGGATCCCCGGTTCGCCGGCTGGGAGCCGCAGCTCGTCTGGTACTTCCTCGACTGGTGGGCGCCGGTCCGCAGGACCGCGGCCCGGGTCGTCCGGATCGGTCTGTCGGACCCCGCGCACTGGGAGCGGTTCCGCGCGGAGGGGCGCATCGGCGTCGACGCCGAGGAGGCCGGTGACCTGCACGGGTACGCCGACCTGGACGAGTTCAAGGCCGCGTACGCCGAGGCCGTCGCCGACAGCGGGGTTCCGGCGGAGCGGGCCGCCGGGCGGGCGGCCGACCTGTGGCAGCTGCTCGAACTGCGCGTCGGCGACCGCGTCGTGGCGGCCACCGGCCGCAGCGACGTCCTCGCCGTCGGCCGGGTCGTCGGGGACGGGTACCAGTGGCGGGGAGAGCTGCCCGACCACCGGCACACGGTCGGCGTGGAGTGGGACGAGTCGTCCGCGAGGAGTCTCGACCAGCCGGTCGCCGAGTGGGCGGGCCGGACCGTCACGGAGGTGCCGTCCGCGCTGTGGCGCCGGATCCAGAAGCCGGCCACCGCCCCGCCGGCAACCGCTCCGGGCGTCACCGGGGCCGGACCGGAGTCGGCCGAGGCGGAGAACGGCGCCGACCCGGTGGAGATCCCTCCGCTGGAGGACGACCTTCAGCGGATCGACGACGCCCTCGAACGGCGCGGGCAGGCCGTCCTGTTCGGGCCGCCCGGCACCGGCAAGACGTACCACGCGCTGCGGTACGCCGTACGGCGGCTCGGCGAGCTCTCCGACGACCTGCCCGGGGTGGATCCGCTCGCCGAACCCGGCACGCCCGCCTTCCGGGCGACCCTCGACGCACTCACCGCGTCACAGCGGCTGACCATGGTCACCTTCCATCCGAGTTACGGGTACGAGGACTTCGTCGAGGGGCTGCGCCCCGTCAAGGGCGCCGCCGGGCTCGCCCTGGAGCCGGCCCCGGGCGTCTTCAAGCGGGTCTGCGAGACCGCCGCGGCGAACCCCGGACGCCTGCACCTCGTCGTCGTCGACGAGCTCAACCGGGGCAATCTGCCGCGCATCCTGGGCGAGTTGGTCACCGTACTGGAGAAGGACAAGCGCGGACTGCCCGTCACCCTGCCGCTGACCGGCGAGCCCTTCAGGGTGCCGTCCAACGTCCGGATCCTCGGCACGATGAACACCGCCGACCGCTCGATCCGGATGCTCGACGCGGCGATCCGCCGCCGCTTCACCTTCATCGAACTCCTCCCCGATTCCGGCCCGTTGCTCGACCGGCGGGTCGGGGAGCTGCATCTCGCGGCCTTCCTCGACGAGCTGAACCGGCGCATCCGGAGCACCCTCGACCGCGAGAAGCAGATCGGACACGCCTTCTTCCTGCCCGAGGGCGTGCCGATCGCCGACCCGGCGGAGTTCGCGGCGGTGATCCGGGGCGAGATCCTGCCGCTGCTCCAGGAGTACGCGTACGACGACTACACCCTGCTCGCGGGCTTCCTGGGCGAGGAGCTCGTCGACCCGGTGACGCACACCCTGAGGGACGTCGCCGACGAGCGGCTCGTCACCCTGCTGTACGAGGAGCTCCAGGTCGGCGCGGGTGAGTAGCGGTCCGGCGCGGGTGAGTAGCGGTCCGGCGCGGGTGGGCGGCGGTCCGGCGCACGAGCTGTGCGAGTACGGGACGAAGGTCTTCGGCGGGGTGCGCCTGACGGACGCCGACCGACGGCTCCTCGCCGACGGCGCCCTGGCCTCGCGGCTGCGGGTGCGCGAACTCGCCGGCGGAAAGGTGGAGGTGACGGCCACCCAGTACGTGGGGACGCTGCGGCTCGACGGCTGCGAGATCCGGGTCCGGCCGAAGTACCTCGGCACCGAGCTCGACGTGCTGCGGATGATCGATCTGGCATGGGGCGCGGCCCGCGACCCGCTGCCCACCGTCCAGGAGTTCCGGGAGGGGCCGCCGAACCTCCGCGATCTGGTCTGTCTGATGGTCGTCGAGCACGGCGAGCGGCTGCTGCGGCACGGGGTGCGCCGCGACTATCTGACCGTCGAGGACGACCTGCGGGTGGTACGGGGCCGGCTGCTGCCGGACCGGCAGCTGCTGAGGCACCACGGCCGGATCGACCGGCTGGCCTGCCGTTTCGATGAGCACGAGGCCGACATCGCCGACAACCGGCTGTGCGCCGCCGCTCTCGCGCTCGCGGCCCGTACGGCCCGCGCGCCCGGGGTGCGGGCCCGCGCGCGACGCGCCGCCGCCGCGTTCGCGGCGCACGCCCCGACTCCGCCGGGGGACGTCGGGGCGCTGCTGTCCGGGCTGGTGTACCACCGGCACAACGAGCACTACCGGCCCGCGCACCGCTGGGCCCGGCTGCTGCTGTGCGGGGGCGGTCTCGACGGGCTGTTCGCCTCGGGGCCGCTCGCGGCGCGGGCCTTCCTCGTCGACATGAACAGCCTGTTCGAGTCGTTCGTGACCCGGCTCGTCGAGTGGGGCGCGGCCGGCTCCGGGCTGCTCGTGACCCCGCAGGCCGGGCAGCGGCGGGTGCTGTTCGACGAGCGGGCGGGGCGGAGTCACGGGGAGGTGCGGCCGGATCTGCTGGTCTCGGGGCGGCGGGACGGTGAGGTGTTCCGGCTGCCGGTGGACGTGAAGTACAAGCTGTACGACGCGAAGAAGCTCTCTCCAGCGGATCTCTACCAGGCGTTCCTGTACGCGCGGACGCTCGGCAGGAGCCCTGGGGGGAAGCCGCCCGTCTGTGTGCTGCTGCATCCCGGCGACCGGCCGGCGGGGCGGGTCCGGGTGGCCGTGCGCGAGCTCGACGGGTCGGTGGCGGGGCGGGTGCGGGCGGTGCCGGTGGATCTGCGGGCGGTGCTCGGTGAGCTCGCCGGGCCGGGGCCGTCGCGGGCCGCGGCCAGGCTGTTCACCGAGCTGCTCGGTTGATCCTCGGCCGGTTCAGCTCCAGTTGTACGCGTCGAAGTTCTGGCTGAACTGCCACTGGTTGTAGCGGTCCCAGTTGATCGACCAGGTCATCAGGCCGCGCAGCGCGGGCCAGGTGCCGTGGGTCTGGTAGGTGCCGCAGTCGGTCTTCTTCGTGAGGCAGTTGAGGGCCTTGTTCACCTCGGCCGGGGCCGTGTGGCCGTTGCCCGCCTGGGTGGAGGCCGGGAGGCCGATGGCGACCTGTTCGGGGCGGAGCGCCGGGAAGAAGCGTTCGGTGTTGCCCGCGACCGGGAAGCCGGTGAGCAGCATGTCGGTCATGGCGATGTGGAAGTCGGCGCCGCCCATCGAGTGGTACTGGTTGTCCAGGCCCATGATGGAGCCGGAGTTGTAGTCCTGGACGTGGAGCAGGGTGAGGTCGTCGCGCAGGGCGTGGATGACCGGGAGGTAGGCGCCCGCGCGGGGGTCCTGGCCGCCCCAGGGGCCGGAGCCGTAGTACTGGTAGCCGAGCTGGACGAAGAAGGTCTCCGGGGCCATCGTCAGGACGAAGTTCTGTCCGTACTTGGCCTTGAGGGTCTTGACCGCCTGGATCAGGTTGACGATGACCGGGCTGGTCGGGCTGCGGAAGTCGGTGTCGCCGGTCTGGAGCGAGAGGGAGTGGCCCTCGAAGTCGATGTCGAGGCCGTCGAGGCCGTACTCGTCGATGATCTTCGAGACGGAGGAGACGAAGGTGTCGCGGGCGGCGGTGGTGGCGAGCTGGACCTGGCCGTTCTGGCCGCCGATGGAGATGAGGACCTTCTTGCCCGCGGCCTGCTTGGCCTTGATCGCCGCCTTGAAGTCCGCGGCGGATTCGACGTTCGGGCATTCGGTGGCGGGGCAGAGGCTGAAGCGGATGTCGCCGGAGGTGACGGAGGTCGGTTCGCCGAAGGCGAGGTTGATGACGTCCCAGGAGTCGGGGACGTCGGCCATGCGGGTGTAGCCGGAGCCGTTGGCGAAGCTGGCGTGGAGGTAGCCGACGAGGGCGTGCGCGGGCAGGCCGGGGGTGCCGCCTCCGCCGCCGCTGGTCGTGGTGGCGGTCACGGCGGCCGACTTCGGGGACTCGCCGGCGCTGTTCACGGCGGTGACCTGGAAGGTGTACGGGGTGGAGGCCGTGAGCCCGGTCGCGGTGGCCGAGGTGCCGGTGACCGTCTGGATCTTCGTGGTGCCCCGGTAGAGGTTGTACGAGGTGGCGCCGGAGACCGCGGTCCAGGTGAGCGGCACGGTGGTGGAGGTCGGGGAGCCGGCGGCGAGGCCGGTGGGGGCGGCCGGGAGCTGGACCGGGTCGCCGCCGGGGCCGAAGAGGGAGAGGTCGTCGGCCTGGTAGGCGGGGGTGCCGTACCAGCCGTGGGTGTAGATGGTCACCGAGGTGGTCGAGGCGCCGGTGGTGAACCGGGTCGAGAGGCGCTGCCAGTCGGGGGCGGAGCCCGTCCAGGTGGAGACGTCGGTGGTGCCGGTGCCGGAGGCGCCGAGGTAGACGTAGCTGCCGCGGACCCAGCCGCTCAGCTCGTACGAGGAGTTGGGCTTGACGGTGACGGTCTGCGAGCACTTGGCGTTGTCGCTGCCGGCCGGGGTGGCCTGGAGCGCCTTGGTCCCGCCGTGTACGGGCGACGAGACGGCGGCGCCGCTGCCCGCCGTGCAGGTCCAGCCGTCGAGGCCGGCCTCGAAGCCGCCGTTGCGGGCGAGTTCGGCGTCGGCGGCCTGGGCGGCCACGGGGGTGAGCGCCATGAGCCCGCCGGCGGCGAGGGCGCCCGCCAACAGCAGGGTGAGGGGTCTGGTGCGGTCCACAACTGCCTCCGGGGGTGGGGGAATCGAGGTGGAGCGCGCCACAGCATGGTCCAGACCAATCAAGTGGTCAAGACCTCTGTCTCGTGCGGAGCTTGCCCGCGGCTCGCGTCAGACCTCGGCCGCCCCCTCTTCTCCCCTGGCCAGTCGGCCCGCCGCCTCGTGCATCGCCAGCTCCAGGAGCGAGGTGTCGTTGAGGGTGCCCATCCCGTCCGGCGCCACCAGCCAGCGGACGCCACCGGTCGCGCGACCCGGGTACGGGACGACGATCCAGGTGCCGGAGCCCGCGCCGCGCACCCCGGTGCCGAGCCAGCGGGCGGCGGTGCCCGGCGGGACGAAGAAGCCGATCCGCGCGTCGCCGAAGTCGGCGAGGACCGGCCCCGGCCGGTCGACCAGGCGGCTCAGCACGTCGAGCGTGGGGTAGCCGAGCTCCCCCGGCAGGATCAGCACGTCCCAGCGCCTGCCGGCGGGCAGCAGCGCGACCCCGTGCGGGTTGCGCTCCCACTCCCACCGGCAGGCCTCGGGATCCGGTGCCACCGACGCCAGCCATTCCACTGCGGCCTTGGCCGCCCCCGAACCAGTCACGGCCAACGGCCTCCTTCTCCTGCGTGCGGACACCTTGTCCACCCGCAGAGAGCGGGGTCGGCGCCGATCATTACGCGGGTTCGGGCCACTGATTCACCGTGACCTGCATCACAGGGCGAGCGCGCCCGATCGGGTGGACGGCGGGCGGCCTGGTCGGCGGCCTCCCTCGCTCGCCCGTCCCCACGTGGTCGTATGGGCCTCCGCCAGCCCGGTCACATCGCCCTCGCCACGGGAGTAGCCATGCCGTTTCCGCAGTCGCCGGGTGGTCCCGCACCGGACGGTTCGGCGCCGGGCGGTCCCGTGCCGGCCGGCCGGCACTCCGGCAAGGGCCTGCTGCGGAGAACGGGCGAATGGTGCGCCCGTCACTTCGTCGTCGTACTGGCCGCCTGGGTCGTGGCCCTGGGCGCCCTGGTGGGGCTGAACCACGCGTACGGAGGCGAGTACTCCGACAACTACTCGCTGCCGGGCACCCAGTCCCAGGAGGGGCTCGACGTGCTGCGTGCGCACGAGCCCGCCGCCGGCGGCTACAGCGCCCAGGTGGTGCTGTACGACGGGGCCAAGCCGCTCACGGACGCCGGTGACCAGGTCTCGTCCGCCGTGGACGCGCTGAAGAAGCTCCCGCACGTCCTGAACGCCACGAGCCCGCTGCCGGCGTCCGGCACGCAGCCGACTCCCCCTCCCGCGGGCACCCCCAACGTCGGCCCGCTGTCCACCGACGGGAAGACCGGCTACATCACCGTCCGCTTCGACGTCCAGCCCGGCACCCTGGGCGACGGCTATCTGACCGGGGTGGACAGCGCCGTGCAGCCCCTGCGCGCGGCCGGGGTCCAGGTCGAGTACGGCGGGTCGCTGGGTGAACTGGCCCGGCCCGAGGCCGACGACCGGACGAGCGAGGCGATCGGGTTCAGCGTCGCGATCATCGTGCTGATCATCGGCTTCGGCAGCCTGATCGCCGCCGTGCTTCCGCTGATCACCGCCCTGGTGGCGGCCGTCTGCGGCCTCGCAGTGCTGGGGCTCCTCGCCTCCGTGTGGACCTTCGCGACCGTCTCTCCCACCCTCGCCACGATGATCGGCATCGGCGTCGGCATCGACTACGCGCTCTTCCTGATCACCCGGCACCGGCAGCTGCTGATGAACGGCCGGGATCCGGTCACGGCGGCGGGCCTCGCCACCGCGACCAGCGGGCGGGCCGTCCTCGTCTCGGGCTGCACCGTCGTCATCGCCCTCGGCGGACTGTGGGTCTCCGGACTGAGCTTCATCGGACTGCTCGGCCTGGCCGCGACCTCCACCGTCGTCACCGCCGTCGCCGGAGCCCTCACGCTCGTCCCGGCGATGCTCGGGCTCATCGGCCGCCACATCGACCGGCTGCATCTGCGCACGCCGGTCGCCGAGACCGAGCCGTCGACCGGCGGGACCGGTGAGACGGCCGGTGACACGGCAGGTGAGGAGGCCGGTGAGGAGGCCCACGGCACCTGGCACCGCTACGCCCTGCGCGTGGAGCGCCGCCCGTGGTGGTTCCTGACCGCGGGCGTCGTCGTCCTCGCGGTGCTCGCCATCCCCCTGTTCTCCATCCAGCTCGGCCACATCGGCGACGGCGCGGACCCCGAGTCCTTCACCGACCGGCGCGCGTTCGACCTGATGTCCACGGCCTTCGGCCCCGGCTCCAACGGGCCGCTGACCCTGGTGATCGACCAGACCTCGGTCCCCTCGGCCGACCGCTCCTCCCTGGCGAGCCAGGCCCAGAAGGCGCTCACCGGGGTCCCCGACGCCCTCCTGATCACCCCGCTCACCCCGACCTCGGACGGCGACGTCCTGATCGCCACGGCCTACTCGACGGCCGCGCCGCAGGACGAGAAGACGACGTCGCTGGTCAACCACCTGGCCGACGACGTCCTCCCGCAGGCCGTCGACGGCACCACCGCCGCCACGTACATCACCGGCACCACCGCCGCGCAGGTGGACTTCCTCGACATCGTCTCCAGCCGGCTGGTGCTCATCATCGCCGTGGTCGTCTTCCTGGCGTTCCTCGTCATCCTGATCGTCTTCCGCGGCCCGCTCGTGGCCCTCAAGGCGGCGGTGCTCAACCTGCTGTCGATCGCCGCCTCGTACGGCGTCGTCGTCGCCGTCTTCCAGTGGGGCTGGGGCGGCCCGGCGCTGGGCGTCTCCGGCGACGTCCCCATCGAGAGCTACGTGCCGATGATGATGTTCGCCATCGTCTTCGGCCTGAGCATGGACTACGAGATCTTCCTGCTGTCCCGGGTCCACGAGGCGTGGCTGCGCACCGGCGACGCGAAGGCGAGCGTGGCGCACGCCCTGGAGATCACCGCGCGCGTCATCACCTGCGCGGCGCTCATCATGGTGAGCGTCTTCGCGGCCTTCATCCTCAACGACAGCATCGTGGTGAAGATGATGGGGCTCGGTCTGGCCGCGAGCGTGCTCATCGACGCGACCGTCGCGCGGCTGCTGCTCGTGCCCGCGGTGATGACCCTGCTCGGGAAGTGGGCCTGGTGGACCCCGCGCTGGCTGGACAGGATCCTGCCGCACGTCGACACGGAGGGCGAGGGCGAGCTGGCCGCGGCGGACGGG
The DNA here is from genome assembly GCF_055581845.1 of Streptomyces sp. NPDC042346. Classification (NCBI taxonomy): domain Bacteria; kingdom Bacillati; phylum Actinomycetota; class Actinomycetes; order Kitasatosporales; family Streptomycetaceae; genus Streptomyces; species Streptomyces sp. NPDC042346. The sequence continues at coordinate 1,765,367 of NZ_JBVJEH010000001.1, read as the reverse complement.
AACGGCGCGGCGGGGCCACGGAAGACACCGTGACCCCGCCACGTGAATCCACCGCCTAGCTGTCGAAGCCCAGGCCCAGCTTGTCCATGGTCTTCAGCCACAGGTTCCGCCGGCCGCCGTTCTCGTCGGCGCGGGCCATCGACCACTTGGTGATGCCGATGCCGGCCCAGGCGATCGGCTCCGGCGGGAACGGCAGCGGCTTCGAGCGGACCATGTCCAGCTCGGTGCGCTCGGTGCGCTCCCCCGCGAGCAGGTCGAGCATGACGTCGCCGCCGAATCGGGTGGCGCCGACGCCGAGGCCGGTGAACCCGGCCGCGTACGCGACCTTGCCCTGGTACGCCGTACCGAAGAAGGCCGAGAAGCGCGAGCAGGTGTCGATCGCGCCGCCCCAGGCGTGGCTGAAGCGCAGGCCCTCCAGCTGCGGGAAGCAGCGGAAGAAGTGCTCGGCGAGCTTGAGGTAGGTCTCCGGGCGGTGGTCCATCTCGGCGTCGAGCTTCCCGCCGAAGGGGTAGATCGCGTCGTAGCCGCCCCACAGGATCCGGTTGTCGGCCGTGATCCGGAAGTAGTGGAACTGGTTGGCGGAGTCCCCGAGGCCCTGCCGGTTCTTCCAGCCGACGGAGGCGAGCTGCTCGGGGCTGAGCGGCTCGGTCATCAGGGCGTAGTCGTACACCGGGACGGTGTACGCCCGGACCCGCTTGACCAGCGACGGGAAGACGTTGGTGCCGAGCGCGACCCGGCGGGCGACGACCTTCCCGTACGGCGTGCGCACGCCCATGCCGGCGCCGACGGAGACCAGCTCCAGACCGGGGGTGTTCTCGAAGATCCGGACGCCCAGGTCGAGGCAGGCCTTCTTCAGACCCCAGGCCAGCTTGGCCGGGTTGAGCATGGCGACGCCGCGGCGGTCCCAGAGGCCGCCGAGGAAGGTCGGCGAGTCGACCTCGGCCCGGACGGCGTCCCGGTCGAGGAGTTCGAGGCCGTCCGCGAGACCGAGCCGCTCGATCTCCTCGTACATCTCGGTCAGTTCCTCGACCTGGTACGGCTCGGTGGCCACGTCGATCTCGCCGGTGCGCTCGAAGTCGCAGTCCAGCGAGTAGCGGGCGACCGCCTCCTCGATTCCGTCGAGGTTGCGCTCGCCGAGCTCCTCCAGCTTCGGCAGCTCGCCCGGCCAGCGGGCGAGCCCGTTGCCGAAGCCGTGCGTGAGGGAGGCGGCGCAGAAGCCTCCGTTGCGGCCCGAGGCGGCCCAGCCCACCTCGCGGCCTTCGATCAGGACGACATCCCTGGAGGGTTCGCGCTCCTTGGCGAGGAGCGCGGTCCACAGTCCGCTGTAACCGCCGCCGACGACGAGGAGATCGCACTTCTCGGTGCCGGTGAGGGCGGGCAGGGCTCCGGGCTTGCCGGGGTCTTCCAGCCAGAAGGGGACGGGCTGGGCGTCGGAGAGAGATTGTGCAGCGAGACGCATGGCGACGGGGGCCATGGTTTCCAACTCCTTCGGTGCCTGAGCTGCCTATTGCTCAGGCTGTTGCTGTTTTCTTGCGCCGGTTCGTAATGATTTGCCCGGCCACCACCATCAGTACCGCGAGGACGAACATCGCGGTGCCGATGACGTTGATCTGAACGGGGGTTCCGCGCTGCGCCGAGCCCCAGACGAACATGGGGAAGGTGACGGTGGAGCCCGCGTTGAAGTTGGTGATGATGAAGTCGTCGAACGAGAGCGCGAAGGCGAGCAGCGCGCCGGCGGCGATGCCGGGCGCGGCAATCGGCAGGGTCACGCGCAGGAAGGTCTGCACGGGGCCCGCGTAGAGGTCGCGCGCGGCCTCCTCCAAACGCGGGTCCATGGACATGACCCGGGCCTTGACCGCCGTGACGACGAACGACAGACAGAACATGATGTGGGCGATCAGGACCGTCCAGAAGCCCAGCTCGATCCCCATGTTGAGGAAGAGCGTGAGCAGCGAGGCGGCCATGACGACCTCGGGCATCGCCATCGGCAGGAAGATGAGCGAGTTGATCGCGCCGCGCGCCCGGAAGCGGTAGCGGACGAGCGCGAAGGCGATCATCGTGCCGAGGATCAGGGCGCCGACGGTGGCCCAGGCGGCGAGCTGGAGCGAGAGGGAGAGCGACTCGCACATGTCGGCGACGCCGCAGGGGTCCTTCCAGGCGTCCAGGGAGAAGCGCTGCCAGGAGTAGTTGAAGCGCCCGTTCGGCTTGTTGAACGAGAACACCATCACGACGATGTTCGGCAGGATCATGTACGCGAGCGTGAGCAGGCCCGCGATGACGACGAGGTTCCGGCGGATCCAACGCATCAGACCAAGTCCTCCGTTCCGGCCTTGCGGATGTAGACGGTGACCATGACCAGCACGATCGCCATGAGGATGAAGGAGAGCGCGGCGGCCGTCGGGTAGTCGAGGACCCGCAGGAACTGCGACTGGATGACGTTGCCGACCATCTTGGTGTCGGTCGAGCCGAGCAGTTCGGCGTTGACGTAGTCGCCGCTGGCCGGGATGAAGGTGAGCAGGGTGCCGGAGACGACGCCGGGCATCGACAGCGGGAAGGTCACCTTGCGGAAGGTCGTCGCCGGGGAGGCGTACAGGTCCTGCGCGGCCTCGTGCAGCCGGCCGTCGATCCGCTCCAGGGAGGTGTAGAGGGGCAGGATCATGAACGGCAGGAAGTTGTACGTGAGACCGCAGACCACGGCCATCGGCGTGGCGAGCACGCGCTCGCCCTCGGTCCAGCCGAGCCAGCTGGTCACGTCGAGGACGTGCAGCGCGTTCAGCACGTCGACGACGACGCTGTCGTCGGCCAGGATCGTCTTCCACGCGAGCGTCCGGATGAGGAAGCTGGTGAAGAACGGGGCGATGACGAGGACCAGGAGCAGGTTGCGCCAGCGGCCGGCCTTGAAGGCGATCAGGTACGCCAGCGGGTAGCCGAGCAGCAGGCACAGCAGGGTCGCGGTCCCGGCGTACAGCAGGGAGCGGACGAACTGCGGCCAGTACTCGGTGAAGGCGTCCCAGTAGGTCTGGAAGTGCCAGGTGACCTGGAAGCCCTGCTCCAGGGAGCCGGTCTGGATCGAGGTCGACGCCTGGTAGACCAGCGGCAGCGCGAAGAAGACGAGCAGCCAGATGATGCCGGGCAGCAGCAGCCAGTACGGGACGAGCCGCTTGCGGGTGGAGGGCTTGCGCAGCACCGGTTCGGCGACCGGCTGCGGTGCCTCCTCCTTCGTGAGGGTCGATGTGCTCATCCGGCGTCCTCCACCGTCTCCACGCCCGCGTCGATGTCCTGCGCCGCGTCGAGCCCGAAGGTGTGCGCCGGGTTCCAGTGCAGGACGACCTCGGCGCCGGGAAGGAGTCCCGTACGCCTGTCGACGTTCTGCTCGTACACCTGGAGCTCCGCGCCCGCCGGGCTGTTCACCACGTACTGGGTGGAGACGCCGATGAAGGAGGAGTCGACGATCCGGCCGGTGACCCGGTTGCGGCCGTCGGCGATCGAACCGGCGTCGTCCGCGTGCGCGAGCGAGATCTTCTCGGGGCGGACGCCGACGAGCACCTTGCCGCCCTGGCGGACGGCGGAGGTACAGCGGTCGCCGGGTATCCGGAGCTTGCCGCCGCCGGCCGTGGCGAGCACGTCGCCGCCGGCGGAGCCGGTCTCCAGGACCTCGGCCTCGATGAGGTTCGAGGTGCCGAGGAAGTTGGCGACGAAGGTGGTCTGCGGGTTCTCGTACAGGTCGGCGGGGGCGCCGAGCTGCTCGACACGGCCGCCGTTCATCACCGCGACCTGGTCGGCCATGGTCATGGCCTCCTCCTGGTCGTGCGTGACGTGCACGAAGGTGATGCCGACCTCGGTCTGGATCCGCTTGAGCTCCAGCTGCATCTGGCGGCGCAGCTTGAGGTCGAGCGCGCCGAGCGGCTCGTCGAGGAGCAGGACCTGCGGGTGGTTGATGAGCGCGCGGGCCACGGCGACGCGCTGCTGCTGGCCACCGGAGAGCTGGTGCGGCTTGTGGTGGGCCTTGTCGCCGAGCTGGACGAGCTCCAGCATGTCGTCGACCTGCTTCTTCACCGACTTGACGCCGCGCCGGCGCAGACCGAAGGCGATGTTCTCGGTGATGTCCATGTGCGGGAAGAGCGCGTAGGACTGGAAGACGGTGTTGACCGGCCGCTTGTAGGGCGGGAGGTCCGTGACGTCCTTGTCGCCGAGGAAGATGGTGCCGGTGCTCGGGTCCTCCAGGCCGGCGATCATGCGCAGCGTGGTGGTCTTTCCGCAGCCGGAGGCGCCGAGCAGGGCGAAGAAGGAGCCCTGCGGGACGGTCAGGTCGAGCGGGTGGACGGCGGTGAAGGAGCCGTACGCCTTGCTGATCCCGGTGAGACGGACGTCGCCGCCGCCAGTGTTCTTTCCGGTATGAGCAGTCTTGTCAGTCATGGGTTGCTGTCCCAGGGGAGTGAGGGAGGTGGACGACGTCGGGCTCAGGCGCCGATGAGCTTGGCGAACTTCTCCTCGTACGCCGTCTCCTCCGCGCTGGTGAGCGAGCGGAAGGCGCGCGACTTCTTGGCCATGGCCTTGTCCGGGAGGATCAGCGTGTTGTTCGCGAGCTCGGGGTCGATCTTGGAGAGCTCGTCCTTCACCCCGTCGACGGGGCAGACGTAGTTGATGTACGCGGCGAGCTGCGCGGCGACGGGAAGCTCGTAGTAGTAGTCGATGAGCTTCTCGGCGTTGGTCTTGTGCTTGGACTGCGCGGGGACCAGCAGGTTGTCGCTGGAGGTGATGTATCCGGCGGACGGGACGGCGAACTTGATGTCCGGGTTGTCCGCCTGGAGCTGGATGACGTCACCGGCCCAGGCGAGGCAGGCCGCCAGGTCGCCCTTGTCCAGGTCGGAGGTGTAGTCGTTGCCGGTGAAGCGGCGTATCTGCTTCTTGTCGACGGCCTTCTGGAGCCGGCCTATCGCCTGGTCGTACTCGGCGTCGGTGAAGTCGCCCGGGTCCTTGCCCATGTCGAGCAGGGTCATGCCGACGGTGTCGCGCATCTCGGTGAGGAAGCCGACGCGGCCCTTGAGCGCGGGGTCGTCCAGGAGCTGGGTGACCGAGTCGACCTTCTTGCCGCCGGTCGCCTTGGAGTTGTACGCGATGACGGTGGAGATGCCCGTCCACGGGTACGAGTAGGAGCGGCCCGGGTCCCAGTCGGGGCGCCGGAACTGCGCGGAGAGGTTCGCGTAGGCGTTGGGCAGGTTCGCGGGGTCGAGCTTCTGCACCCAGCCGAGCCGGATCATCCGGGCGGCGAGCCAGTCGGTGACGCAGATCAGGTCGCGGCCGGTGTCCTGGCCGGCCGCGAGCTGCGGCTTGATCTTGCCGAAGAACTCGACGTTGTCGTTGATGTCCTCGGTGTACTTGACCTTGATCCCGGTGCGTTTCGCGAACGCCTCCAGCGTCGGACGGGACTTCTCGTCCTCGCTGATGTCCATGTACTCGGTCCAGTTGGAGAAGGCGACGCTCTTCTCCTTGGCCGAGACGTCCGTGGAGGCGGGGCCCTGTCCCTCCCGCTTGGCCGGCGGGATGCCACAGGCGCTCAGGCCGGCGAGACCGCCGACCGTGAGCGCGCCCACGCCGCCCGCGCGCAGCATCGAACGACGGCTGAGGGCACCCCGGCCGCTCGTCATGCTGCGCCGTACCGCCGCGAGCTGCGCGGCGGACAGGCTTTCGGGCTCGTACTGCTCCATGCGCTGTGCCCTTTCGGGATGGGTTCGCCGCTGGTCAGGCGGCAACGGGCTATCGGTCCCCGAAGATCGTGCGGTGCCAGTCCTTCGCGGCCACCGCGGTGTTGTCGAACATCACGTGCTTGACCTGCGTGTACTCCTCGAAGGAGTACATCGACATGTCCTTTCCGTATCCCGATGCCTTGGTGCCGCCGTGCGGCATCTCGCTGATGATCGGGATGTGGTCGTTGACCCAGACGCAGCCGGCCCGCAGCTCTCGCGTGGCGCGGTTCGCCCGGAAGACGTCCCGGCTCCAGGCGGAGGCGGCGAGGCCGTAGGGGGTGTCGTTGGCGAGCCGGATGCCCTCGTCGTCGCTGTCGAAGGGCAGGGCCACCAGGACCGGTCCGAAGATCTCCGACTGCACGACCTCGCTGTCCTGCGCGGCACCGGTGATCAGGGTCGGACGATAGTACGCGCCGTCCTTCAGGCTGTCTTCATTTTCTCCGGCCCCCGGGATCTCGCCGCCCGTCACGACGGTGGCGTAGCCGCGGGCGCGCTCGACGAAGCCGGCGACGCTGTCGCGGTGGGCGTGGCTGACCAGCGGGCCGAGGTCGGTGCCGGGCTCGAAGGGGTCGCCGACGCGGACCGTCTCCATCAGCTCGGCGACGCGGGCGACGAAGGCGTCGAAGAGCGGGCGCTGGACGTACGCGCGGGTGGCGGCGGTGCAGTCCTGGCCGGAGTTGATGAGGGAGGCGGCGACGGCGCCGTTGGCGGCGGCCTCCAGGTCGGCGTCGTCGAAGACGACGAAGGGGGCCTTGCCGCCGAGCTCCAGGTGGAGGCGCTTGACGGTGGAGGTGGCGACCTCGGCGACGCGCTTGCCGACCGGGGTGGAGCCGGTGAAGGAGGTCATGACGACGTCGGGGTGGCCGACGAGGTGCTCGCCGACGACCCGCCCGGAGCCGCTGACGATGTTGATGACACCGTCGGGGATACCGGCCTCGGTCGCCGCCTGCGCGAACATCAGCGAGGTCAGCGGGGTGATCTCGGCGGGCTTCAGGACGATCGTGTTGCCGGCGGCGATCGCCGGGAGGATCTTCCAGGCCGCCATCTGGAGCGGGTAGTTCCAGGGGGCGATGGAGCCGATGACGCCGATCGCCTCGCGCCGGATGTACGAGGTGTGGTCGCCGCTGTACTCGGCGGCGGCCTGGCCCTGGAGGTGCCGGGCCGCTCCCGCGAAGAAGGCGGTGTTGTCGATCGTGCCCGGTACGTCGAACTCGGTGGTGAGCCGGAGCGGCTTGCCCGCCTGGAGCGACTCGACCCGCGCGATGTCCTCGGCCCAGTCGGCGAGGACGCCGGCGAAGCGGTGGAGGGCGTCGGAGCGCTCGCCCGGCGTGGCGCCCGACCAGCCGGGGAAGGCGGCCTTGGCGGCGGCCACGGCCTCGTCCACGTCCGCGGTGGAGGCGAGCCGGTAGGTGTAGATGCCCTCGCCGGTCGCGGGGTTGATGATCGTGTGTTCCCGATCGGAGGTCCCGGCCCGGAGCCGTCCGCCGATGTACTGTGCGCCGTCCGCGAAGCGGTCCGTCACCTGGAAGCGGTTGCCCATGACGCTCTCCGTTGTCCCAGCTCGAATTGAGTGCCGATCCTGACATGAGGATGCCACCCCAACAAGTGATTCCGTTGTTGCCTTTTGGTTACGCAACGGAATCGGTCGACCATGTGTCGAGGTGGCCGGAAAATCTCCGTACGGAGTGTCCGTGGCGGATGCCAGACTCGCGTGCATGAAGAAGATCGACGAGCTGACACAGCAGGTCAACGCCGGTGAGCACGTCAAATGGCTGCATTTCTGGGGCCACCGCCCGCACCCCGACGGACGGCTCTCGGCCAGCTGCCTGAGCCAGTGGTGGCCGGCACGCTTCGTGGTCGACGGGGTGCCGTACGCGACCGCCGAGCACTGGATGATGGCGGCCAAGGCCCGCCTCTTCGGAGACGCCGAGGCCGAGCGGGCCGCGCTGTCCGCCCGTACCCCCGCGGAGGCGAAGAAGGCCGGCCGGCTGGTGCGGGACTTCGACGACACGGTGTGGGAGCGGGAGCGCCTCGGCATCGTCGTCGAGGGCAGCGTCCACAAGTTCGCCTCGGACGAGGCCCTGCGCGCGTACCTCCTCGGCACGGGCACCCGTGTCCTCGTGGAGGCCAGTCCCATGGACCGCATCTGGGGCATCGGCCTCGCGGCCGACGACCCCCGCGCCCACGACCCGGCCCGCTGGCGCGGCCTGAACCTCCTGGGCTTCGCCCTGATGGAGGCACGGGAGCGGCTGCGCGGCGGGTGAGCACGGCACAGGGCCCCGCACCTCGTGAGGTGCGGGGCCCTGTCACATACGGGTCCGGCTAGCGGGTGCTCTGGACGGTCAGGCTGCCGTACGGGTCGCCGCCGTCCTCGTAGGACGTCGAGTCCTGGGCGATCGCCCAGATCATGAATCCCAGGAAGACGGCGCTGACGACGATGCCGATCGAGCCGAGGATGACGCCGGCGAGCGCCATGCCCCGGTTGGTCGCCTCGCCCCGGCCGGCCTTCTTCATGCCGATGATGCCGAAGATCAGCGCCAGGATGCCGAGGATCACGCCCAGGCCGTACAGACAGAATCCGGCCACGGCGACGATGCCGAGCACCATCGCCGTGGTGCCCATGCCGTTGGACGGCGGCTGCTGCCAGCCGGGCGGCTGGGCGCCGTACCCGGCGCCGTAGGAGGGGTACGCGTACCCCGAAGCCGTCGGCGCGCCGGGCGGCGTGCTCGCGGCGGGCGGGTAGCCGTAGGCGCCGGCGGGCGGTGTGGCCGCCGGGTAGCCGTAGCCGGGCGTGGCCGCCGGGCCGCCGGGGGCGACCGGGGGCGGCGGTACCTCGCCACCGGGGCCGGTCGCGGCCGGCATGGACGTGACGGTCATCTGGTCGTGCACCGGCGGCGTCGCCGGCGTCGGCTTGCTCAGTTCCACCCCGTCACGGTTCGGCGGAGCCCACGGGTCCGCCGGGTCGTACCCGCCCTGCGGCTGGTCTCGGTTGTCAGACATGGGCCTCCCCCATCGTGGTCACGCCATGCTACGACCTCACCCCTGAGGGGGAACCGCCCGGCCTACGATGACCTGATGACCGACCTCCATCCCTTCATCGCGGGCCTGCCCAAGGCCGAGCTGCACGTCCACCACGTCGGCTCCGCCTCGCCCCGCATCGTCGCCGAGCTCGCGGCCCGGCACCCGGACTCCAAGGTCCCCACGGACCCCGAGGCCCTGACCGACTACTTCACGTTCACGGACTTCGCGCACTTCATCGACGTCTACCTGTCGGTCGTCGACCTGGTCCGCACCCCCGAGGACGTCCGGCTGCTGACCTTCGAGGTCGCCCGGGACATGGCCCGGCAGAACATCCGGTACGCCGAGCTGACCATCACGCCCTACTCCTCCACCCGCCGCGGCATCGACGAGCGCGCCTTCATGGCGGCGATCGAGGACGCCCGCAAGGCGGCCGAGGCCGAGTTCGGCACGATCCTGCGCTGGTGCTTCGACATCCCCGGCGAGGCCGGCCTCGCCTCCGCCGAGGAGACCGCGAGGCTCGCCACGACCGACGGGATCCGCCCCGAGGGCCTGGTCTCCTTCGGTCTCGGCGGCCCCGAGATCGGGGTCCCGCGCCCGCAGTTCAAGCCGTACTTCGACCTGGCGCGCGCCGCCGGTCTGCGCTCCGTCCCGCACGCGGGCGAGACGACCGGCCCGCAGACGATCTGGGACGCGATCAACGACCTGGGCGCCGAGCGCATCGGCCACGGCACCAGCTCGGTCCAGGACCCGGCGCTCCTCGCCCATCTGGCCGAGCACCGCATCGCCCTGGAGGTCTGCCCGACCTCCAACATCGCCACGCGGGCCGTCGCCACGCTCGACGAGCACCCGATCCGGCAGATGGTGGACGCCGGGGTCCTCGTCACGATCAACAGCGACGACCCGCCGATGTTCGGCACGGACCTCAACAACGAGTACGCCGTCGCCGCCCGGCTCCTCGGCCTCGACGAGCGCGGGATCGCCGCCCTCGCGAAGAACGCGGTGGAGGCCTCGTTCCTCGACACGGCCGGCAAGGCGCGGATCGCCGCCGAGATCGACACGTACACGGACGGCTGGCTGGCCCGCTGACGACGGTGAGAATGGGGCCATGCGCCCTGTCACTGTCGTAGGTCATCGCGGCGACCCGTACCGCGTCCGTGAGAACACCCTCCCCTCGATCGCCTCGGCGATCGAGCGGGGGGCGGACGCGGTCGAGGTCGACGTCCGGCTCACCGAGGACGGCGTGCCCGTCCTCCTCCACGACGACACCCTCAAGCGGCTGTGGGGCCACGACCAGCCGCTTTCCCGGCTCTCGTACGAGCTGCTGCGCGAGCTGACGCACGACGGCGTGCCGACCCTGCGCCAGGCGCTGATCACGGCGGGGGCGCACCGGCTGATGCTGGACCTGCCCGGCGGGAACGAGGACTCGGTCCGCAGGATCGTCGGCACGGTCCGCGAGTGCGGCGCCGGGGAGCGCGTGTACTACTGCGCGGGGTCCGTGGCCATGCTCCAGGTGCGGGCCGCCGACCCGTCCGCCGAGATCGCCCTGACCTGGACCTCGCTCGCCCCGCCCCGGCGGGTCCTGCTCGACGCGGTGCGGCCGAGGTGGCTCAACTACCGCTTCGGTCTCGTGAGTCGGGAGCTGACCGAGCGGGTGCACCGGGACGGTCTGCTCGTGTCGGCCTGGACGGCGGACACCGCCCGCACCATGCGTAAGCTGATCTTCAACGGGGTCGACTCGATCACCACGAACCGGGTCGACGCACTCGCCGCCGTCCTGCGAAAGGCTCGCGCATGAACGACCGGATCCGCACCGACATCGCCCACAACGCCCGGGTGTGGAACTACTGGCTGGGCGGCAAGGACAACTACCCGGTGGACCGCGCGGTCGGCGACCAGGTCACCTCCTTCTACCCCAGCATCGGCGAAGTCGCCCGCGCCGACCGGGCGTTCCTCGGCCGGGCGGTGACGCACCTGACCGCCGACGCGGGCGTGCGCCAGTTCCTCGACATCGGTACGGGCCTGCCGACCGCCGACAACACCCACGAGGTGGCGCAGCGGGTCGCCGCCGACTCCCGGATCGTCTACGTCGACAACGACCCGATCGTCCTCACCCACGCCCGGGCGCTCCTGACGAGCGCGCCGGAGGGGGTCACCGAGTACGTGGACGCGGACGCGCAGGACCCGGAGAAGATCCTGGCGGCCGCCGCCGCGACGCTCGACCTGTCCCGGCCGGTCGCGGTGCTGATGCTCGGCATCCTCAACTTCGTCCTGGACACCGGCGAGGCCCGGAAGATCGTGCGGACCCTGATGGACGCCGTCCCCTCCGGCAGTTACCTGGTGCTGACCCACCCGACGCTGGAGCCGGAGCTCGGCGGCGAGGGCAACAAGGCCGCGATGGCGTTCTGGAACGAGAACGCGACCCCGCCGATCACCGCCCGCAGCCGGGCCGAGTTCACCTCCTTCCTCGACGGGCTCGACCTGCTGGAGCCGGGCATCGTGTCCTGCGCGCGCTGGCGCTCCGAAGGGACGGCCGAGGTCGCACAGTTCGGCGCGGTGGGCCGCAAGCCGTAATGGCCGGGCGGGGGGAGATACCGGGGGCGGTACGCGGCGGGTGGGAGCGGGCGCGGCGCTGGGGCGCGGCGAACCCGTGGGCGGTGGACATCGGGATCGCGCTCCTCGTGCAGGCGGCGATGACGATGCCGTTCGTGGTGCCGCGCGGGCCCGAGCTGGAGCCGGCGACCTGGCCGGCGTACGGGCTGACGTCGCTCACGGTGCTGCCGCTGGTCTGGCGGCGGCGCGCGCCGCTCGCCGTCCTGCTCGCGATCCTCGCGGCGAGCGCGCTGTACAAGGTGGCCCTGGAGGGGCCGGGGCAGCCGCTGCCGTACACGGGGCTCGTCAGCGTCTACACGATCGCCGTGCTCTCCCCGCCGTGGAAGCGGCTGGCGACGGCGGCCCTGCTCGTGGTCGCGGTACCGGCCTCGGTGTGGCTCAACACCCAGTCGATGCGGGAACTGACCTTCTCCCTCTTCGTGTTCGGCGCTGCGTACGTCTTCGGCCGGCTCCAGGACGCGCGGCAGCGGGAGCACCGGATCGAGGCCGAGCGGGCCGCCGCCCGTGAACGGGCCCGGATCGCGCGGGAGATGCACGACATCCTGTCGCACGCGGTGAGCCTGATGGTCGTGCAGGCGGAGGCGGGACCCGTGGCGGTGCGGGCGGCCCCGGAGCGCGCGGAGGCCGCCTTCGAGGCGATCTCGTCGACCGGCCGCGACGCGATGGTCCAACTGCGGCAGATGCTCGGGGTGTTGCGCGAGGGCTCCGAGAGCGGGGCCGCCCCGCGCGAGCCGCAGCCCGGCCTCGCGGGCATCCCCGAGCTGGTGGAGCGGGTCCGGGTCGGCGGCCTGACCGTGACGTACGCGACGGAGGGCGGGGTCCGTTCCCTGCCCTCGGCGACCGGCGCGAGCGCCTACCGGATCGTCCAGGAGGCCCTGACGAACGTGGTCAAGCACGCTCGGGCCCGTACGGCCGAGGTCCGGCTGGCCCATGCGGAGGGCGTGTTGCGGGTGACGGTGACCGACGACGGGCGCGGCCCGCAGGCGGGCTCCGGCGGCCACGGCCTCGTCGGCATCCGGGAGCGGGCGGCCGCGCACGGCGGCACGGCGGCGATGGGCCCGGGCCCCGGCGGCCGGGGCTTCGAGGTGCGGGTCCTGCTCCCCGTACCCTCCACGACGGAGACGACGGGGGCGAGGGCATGACGATCCGGGTGGTGGTCGCCGACGACCAGGAGCTGGTCCGCAGCGGGTTCGCGATGATCCTGGACGCGCAGCCGGACATCGAGGTGGTCGCGGAGGCCGGGGACGGGACGGAGGCCGTCGAGGCGGTGCGCCGGCTGGCGCCCGACGTGGCGCTGCTCGACATCCGCATGCCCCGGACGGACGGCATCGAGGCCTGCCGGACGATCAGCGCGGAGTCGGACTGCCGGACGGTGATCCTGACGACCTTCGACACCGACGCGTACGTGTACGAGGCGCTGCACGCGGGGGCGAGCGGCTTCCTCCTCAAGGACGTGCGCAGGGACGACCTCGTGCACGCGGTCCGGGTGGTGGCGGCGGGCGACTCGCTCCTCGCGCCGTCCGTGGCACGGCGCCTCGTGGAGCAGTACACCGCGGGCGGGCCGCGCAGGACGGCCCCCGACCCGCGGCTCGACGTCCTGACCGGCCGGGAGCGGGAGACGCTGCTGCTGCTCGCGCGCGGCCTGTCGAACGCGGAGATCGCGGCGGAACTGGTGGTGAGCGACCACACGGTGAAGACCCATGTGGGGAACGTGCTGGCCAAGCTGGGGCTGCGCGACCGGATCCAGGCGGTGATCTGCGCGTACGAGACGGGCCTGGTCGCGGCGGGTTCTCCCCCGGCCGGGGGAGGCCCGGGCCCCGGCTCCTCCCCCGCGTCGGCGAGGAACTGACCCCTTCAAGACCGCCGGTGCGGGCGATCCGCGGATCCTCCCAGGTCAGCAGGATGGAGCCATCGAGAACAACGGCTCACACCACGGGAGTTGACCATGAAGAAGTCCACCCGCACCCTGCTCGCCGCCGCCCTGGTCCTGGGGGTGGCGACGGGGCCGGCGATCGTCCCGGCCACGGCCGCGACCGCGACCGCGCCGGCCGCCGCGCAGGCGACCTCCTCTCAGGAGACTCCCTCCCTGGAGGCGGCGATGTCGGCCGCGATCGCCGGTCTCCCCCGCGCCGACGCGACGGCCGCGCTGGTCCGGGTCGGCGGCACCGAGGGTTCCTGGCAGGGCAGTTCGGGCGTCCACGACCTGGAGAGCGGCGCCCCGGCCGACCCGGCCGCCCGCTTCCGGGCCGGTTCGGTGACGAAGGTCTTCACGGCGGCGACCGTCCTCCAGCTCGCCGCCGAGGGCCGGATCGACCTGGACCGGTCGGCCCGCTCGTACCTCCCGGAGCTGATCCCCGGCCGGTACGCCACGGTGACCGTCCGACAGCTCCTCAACCACACCCACGGCATCCCGGCCCCCGACTTCCCGGGCACGACCGTGGAGGAGTGGTACGCGAACCGGTTCACCGTCCACACCCCGGAGGCGATGGTCCGCTCGGCGACGGCGAAGCCGCGCGAGTTCCGGCCGGGCACGAAGCAGCACTACCTCAACATCGGCTACACGATCGCCGGTCTGATCGTGGAGCGGGTCACGGGCGACACGTACGAGCGGCAGGTGGAGCGCCGGATCCTGCGCCCGCTCGGCCTCCACGGCACGTCCTTCCCGGGTACGGACTCCGAGATCACCGGTCCGTACAACCACGGCTACCAGACGATGCGGCTCGACGACGGCACGACCGGGCTGCGGGACGTCTCCGTCTGGGGGTCGACGGACGGCTGGGCGGCCGGCGACATCGTCTCGACCACCGCCGACCTGGAGCGGTTCATCAAGGCGCTGTTCGCGGGCCGGGTGGTGCGCGGACCGCTCCTGGAGGAGATGTTCACGCTGCCGAAGGTCCCGGACATGAAGACGGGCGACCCGGCCGCGTACGCCTCCGGTCTGTCGATGAAGCGGCTCGGCGGGCGCGAGGTGTGGGGCAAGACGGGCGGTCGCTGGGGCTACAACGCGGCCGTCGCCTCGACCCGCGACGGCGCGCGCACCCTCGTCTACAGCGTCAACTCCACCGACGCCAAGGGCCAGGACATGAACCGGACGGCGCTGACGCTCATGGTGTCGGCGTACGGCCTCCCGGACTGATCACCACGCGTCCCAGTGGAGGACCTGCTCGCGCGGGATCCGCCGGGCGGGCCGGAAGTCGGTGCCGATCGTGTACGCGACGGGGATGAAGGCGGCCTGCATCACGTGCTCGTACGGGATGCCGAGGAAACGCGCGAACTCCCGCTCCATCGGCAGGTTCCCCGTCGTCCACACCGTGCCGAGCCCGCGCTCGCGGGCGGCGAGCATGAAGCTCCAGGCGGCGGGCAGGATCGACCCCCAGGTACCGGCCTGATGGGTGACGGAGGCGTCTTCGGTCCGTCCCTCGACACAGGGGATGACATAGGCCGGGACCTCGTGCAGGTGCCGGTGGAGATGCCCGACTCCGGAGTAGACCCTGTTCATCACGCCGGGCGCGACCTCGGCCCGGCGCACGTCCCGGTCGGGCAGCGGCTGGTGGGCGCCGGGCGCGGCGAGGGAGGCCCGCCACAGGTCGGCGAGGACGGCGCGGCGGGCCGGGTCGGTGACGATCACGAAGTGCCAGCGCTGCCGGTTGCGGCCGGTGGGCGCCTGGACTGCGAGGTCCACGCACTCCTCCAGGAGCGCGCGGGGCACGGGCCGGGTGAGATCGAGGCGGTGACGGACGGCGCGGGTGGTGGAGAGCAGGGCGTCGGAAGCGAGACCGAGGTTCATGTGTTGAGCCTCGTACGGGCCGGGCGGGGCGGGAAGTCCGGGCTTCCACTGAGTGAAAGGCACGGTCGGGGACATGGGCGAGAGCGTGGCGGGACGGCTCTTCTCGGTACTGGACGCCTTCGACGGGCCGCCGGGCGGCCCGGTGGCGCTGCGGCTCACCGACATCGCGGCGCGGACGGGACTCCCGGCGCCGACGGCGCTGCGCATGGTGCGGGAGCTGGTGGCCTGGGGCGGTCTGGAGCGGGGCGCGGACGGCACGTACCGGCTGGGCCTGCGGCTGCGGTCGCTCGGCGCGGCGGCGCCCTGCCCGCGCGGGCTCCTCGACGCGGCGCTGCCCGCGCTGCGGGTGCTGGGCGCCAGGACGGGCGGTCACGCGGACGTGGCGGTGCTCACCGGTCCCGCTGCCGACGGCGTGCTGTGCCTGGTGAGCGGAGAGCGGCTGCCGGGCCATGCGACGGCGTACGGGAAGATCCTGCTCACCGCTCCCCCGACGGACCTCCCCCGGCCCGCTCGTCACACCCGCCACACGGTGGTCTCGCCGGGCATCCTGGCCGCGCAGCTGGCCCGGGTCCGCGCGGAGGGCCTCGCGGTCTGCGCCGAGGAGTACCGCCTGGGCGAGATCACGGTGGCCGCTCCGGTCCGGGGCCCGGCCGGGACGGTCGCCGCCCTGGGCGTGACCGTCCCCACCGGCGTACCCCTGGACCGGGTGACGGCGGCGGTCCGGGAGGCCGCTACGCGGGTACGGCCTCCGGCGCCGGAGCCGTCGTCGCGGCCTCAAGGCGCTTGATCATCCGGCGTACGACGAGCAGCGGCAGGATCCCGATGACGCCGAAGGACATGTCGATGACCGACCACCAGAAGGGGATGTCCCGGATCGGCCCGCAGATCAGGGCGAGCGGGACGATGCCCGCGCAGGCGATCATCCCGAACTCGACGACCCAGATGTTGCGGACGGGGTCGCGGTACACGCCGTAGAAGGCGACCGCGATGACGAGGTGCGCGAAGGCGAGCCAGTCCGTTCCGTAGAGAAGGTACGGCGCCTGCCGGTCTGCGGCCTGGACCCCGTCCCGCACCCGGGCGATCCAGTCCGCGAGTCCGGGGAACAGCTCGACCACGGGCGCCGCCCACGAGGCCAAGGCCTCGTCGAGCAGCCGGAGTTCGGTGACGAGCGGGAAGGCGGTGGCGCCGCTCAGGACCAGGCAGACGACGAAGACGACCAGCCAGCCACGGATGCGCGTGAGAAGGGCTCTCGGCCCGTTCGAGTCGCTCATGACGGCAGCGTACGCCTCACATGAACGTGTTCAAAAATGGGGGTCGGCCTCACGCGCGGACCCCCACTCACGAACCCGGACTCACGAACCCGGACTCACGAACCCGGACTCACAGACCCACGATCCCGTTCCACCGCTTCGCGAACTCCTGCCGCTCGTCGGCGCGGATGTCGCGGGCGATGGCGAGCCGGCTCTGCATGTCGGCGTCCGGGAAGATCAGCGGGTCCTCGGCGAGGGCGACGAGTTCCTCGTCGCCGGAGTCCGCGAGGACGGCCTGCGCGGCCGGCACGGGGCAGACGTAGTTGACCCAGGCGGCCAGTTCGGCGGCGACCTCGGGCTCGTAGTAGTAGTCGATCAGCTTCTCGGCGTTGGACTTGTGCTGGGCCCGGTTGGGGATCATGAGGGACTCGGCCCACAGTTCGGCGCCCTCCTCGGGGACGACGAACTCGATGTCCGGGTTGTCGGCCTGGAGCTGGATGACGTCGCCGGAGTACGCCTGGCAGGCGAGCACGTCGCCGGTGGACAGGTCCTTGATGTAGTCGTTGCCGGTGAAGCGGCGGATGTGCTTCTTCCGGACGAGCCCCTCGATCTGCTCGCACAGGGCGTGGAAGTCGTCGCGGGTCCACCGGGTCACGTCGACGCCGTTGCCCTGGAGGAGCAGGGACATCGACTCGTCGAGGCCGGAGAGCAGGGTGACCTTGCCGCGCAGGTCGTCGGCCCACAGTTCCTTGGTGGAGCGGAGTTCCCGGCCGAGCTTCTTCCGGTTGTACGCGATGCCGGTGATCCCGGACTGCCAGGGCACGGTGTGCAGCCGGCCCGCGTCGAAGGCGGGCGAGCGGAGCTGCGGGTTGAGGTGCTGCGCGACGTGGGGCTGGGCGACGCGGTCCATCTCCTGGACCCAGCCGAGGCGGACGAAGCGGGCGGCCATCCAGTCGCTGACGACGACGATGTCGCGGCCGGGATCCTGATGGTTCATCAGGGAGGGGCCGATCTTGCCGAAGAACTCGTCGTTGTCGTTGATCTCCTCCGTGTAGCGGACGGAGATCCCGGTGCGGGCGCGGAAGGCGTCCAGGGTCGGGCGCTTCGACGTGTCGTCGTCATCGGTGTCGATGTAGAGCGGCCAGTTGGCGAAGTCGAGGGTCCGGTCGCGGGCGGACAGGTCGCGGCCCGCCCGGTCCCGCTCGTCGACGTAGGCGGCGGGCACCCCGCACCCGGCGAGCGCCGCGGCCGCTCCGACACCGCCGATCCCGCGCAGCAGGGACCTGCGGGACATGCTCTTCCTGGCTATCGCTCTCACCGCCCCAGCATCCCCACCCGCGGCCACCTGCGGCAATGGACGGTCCGTCGAGCGACGGACCGCGGCCCCGACACCCTGTCGACCAGGATGCCGGGGCCGCGGTCCACGCGCCGGGGTGGGATCAGCCCAGGGAGGTCATGACGTGCTTGATGCGCGTGTAGTCCTCGAAGCCGTACGCGGAGAGGTCCTTGCCGTAGCCGGACTTCTTGTAGCCGCCGTGGGGCATCTCGGCGACGAGCGGGATGTGGGTGTTGATCCACACGCAACCGAAGTCGAGGGCCTTGGACATGCGCATCGCGCGCGCGTGGTCCTTGGTCCAGACGGAGGAGGCGAGGGCGTACTCGACGTCGTTGGCGTACGAGAGGGCCTGGGCCTCGTCCGTGAAGGACTGGACGGTGATGACCGGGCCGAAGACCTCGTTCTGGACGATCTCGTCGTCCTGCTTGAGGCCGGAGACGACGGTCGGGGCGTAGAAGTAGCCCTTGTCGCCGACGCGGTGGCCGCCGGCCTCGACCTTGGCGTGGGCCGGGAGGCGCTCGATGAAGCCGGAGACCTGCTTCAGCTGGTTGGCGTTGTTGAGCGGGCCGTAGAGCACGTCCTCGTCGTCCGGCTGGCCGGTCTTCGTCTCGGCGGCGGCCTTGGCGAGGGCGGCGACGAACTCGTCGTGGATCGACTCGTGGACGAGGACGCGGGTGGCGGCCGTGCAGTCCTGGCCGGCGTTGAAGAAGCCCGCGACCGCGATGTCCCCGACGGCCGACTCGATGTCGGTGTCCTCGAAGACGACGACGGGGGCCTTGCCGCCCAGCTCCAGGTGGACGCGCTTGACGTCCTTGGCGGCCGACTCGGCGACCTGCATGCCGGCGCGGACCGAGCCGGTGATGGAGGCCATCGCCGGGGTCGGGTGCTCGACCATGGCCTTGCCGGTCTCGCGGTCGCCGCAGATGACGTTGAAGACGCCCTTGGGGACGATCTGCCCGATGATCTCGGCCATCAGGACGGTCGACGCGGGGGTCGTGTCCGAGGGCTTGAGGACGACGGTGTTGCCCGCGGCGAGCGCCGGGGCGAACTTCCAGACGGCCATCATCATCGGGTAGTTCCACGGCGCGACCTGGGCACAGACGCCCACGGGCTCGCGGCGGACGATGGAGGTCATGCCCTCCATGTACTCGCCGGCCGAACGGCCCTCGAGCATGCGGGCGGCGCCGGCGAAGAAGCGGATCTGGTCCACCATCGGCGGCACCTCCTCGCTCCCGACGAGGGCGGTGGGCTTGCCGGTGTTCAGGACCTCGGCGGCGATGAGGTCCTCGGCGCGCTCCTCGAAGGCGTCGGCGATCTTGAGGAGCACCTTCTGGCGGTCGGCCGGGGTGCTGTCGCGCCAGGCGGGGAAGGCGGCCGCGGCGGCCTCCATGGCGGCGTCGACGTCGGCCTGGCCGGAGAGCGGGGAGGTGGCGTACACCTCGCCGGTGGCCGGGTTGACCACCTCGATGGTGCGGCCGTCGGCCGCGTCGCGGAACTCCCCGTTGATGTAGTTACGCAGCCGGCGCAGCTCGGTGGTCACTTGCCACCCCTCCTGTCACGTTCTGACGTCGCACGTCCCTGTGCGGCGTCCCGATGGGTGAGACACCCCAGCCTAGTCGCTCGACTGACGCTTTCAACAGCCCCGACCCTCCGCAACTTCGGATTCAGTGAGATCCAGACCCGCTCACAACGAATTTCATCACTTCGGGCTTGCACGACGGACAATCTCGGTGCACAGTGAAGCCGTGGCCAGTCGAAGCACAGACTCCAGAACCGGAACCGGTTCGTCCCCGACGATCGATGCCGTCTCCCTGGCAATCATCGAACAGCTCCAGCAGGACGGTCGCCGTCCCTACGCGGCGATAGGCAAGGCCGTCGGCCTCTCCGAGGCCGCGGTGCGCCAACGCGTGCAGAAGCTGCTCGACCAGGGCGTCATGCAGATCGTCGCCGTCACCGACCCGCTCACCGTGGGATTCCGGCGCCAGGCGATGGTCGGCATCAACGTCGAGGGTGACCTCGATCCGGTTGCGGAGGCACTGACGGCCATGGCCGAATGCGAGTACGTGGTGATGACCGCGGGCTCCTTCGACCTCATGGTGGAAGTCGTCTGCGAGGACGACGACCACCTGCTGGATGTGATCAACAAGCGCATCCGCACTCTCCCCGGCGTGCGCTCCACCGAGAGCTTCGTCTACCTCAAGCTCAAGAAGCAGACCTATATGTGGGGAACCCGATAGCCGTGAGCCAGGACCTCAGCAAGACCGCCTACGACCACTTGTGGATGCACTTCACCCGCATGTCGTCGTACGAGAACTCGCCCGTTCCCACCATCGTGCGTGGTGAGGGCACCTACATCTTCGACGACAAGGGCAAGCGCTACCTCGACGGTCTCGCGGGTCTGTTCGTCGTCAACGCCGGACACGGCCGCGAGGAGCTCGCCGAGGTCGCGTACAAGCAGGCCAAGGAACTCGCGTTCTTCCCCGTCTGGTCGTACGCGCACCCCAAGGCCGTCGAGCTCGCCGAGCGCCTGGCCGACTACGCCCCCGGCGACCTGAACAAGGTGTTCTTCACCACCGGTGGCGGCGAGGCCGTCGAGACCGCGTGGAAGCTCGCCAAGCAGTACTTCAAGCTGCAGGGCAAGCACACCAAGTACAAGGTCATCTCGCGTGCGGTCGCCTACCACGGCACCCCTCAGGGCGCCCTGTCCATCACGGGTCTGCCGGCCCTGAAGGCCCCCTTCGAGCCGCTGGTCCCCGGCGCGCACAAGGTGCCGAACACCAACATCTACCGCGCCCCGATCCACGGCGACGACCCCGAGGCCTTCGGCCGCTGGGCCGCCGACCAGATCGAGCAGGAGATCCTCTTCGAGGGCGCCGACACCGTCGCGGCCGTCTTCCTGGAGCCGGTGCAGAACGCCGGCGGCTGCTTCCCGCCGCCGCCCGGGTACTTCCAGCGCGTCCGCGAGATCTGCGACCAGTACGACGTGCTCCTCGTCTCCGACGAGACGATCTGCGCCTTCGGCCGCCTCGGCACGATGTTCGCCTGTGACAAGTTCGGCTACGTGCCGGACATGATCACCTGCGCCAAGGGCATGACCTCGGGCTACTCCCCGATCGGCGCCTGCATCGTCTCGGACCGCATCGCGGAGCCGTTCTACAAGGGCGACAACACCTTCCTCCACGGCTACACCTTCGGTGGCCACCCGGTGTCGTCGGCGGTCGCGATCGCCAACCTCGACATCTTCGACAAGGAAGGCCTGAACCAGCACGTGCTGGACCAGGAGGGCAACTTCTTCAACACCCTGAAGAAGCTGCACGACCTGCCGATCGTCGGCGACGTCCGCGGCAACGGCTTCTTCTACGGCATCGAGCTCGTCAAGGACAAGGTCACCAAGGAGTCCTTCACGGACGAGGAGACGGAGCGCGTGCTCTACGGCTTCCTCTCCAAGGCGCTCTTCGAGAACGGCCTGTACTGCCGGGCCGACGACCGTGGCGACCCGGTCATCCAGCTGGCCCCGCCGCTCATCGCCGACCAGGGCACCTTCGACGAGATCGAAGGCATCCTGCGCTCGGTGCTGACGGAGGCGTGGACCAAGCTCTGATCCTCACCTCCCCGCGAGGCACAGGACCTCACGCCGCCCTCACGGCGTGACAACGGCCCGGGCATGCGGCCATCCGAGTGGATGGCGGCGTGCCCGGGCCGCGTGCTGTCCGTACAAACCGATCTGAATCCTTACGGTTCATCCCTGGTCGCCTTCCCGGTGGCTCCCCTGGCCGCCCCCGGAATTCGCACGGCGCCAGTGACCGAAAGGCCCGTCTCTTCGTTCCCCCGGACGGGGGAACACAGATCGGATCCGACATCGAGGTGTACGCGATGGCCCCACCGGACAACGACGTGCTCTGGGCGCGTTCCCTGCACTGCACCCTGGGCGGCTCGGACGCCCTCAGCGGCGTCTCCCTCGGCGTCCGCGAAGGCGAGATCCTCGCCCTCGTCGGCCCGCGCGGAAGCGGCAAGACCACCCTCATGCGCTGCCTGTCCGGCCAGCTCGTCGCCCAGCAGGGCGAGATCTGGTTCAACAGCAGCCCCGTGCACACCCTGAGCCCGGCCCAGCGCGAACGGCTCCGCCGCGACCGCTTCGGCTGGATCGACCCCGAGCCCGGCCTCGTCCCCGAGCTCACCGGCTGGGAGAACGTCGCCCTCCCCCTGCTGCTCCGCGGCGCCTCCCACCGGGCCGCGAAGACCGCCGCCGTCGAATGGCTGGAGCGCCTCGACATCGGCGTCTGCACCCGCAAGCGCCCGCACGCGCTCACCCACTCCCAGCGCCAGCGGATCGCGATCGCCCGCGCCCTCGTCACCACCCCGTCGGTCCTCTTCGCCGACGAACCGACCGCCGCGCTGCACCGCGCCGACGGGGCGCAGGTCCTGCGCACCCTGACCGCGGCGGCCCGCTCGCACGGCATCACGGTGCTCCTCGCCACCCACGACGTCGAGGTGGCGGCGCTCGCCGACCGCACGGTCGCCCTCCTCGACGGCCGCCGCGTCGGCACCGTACCCCCGGCGTCAGGGGCGGAGGGCGTCACCGCGTGCTCGCTCTCCGTCTAGCCCGCGGGACCCACCCGCTCGTCCTGACGCGCCGGCTCCTCGTCGCCGCCGCGGCCGCGGGGGTGGGCTTCCTGCTGCTCTGCACCCTCGGATACGCCGTCGGGCACCCGGCCCAGTCCTCGGCCTCCGTGCTGCGCCTGCTCTGGTGCGCCCTGCCGCTCGCCGCCACGGTCCAGTTCGCCGTGGCCGTGGCCCGCACCGACCCCAGCACCCGGCCGCGCCCCGGACTCTCGGCGGTCGGACTCGGCCCCGTCCGGCTCACGGCCGTCGCGGCGGCGTCGACGGCCGTCGCCTGCACGCTCGGCTCGATGGTCGCGCTCCTCTTCTACCTGCACCTGCGCGGCGACATCACGGGGCTGCCGTTCGACGGGGCGGCGGCCGAGCTCCTCGCCGCCGACCAGCCGATGCCGCTCGCCGCCGCCCTCACGCTCCTCGCGATCCTGCCGGTCGTCGCCGCCACGGCCGCGGGTCTCGCGCTGCGGCCCCGCTCCGCGCCCGCGGAGCCGGAGGGCGTCGAGAAGCCGGTGCCGTCCGGGCTGCCGTGGGGCGTCGCCCTGGTCGCGGTCGGCCTGGCCATCGAGACGTACGCGGGCCGCAGCGGCGCCGGGAACGACCTCCCGCTGCCGGGCCGCTTCGACGGCAGCCCGGCGGGCGTCCTGGCCGGCTGGGTGCTCACCGCCTTCGGCCTCGCACTCGCGGGCCCCGGACTCACGTACGGCTGCGGCCGGCTCCTCCAGGCCGTCCGGCCGGGCGCCACCCGGCTGCTCGCGGGCCGCGTCCTCATGGACGAGTCCCGCCGTATCGGCCGCCCGCTCGGGGTGCTCTGCGCGGTGCTCTCCGGGACGCTCGCGGCGGCCGCGCTGTACGCCTCGGGCACCGGCCCGTCCGCGTTCGGTCCGCTCACCGGTCTCGGCGCCGCCCTGGTCATGGCCTGCACCACGGCCACGCTCCTCACGGCGGCGCTGGAGTCCAAGCAGTGCCGCGCCCACACCACCGAGGCACTCCTCCGCCTCGGCGCCCCGCCCACGGTCCTGCGCTCGGCGGCCCTCATGCGGGCGGGCGCGCTCGTCGCCGTCTTCCTGCCGCTGACCTGGTTCGTGGCGGAACTGGCGGCCCTCCCCCTGACGGGCTGACGAGCCGCCCGCCGACCGGCCGGGACCTGACTGGCCGACAGGCCGGGCCCTGACCGGCCGACGGGCCGCCCGCGCGCCCGATCGACAGGCGGCCCCTATCGTGGGCCCATGGCGACGCCTCCTCCTGCACACAGGCCGCCCGGTCCGCGCGGGCACGGACGCGAGATCCACACGCTCGACGAGTTCGACGCGGCGCTCGCCCGGCCCGGCGCGCTCGCCGGGCTCCGCGTCCAGTCCGTCGACCTGACCGACCGCACCTTCGCCCTGCTCTCCGCCTCCGCCGCCGGCGCCGTCTTCCTCGGCTGCCCCATGGAGCCGGAGGCCGCGGCGAAGGTGCGCGCCGACGGGGCCCTCGTCTTCCCGCCCGTCCCCGATCTGCCGTTCGCCCCGTACCGGGCGGGGCTCTACTCCCCCGAGGAGCTGTACGACGGCATCGCGGACGCCGACTACGCGTCGACGCCCGACGCCCTCGCGTACGCCTGGTTCGGACGGACCAGGGCCGACGGCGACATCTTCTCGTCGATGCTCCGCTCGCTCCACGACGACGCCGTCTCCGACGCCCTCGACGAACTCCTCGAAGGGGCCCGGGTCGTCGGCGTGATGGGCGGTCACGCGATGGGCCGGGGCACGGAGGCGTACGCGGGCGCCGCCCGGCTCGGCAGGTCGCTGGCCCGCTCCGGCCTCACCGTGGCGACCGGCGGCGGACCGGGGGCGATGGAGGCGGCGAACCTCGGCGCGTACCTGGCCCCGTTCCCCGACGAGGCCCTGCCGGCGGCCCTCGCCCTCCTCTCCGCCGCCCCGTCCTTCACCCCCTCCGTGACGGAGTGGGCCCGCGCGGCCTTCGCGGTACGGGCCCGGTGGCCGCACGGCGGCGACTCGGTCGGCATCCCCACCTGGTTCTACGGCCACGAGCCGCCGAACGCCTTCGCGGGCCGCATCGCCAAGTACTTCGCCAACGCCCTCCGCGAGGACGGCCTGCTCGCCCGCTCCACGGCGGGCGTCGTCTTCCTGCCGGGCGCCGCGGGCACGGTCCAGGAGATCTTCACGAACGCCACCCCGAACTACTACGGCTCCCTGGGCGCCCCCACCCCGATGGTCCTCGTCGACCGCGCCCACTGGACGGACCGCCTCCCGGCCTGGCCCCTCCTGCAAGCCCTCGCCGCCGACCGCCCGATGGCGCCCCGCCTCGCCCTGGTCGACTCGATCGACGAGGCCCCGGAGGCGCTGGAACGGCTCGCGAAGGCGTAGCCCGCGGGGCGGGGACGGTCCGGGCGCGCGGGACAGGGCCGGTCCGGGCGAAAACCCTTTGGCCGCCGGTACCCCGCACGGAGAGAATCCGCGGGGTACGGGGTCGGGGGGAGAGTACGTGGACGTGTTCGTGTGCAGGGGGTGCGGCTCCGCGCTGACCGCGCCGTTGTCCCCGGTCGCGCTCCCCGCCCACGCCCATCAGTCCGTCGGGCACGTGATGCTCCCGCCGCTGATGGAGCCCGGGACGTACGCCGTCGATCCGGCGCCTTCCGGGGCTCCGTGGCGGTGGGAGGGGATCGGAGAGGCCGAGGCCGAGGCCCAAGGCGTCTTCGCTCCGGTGGGCTCGGTCTCCTTCGGAGCCCGGGGCCGGACCGTCGTCGCACCGGGCGACACACGGGGCACCGTCCTGATTCCCGAGAAGTGCGACGGCGACTGCTTCGGCCCGGACGGCCGGGACGGCCCCAATCTCGCGTGCGAGCGGTGCGGGCTCCCGGTCGCGACCCGCATCGACGACTGCTCTCTCTGGCAGGCGGTGTGGCTCGAACCGGACGCCGTGCGCCCCGAGCCCGCCGGAGAGCCGGCTCCCCCGCCGCTCGGCTGGGAGGGCATGACGTGGCACTCGTACAGCACACCCCCCTTCGCTCCGGAGGACACCTGGCACTACCGGTGGCAGGCGGCGGCCGGATCGGCGCTCGCCCATCTCCTGGTGGCCTCCGACGGCGGCCCGCTGACGCTGCCCGAGGGCCCCGTCATGGATCTGTTCGGCCGCGCGGTCGCCAGGCTGCTGCCCCCGGGGCCCGCCGCGAAGTCCGTGGCCCTGGCGGGTCCCGGCCCGCGCGCCCCCGGCACTGCCGTACCGGTCCCCGACATCGCCCTCGTACCCCGGCATCCGCGCACGGGCGAGCCCTGGCAGCCGCCGTCCGACGCCACGGTGGCCGTGCCGCTGGCCATCGAGGTCTGGGCCCATCTCGCCCTCCCCCGCGAGACGTCACCGCGTCCGATGTCGGGCAGGCTCCCGGACGGTGTCCTCCGCGACGACTACCCCCTGCCCGACCATCCGTGGAGACTGTTCGAGCCGGACCAGAAGGTGTTCCGCCATACGCTGGCGCGGCTGCCCGCCGTCCGGCAGCCCTGGCTGCGCGCGCTCTACGACGGGCGCACCACACCCTGACACGGGTCAGTCGCCGAGCACCACGACGTCCTCCACCGCGAACCCCACGCCCACCCCGGCCCCCAGCGCCGGCGCCTCGCTCAGCGGGAACTCCGCCTCCAGCGGCGGCCCGTCCACCGGCCGGAGCCGTACGACGACACGGTCGCCCCGGAAGGTCCGCGACTCGACGGTCCACGCGTCCGACTCCCCCGACCCCGGCGACTCCCGCGGGACGAGACGCACCCCGCCCGGCCGGACGAGGAGCCGCCGCTCCCCCTGCGGCGAGCCCTCCGGCACCGGGACCTTCCCCCACACGGTCTCCGCGACCGTGCCGACGACCCGCGCCGCCACCACGTTGTCGAAGCCGAGGAAGCGGGCCACGAACTCCGAGGCCGGCCGCGACCACACCTCGACGGGCCCACCCGACTGGGCGATCCGCCCGTCCCGCATCACCACGACCCGGTCGGCGAGCGCGAAGGCCTCGCCCTGGTCGTGGGTGACGGCCAGGACCGTCGTCCCGAGCCGCCCGAACAGCTGCCGCAGCTCGACGACGAGCCGCTCCCGCAGTCCCCGGTCGAGCTGCCCGAGAGGCTCGTCCAGCATGAGGAGCCGGGGCCGCGGCGCCAGCGCCCTGGCCAGCGCCACCCGCTGCTGCTCGCCGCCGGAGAGCGCGGCCACCGAGCGCCGCTCGGCCCCCGGCAGCCCGACGAGGTCGAGCAGCTCCCGTACGCGCTCCGTCTGTTCGGCCTTGGCCGCCCCGCGCATCCGGGGCCCGAAGGCGATGTTGCCGCCGACGTCCCGCTGCGGGAACAGCTGGTGGTCCTGGAACATCAGCCCGACGCCCCGCCGGTGCACCGGCACCCCCGTCTGGTCGGCGCCGCCGAGCAGCACCCGGCCGCCGTCGAGCGGCTGGAGCCCCGCGACGGCCCGGAGCAGCGTCGACTTGCCGCTGCCGCTGGGGCCGAGGACGCACACGATCTCGTGCTCCGCGACCTCCAGGTCCACGGCATCGAGCGCGGCCCGCTCCCCGAACCGTACGGTCGCGTCCTGGATCGAAAGCATCAGAACTCCCCGGAGGTCCGCTCGGTGCGCAGCCGTTCCAGCAGGAGCAGGGACACCGCGCACACCACCATCAGAATCGTCGAGAGGGCCATCGCCTGGCCGTAGTTGAGCTCACCGGGCCGCCCGAGCAGCCGGGCCACCGCCACCGGCAGCGTCGGACTGTCGGGCCGGGCGATGAAGACGGTCGCGCCGAACTCGCCGAGCGAGACGGCGAAGGCGAACCCGGCGGCGATGAGCAGCGCCCGCCGCACCAGCGGCAGGTCCACCTCCCGCCAGGCCCGCCACGGCGACGCGCCGAGCACGGCCGCCGCCTCCCGCAGCCGCTCGTCGACCGCCCGCAGCACCGGCAGCATCGTCCGTACGACGAAGGGGACGCCGACCAGGGCCTGCGCGAGCGGCACGAGGATCCAGCTGGCCCGCAGGTCGAACGGCGGCTCGTCGAGCGTGATGAGGAACCCGAAGCCGACGGTGACCGCCGACACCCCGAGCGGCAGCATCAGCAGCGCGTCGAAGCCCCGCACGAGCCGGCCGGCCCGCCGGGTGAGGGCCGCCGCCGCGAGCCCGCCGATCAGCACCGCGATGGCCGTGGCGGCCACCGCGTACCGCAGCGAGTTCCCGATCGCCTCCAGCGGCGGCACGAGGAAGGTGCCGGACTCGTCGAGCGAGCCGAGCGCCCGGTAGTAGCCGAGCCCGTAGCCGTGCGGCCCCGCGAAGGAGCGCTCCACGAGCACGCCGAGCGGCAGCAGGATCAGCACCGCCACCGAGACGAGGACGCCCGCGAGCAGCGCCCACTGCCCGATGCCGCGCGGCCGGCGCGCGGTCGTCTCCGGCGGTACGAGCCGCAGCGCCGTCTCCCGCCGCCGTACCGTCCGGGCGTGCACGGCCAGGATCGCCCCGACCGCGGCGAACTGCACGAGGGTGAGGACGGCGGCCGTCGGCAGGTCGAGCAGCCGGGCGGTCTGCCGGTAGATCTCGGCCTCAAGCGTCGAGTACGCGTCCCCGCCGAGGATCTGTACGACACCGAAGGAGGTGAAGGTGAAGAGGAAGACCATCAGGGCGGCCGCCGACACCGCCGGCACGAGCGCGGGCAGGGTCACCGTCCGCCAGGCCGTCCAGCGCGAGGCGCCGAGGACCCGCGCGGCCTCCTCCTGGCGCGGGTCGAGCTGCGACCAGAGGCCGCCGACGGTCCGCACGACGACCGCGTAGTTGAAGAACACGTGCGCGAGGAGGATCGCCCACACGCTGGTGTCGAGCCGCAGCCCCCACAGCTCGTCCGTCAGACCGCCCCGGCCGACGACCGCCAGGAAGGCCGTGCCGACGAGGACCGTCGGCAGCACGAACGGCACCGTGACCACGGCCCGCAGCACACCCTTGCCCGGGAACGCGAAACGCGCGAAGACGTACGCCCCCGGCAGCGCCACGAGCAAGGTCAGACCGGTGGAGGCCGCCGCCTGCCACACGGTGAAGCCGAGCACGTCGAGGATCTCCGGCCGGCTCAGCGTCTCGCCGATGCGACCGAACCGCCAGGCGCCGTCGGGCCGCAGCCCCCGGTCGACGATCGACACGACGGGCCAGGCGAAGAAGATCCCGAAGAACGCGACGGGCAGGGCCATCAGCCCCAGCCGCGCCGCGCTCCTCCGGAGGTCGCCCCGGCCCCGCACTACTTCAGGACGAGCGACGACCACTGCTGGATCCACGGGTCACGCTTCTCGGCGATCTTCTCGGGCGCCATGGTCTCCGGCTCGTCGACGACCACACCGTGCTTCGTGAAGAGCTCCGGCAGCGTCGCGTCCTTGGCGACCGGGTTGACGAACATCTGGAGCGGCATGTCGTCCTGGAACTTCTTCGAGATCAGGAAGTCGATCAGCGCCTTGCCGCCCTCGGGGTTCTTCGCCCCGTTCAGCAGGCCCGCGAACTCGATCTGCCGGAAGCAGGTACCGGTGGAGACGCCGGTCGGCGCCACCTTCGGCTGCGGCTCGCCGTACAGCACCTCGACCGGCGGGCTGGAGGCGTACGACACGACGAGCGGCCGGTCGCCCTTGGCCTGCTTGCCGCCTGCCGAACCGGAGAACTCCTGGTTGTAGGCGAGCTCCCAGCTGTCGACGGTCTTCACGCCGTTGGCCTTCAGCTTCTTCCAGTAGTCCTGCCAGCCCTCGTCGCCGAACTTCGCGGCCGTACCGAGGAGGAAGCCAAGACCCGGGGAGGACCGCTCGGGGTTCTCGACGACGAGCAGGTCCTTGTACGCCGGCTTCGCCAGGTCGTCGAAGGTCTGCGGCGGCGCCAGCTTCTTGTCGGCGAAGTACTTCTTGTCGTAGTTGACGCAGATGTCGCCGGAGTCGACGGGCGTGACCCGCTGCTCCTTGTCGAGGCGGTACGCGGCCGGGATCCGGTCCACGCCCTTCGCCTCGTACGGGACGAAGATCCCGTTGTCGAGGGCGCGGGACAGCAGGGTGTTGTCGACGCCGAAGAAGACGTCACCCTGCGGGGAGCCCTTGGTCAGGATCTCCTTGTTGACGGCCTCGCCCGCGTCGCCGGCCTTGAGGACCTTGACCGTGAAACCGGTCTGCGCCGTGAACTCCTTCAGGACCTCCTTGGAGGCGTTGAAGGAGTCGTGGCTCACGAGGGTCACGGTCTTCGGTGCGGGCGCGCCGGTCTTGCCCGCGGCGTCGCGGACGTCCTCCGCGCCGCAGGCGGCGAGCGTGGTGACGCCCAGCGCCGCGACGAGCGCGGCAGCGGCCATTCTCTTCGTGCTCGCCGAAATGGTGGTGCTCACTGAGATTCCTCCTGGGTTGACCAGGAAGAGACGCGGCCCTGCCCACGTCCGGCGGAACCGGACGCGGGCAGGGCGCAACAGCTTGAGTTAACGACCGAACTTCCTACCCAGAATGACCTGGGCAAGGTTCAGAGGGTCTGCGGTCTACGGTCACCGCACTCTCAGCGCTGTGGCGCTCCCCTGTCGGAATATGAAGATGTGTTCGAGCTCAGAGTACAAGGTCAGCGTTCGGAGGCCGCCAGCTGTCCACAGGCACCGTCGATCTCCTGACCGCGGGTGTCCCGGACGGTCACCGGAACGCCGTGGCGGGCGATGGCGTCGACGAACGCCCGCTCGTCCTCCGGACGGGACGCCGTCCACTTCGAACCGGGCGTCGGGTTCAGCGGGATCAGGTTGACGTGGACCCGCTTGTTCTTCAGCAGCCTGCCGAGGAGGTCGCCGCGCCACGCCTGGTCGTTGATGTCGCGGATGAGCGCGTACTCGATGGAGATCCGGCGCCCCGACTTCTCCGCGTACTCCCAGGCGGCGTCGAGGACCTCGCGCACCTTCCAGCGCGTGTTCACCGGCACCAGGGTGTCGCGCAGCTCGTCGTCCGGGGCGTGCAGCGAGACCGCGAGACGGCACTTGAAGCCCTCGTCGGCGAAGCGCTGCATCGCCGGCACGAGACCGACCGTGGACACGGTGATCCCGCGCTGCGAGAGCCCCAGGCCGTCCGGCTCGGGGTCGGTGAGCCGGCGGATCGCGCCGACGACCCGCTTGTAGTTGGCGAGCGGCTCGCCCATGCCCATGAACACGATGTTCGAAAGGCGCGCCGGTCCCCCGGGCACCTCCCCGTCCCGCAGGGACCGCATGCCGTCCACGATCTGGTGCACGATCTCGGCGGTCGACAGGTTCCGGTCGAGCCCCGCCTGCCCGGTCGCGCAGAACGGGCAGTTCATGCCGCAGCCGGCCTGCGAGGAGATGCACATGGTCACCCGCTCCGGGTAGCGCATGAGCACCGACTCGACGAGCGTGCCGTCGTGCAGCCGCCACAGGGTCTTACGGGTGGTGTCGTCGTCGCACGAGATGTGCCGCACCACGGACATCAGGTCGGGCAGCAGCGCCTCGGCAAGCTTCTCCCGCGAGGCCGCCGGGATGTCGGTCCACTGCGCGGGGTCGTGCGCGTACCGAGCGAAGTAGTGCTGCGACAGCTGCTTGGCGCGGAAGGGCTTCTCGCCGGTCGCGGCGACGGCTTCCTTCCGCTCGGCGGGCGTGAGGTCCGCCAGGTGCCGCGGCGGCTTCTTGGCTCCCTTGGGGGCGATGAAAGTGAGTTCTCCGGGCACAGGACGGGCCACGATCGGGTGTCTCCTCAGACGGCACGAGGTCCGGACAGCCCCGCGTCGGCGGGAAGCGCGGCATGACGATGCCGAAGCCAGGAGACCTCACTGGAGCGTCCTCACGGCGGCGAGGACGGCGGAAGGGCCCGCAGCGCACGCGCCACGAGCCCTTCCAGAGTACCCGCTGTCCGTCAACACCTGTCGACGGAGGAAACCGACCGGCCGGTCAGCCCGTCCCCACGAACAGCGCGAGCAGCAACCACACCACCGGCGCCGTCGGCAGCAACGAGTCCAGCCGGTCCATGATCCCGCCGTGGCCCGGGAGCAGCGTGCCCATGTCCTTGATGCCGAGATCGCGCTTGATCATCGACTCGCCGAGGTCACCGAGCGTCGCGCTCGCCGCCACCGCCAGACCCAGGAGCAGACCCTGCCACCAGGTCCCGTCGTCGATCATGAACTCCATGCACAGCGCGCCCGCCGCCATCGCGAACGCCACCGCCCCGCCGAGACCCTCACGGGTCTTGCCGGGGCTGATCCTCGGCGCCAGCTTGTGCTTGCCGAAGCGCCAGCCGACCGCGTACGCCCCGGTGTCGCTGACCACCGTCAGGATCAGGAAGGTCAGCACCCGCTGCGGACCGTCGTCCGCGGTCAGCAGCATCGCCACGAACGTCGCCAGGAACGGCACGTAGAACGCGGCGAAGACACCCGCCGTGACGTCCTTCAGGTAGCCCTCGGGGGGCTCCGTCATCCGCCAGACGAGTACCGCGAGCGCCGTCAGCGCCATCGCCACCCAGGCGCCCTCCGGGCCCCGGACGTAGCCGGCGACGACCATCGCCGCACCGCCGACCGCGAGCGGCACCAGCGGAGCCTTGATGGCCTTGCGCTCCTGGAGGCGGGACGTGAGCTCCCACAGCCCGACGACCACGGCGACCGCGATCACCCCGACGAACGCCGGCTTCCAGATGAACAGCGAGGCGGCGATGACGGCGCCGAGACCGACTCCGACCCCTATGGCCGCGCCCAGGTCACGCCCCGCGCTCTTCTTCTGCCGTGGCGCCGTCGGCGCGGGCGGCGGAGGCGGGGTGGGGCTGGACATGGGCTCCTGCGGGTGCTCGTGCGGCGTCTCGTCACGGAACAGGGGACCGCTCTGGTGAGCGGCCCCCCGGCTGTGACCGTCCTGGAATCCGCCGGCGGGAACGTCGGGCACGATGGGCATGGGCCGAGTCTGCGCCGCCTGATGCCGATCGTCTGCGGGACCCGCCGGGGCAGGCCCCTGGTCGGGTCCCCGGCGGCCGATGCCGCCCGGGGCCCCCCAGGAAGAGTCGTTCATCAGACCTCGAGCAGCTCGGCTTCCTTGTGCTTGAGCAGCTCGTCCACCTGCGCGACGTACTTCGCGGTGGTGTCGTCGAGCTCCTTCTCCGCGCGACGGCCGTCGTCCTCGCCGACCTCGCCGTCCTTGACGAGCTTGTCGATGGACTCCTTGGCCTTGCGGCGCACGGCGCGGATCGAGATCTTCGAGTCCTCGGCCTTGCCCTTGGCCACCTTGATGTACTCCCGGCGGCGCTCCTCGGTCAGCTCGGGGAACACCACCCGGATGATGTTGCCGTCGTTGCTCGGGTTGACGCCGAGGTCCGAGTCACGGATCGCCTGCTCGATGTTGCGCAGCGCGCTCTTGTCGAACGGGGTCACCACGGCCATGCGCGGCTCCGGAACGGAGAACGACGCAAGCTGGTTGATGGGGGTGATGGCGCCGTAGTAGTCCGCCACGATCTTGTTGAACATCGCCGGGTGCGCACGGCCGGTGCGGATCGCGGCGAAGTCCTCCTTGGCGACCACGACGGCCTTCTCCATCTTCTCCTCGGCCTCGAGGAGGGTCTCTTCGATCACCACATGCTCCTGCGTGTCGTCGCGTTGTGTCCTGCACGGTGGGTACGACCGGCAGGGCTCTGTCCCATCCCCTTGCGGGGCGGTTCCCGGTTCGGGTGTCAGGCCCGGGTGCCCTGGTCGCTCACGAGCGTGCCGATCTTCTCACCCTTCACCGCGCGAGCGATATTGCCCTCGGTGAGCAGTTCGAAGACGAGGATCGGGAGCTTGTTGTCCCGGCACAGGGTGATGGCGGTGGCGTCGGCGACCTTGAGGTCGCGGGAGAGCACCTCGCCGTACTCCAGCGCGTCGAACTTGACCGCGTGGGGGTTGGCCTTCGGGTCGGAGTCGTAGACCCCGTCGACGCCGTTCTTGCCCATGAGCAGGGCCTCGGCGTCGATCTCCAGGGCCCGCTGGGCCGCGGTGGTGTCGGTGGAGAAGTAGGGCATGCCCATGCCCGCGCCGAAGATGACCACGCGGCCCTTCTCCAGGTGGCGCACGGCGCGCAGCGGAATGTACGGCTCGGCGACCTGGCCCATGGTGATGGCGGTCTGGACGCGCGAGTCGATGCCTTCCTTCTCCAGGAAGTCCTGGAGGGCGAGGCAGTTCATCACGGTGCCGAGCATGCCCATGTAGTCGGAGCGGGCCCGGTCCATGCCGCGCTGCTGGAGCTCGGCGCCACGGAAGAAGTTGCCGCCGCCGATCACCACCGCGATCTCCGCGCCGTCGCGTACGACCGCCGCGATCTCACGCGCGATGGCGTGCACGACGTTGGGGTCGACGCCCAGGCCGGTACCGCCGGAGAAGGCTTCTCCGGACAGCTTCAGCATGTAGCGGCCGGCCTTTTTGCCGTTGTTGTCGTCGCCCTGTACGGCGCCCTGGTTCATGGAGATCTCCTCGTGCACATACGAAGGAGGCCATTGCCTTGGGTCCTCGCGGTATCCCGTACGGCAATGGCCTCCTCGTCAGATCTGCGGTCGTCCTGCGCGGGGGCGGACGACTGCCTCAGACCCTACCGGGGTCCGGTGTCCGTCGCGTTCGCGGACGGACTCAGATGCCGACCTTGATGCGCGTGAAGCGCTTCAGGGTGACACCGGCCTCGTCCAGGACCTGCTGGACGGACTTCTTGTTGTCAAGGGCGTACGGCTGACCGAGCAGCGTCGCGTCCTTGAAGAAGCCGTTGACGCGACCCTCGACGATCTTCGGGAGCGCGGCCTCGGGCTTGCCCTCGGCGCGGGTGGTCTCCTCGGCGACGCGACGCTCGGTCTCGACGACCTCGGCCGGAACGTCCTCACGGGTGAGGTACTTCGGCGCGAAGGCGGCGATGTGCTGGGCGACACCCTTGGCGACGGCGGCGTCGGCCTTGTCGAACTCGACGAGGACACCGATCTGCGGCGGGAGGTCCGGCATCGTGCGGTGCATGTACGAGAAGACGAAGCCGTCGGTGTACTGCGCGAAGCGGTCCAGGACGATCTTCTCGCCGAGGTTGGCGTTGGCCTCGTCGACGAACGCCTGCACGGTCTTGCCGGCCTCGATCTCGGACGCGAGCAGCGCGGCGAGGTCGGCCGGGGAGGTGGCGGCGACGTGGGCGGCGAGCTGGTCGGCGACGACCTGGAACTTCTCGCTCTTGGCGACGAAGTCCGTCTCGCACTTCAGCTCGACGAGGACACCGGAGGTGTTGTCGTCGGCGATGAGGGAGACCACGGCGCCGTTCTCGGCGGAGCGGCCCTCGCGCTTGGCGACACCCTTCTGGCCCTTGATGCGCAGGGCCTCTACGGCCTTGTCGACATCGCCGTCGGCCTCGTCCAGGGCCTTCTTGCAGTCCATCATGCCGGCGCCGGTGAGCTCGCGGAGCTTCTTGACGTCAGCGGCGGTGTAGTTCGCCATGAGTCTGTTTCTCTCTCGAAGTCTGAAAGATCGGGCGGGTCCACGGGTGGACGGCGGGGGCTTCGTGGGCCCCCGCCGTCGTCACCCGAAGGTCCTGAAGGGTCAGGCCTGCTCGGCGTCCGCGGCCGGAGCCTCGGCGACGACCTCGGCGACGACCTCGGCCTCGGCCTCGGCGACGACCTCGGCGGTGTCGGCAGCCTCGGCGTCCGCGACCTTCTCGGTCTCGGCGGAGGTCTGGACCTCGGCGGCGTCGTCGGCCTTCTTCTCACCCTCGAGCAGGTCGCGCTCCCACTCGGCGAGGGGCTCGCCGGCGGCCTTCTCGCCCGGCTTCGAGTCGCCGGTCGCGGCGCCGGAGCGGGCGATGAGGCCCTCGGCGACAGCGTCGGCGATCACGCGGGTGAGCAGGGTGACGGAGCGGATCGCGTCGTCGTTGCCCGGGATCTTGTAGTCGACCTCGTCGGGGTCGCAGTTGGTGTCGAGGATCGCGACGACCGGGATCTTGAGCTTGCGAGCCTCGCCGACGGCGATGTGCTCCTTCTTGGTGTCCACGATCCAGACGGCGCTGGGCACCTTGGACATCTCGCGGATACCGCCAAGGGTCTTCTCCAGCTTGCCCTTCTCGCGGGAGAGGACCAGGAGCTCCTTCTTGGTGAGGCCGGACGCGGCCACATCCTCGAAGTCGATCTGCTCAAGCTCCTTGAGGCGCTGCAGACGCTTGTAGACGGTGGAGAAGTTGGTGAGCATGCCACCGAGCCAACGCTGGTTGACGTACGGCATGCCGACACGCGTCGCCTGCTCGGCGATGGCCTCCTGGGCCTGCTTCTTCGTACCGACGAACATGATGGAGCCGCCGTGCGCGACGGTCTCCTTGACGAACTCGTAGGCGCGGTCGATGTACGACAGCGACTGGAGCAGGTCGATGATGTAGATGCCGTTGCGCTCCGTGAAGATGAAGCGACGCATCTTCGGGTTCCAACGACGGGTCTGGTGACCGAAGTGGACGCCGCTTTCCAGCAGCTCCCGCATCGTGACGACGGCCATGGCCGTATCTCCTTGGGTTTCTCGGTTGTATTCCTGACGCCCCGACGCGCCATGCCCACAAGGGACCGAAAGGCGCTGCCATGACCCGTGAGGGTTATGGCGGGGCGTGCGAAGTCGACCCGGTGACCCGAGTCGCCATAGGAAGTGTACGGGACCCGGAGAGCCACGGGTGACGGCACTGTCCACAACCGGCGGGTACTCCACAGATACCGTCTCCGACCCCCGCGAACCGGTCACCCGGGGGAGTCTTCCCCCATGCACCTCATGACCCTGTTCCTGGCCCTCGGCCTGCTGTGGCCGGTGGGCCCGCCCCCGCCGGACATCCTCCGCGGCTGGCAACCCCCGGCAGGCCCGTACGGCCCCGGCCACCGCGGCATCGACCTGGCGGCGCCACCCGACACCCCCGTCCTCGCCCCGGCCGCGGGCACGGTCACCTTCGCGGGCCCGGTCGGCGGCCGAGGAGTCCTCACCCTCACCCTCCCGGGCACGGGCACTCCCCCACTGCGCACGACCTTCTCCCCCGTGACCCCCCTGGTGAAGGCGGGCACCCGGGTCACCCCCGGAACCCCCGTGGCCCGGGTCGCCCCGAACACCCACTGCCCACGGACCTGCCTCCACTGGGGCCTGCTCCGCGGCACCACCTACCTGAACCCGCTCACCCTGACGAGAAGGCCCCCGTCCCGCCTGCTGCCCCCAGGCGGCTGACACACGCGGCACAAGGGCACGGGGGCGGGAGGGCGGGGGGGGAGGGGGGAGGGGGCCCTAAAGGTCAGGTGCGGGGGCCGGCCACTCCGTGGAGGGCCATGGTGACCGCGGCTTCCGCGATGGCCGTGGGTTCCTCCGCGGCGCCGAGTTCGATGCGGCGGACGGCCGCGTCGACGACGCCCTGGAGCAGCATGGCGCCCAGGCGGGGCTCGGGCTGGCCCAGGGCGGCGAGGGCTTCGACGATCATGGCGACGAGGCCGCCGTGGGCCGCGCGGATCTTCTCGCGGGCGCCGTCGTCCAGTTCGCTCGCCGAGATGGCGACGACCGCCCGGTGGCGCCGGTCCCCGACCAGGGTCAGCTGGGTGCGGACGTACGCCTCGACCTTGCCCTCGGGCGTATCGGCGCCGGCCATGGCGGTCTCGACCTCGGCGGCCCAGACGGGGAAGTCGACGGCGCACAGCTCTTCGACGACGGCCGCGCGCGATCGGAAGTACTCGTACACCGAGGACCGGGCCAGGCCCGTGCGCTCGGCGAGTGCGGGGAAGGTCAACGCCTCCGTACCGCCCTCGGACAGCAGGGAACGCGCGGCGTCCAGCAGGGCGCCTCGCTGCATCGTCCGGTGCTCGGCCACGGAGGCCGCTCGAATCCTGGGCACGGCTCCACTGTACGACCGGCCCCGAGTGGCTCAGCGTCCGACGTCGGCCAGCTTGGCGCGGAGCTGGAGGACCGACTTGGTGTGGATCTGGCTGACGCGGCTCTCGGTGACGCCGAGGACGTTGCCGATCTCGGCGAGCGTGAGGCCCTCGTAGTAGTAGAGCGTGACGACGGTCTTCTCCCGCTCGGGGAGGGTGTTGATCGCCCGGGCGAGCAGTCGGCGCAGCTCGCGGCCCTCGGCGACCTCGACGGGGTTGTCCGCCGCCGTGTCCTCCAGGGTGTCCATCAGGGAGAGGCGGTCGCCGCCCTCGCCGCCGACGTGCAGCAGCTCTTCCAGGGCGACTACGTTCGCCAGGGACAACTGGCTGAAAACCGCGTGCAGTTCCTCCAGCGTGACGTCCATCTCCGCGGCGACTTCGCTCTCGGAGGGGGTGCGCCTGAGCTGGGCTTCGAGGGTCGCGTAGGCGCGTTCGACGTTGCGGGCCTTCTGGCGGACGGAGCGCGGGATCCAGTCCAGGGCGCGGAGTTCGTCGATCATGGCGCCGCGGATGCGGGTGATCGCGTAGGTCTCGAACTTGATGGCGCGCTCGACGTCGAACTTCTCGATGGCGTCGATGAGGCCGAAGACCCCGGAGGAGACGAAGTCGGCCTGTTCCACGTTGGACGGCAGCCCCACGCTGACCCGTCCGGCCACGTACTTGACGAGGGGCGAGTAGTGCAGGATCAGCTGCTCCCGCAGCCGCTCGTCGCCCGTGTCCTTGTACGACCGCCACAGCTCGTCGAGGGAGGTCGGTGCGGGTGGTCGCACGGCGCCCCGGGCTGCTGGGGGCACCGCAGCGCGGTCAGACCCGGAGGTGTGCTGGGGCATGCGTTGCCTTGAGCCGTTCTGCTGTCGGGGGTGTCGTCGGGGGTGTCCTGTGGGGAATCCTGGTGAGCGTAGCGTGAGTGCGCTGTCGCGGTGCGCGAACATCGGTGGATCGCGCCGGTCGGGGTGGACACCCTCGGCCACATCTTCGAACCCGGGCCGTGGCGCGTGTCGACCCCTCGGATCCGGCCGAGAGAACTCGGTTGCTCATCGGCTTCACCCTGTCACCCGAATGCTCCAGGTCAAGTATCGCCTCGCCGCGCGTTCGAACCCTGTGTGGCCGTGTTCGTCAACTGCCAGCCTTCTCCGTGTCGTTCGACGAAGCCGAGGGAGTGCAGTTCGTACAGCTTCGCGAGGGTGTCGTCGGGGGTGGTTCCGGCTCGGCGGGCGATGACGGTGGTGGGGGTGGGGCCGCGGGCGGGGACGGCTTCGAGGATGTGCGCGGTGGCGGGTGCGAGGAGGTCGCGCGGGAGGACGGGGCCGCGGCGGGCGGGGGCGAGTTCGCCCATGTCGCCGACGAGTTCGATGATCTCCTGGGCGTCGGTGACGAGGGTGGCGTCGCCGCGGAGGAGTTCGTGGACGCCGGCGGAGAGTGCGCTGGTGGCGGGCCCGGGGACGCCCATGGTGTGGCGGCCGAGGCGGGTGGCGGCCCGGGCGGTGACGAGGGAGCCGCTGCGGTGCTGGGCCTCGACGACGACGGTGCCGCGGGTGAGGGCGGCGATCACGCGGTTGCGGAGGATGAACCGGCTGGGTGTGGGGTGGCTGTCGGGTGGGAGTTCTCCGACGACGAGTCCTTGTTCGGCGATGCGGCCGATGAGCCCGGCGTGGCCTCGGGGGTACGGGGTGTCGACGCCGCAGGCGAGGACGGCGACGGTGGCTCCGCCGGCGGCGAGGGCGCCGCGGTGGGCGGCGCCGTCGATGCCGTAGGCGGCTCCGGAGACGACGACCCAGCCCTGTCGGGCGAGGCCGGTGGCGAGGTCGGCGGCGATGTGGGCGCCGTAGGGGGTGCAGGCGCGGGCTCCGACGAGGGCGACGGAGCGCAGGGCCCAGGTGCGCAGGTCGGCGGGGCCTCTGATCCAGAGGCCGAGGGGGCGGGCGTGGCCGAGGTCGTCGAGTTGACGGGGCCATTCGGTGTCGCCGGGGACGAGGAAGCGTCCGCCGAGCCGGTGGACGGTGTCGAGGTCGCGGGCGGGGTCGGCGGTGGTGGCGCGTCGTCGCCAGCCGTCGACGCGTCGCGCTCCGGTGCCGGGGAAGGGGTCGTCGCCGGGGTGGAGGAGGCGGTCGAGGAAGCCGATGGCTCCGAAGTGGCGGAGCCAGCGGCCGGCGTGCTCGTCGCCGGGTTCGACGGCTCGGGTGAGGGCGGCGCGGGCGATTCGCTCGTCCGTGGTGTCGGTGGTGTGTGCGGTCCACGGGGTGTCGGGGTTGTTGTCCGGTGTGTTGCGGCCGCCGGTCATGGGCGCTCCCCCGCTCCGACGGGCACGCCGCGGGCGATGCCGGTGCGCATTTCGAGGGCGAGGGCGATGTCCTCGCTGTCGGGCCGGTCGTGTCCGGCGAGGTCGGCGACGGTCCAGGCGACGCGGAGGACG
This sequence comes from Streptomyces sp. NPDC042346, assembly GCF_055581845.1. Classification (NCBI taxonomy): domain Bacteria; kingdom Bacillati; phylum Actinomycetota; class Actinomycetes; order Kitasatosporales; family Streptomycetaceae; genus Streptomyces; species Streptomyces sp. NPDC042346. The sequence continues at coordinate 1,725,731 of NZ_JBVJEH010000001.1, read as the reverse complement.
CGGTCGAGGCCGCGGGCGGTGAGGAGTCCGCGGTCGATGTCGCGTTCGGCGGCGGCGAGGGCGCCGGGTGCGGCGAGGTAGCGCGTACGGAGTTCGTGTCCGGGGATCTCGCTGTTGACGCTCCAGGGGGTGTCGGCGAGGCGGGCGGTGGCGCGGGCTCTGGCCTCGTGGACGCGGGCGGCGACGGTGGCGGTGGTCTCGCCCCGCCCGCCGCGTCCCAGGAGGTCGGCGCGGGTGACGGGTTCGGCCTCGACGCGGAGGTCGACGCGGTCGAGGAGGGGGCCGGAGAGGCGGGCCTGGTAGCGGCGGATGAGGGAGGCGGGGCATTCGCAGCCGGCGCCGTGGAGGGTGTGCCGTCCGCAGGGGCAGGGGTTGGCGGCGAGCGCGAGGAGGAAGCGGGCGGGGAGGCGGACGACGCCGGCGGCGCGGGCGATGACGACGTGTCCGGATTCGAGGGGCTGGCGGAGTGCGTCGAGGACCTTGCCGGAGAACTCGGGGGCTTCGTCGAGGAAGAGGATGCCGCGGTGTGCGAGGGAGACGGCGCCGGGCCTGGGGAGGCCGTTGCCGCCGCCGACGAGGGACTGCATGGTCGCGGAGTGGTGGGGTGCGCAGTAGGGGGCGCGGCGGACGAGGGGTTCGCCCGGCGGGAGGATGCCGGCGACGGAGTGGACGGCGGTGACTTCGAGGGATTCCTGTCGGGTGAGGGGCGGGAGGATGCCGGGGAGTCGTTCGGCGAGCATGGTCTTTCCGGCGCCGGGTGGGCCGGAGAGCAGGAGGTGGTGGCTGCCGGCGGCGGCGATCTCCAGGGCGTGGCGGGCCCGGCGCTGGCCGGCGACGTCGGCGAGGTCGGGTCCTTCGGTGGGGTCGGCGGCGAGTCCGGTGCCGATGCCGGCGCCGGGGACGAGGAGGCCGGCGAGCATGGCGTCGGGTCGCCCTTCCTCGGTGGGTTCCTCGTCGGGGACGGGTTCGTCGGTGAGGACGGCGATGAGCTGGCGGAGGGTGCGGACGCCGAGGACGGAGACGCCGGGGACGAGCGCGGCTTCGCCGGCGGTCTGTTCGGGGACGACGACCTGGCGGTATCCCGCGTCGGCGGCGGCGAGGACGGCGGGCAGGACGCCTCGGACGGGGCGGACGCGCCCGTCGAGTCCGAGTTCGCCGATGAGGACGAGGTCGGCGATGGCGCGGGGGTCGATGCGCTCGGCGGCGCCGAGTACGGCGGCCGCGACCGCCAGGTCGAAGCCGCTCCCGCTCTTGGGGACGGATGCGGGGCTGAGTCCGACGGTGAGTTTCTTCTGGGGCCATTCGGCGCCGGAGTTGACGACGGCGGCGCGGACGCGGTCGCGGCTTTCGCTGAGGCTCTTGTCGGGGAGGCCGACGAGGGTGAAGGCGGCGACGCCGGGTTCGAGGTCGGCCTGGACTTCGACGACGACGCCTTCGACGCCGACGAGGGCGACGGAGCAGGTGCGGGCGAATCCCATCAGGCCACCCCTTGTGCGTGGGTGAGGACGGGGGCGCCCTTGCGAGGGAGGACGATGCCGACGAGGTCGATGCGGACGCCGCCCGCCGGGGCGGGGGTGCCGCTGCGGTCGAGCCAGCAGGCGGCGAGGCGGCGGAGGCGCTCGGCCTTGGTCGGGGTGACGGCGGCCATCGGGTGTTCGTAGCCGCCGTGGCGTCGGGTTTTGACCTCGCAGATGACGAGGGTGTCGCCGTCGCGGGCGACGATGTCGATCTCTCCGGCCCGGCCGCAGCGCCAGTTGCGGGCGAGGATGTGCATGCCGGTCGCGGTGAGCCGGCGGGTCGCCAGCTGTTCTCCGTACCGTCCGAGGGCTTGGGTCTTGTTCATGCGGTACCACCTCCGTCACCGACTGTGACGGAGCGGGCGGGACCGTGTGCGGCCCTGTGGAGGGCCGGGGCGCTGTGGAGAACTCCCTCACCCCTGAGGGTGATTCAGGGGGGCGGGCGGGGCGGTGCGTCAGGGGGTGGGTCAGCTGCCGGGGAGTTCGAGGTCGCTCTTGTTGAGCTCCTCGATATTCACGTCCTTGAACGTGAGGACGCGGACCTGCTTGACGAACCTGGCCGGCCTGTACATGTCCCAGACCCAGGCGTCAGCCATGCTGACTTCGAAGAAGACCTCACCCTGAACCGAGTGCACCTGCATCTCGTAGTCATTGGTGAGATAGAACCGTCGCTCGGTCTCGATCACGTATTTGAACAGCCCGACGACGTCGCGGTACTCCCGGTAGAGCTTCAGCTCCATCTCGGTCTCGTACTTCTCGAGGTCCTCGGCGCTCATGGCATGTTCCCCTTCAGCCGTGCGTCCACCCATTGTGCGCCAGCGGGCCGCACCCCTAAACGATTTCCGGGGCGAGAACCACCGGTGCACTCGGAGGTCCCTCGTCGAGCAGCGTGCGCAGCAGCTCGGCGAGTCTGGTCGGGTACACCGTCTCACGGGCCGCCGACAGTTCGGCGGAGGTCCACCATCTGAGGCCCGCGAGGCTGCGGGTCTCCAGCTCCGTGAGGGCCTGGGGGCGGGGCTCGGTGCCGGTGCGGCGGATGCGGGCCAGGTAGTACCACTCGTCCTGGTCCCAGCGGCGTCCGTCGAAGGGGAAGGAGCAGTACCGCTTCCACAGGACCGGTCCGAGCTCGGCGTCGGTGATGCCGGTCTCCTCGGCGAGTTCGCGCAGCGCTGCCTCGGCCCGGGTCTCGTCGCCCTCCAGGCCTCCGCCGGGGGTGAACCACCAGGTGTCGGCGGGGTCGTCCGGTTCGTACCCGTGCATGAGCAGGATGCGGTCGTCGGGGTCGAGGAGGACGACCCGGGCCACCTGGCGCGCGGCGGGCGGAGGCGCCTCGGAGGAACGGCTTTCCGTCATGTCCCCACCTTCTCCCCGGACCCGGACCCGGACCCTGACCCGGACCCAGCCCCGGCGCCGGCCCCCGACCGCGCCCCCGAGCCCGCCCCCGGGCCCGTCCCGCCCGGACGTCGCGTCAGAAGGCGCGCCACGGGCCCGTAAGCGGCCCCCGCCATGACCAGGACGCACCCGGCCACGATCGCCGTGAAGAGGGCCGTGAAGGGCCCTGGCGTCGAGATCCCGCCGGGGAGGGCGGCGAAGCCCGTCGCGGGCTCCAGGAGGCCATCGGCGGGCCAGGCGACGGCGTCGACCCTGCCGACGACCGCGGAGCGGGGTACGGTCCCCTGCCCGACGTCCTCCAGGTGCGAGCGGGAGTCGAGCGAGGTGTGGCGGTCGTCGCCGAGGAGGAAGAGGTTCCCTTCGGGAACGGTCACGGAGAATTCCTGGCCGGAGGCGACGACGGTGCCGCCGGGTCCCGGGCGCAGGTAGGGCTCGTGGACGGCCTGGCCGTTGACGGTGAGCCGGCCGTCCCGGTCGCAGCAGGCGACGGTGTCGCCGCCGACCGCGACGACCCGCTTGACCATGGGCGAGGAGCCCCACAGGGCGTCGGTGAAGACGACGATGTCGCCGCGCCGCACCTCGTCGCCGTCGATGCGCTCGGCGAGGACGCGGGAGCCGACGGCGATGGTGGGGGTCATGGAGTCGGAGGGGACGGTGTACGGCTGGTAGACGAGCGCGCCCCAGACGAAGCCGCCGAGGAAGAGCACACAGCCGACGGCCACGGTCAGCCCCGACAGCAAGCTGCCGAGGCGGCCGTGGCCGCTGTCTGCTCTTTTGTTTCCGCTCATGCGCACCCCAGAGGTCTGTCGACGGTCCGGGACGGCAATCTACCCGCGGGTCACTACTCGGCGGTATGCCCTGCCGTGCGCTTCTTCCGGCGCCACAGCACCAGCGGGAGCGCTCCGGCCAGACCGGCCGCGCCCAGCGGGGCGGCGGCCACGGCCTGGTTGAGGCCGGGCTGGTCGAAGATGTCGGGCACGGGGAGGGTGGCCCAGCGGGTGACGGGCCAGGCGATCACGACGGCCCGGCCGACGACCTGGTCGTTGGCGACGGTGCCACCGCCGGGGAGCTGCTGGTGGAAGCGGGAGTCCAGCGAGTTCTGCCGGTTGTCGCCCATGACCCAGATGCGGTCCTTGGGGACCTTGATCGGGCCGAAGGAGTCCTGGCAGGGCACGGAGCCGGGGTAGAGGTACGAGGTCTCGTCCAGGGCCACGCCGTTGAGGACGACCTTGCCGCCCTCCTTGCAGGAGACCGTGTCGCCGCCGACGGCGATGACACGCTTGATGAGGTCCTTCTCCTCGGCGGACGGCATGAGGCCGATGAAGCTGAGGAACTTCTGGACGACGTTCGGCTCGGGGGTCTCCTGGCCTTCCAGCCAGCCGCCCGGGTCGTGGAAGACAACGACCTCGCCGCGCTCCGGCTCGGAGCCGAACCACGGGGTGAGCTTGTCGACGAGGACCCGGTCACCGCGCTGGAGCGTGTTCATCATGGATTCCGAGGGAATCGAGAACGCCTGCACCAGGAAGGTCTTGATCAGGAGCGCGAGCACCAGGGCGATGCCGATGAGAAGGGGCAGCTCCTTCCAGAAGGAGCGCGGCTTCTTCGGACTCGTGCCCGACCTGCCCGCCGCCGCCTCGTCGTCGTGCGCCCCCTCGTCGTGCGCCCGCTCGTCATCCGTCACATCGTCACCCGTCACGTCGTCGCCGATGGCCTCGTCGGCCCTCTTCTCGGGCTCATCGTGTCCGGATCGTGCGCCGACGGCCAAATCCCCCACATCAACTCCTCACTCCGTGCGATCGCCTGCCCCGGAACAGGGACAGGCCCACCACTCCCATAACGAGCAGAAGTTCCGCAGGGGTCGGGAGCCCGGGCAATCCGTTCAGATTGCGCGGGGACACACTATGCGACAGACCGAGCGCGGGGTCGGCACTCGTACGCGCGTCCGGTACGGCGGCGAAAGTCTCCCGCTCCTCCAGGCTCCGCCAGTTCCCGACGGGCCAGGCGATCACGACGGCGCGCCCCACGATCTGCTCCTCGGAGACGGTGCCGTGGTCCTTCTCGTCGAGGTGGAAGCGGGAGTCGGCCGAGTTGGAGCGGTGGTCGCCGAGGACGAAGATGCGGCCTTCCGGGACCTTCACCTCGAAGGGGATCGTGGACGGCTTGTTCCCGGGGTGCAGGTACGGCTCGTCCAGGGGTACGCCGTTGACGGTGAGCCGGCCGTCCTTGTCGCAGCAGCGGACGGTGTCCCCTCCGACGGCAACGACGCGCTTGATGAGGTCGCGGTCGTCGGCGGAGGGCAGCAGTCCGATGAAGGTCAGGGCCTGCTTGACCTGCTTGACCCCGATCGGGTCCTCGGAGGCCGGCGCGGCCTCGTGCTGGAGCCAGTTGCCGGGGTCCTTGAAGACGACGACGTCGCCGCGCTGCGGGCGGGAGCCGAACCAGGGGGTGAGCTTGTCGACGAGGACCCGGTCGTCGATGCGGATCGTCTGCTCCATGGAGCCGGAGGGGATGACGAACGCCTGGACCAGGAAGGTCTTGAGGACGAGCGCGATGAGCACGGCGACGGTGACGAGGATGGGGATCTCGCGGATCGCGGAGCGCTGTCGGCGCCGCTTGACCTTGCGGGCGAGTCTGCGCCGCTCGGCCCGTCCGGGCAGCGGTGCGACGCCGGGGCCGTGGACGGGTCCGCCCGGCGGGCGGCCGCGGCTACCCATGGGGGCCCGTGCCGTGCCCGCCGGCGGCTGCGGCCGGGGCCGGTACGGCGTCGAAGGCTTCCGTCCCGGGCACGGTGGACCAGCGGCCGAAGGGCCAGGCGATCCAGTCGGCGCGTCCGATGACCTTGTCGACGGGGACCATGCCGCCGCCGGGGCTGCCGAGGTGGTCGCGGGAGTCGCTGGACTGGCTCCGGTGGTCGCCCATCACCCAGAGCCTGCCGTCGGGGACGACGATGTCGAAGGGGACGCTGGACGGCCGGTCGCCGAGCATCACGTACCGCTCCTCGACGGGGACGCCGTTGACGGTGAGCCGCCCGTCCTTGTCGCAGCAGACGACCCGGTCGCCGCCGACGCCGACGACCCGCTTCACGAAGTCGGTCTCGTCGGGTTCGGCGAAGCCGAGGGCGGCCGCGGCGTCGTGCAGGAGCCCGGTGAGCGGATTGCCGCCGAGGTCCTCCCGTACGAAGGAGCCGGTGCCGTCGAAGACGACGACGTCACCCCGCTGCGGCTCGCTGCCGAAACGGTACGCCAGCTTGTTCACGAGGATCCGGTCGCCGACCCGGAGCGTCGGCTCCATCGAGCTGCTGGGGATCAGGAACGGCTGGATCACGAAGTGGCTCAGGAGCAGCAGGAAGACCACACAGGCGGCGCCGAGGAAGCCCGTACGCCGCCAGGAAACGCGCGCGGAGCGCGACCCGTCCTCCGTGTCGGTGGAGGGGTCGCGCTCCGTGTGCTGTGCTTCGGTGTCCATCGGGGACAGAGCCTATCCGGCCCGTCTGTGCGAGGACCTCAAGCGTCGCGTGAGCGGTGAGCCGGGGCTCAGCGGTCGCGCTTCTCCTTGATCTTGGCAGCCTTGCCGCGCAGCTCGCGCAGGTAGTAGAGCTTGGCGCGACGGACGTCACCGCGGGTGACGAGCTCGATCTTCTCGAAGATCGGGCTGTTCACCGGGAAGGTGCGCTCGACGCCGACGGAGAACGAGACCTTGCGGACCGTGAAGGACTCGCTGACGCCCGCGCCCTGGCGACGGATGACGACGCCCTTGAACTGCTGGATACGGGAGCGGTTGCCTTCGATGACACGCACGTGGACGTTCACGGTGTCGCCGGCGCGGAAGGCGGGGAGGTCGGAGCGGATGGAAGCCGCGTTGACCTGGTCGAGCAGGGAGGCCATGGAGGTCTCTTTCCTCGCTGATGCCACAGGTCATCAGCGGTACGTTCGGATGTCTGGGGTGCCGTTCGTGCCTGGCGGGCGTCGTTCCCCCTGTGGCAGGGGCGCGCGCCGGACGGACGACAGCGGCCTATTCTTCCACGTCGGGGAGCCTGCGCCAAAATCGGCCACCTGGCTCGGGCGCCCATCCCATCATCGAGAGGATCTCGCGGTCCTTCTTGTCGAAGGCGGCCGGATCGCAGCGCTCGATGAGGTCGGGCCGGTTGGCGACGGTACGCCGGAAGGCCTCGTCCCGCCGCCAGCGCGCGATCTTGCCGTGGTGCCCGCTGAGGAGGACGTCGGGGATGCCCCGGCCGCGCCACTCGGGGGGCTTCGTGTAGACGGGCCCCTCCAGGAGGTTGGCCATGGCGCCGGGGGCGAAGGAGTCGTCGCGGTGGGACTCGGCGTTGCCGAGGACACCGGGGAGGAGGCGGGCGACTGCCTCGGTGACGACGAGGACGGCGGCCTCTCCGCCGGCGAGGACGTAGTCGCCGATGGAGACCTCGTAGACGGGCATGCGGGTCGCGTACTCGTCCATGACGCGACGGTCGATGCCCTCGTAGCGGGCCGGGGTGAAGATCAGCCAGGGCCGCTCGGAGAGCTCGACGGCGAGTTCCTGGGTGAAGGGCCGGCCGCTGGGGGTCGGGACGACGAGGACCGGACCGTGGGCGCCGGCCTCGTAGCCGTCGGCGAGCGTCTGGTCGAGGGCGTCGCCCCAGGGCTCGGTCTTCATGACCATGCCGGGTCCGCCGCCGTACGGGGTGTCGTCGACCGTGTTGTGCCGGTCGTACGTCCAGTCGCGCAGGTGGTGGACGTGGACGTCGAGCTGGCCCCGGGCGCGCGCCTTGCCCACGAGGGAGACGTTCAGCGGTTCGAGGTACTCGGGGAAGATCGTGACGACGTCGAGCCTCATTCCCCTGCCTCCTCGGACTCCTCGGACTCCTCGATCTCCTCGCGAGAGGAGGCGATCTCGGCGCGGTCGTCGATCAGGCCGGGCGGCGGGTCGATGACGGCCCGCTGCTCCTCCAGGTCGATCTCGATGACGATCGACTCGACGAACGGGATCATCAGCTCGGTGCCGTCGGGCCGCTCGACGATGAAGAGGTCCTGGGACGGCAGGTGGGAGATCTCGGTGATCCGGCCGATCTCGGTGCCGTCGGCGAGGACGACGTCGAGGTCCATGAGCTGGTGGTCGTAGTACTCGTCCTCCTCCTCCGGCATCTCCTCGGGGTCGACCTCGGCGATGAGGAGGGTGTTGCGCAGGGCCTCGGCGGCGTTGCGGTCGCGGACGCCCTCGAAGCGCAGCAGCAGCTTGCCGCTGTGGACCTTGCCGGACTCGATGGTCAGCGGCCCGGCGGAGGCCGGGTCGGTGAGCAGGACGGCGCCGGGGCCGAGCCTGAGCTCGGGCTCGTCGGTGCGCACCTCGACGGTGACCTCGCCCTTGATGCCGTGGGCGCGGCCGATCCGCGCGACTACCAACTGCACTGCTCCACACTCTCCTGTCACACAGCTCGTACGACACAAACGACAACGGGCCGGGGTGGGCTCGTAAGCCCTCCCCGGCCCGTGCCGGCACATCATTCAACCGATGCGGCCGACTTGTTCAGCGGACCTGGTCCACGTCGACGAGGTCGACTCGGATCCCACGGCCGCCGATGGCGCCCACGACGGTACGCAGCGCACGCGCGGTGCGGCCGTTACGGCCGATCACCTTGCCGAGGTCGTCGGGGTGCACCCGGACCTCCAGCACGCGGCCACGGCGCAGGTTGCGCGAGGCGACCTGCACATCGTCGGGGTTGTCGACGATGCCCTTCACGAGGTGCTCGAGAGCCTCCTCGAGCATGCTCAGGCCTCGGTCGACTCGGTCGACGCGGCCTCGGCCTCGTCAGCCTTCTTGTCGGCCTTCTTGGCCTTCGGGGTGATGGCCTCACCCTTGTCGTCGCCGCCCTCGAGGGCCTTCGCGAACTCGTCGAACGTGGCGCGCTTCGCCTCCTTGGTGGCGGGGACGAGCAGCGCCTTCTCGGGGGCCGGGAGGCCCTTGGCCTTCTGCCAGTCGCCCGTGAGCTTCAGGATGGCGAGGACGGGCTCGGTCGGCTGGGCGCCGACGGAAAGCCAGTACTGCGCACGCTCCGAGTCGACCTCGATACGCGACGGGTTGTACGTCGGGTGGTAGAGGCCGATCTCCTCGATCGCGCGACCGTCCCGGCGGGTGCGGGAGTCGGCGACGACGATGCGGTAGTGCGGCTGGCGGATCTTGCCGAGGCGCTTGAGCTTAATCTTGACTGCCACTGGAGTGGTGTCTCCTGGTCTTGACGTGGTTGGGCACTTTGAGATGCCACGTGGGGTTGCGGTACTCGGATGCCCGATGGACGCGTCAGCCGGAGGAGAGAGGGGTCCTGTGCGACTGTCGAGTACAGCTGTCCATTGTGCCACACGCCGCCGGGTCGGCTGGCGGCGCCCACTGTCCGCGGGACAGGGAAGGGCGCCGGGTCAGCTGGCGGCGCCCACCGTCTCCGGGATGCGGAAGGGCTTGCCGCAGCCGCCGCAGACGATCGGGGCCTGAGCCAGGACGGACGGCACCACGCGGACGTTCCGCCCGCAGTCGCAGACGGCCTTGACGCGGACGCCGCCGCCGGAGGAGCCGTGCCGGGCGGCCGGTCCCCGGAAGGAGCGCTTCGTGTCGGCCGCGGTCGCGACCGTGTGGGCCTTGAGGGCCCGCTGGAGCCGCTCCATGGTGGGGCGGTACCGCCGCCGCGCCTCCGGGTTGAGCGTGACCAGGGAGAAGCCACTGCTGGCGTGTGGCTCCTCGGGGTGGTCGAGCCCCATCTCCTCGGCGATCGCGAGGAATCTGCGGTTGTGGTACCGGCCGGCGCGGGAGGTGTCACGGACACCTCGGGCGGCGGCGATGCCGTGGACTGCCTCGTGGAGCAGTCGCTCGAAGGAGAGCTCGGCGCCGCAGGCGGACGAGGACTCTCCGATCAGGGACTCGGGCGCGGCAAGATCGGGCAGCTCGGGGTGGTGCCGCTGAATGTCGGCCCACGCCTGTGCCAGCTCTGCGGCGAGAACAGGTGGTGTCGTGCTCACGTCGTGTACAACGAGCCGATGTGCCCCCGGGTTCCATTCCGGGGCATCCCAAATATTTTGCACTTACCCGTCAGTTGCCGTTGATGCGTCCTGACGAGGGCCAGTGCGCCGATCTGCGGAGAAGCCGCGCAGTGGGCGTCAAGCCGGTGCGTAGTGACGCATACGCCCCGGCGCACAGCCGTGGTGCTCACGCCCCCTGGAGGGGCTCCCGTTGCGTTCCGGGACGGACGCGGGAAGCGTTGCAGGGACATTACCGGGTCGGCGCGTGGGAGCGCGCACCACCCCTCCCCCGGGGTGAATCGGTGCGGCGCGAGCACTGGACGCGGCCGGGGTTGCGCAGTTCCCTGACTACGGGGGGGCTGTCGTCCAGGCACGGATTGGGGCTCTTTCCATGACACCTACGCTCGTCCCGCACCACCCCGCGCGTGACTGGGCCGAGATCCAGGAACGCATGCTCGTCCCGCTGTACGAGGCGGTGTACGACCGCGTCGGCGTGGGTGCGCGGTCCCGGGTGCTCGGCCTCGGCTCGGGCACCGGTCTGGCCCTGCTGATGGCGGCGGCGCGGGGCGCGCGGGTGGCCGGCGTGGACCGGGACCACGCGCGCGTGGAGCTGGCCCGGGAGCGTCTCCCGCAGGACGTGGTGGTCGCGGAGGACGTGGAGGGCGTACCGCGGGGCGACGGTCCGTACGACGTGATCACGGCGTTCCACGCGACGGACGGGCTGCTCCCCGCGCTCGCGGCGCTCACCCGTTCGGCGCAATCGGACGCGGTGGTCGTCCTCGCGGGGTGGGGGCCGCCGGAGCGGTGTGCCACGGAGCCGGTGCTGCGGGTCGCGGACCGGCTCGCGGACCGGCCGCCTTCGGTGCGGGCCGATCTGGACGGCCTGGTGGCCGGGGCGGGGCTCCGGCCCGCGGGTTCGGGGCGGGTCGCGTGCCCCTTCGGGTACGCGGACGGGACGAGCGCGGTGCGCGGCCTGCTGTCGACGGGCGCGTTCGACGAGGCCGTCCGGGCGACGGAGCTCTCGCAGGTGGAGAAGGAGATCGAGGAGGCGCTCGCGCCGTACGTCCGGGCGGACGGGACGGTGTGGATGCCGAACGTCTTCCGGTACGTGCTCGCCCGGGTGCGCTGAGACCCGGCGCTGAGACCCGGGGGCGAGGCCCGGCGGCGAGGCCCCTGCCGCGGCCCCCGCCGGGGTCAGTCGTCCTTGCCGGGCCGGACGACGCCGGCCGCGCGGTAGGCCGCGTCCTCCTCCAGGGTCTCGTTCGCGAGGAGGGCGGCGGCCAGGGCGTCCAGCTGGGAGCGGTGGTCGCGGAGCTGGCGTACGGCGCCCTCGTAGCACTCGTCGACGATGCGGCGCATCTCGGCGTCGACGGCGTCGAGCGTCGCGGGGGCCGCCGACAGGCCGTACGCCTGCTGGGCGTCGCTCGGGATGGCGGTGAGGCGGCCGACGCGCTCGCTCATGCCCCAGCGTCCCGCCATGCCCCGGGCGATGCTGGTGACCTGTTCCAGGTCGCTCTCGGCGCCGGTCGTGACGACGCCGAAGACGACCTGCTCGGCCGCCATGCCGCCGAGGGCGCCGATGATCCGGCCGCGCAGGTACTCCTCCGTGTAGGCGTACTTGTCGACGTCGGGCGTCGAGAGGGTGACGCCGAGGGCCCGGCCGCGCGGCACGATGGTGATCTTGCGGACCGGGTCCGCGCCCGGCTGGAGCATGCCGAGCAGGGCGTGCCCGCTCTCGTGGTACGCGGTGCGGCGCCGCTCCTCCTCCGGCATCACCAGGGGACGTTCGGCGCCGAGCTGGACCTTCTCCAGGGCGTCGGAGAGGTCGGACTGGGTGACGGCCTTCTGGTCGCGCTTGACCGCGAGGAGGGCGGCCTCGTTGGCGAGGTTGGCGAGTTCGGCGCCGGTCATGCCCGGGGTCGTACGGGCGACGTGCTCCAGGTCGACGCCCTTGGCGAGCGGGATCTCCCGGGTGTGGATCCTCAGGATGGCCTCGCGTCCGCCCCGGTCGGGCGGGTTGACGTGGACGATCCGGTCGAAGCGGCCCGGCCGGGTGAGGGCGGGGTCGAGGACGTCGGCGCGGTTGGTGGCGGCGAGGACGATGACGCCCTCGGAGCCGGTGAAGCCGTCCATCTCGGTGAGGATCTGGTTGAGGGTCTGTTCGCGTTCGTCGTGACCGCCCATGCCCGAACCGCCGCCCCGGGCGCGGCCGATGGTGTCGATCTCGTCGATGAAGATGATCGCCGGGGCGACCTTGCGGGCCTCGGCGAAGAGCTCGCGGACCCGGGAGGCGCCGACGCCCACGATCATCTCGATGAACTCGGAGGCGGAGGCGGAGAAGAAGGGCACTCCGGCCTCGCCGGCGACGGCGCGGGCGAGGAGGGTCTTGCCGGTGCCGGGAGGGCCAGCGAGGAGCACGCCCCGGGGCATCTTGGCGCCCATCTCGCGGTAGGCCTGCGGGTTCTTGAGGAAGTCGACGACGTCGTTGAGCTCGCCCTCGACCTCGTCGATGCCGGCGACGTCGGCGAAGGTGGTGCGCTTGCCGCCCTCCAGCTCGACGGGTTTGGGCGGGGTCTTGCGGCCGAGCATGCCGCCGCCCGCGCCGCCCATGCCCGAGCTCATGCGGCGGGCGATGAACACCCACAGCACGATGAGCAGCAGCATCGGGGCGAGCGAGATGAGGAGGTTGGCGAGGAAGCTGCGTTCCTTGACGACCGGCTCGGCGGTGACGACGACGTTCTGCTTGGTCAGCTGCGCCCACAGGTCGTCGTCGGCGAAGGCGGGGCGCTGGGTGGTGAACTTGGTGTAGTCGCCCTTGCCGTCGGGGACGGGCTGCTTGTCCTTCAGCTGCCCCTGGATCGCGTCGCCCTTGGAGTAGATCTTCGTGACGTTCCCGGCGGCGACCTGCTTGTCGAACTCGGTGTACGAGATCGTCGGCCCGTCGCCCTCGTTGAAGAACGACAGGACGATGTTGGCGAGCAGGTAGACGACGAGTGCGGTGAGGATGAGCCCGCCCCAGCCGCCCGGCATCTTCTTCCTCTGCGGCGGCGGGGGCGGCGGGGCCCCTTCCGAGCGCCACGGCTGGTCCGTCCGGTCGCGCGGGGGTACGGGGTTGGCCACGTGACTCTCCTCGGGGCGCGGCGGCAGTGGCCCCAGTATCGAAGAGCGGGAGGAACCCGGCATCGCGGGCGGGCCGGAGGGGTGAAAGGGAGAGTGAAAAGGGGCCCGGAGCGGTTTCACACCGCTCCGGGCCCCTCATGAGGCCTCGCTCAGCCCGAACCTCACCGGGCCCGTCGGCCCGGGACGTTCCTGGATCAGTTCATGAACTTCTTGAACTCGTCGGGGAGCTCGAAGTCCTTCGGGCTCTGGCCCGCGGCCGGGAGACCGAAGGCGCCGCCCTGCTGCGCCTGCTCGCGGCGCTCGGCCTCGGCCTGCTCCTCGGCCTTCCGCTTCATCGGGTTGCCGCTCTTGCGCTTGCCCTTGGCCTGCTTGATCTGCTTCTTCTGCCGGCCGGGGCCGCCACCCATGCCGGGCATGCCGGGCATCCCCGGCATGCCGCCGCCCTGGGCCATGCGGGACATCATCTTGCGGGCGTCGAAGAACCGCTCGACGAGGCCCTTCACCGCGCTGACCTCGACGCCGGAGCCCTTGGCGATACGGGCGCGGCGGGAGCCGTTGATGATGGTCGGGTCGTGGCGCTCGGCCGGGGTCATCGACTTGATGATGGCGCCGACACGGTCGACTTCCCGCTCGTCGATGTTGGCGATCTGCTCCTTCATCTGGCCCATGCCGGGCAGCATGCCGAGCAGCTTGGAGATGGAGCCCATCTTGCGGACCTGCTCCATCTGCGCCAGGAAGTCGTCGAGCGTGAAGTCCTGGCCCTTCTTCGACGCGAGCTTCGAGGCCATCTTGGCGGCCTCGTCCTCGTCGAAGGTCTGCTGGGCCTTCTCGATGAGGGAGAGCATGTCGCCCATGCCGAGGATGCGCGACGCCATGCGGTCCGGGTGGAACGCGTCGAAGTCGTCGAGCTTCTCGCCGTTGGAGGCGAACATGATCTGCTTGCCGGTGACGTGCGCGATGGAGAGCGCGGCACCACCGCGGGCGTCGCCGTCGAGCTTGGAGAGCACGACGCCGTCGAAGCCGACGCCGTCGCGGAAGGCCTCGGCGGTGTTGACCGCGTCCTGGCCGATCATGGCGTCGACGACGAAGAGGACCTCGTCGGGGCTGACGGCGTCGCGGATGTCCGCGGCCTGCTGCATCAGCTCCTGGTCGATGCCGAGGCGGCCGGCGGTGTCGACGATGACGACGTCGTACATCTTGGTGCGCGCGAACTCGATGGAGTCCTTGGCGACCTGGACCGGGTCGCCGACGCCGTTGCCCGGCTGCGGGCCGTAGAACGCCACGCCCGCGCGCTCGGCGACGACGCCGAGCTGGGTGACGGCGTTGGGGCGCTGGAGGTCGCAGGCGACGAGCAGCGGGGAGTGGCCCTGGCTCTTGAGCCAGACGCCGAGCTTTCCGGCGAGGGTCGTCTTACCGGCACCCTGGAGACCGGCGAGCATGATCACGGTCGGGGCGGTCTTCGCGAACCGCAGGCGCCGGGTCTCGCCGCCGAGGATGGCGACGAGCTCCTCGTTGACGATCTTGATGACCTGCTGGGCCGGGTTCAGGGCCTGCGAGACCTCGATCCCGAGGGCGCGCTCCTTGACCTGCTTGATGAAGGACCGGACGACCGGCAGGGCGACATCCGCTTCGAGCAGCGCGATACGGATCTCGCGCGCGGTGGCGTCGATGTCCGCCTCGGACAGACGGCCCTTGCCGCGGAGGTTCTTGAAGGTCGCTGCAAGGCGGTCGGAGAGGGTATCGAACACGGCGGTCGCGGATCCTCAGGTGTCGGGGGCGGTCGGATTGCCCTCCAGGGTATCGGGCCGCTCGGAGGATGTGCCCCCGCCCACCGGATCCGGTGGGCGGGGGCGGGTCGGCGGGCGGGTCGGGCGGGCGGCGGACCAGGGGGTCAGCGCAGCGCCGATTCCAGTGCGCGGGCCAGGTCCACGGCCTCCTCGTCGGGGAGGAGGGAGCCGTCCGGACGGGTCACGTACAGGGTGTCGACGGCGTTCGCGCCCAGGGTGGAGACGTGGGCGCTGCGGACGCGGACGTCGGCTCCTTCCAGGGCGCGGCCGATGCGGTGGAGGAGGCCGGGGGCGTCCTGGGCGCGGACTTCGATGACGGTGGCGAGGCGGGAGTGGGCGGCGGCGACGGTGACGCGGGGCGGCGGGGCGGTGAGGCCGCGCCGGCGCGGGTAGGCGGCCTCGCGTTCGGCGAGGCGGGCGGGGATGTCGAGGGAGCCGTCGAGGGCGCGGACGAGGTCGGCGCGGAGGCGGGCGGCCTCGGGCAGGGAGCCGTACTCGGCGGCGACGCGCCAGTCGAGTACGAGGACGGCGCCGGAGCCGTCGCCGGAGCCGTCGCCGGATCCGGATCCAGGGCCGTCGCCGGATCCGGTTCCAGGGCCGTCGCCGATTCCGGCGGGGAGGTCGACGGCGCGGAGGTCGGCGGCGCGGACGGTGAGCCGGTGGAGGGCGAGGACTCCGGCGACGGCGGGGAGGACCCCGGGCTGGTCGGGCAGGGCGATGAGGAGTTCGACGCCGACGGGTTCGGGGGTGTCGGCGCCGGAGGCGCCGGAGGCGTCCGAGGCATCGGGAGCGTCGGGGGTGACGGGCTGCTCGGTGCGGGTGTGGAGGGTGAGGACGGGTTCGCCGGTGCGCAGGGCCTCGATCGCGAGGCGTTCCTGTTCGGCGCTGGGGGCGGCGGCCTCGGGGTCGGGGAGGGGTTCGCCCGCGAGGACGCCTGCGACCCGCTTGACCAGGTCGGCGACGAGGGAGGCACGCCAGGAGGACCAGGCGGCGGGGCCGGTGGCGAGTGCGTCGGCCTCGGTGAGGGCGTGCAGCAGTTCGAGGGTGCCGAGGGTGCCGACGGCGTCGGCGACGGACTGGACGGTGGCGGGGTCGTCGAGGTCGCGGCGGGTGGCGGTCTCGACGAGGAGCAGGTGGTGGCGGACGGCGGTGGCGATGATGCCGGTGTCGGTGCGGTCGAAGCCGATGCGGGTGGCGAGGTCGCGGGCGATGGTCTCGCCGGCGACGGAGTGGTCGCCGGGCCAGCCCTTGCCGATGTCGTGGAGGAGGGCGGCGACGAGGAGGAGGTCGGGGCGGCCGACGCGGCGGGTGAGGGAGGCGGCGCGTACGGCGGTCTCGACGAGGTGGCGGTCGACGGTCCAGGTGTGGACGGGGTTGCGCTGGGGGCGGCAGCGCACGCGCTCCCAGTCGGGGAGCAGCCGGGTGACGAGCCCCTCCGCCTCCAGGGCCTCCCAGACGGGCACGGTCGCCTCGCCCGCGCCGAGGAGGGTGACGAGTTCCTCGCGGGCCTCGGCGGGCCACGGTACGGGCAGGGGGCGGGCGGCGGCCGCGAGGCGGCGTACGGCGTGCAGGGAGATCGGCAGGCCGGACTGGGCGGCTGCCGCGGCGGCCCGCAGGGGCAGGACGGGGTCGCGTTCGGGTTTGGCGGCGAGGGCGAGGACGACTTCGCCGTCCATCTCGACGACGCCTTCGGCGAGGGGGGTGCGTTCGACGGGCGCCTTCGCGCCACCGACCCGAGCGCCACCCACCCGGCCGCCGGCCTTGGCGCCGCCCGAGCGGCCGCCGAGGAGGGTGCGCAGCCGGGGTCTGGCCGAGCGGGCCTTGAGGACGCGGTTGACCTCGCGCCAGGTGACGTCGGTGGCGTACGAGATGGTCCGGGCGGCCTCGTACACCTCGCGGAGCAGGGTGTCGGCGTCGAGGATGCCGAGTTCCCGTGCGACCGCGTCCTGTTCCTGGAGGGCGAGCCGGTCGGTGGCCCGGCCGGTCGCGAGGTGCAGGGCGTCGCGGGCGTCGAGGAGGCGGCGGCGGGCGCCGTCGAGCCCTTCGCGGGGGGCGTCGGCGAGCCAGGAGGCGGCGACCGCGCGGAGTACCTGGGCGTCGCGCAGGCCGCCTCTGGCCTCTTTGAGGTCGGGTTCGAGGAGGAACTGGAGCTCCCCCATGCGGTCGGCGCGCTCGCGGCAGAGTTCGTCGAGTTCGGGGAGGCGCCGGGGTGCCTGGTTGCGCCAGTCGGCGAGGACGGTGGTGCGCAGGGCGGCGACGAGGCCGACGTCGCCGGCGACGTGCCGGGCGTCGAGGAGGCCGAGGTGGACCTTGAGGTCCTCGCCGGCGGTGGTGCGGGCCTCGGCTGGGGTGCGGACGGAGTGGTCGAGGGCCATGCCCAGGTCCCAGACGGGGTACCAGATCCGGTCGGCGAGGGCGGCGACGGCGGCCTTGTCGGCGCTGCCGTCGTGGAGCAGGAGGAGGTCGAGGTCGCTGCGGGGGGAGAGTTCGGCGCGGCCGTAGCCGCCGACGGCGACGAGGGCGGTCCCGCGGGGCGGTGCGGCGGCGGCGAAGAGGGCGGCCAGCCAGTCGTCGGTGAGGCGGGCGAGGGCGGCACGGCGCGGCGGCCCGGACCGCTCCTTCTCGTGGAGAAGGAGCAGCCGGGCCGCCGCGTAACCGCCGGGTCCCGCATCGTCGTTCTGCGTACGCGCTTCGAGGCTCGTCACCCGGCGGCTCCTTCGTGTGCTTACAGTGCGTCCGGACCGCGTTCGCCGGTGCGGACCCGTACGGCGGTCTCGACCGGCACGCTCCACACCTTGCCGTCTCCGATCTTGCCGGTTCGGGCGGCTTTCACGACGACGTCGATGAGCTGTTCGGCGTCCTCGTCCTCGACGAGGACCTCGATGCGGATCTTGGGGACGAGGTCGACGGTGTACTCGGCGCCCCGGTAGACCTCGGTGTGGCCGCGCTGGCGTCCGTATCCGCTGGCCTCGGTGACGGTGAGGCCGTGGACGCCGAAGGCCTGGAGGGCCTCCTTGATCTCGTCGAGCCGGTGCGGCTTGACGACCGCGGTGATGAGCTTCATGCGTCCACCTTCTTGTTCGCCGTGACGGCCGGGGCGGGGGCGGTGGAGCGCGAGGACGCGCCGCCACCGGCTCCGCTGAAGTCGTACGCGGTCTCGGCGTGCTCGACCTGGTCGATGCCGGAGACCTCGTCGTCCTCGCTGACCCGCATCCCCATCGTCTTGTCGATGATCAGGGCGAGGACCGCGGAGGCGATCAGAGAGTAGGCGAGGACGGCGAGGACTCCGACGGCCTGCTTGCCGAGCTGGTCGAGGCCGCCGCCGTAGAAGAGGCCCTTGGCCTCGGACTGGACGCCGCCGGTGGCGAAGAGGCCGACGAGGAGGGAGCCGATGACACCGCCGACGAGGTGGACGCCGATGACGTCGAGGGAGTCGTCGTAGCCGAACTTGTACTTGAGGCCGACGGCCATGGCGCAGAGCAGGCCGGCGATGGCGCCGACGGCGATCGCGCCGAGCGGGCTGACGGCGCCGCCGGACGGGGTGATGGCGACGAGGCCGGCGACGGCGCCGGAGGCGGCACCGAGGGTGGTGAAGGAGCCGTGGCGGACCTTCTCGTACGCGAGCCAGGCGAGCATGGCGGCGGCGGTGGCGACCTGGGTGTTGACGAACATCACGGCGCCGACGCCGTCGTCGTTGCCGAGCCACGAGCCGGCGTTGAAGCCGAACCAGCCGAACCAGAGAAGACCGGCGCCCAGCATGACCAGCGGGAGGCTGTGCGGGCGCATCGGGTCCTTCTTGAAGCCGACGCGCTTGCCGATGACGAGGATCACGCCGAGGGCCGCGGCACCGGCGTTGATGTGGACCGCCGTACCGCCGGCGAAGTCGATGACGCCCAGCTCGAAGAGCCAGCCGCCGGCGCCCCAGACCCAGTGGGCGACGGGGAAGTAGACGACGGTGACCCAGAGGGTGATGAAGAGGGCCCAGGCGGTGAACTTGACGCGGTCGGCGAGGGCGCCGCTGATCAGGGCGGGCGTGAGGATCGCGAACATCAGCTGGAAGACGGCGAAGACGTAGACCGGGATGGTGTAGCCGTCCCAGAGCTCGGTGACGCCGATGCCGCTGAGGCCGACGTACTCGGAGGACCAGCCGATGATCGATCCGATGTCGGTGCCGAAGGCGAGGCTGAAGCCGAAGAGCACCCAGAGGATCGTGACGATCCCGAGGCTGATGAAGCTCATCATCAGCATGTTCAGGGTGGACTTGACGCGGACCATGCCTCCGTAGAAGAAGGCGAGAGCCGGGGTCATCAGCATGACCAGGGCTGAGCAGATGAGCATGAACCCGGTGTTGGCGGCAGACAGCTCGGGGGCGTCTGCTGCCAGGGTCGTGATGGCTGGTGCCATCGGCGTCTCCTCGTCGTCAATGCGGCCTGTGCGGGGCGGGGCCGGGGAGCGGTCGGCCGTGAGGGGCGTGGCCGGTTATGGGCCAGAGATTCGCGCAGCGCGGTTTCCGCCGATGCCGCTCGATGTTTCGGCGCAGTGACGAAGGGGTGGGGCGTGTTACGCGACCGTGAACGGCCGGGTCACGGGGATGTAACGGCCTCGTTCTCTCCCCGCGGAAATCAAACCGGCCGCGCCGGCGTCCGTGTGACCTTGCGGCGGGGGAGCCGAGTCGGGCAGTACGGGACGTCCGGCGCGGCCGGGGTCTGGAGGGGCCGCCCGGTGCGGGGCGGGGCCGTGCGAGGGGCTCCGGGAGGGGCGCGGGAAGCACCTCGGGCGGGGCGCGGGAGGGGGTCAGACCGCTTCGGCGGCCTCGGGCAGGAGCTGGGTGAGCCGGTCGGTGAGCTGGACGACCTCGGCGACGTCGCTGTAGTTGCGGGCGGCGTGGTCGACGGTCTTGCGGAGCCGGGTGTTGACGCGCTCGGAGCGGATGCTGCGGGCGACGCCGAGGGCCTTCTCCGCGAGGACGACGGACTGCTCGGGCTCGCGCTTGAGCAGGTGGACCGTGGCCATGCCGATCAGGTTGAGCGCGTACGACCGCTGGTGGTCGGGGTCCTTCTCGAAGAGCTCGACGGCCCGCTCCATGACGGGTTCGGCGAGGGAGGCGTAGGTCGGTGAGCGACCGGCGACGTAGGCGAGGTCGCGGTAGGAGTGGGAGTTCTCGCCGTTGAGCTCGGCCTCGGAGAAGAAGCCGATCCAGTCGGGCTCGGGCTCGCCGTCGAGGCCGACGTCGGAGAAGGTGTCCTCGGCCATCCGCACGGCCCGCTTGCACTTGGAGGGCTGGCCCATGTTGGCGTAGGCGCGGGCCTCCATCGCATACAGCATCGCCTGGGTGCGGGAGGTGGCGCAGTCGCGACTGCCGTACTGGGCGAGGTGGATGAGTTCGAGGGCGTCGTCGGGCCGGCCGAGGTGGATCATCTGGCGGCTCATGGAGGACAGGATGTACGAGCCGAGGGGCTTGTCGCCGGCCTCCTTGGCGGCGTGCAGCGCGAGCACGAAGTACTTCTGGGCGGTGGGCTGGAGGCCCACGTCGTAGCTCATCCAGCCGGCGAGTTCGGCGAGTTCGGCTGCGCAGGTGAAGAGGCGCTTGGCGGTGGCGGCGGGCTGGGGCTCCTGAAGGAGGTCGGTGACCTCGTGGAGCTGTCCGACGACGGCCTTGCGGCGCAGTCCCCCGCCGCACTGGGCGTCCCACTTGCGGAACATGGCGGTGGTGGATTCGAGGAGGTCGAGCTCGATGTCGGAGAGCCGGTTGGGGCGGCGGCTGTCGGCGAGGGACTCGGGGCGCTCGATGTCGGTGACCGGGGTGGGGACGAGCCAGCGCTGCATGGGCTCGATGAGAGCGGGTCCGGCGGCGAGGGAGAGCGAGGAGCCGAGGAAGCCGCGCCGGGCGAGCATGAGGTCGCTGCGGGAGAACTCGCTGAGCAGGGCGACGGTCTGCGGCCCGGCCCAGGGCAGGTCCACGCCGGAGACCGACGGGGACTGGTGGGCGGTGCGCAGGCCGAGGTCCTCGACGGCGACGACGGAGCCGAAGCGCTCGGAGAACAGCTCGGCGAGGATCCGCGGGATGGGCTCGCGGGGCTGCTCGCCGTCGAGCCAGCGGCGGACGCGCGAGGTGTCGGTGGAGATGTGGTGCGCGCCCATCTGGCGCGCCCTGCGGTTCACCTGACGTGCCAGTTCGCCCTTGGACCAGCCGCTGCGCACGAACCACGAGCCCAGCTGCTCGTTCGGGCGCTTGCCGGCAGTCGTACCGTCTGCGCCGTTGCCGCCCACTGGAACGCCCCCATCCACCTGATTGCCTGTCATGCGAACCCCTATCAGAATGCCGCCTCGCACGGCCGCTCGTCCGGGGTTCTGACTCCTTCGAACTGGAAACCGGGTTGCCTCCGGCATACCCGTGCGCGCAAGCGGCCCCGGGGTTCGAGTACCGAAAGTAACCCTACGATCACCTCTCCCGTGAGGGCGATTCAAGAAACGCCACCATTCGCCACCCCTTCGAATGAACTCGCCACGCGTCGGACGCGATTCACTTGACATGCGACGAACCGGAGTCGGCGGACGGATGCGCGGAGAGGCGTGCGCGACGGCCCGCACCACCCCGCCCGCGACCGCACGCCACATACGGCGACGGATCGTGACCAAAGGTGACGACGACGCTCCGGGTCGTAACCACCGGCGCGTTCGACCCGTTGGAGGGGGCATGGGCTTCACGATCGGCGGCATTCGTGAGATGCGGTCCGGCGCGCGCCGCCGCGTACGCACCACGGAGTGCACAGCGGTGGCCGAGTACACGGGACTGTGGGGCTGGGACGTGGTCCCCGGGGCACGGGCGGCGTCCGGCCGGTGCTCCTGCGGGGATCCGGCGTGTACGGCTCCGGGGGCGCATCCACTCTCCTTCGCCGCGCCGGTCCCGGCGGGCGCCGGCCTCGACGACGCGACGAAGGCCTGGGCGGAGTACCCGGGGGCGGCGCTGATGCTTCCGGTGGGCCGGGCCTTCGACGTGATCGAGGTCGCGGAGGCGGCGGGCCGCCGGGCGCTCGTCCGGCTGGAGCGCATGGGGCTGCCGCTGGGTCCGGTGTGCGCGACGCCGACGGGCCGGGCGCGGTTCTTCGTGGCGCCGGGCGCGGCGGCCGAGCTGCCGCGGCTCCTCTACCGGATGGGCTGGGACGACGCCGATCTGGACCTGCACTGTCTGGGGCCCGGCGCCCACATCACCGCTCCCCCGTCGGATCTGGGCGGGCTCGGGCCGGTGCGCTGGCTGCGGCCGCCGACCCTGGACACGGCGGGCGCCCCGCCGGAGGCGCGGCTGCTGCTCGGGACGCTGGCGTACATCTGTCACCGGACGCACTTCTGAGGACGCACTTCTGACCCTCGGACACGCGTGAGGGCCCCCGCCGGTTCGTGGCGGGGGCCCTCACGTGTGTTCCCGTACGGCGGTCAGTCGCCGATCAGGGCGTCGACGAAGGCACCCGGCTCGAACGGGGCCAGGTCGTCCGGGCCCTCGCCCAGGCCGATCAGCTTGACCGGGACGCCCAGCTCGCGCTGGACGGCGACGACGATGCCGCCCTTGGCGGTGCCGTCGAGCTTGGTCAGGACGATGCCGGTGATGTCGACGACCTCGGCGAAGACGCGGGCCTGGATGAGGCCGTTCTGGCCGGTGGTGGCGTCGAGGACGAGGAGGATCTCGTCGAGCGGGCCGTGCTTCTCGACGACGCGCTTGACCTTGCCGAGCTCGTCCATGAGGCCGGTCTTGGTGTGGAGGCGGCCGGCGGTGTCGATGAGGACGACGTCCGCGCCCTCGGCGATGCCCTCCTTGACCGCGTCGAAGGCGATCGACGCCGGGTCGCCGCCCTCGGGTCCGCGCACGGTGCGGGCGCCGACGCGCTCGCCCCAGGTCTGGAGCTGGTCGGCCGCGGCGGCCCGGAAGGTGTCGGCGGCGCCGAGCACGACCGACTTGCCGTCGGCGACCAGGACGCGGGCCAGCTTGCCGGTGGTGGTGGTCTTGCCGGTGCCGTTGACGCCGACGACCATGACCACGCCCGGGACGTCCGACGGGCTCTCGGTGTGCACCGTGCGGTCGAGGTCGGGGCCGAGGAGGGCGATCAGCTCCTCGCGGAGCAGGCCGCGCAGTTCGTCCGGGGTGCGGGTGCCGAGCACCCTGACCCGCTCGCGCAGCCGCTCGACGAGCTCCTGCGTGGGGGCGACGCCGACGTCGGCGGTGAGAAGGGTCTCCTCGATCTCCTCCCAGGTGTCCTCGTCGAGGTGCTCGCGGGACAGGAGCGTCAGGAGCCCCTTGCCGAGCGAGTTCTGGGAGCGGGCGAGCCGGGCACGGAGCCGTACGAGACGGCCGGCGGTCGGCTCGGGCACCTCGATCGCGGGAGCCTCGGGCTCCTCGACGACCGGGGCCTCGGCGACCGGGGCCTCCTCGGGGAGCTCGACCTCCTCGACCGTGCGGCGTGGTTCCTCCCGCGGCGTCTCCGCCTCCTCGCCGACGTGCGGTTCGGCGGGCGGAGCGGTGATGGTCGGCGTGGTGGACGGCGGCTCGGCCGGCGGCAGCTGCTTCTTCTTGCGGCCGCTGATCACGAGCCCGCTCGTCACGGCGACCGCGACGACCAGAGCGATGACTACAGCAAGGATGAGTTCCATAACTCAACCAGTATGGCGTGACCTCGCCCGTGCCCCCTCGTTCTCCCGGCGAGGGCCTGCCCCTCCGGGCCGGGCTGGTCCGCCGTTCGGCCGAGCGCCGACGAGAAGCCCCTAGGGGCGGAGTCACAACGGGACCAGTATCGGATCCCGTCCAGGTGCGCGAGGCGCACCCAAGGGGTGCGTCAGCCCATTCTGTGGGCTGACGCACCCTTTGCTTGTTAGGCCGCGAATGTACGATGTTCGAACCCCCCACACATTCGTACGGAGTACCCCCATGTCCCACGACGCCTCCGAAGGCGCAGGCGCGACGCACGACGGCGCGATGGAGACCCGCGGTCTCGAGCCCGTCCCCGACGCCGAGCGGACCGGTCGGGTCCGCGAGCTGTTCCCGACCTGGGTCGCGGCCAACATCAGTGTGCTGCTGCTCACGATGGGTGCCGGTCTGATCGTCTTCAACGGCCTGAACTTCTGGCAGGTCCTGACCGTGGCGATCGCCGCGCCCGTGCTCTCGTACGGGATCGTCGGGCTGATCTCGATCGCGGGGAAGCGCGGCGGCGCGCCCGGCATGGCGCTGTCGCGGGCCGTGTTCGGTCAGCGCGGAAACCTTTTTCCTGGTGCGCTGATCTGGGTCGCCCGCTGGGGCTGGGAGACCATCAACGCGGTGACCGGCGCCTACGCGGTGCTGACCGTGCTCGACCTGCTCTTCGGCGTGAAGTCGAACACGCTCCTCATCGTGGTGACGCTGCTGCTCTTCGTCACCTGCACCTTCCTGGTCTCGGGTCTCGGGATCAACGCGCTGCGGGTGTGCAGCAAGTGGTCCACGTACGTCTTCGGCGCGTTCTCCGTCCTCGTCCTGGTCTATCTGGTGGCGAACACCGACTGGTCCGCGGTCTTCGACAAGCCGGCCGGTTCGACCGCGATGATGGTCGCGGGCATCGGCACGATCGCGGCCGGCGGCATCAGCTGGGTCCCCTCGGGCCCCGACTTCACCCGCTACCTGCCCCGTACGGCCTCCTCGAAGGCCATGGTCGGCTCGACGATCGGCGGCGCCGGGATCGTGGTCCTGCCGATGGTGCTGATGGGCGCGGTGATGGCGGTGTCCACGCCGGACCTGGCCTCGGCGCAGGACCCGGTCTCCTTCATCGGCGAGCTGCTCCCGATGTGGATCTCCGTGCCGTACCTGGTGGTCGCCCTGCTCGGGATGCTGCTGATCAACTCGATGTCGATGTACTCGGCCGGGTTCACGGCGCAGACGCTGGGCATCAAGGTGTCGCGCGCCGCGGCGGTCAGCGTGAACGCCGTGATCAGCCTGGTCTTCGGCTTCCTGCTGATGGTGGTGGCGACCAGCTTCATCGGTTCGTTCATCTCCTTCCTCACCCTGCTCGCGGTGGCGTTCTCGGCCTGGATCGGGGTCTTCGGCGTGGACATGCTGCGCCGGACGTCGTACGACGCGGTGGCGCTGATGGACACCACCAGGACCAGTGCCTACTGGTACCGGGGCGGCTTCGCGTGGCAGGCGATGACGGCGTGGGCCGTGGCGCTGCTCGTGGGCCTGCTGTTCACGAAGGTCGACTGGTTCTCGGGTCCGCTGGCCTCGTCGTGGATCGGTGAGAACGGCCTCGGCTGGGCGGCGACGATCGTGGTGGCGGGCGCGCTGTACGCCGTGCTGCCGCGGACTCCCGCTCCTGGGAAGGCTTCGGCGGAGCCCGCCGAGGCGCGCGAGACCGTATCCATCTGACGCTACGTCAGATAACGTCCCCCTTCGCCGGATCCCACGAGCGGAGGGGGACTTCCCATGCCCTTCACAGTCGTACGGTTCAACCTCGTCGACCCGCACGCGACCCCCGTCTCCCTCGCGGCCCGCTACCGGGCCGCCGTCGAGATGGCCGCCCACGCCGACGCGCACGGGGTCGACACCGTCCAGACCGAGGAGCACCACGGCGTCGCGAACAACTGGCTGCCCTCGCCCTTCGCCTTCGCGGGCGCGGTCTTCGGGGCGACGAAGAGGATCGCGGTCACCGTCTCGGCGATCATCGGGCCGCTGCACGACCCGCTGCGGCTGGCCGAGGACATCGCGGTCCTGGACCTGCTCAGCGGGGGCCGGCTGGTGACGGTGGCGGGGATCGGCTACCGGCCGGAGGAGTACGAGGAGCGCGGGGTCGACTGGGGCCGGCGCGGGAAGCTCCAGGACCTGCTCCTGGAGACCCTGCTGACGGCCTGGAAGGGCGAGCCCTTCACGTATCAGGGCCGTACGGTACGGGTCACCCCGCGGCCGCTCACCCAGCCGCATCCGATGCTCCTGGTCGGGGGCTCGTCGCGGGCGGCGGCACGGCGGGCGGCCCGGATCGGGCTGCCGTTCTTCCCGAGCGCGCACCTGCCGGAGCTCGACGCGTACTACCGGGAGCGGTGCGCCGAGTACGGCACGGAGGGCTGGACGATGATGCCGGCCGAGGAGACGCCGCTGCTGCACCTGTCGGAGGATCCGGACCGGACCTGGGCGGAGTACGGGGAGCACTTCCTGCACGAGGCGCGGACGTACGCCTCCTGGCAGTCGAAGGACATCCGGTCGGCGGTGCGGTCGGCGGCGACGACGGTGGAGGAGCTGCGCGCGGAGGGGGTGTACCGGGTGGTGACCCCGGAGGAGTGCGTGGCGCTCGGCCTGGAGAGCCTGGTGCTGCATCCGCTGTGCGGCGGGATGCCGGTCGAGGAGGGGTGGCGGAGCCTGCGGCTGTTCTGCGACGGCGTACTGCCCGGGCTCAAGGCGTGACGACGCCTCACGGCGTACTGCCCCGGCTCAAGGCGTGAGGCCTCGGGCCGGGGCAGTTCCGTGGGTGAGGAGAGGGGCAGCGGGGGGTTAGCCCATCTCCTCCAACGCCTTGCCCTTGGTCTCCTTGACGTACCGGAGCACGAAGGGGATCGAGAGCACGGCGAAGAACGTGTAGATCATGTAGGTAGCGGAGAGGTTCCAGTCCGCGAGCGACGGGAAGCTCGCGGTGATGGCCCAGTTGGCGATCCACTGGGCGGAGGCGGCGACGCCCAGGGCGGCGGCGCGGATCCGGTTGGGGAACATCTCGCCGAGGAAGACCCAGACCACGACGCCCCAGGAGAGGGCGAAGAAGAGGACGAAGACGTGGGCGGCGACGAGCGCCACGACGCCCTGGGTCTCGGGGAGCTTGCCGTCGACGAGGTCGGCGGAGAAGGCCCAGGCCTCGAAGGCGAGGGCGATCGCCATGCCGACGGAGCCGACGAGGGCGAGCGGCTTGCGGCCGACGCGGTCGACCAGGACCATCGCGATCACGGTGCCGATGATGTTGATGATCGACGTGGTGAACGAGTAGAAGAACGAGCTGGACGGGTCGATGCCGACGGACTGCCACAGCGTCGAGGAGTAGTAGAAGGCGACGTTGATGCCGACGAGCTGCTGGAAGACGGAGAGTCCGATGCCGACCCAGACGATGGGCAGCAGCTTGAAGCGGCGGCCGGCGACCATCAGGTCCTTGAAGGTGGACTTGTGCTCGCTGCGCATGGCCCGGTCGATCTCCTCGACGCGCGCGTCGAGGTCGACGCCGTGCCCCTCGACCTCGGCGAGGACCTCCTTGGCCCGGTCGGTCTTGCCGACGGAGATGAGGAAGCGCGGGGACTCGGGGATGGCGAAGGACAGCATGCCGTAGAGGAGCGCGGGGACGACCATCACGCCGAGCATCCACTGCCAGGCCTCGAGCCCGCCGATCTCGCCGCGTTGGTCCCCGTCGGCGAGCTGGAGGATGCCGTAGTTGACCAGCTGGGAGATGGCGATGCCGATGACGATCGCGGCCTGCTGGAAGGAGCCGAGGCGGCCGCGGTAGGCGGCGGGGGCGACCTCGGCGATGTACGCGGGGCCGATGACCGAGGCCATGCCGATGGCGAAGCCGCCGATGACGCGCCAGAAGGCCAGGTCCCAGAGGGCGAAGGGCAGGGCGGAGCCGACGGCGCTGACGGCGAAGAGGACCGCGGAGATCTGCATGCAGCGGATGCGGCCGATGCGGTCGGCGATCCGGCCGGCGGTCGCGGCGCCGATGGCGCAGCCGATCAGCGCGATGGCGATGACCTGGGCGAGCGTGCCGGAGCCGATGTCGTAGCGGTCGCGGATCGCCTCGACGGCGCCGTTGATGACGGAGCTGTCGTAGCCGAAGAGGAAGCCGCCCATCGCGGCGGAGGCCGTGATGAAGATGACGTGGCCGAGGTGGTCAGGATGGGCCGCTCGGCCTTCGGACGGCGGCGGCGTGGGCGCCTGCGCGGTACTGGTCACATGGACTCCTGGGTGGGGGGCAAGCCCTTCCAGTGGCGCACAACTTCACGCCGCTCACCACGTGAAGGTAAAAGCAACGTTGCAGAGACTATGCCTTCAAGTTTCGAAGTCAATAGTCGATGTCGTATGACTTTATAGACGCGACGAGGTTACTTAGGTTCAAGACTTGAAGTGACGAACGTCAGCGGAGTCGCTGGCTGATCACCTTCGAGACGCCGTCGCCCTGCATGGACACGCCGTACAGCGCGTCCGCGACCTCCATCGTCCGCTTCTGGTGCGTGATCACGATCAGCTGCGAGGACTCCTGGAGCTCCTCCATGATCCGGATCAGCCGCTGGAGGTTGGTGTCGTCGAGCGCCGCCTCGACCTCGTCCATCACGTAGAACGGGCTGGGCCTGGCCTTGAAGATCGAGACGAGCAGCGCCACGGCCGTGAGCGACCGCTCGCCGCCGGAGAGCAGCGAGAGCCGCTTGACCTTCTTGCCCGGCGGACGGGCCTCCACGTCGACGCCGGTGGTGAGCATGTTGCCCGGGTCGGTGAGGACGAGACGGCCCTCGCCGCCCGGGAAGAGTCGCGAGAAGACGCCCTCGAACTCCCTGGCCGTGTCCCGGTACGCCTCCGTGAAGACCTGCTCGACCCGTACGTCGACCTCCTTCACGACCTGAAGGAGGTCGGTCCGGGTCTTCTTCAGGTCCTCCAGCTGCTCGGAGAGGAACCGGTGCCGCTCCTCCAGGGCCGCGAACTCCTCCAGGGCCAGCGGATTGACCTTGCCGAGCTGGTGGTACGCCCGTTCGGCGGCTTTGAGCCGCTTCTCCTGCTCCGAACGGACGAACGGGCGCGGCCGGGCCTGCGGGTCGTCGGAGCCATCGTCGGAGCCGCCCTCGGCGCCGGAGCCGGAGCCGGCCTCGGCGTCCACGGACGGTGACGGGGGTACGGGCTGGTCGGGGCCGTACTCGGCGACCAGCGCGGTCGCCTCCACCCCGAACTCCTCCAGGGCCTTCGCCTCCAGCTGTTCGATCCGCAGCCGCTTCTCCGCACCGAGCACCTCGCCCCGGTGGACCGAGTCGGTCAGCTTGTCGAGCTCGGCCTTGAGGTCCCGGGCGCGGGCGCGGGCCACCGTGAGCCCCTGCTCACGATCCCCCCTCGCCGCTTGGGCCGCCACCCGTTCCCGCTCGGCGCGGACGAGCGAGACCTCGACGTGGGCCAGGAGCCCGCGGGCTCCGGCGGCGACCGCGCCCGCGACCCGTCGCTCGTGCCGGAGGCGGGCCCGGCGCTGCTCGGCACGCGCGCGTGCCTCGCGTTCGGCGCGGGCGGCCCGGTCGAGGGAGTCGGCCCGGCCGGCGAGTGCCTTGACCCGCTCCTCGTGGGTACGGGCCTGGAGCCGCGCCTCCATCTCGGTCTGGCGCGCGTTGGAGCCGTCGACGGAGAGCCGGTCGCGGACGGAGGTGTCGGGCTCGTCCTCCCCGTCCCCGTAGGCGGTGGCCTCCTGGGCGACGAGGAGCCGTTCGGCCAGTTCCTCCGCCTCGCCGACGGCCTTCTCCAGGGCCTCCTGGGCGCGGGCGACGGCCGCCGCGGTCCGCTCGGCCTCCCCCGCCGCTCCCCTGGCCTGCCCGGCGAGCCGTCCCAGCTCCTTGGCGACGGCCGACTTCTCCCGCTCGGCGGCCCGGCGGCTCGCGTCCAGCTCCTCGACGAGCGCCCCCGCGGTACGGCGCCGCTCGTCGGCCTCGCGATGTGCGGTGGTCAACGCCTCGCACCGTACGGTCAGTTCGTCGAGCTCGGCGGCGGCTTCGGCCACCGAGGCCCGGACTTCCAGCAGGCTGGGCGCGCCGGCGGAGCCGCCGTGGGCGAAGTGCCCGCCGAGCAGGTCCCCTTCGGCGGTGACGGCGGTCAGGCCGGGCCGGGACCTGACCAGCTCCTCGGCCTCGTCGAGGCCGTCGACGACGACCACTCCGGCCAGCAGGCGGCGGACGGCGGGCAGGAGTTCGGCGGGGCCGCGCACCAGGTCGGCGGCGCTCCGGCAGCCCTCGGCGCCGGCGGCGGGGGACGGTTCCGGGGCGCCGGTCAGGAGGAGGGAGGCGCGGCCCGCGTCCTGCTTGCGGAGGAGGCGGAGGGCCTCGGCCGCGGCGGCCGGTCCGGTGGCGGCGACCGCGTCGGCGGCGGCGCCGAGCGCGGCGGCCACGGGGATCTCGTATCCCGGGGTGACGGTGAGGAGTTCGGCGGCGGGGCCGAGGAGTCCGGTGACGCCCGCGGAGAGCAGGGCGCCCGTGCCGTCCTTGCGGCGCAGGCCGAGGGCGAGGGTGTCGTGCCGGGCGCGGGTCGCGGCCCGGGTCCGTTCGGCGGTGCCGAGCGCGTCGCGGGCGGCGCCCAGTTCGGCCTCGGCGTCGGCCCGTTCGCGGCGGGCCGCCTCATACCGCTCGCCGTGCTCGCCGTCCGCGGCGTCGAGGCCCTCGACCTCGGCCGTGAGCTGCTCGTACTCCTCCTGGGCGGCGACCGCCCGCTCCGCCGCCTCGTCGCGGGCGGCGGCCAGCCGGTCGATCTCGGCCTGGGCGGCGGCGGCGCGAGAGCGGGCCGCGTTCACCTGGCCGTGGAGCCGGGCGAGGCCCTCGCGCCGGTCGGCGATGGACCGGGCCGCGTCCTTGAGGCGGCGTTCCTCCGCCGTCAGGGCGCGTTCGAGCTCCGCCCGGTGGGCGACGGTGTCCTCCAGGGCGCGCTCGGCCGCGTCCAGAGCGGCTTCGAGCTCGGCCTCCTGCTCGCGGACGCGGGCGGCCTCCCGCTCCAGGTCCTCGGGGTCGCGGCCGCGCCGCTCCTCGGCGGGGGCGTCGTCGGCGCTCTTCACGCGCGCGTCGGCGAGGGAGATCGTGCTCCGGACCCGTTCGGCGAGCTGCGAGAGGGCGTACCAGCTCTGCTGGGCTCGTTCGAGCCGGGGCGCGAGGGCGCCGACCTCGGCTTCGAGTTCCGTCTCGCGGGCGAGCGCGGTGCGCAGCGCGGTCTCGGTGGCCTCCTTGCGGGCGAGGAGCGCCGCCTCGTCGGCGACCTCGGCGGTGAGCGCACGCTGGAGCCGGGCCAGGTCGTCGGCGAGGAGGCGGAGGCGGGCGTCGCGGAGGTCGGCCTGGATGACGACGGCGCGGCGGGCGACGGCGGCCTGGCGGCCGAGGGGCTTGAGCTGGCGGCGCAGTTCGTCGGTGAGGTCCTGGACGCGCGCGAGGTTGGCCTGCATCGCGTCCAGCTTCCGCAGCGCCTTCTCTTTCCGCTTGCGGTGCTTGAGGACTCCGGAGGCCTCCTCGATGAAGGCGCGGCGGCCCATCGGGTCGGCGTGCAGGACGGAGTCGAGCTGTCCCTGGCCGACGATGACGTGCATCTCGCGTCCGATGCCGGAGTCGGAGAGCAGGTCCTGGATGTCGAGCAGGCGGCAGGTGTCGCCGTTGATCTGGTACTCGCTGCTGCCGCCCCGGAACATGATCCGGGTGATGGTGACCTCGGCGTAGTCGATGGGCAGCGCGCCGTCGGAGTTGTCGATGGTCAGCGAGACCTCGGCGCGGCCGAGCGGCGGGCGCCCGGTCGTGCCGGCGAAGATGACGTCCTCCATCTTGCCGCCGCGCAGCGACTTGGCACCCTGTTCGCCCATGACCCAGGACAGGGCGTCCACGACATTGGACTTGCCCGATCCGTTGGGCCCCACGACACAGGTGATCCCGGGTTCGAACCGCAGGGTCGTGGCCGAGGCGAACGACTTGAATCCGCGGAGGGTCAGGGCCTTGAGGTGCACCCCGGGGACTCTACCGGGGCAGGCGCGTTTCACCCGCGAAGGTGTAGGGCAGATCATCGGGTGAGGAGGGGTGGCCAGGTAGGGGCCGGGGGCGGGCCGTGGGGGAAACGGCGGGTGAAAGAAAGAAGGGACGCCGAAGCGCCCCTTGCATATCCAGCTGTGCTGTGTGCCCGGCTACGTCGACGTGGATCGTGAGTCGGCGGTGCCGACGGAGTGTTTCCCACCTGGCCCCTGAGGGCTGGGTTGTCAGGTGAGCGCAGGCTCCGCCTGGGGTACGTCGAGGTCGATGCTGTCGAGCAGCGACTCTCCCTGGTGCTGAGCGGCGGCAGCCGCGAGCGTGTCGTTCTCGGACTGGATCCGAACCAGCTCGGATTCCAGGTCCTGGACACGCTGCTGAAGCCGTCGCATCTCGGCGAGGAGTCGCGGGTCGGAGCCGCCGACGTAACCGAGAAGCGCCTTTGCCATGATGGATGGTCCTCCACACTGAGTGACCGACCGATTGCGGTGTGGGTCGTGAGGGATTCGCACCCGCGGTGCTCGGCAGTGCGTCGTGCCGGTTCTTTACTGCCAAACAGCTAAGGTGCGCGGGGATTCCAGCGTCTCACCAAAAAGTTTGACGGTCAACACGATCACGCCCCGTTTGAAGGGGCGACAGGGGAGTGGGCGGCCGCTCGACGCGCGGCGGCGCCTCTCGACCCGGTGCCTCGGGGCGTGGCGATCATCCTTTACGGGCAGCCTTCCACGGCGCGCACTTCTTGGCAACCACCAGGGAGTTCTCCCGCCACACCCCCGTCACCGCGTGTCCCTCCGGGACCCCTCCAGGTCACCGGAGAGGGGGCGCCGTCGCGAACGTCAGCGGATCGCGAAGCCGTCGTAGCCTCCGCGCGGAGCGCCCCATATCTCCGTGACGCCGTCCACGCGGCCGGGCGTGTCGCCCGTGCGGAGCCAGTCGAGAAGACGGTGGCAATTCTCACTCGGCCCCTCGGCCACCACTTGGACCCGGCCGTCGTCGAGGTTCAGGGCGAAGCCCGCGAGGCCGCCGATCTCCAGTGCGTTTGCCCTGGTGAACCAGCGGAAGCCCACTCCCTGTACCCGGCCGCGCACCCAGGCGGTCATCCGTACGTCGTCGCTCATGGCTGCACGCTAACCAACGGATTGCCGGATGAGCACGTCACCCCCGCTTCCCATCGCGTACAGTCCCGTCGGAATGCGCCTCACCCGTTCGGGCGCGCGCCGTTCGGCGGTCGGTCCGAAACCGTGCCGACAGCAAAGATCAGCAAAGACCAGCAAAGATCCGCAGCCACCGGCGGAGCTCCGCAGAGGAAGGCAGGGCAGCAGATGGGACGCCACCGTCGCTCCGGCGCCGCACCCGCCGCAGAAGACTACGCGGCCGGTACGGACCGCCGGCACCGGGGTGACCGCCGCAAGCGGCGGAGCACTCCCGTGCGCACCGGACTCCTCGGCGCCTCCGCGGCGGTCGCGGTGGGAGCCGTGGCCGTCGCCTCGGGTCTGCTGCCCGGCGGGGACACCTTCACCGTCGGCAGCGCCGGTACGGGCGAGCGCCAGGTCCAGTCCCGGCATGCCCCGGAGCTGAACACGCAGGGCGGGTCGACCCAGACCCCGGCCGGCGGCGAGTCGGGCGGCTCGGGCAGCGGCACGGCGACCCGGGCGGGATCGGGCAAGAGCCCGAGTCCGCGCGCCAGCGCGAGTGCGACCCCGAGCAGGACGGCCTCCCCCTCGGCCGCTCCGTCCACATCCGCGAAGCCGAGCCCGAAGCCGACCCCGTCGAAGGCGGCGACCAGCACCAAGCCCGTCGCCCCGAAGAAGGTCCGGACCCCGCCCACGGCGCGGCCGGCCGCGCCGAAGCCGGCCCCGACGACCGAGGCACCGGTCGAGACGCCGGCCGCTCCGTCGACGGCCGACCGGGGCGAGGCGGCCGAGGCGGAGGTCCTCCGGCTGGTCAACGTCGAGCGCGGCAAGGTGGGCTGCACCCCGGTGAGGGCGGACGCGCAGCTCGCGGCACTGGCCGGGGCGTTCAGCGCGGACATGGCGGAGCGCGGCTTCTTCGACCACACGGACCCGGACGGGGCCACGCCGTGGGCGCGTGCGGAGCAGGCCGGCGTCACGGGCCTGGGCGGCGAGAACATCGCGCGCGGCCAGGCGGACGCGGCGGCCGTGATGGACTCCTGGATGAACAGCGACGGCCATCGCGCCAACATATTGAATTGCGACTTCACGACGCTGGGCGTCGGCGTGCAGTTCGGCGACAGCGGCCCCTGGTGGACCCAGGACTTCGGCCGCTGAGCCGATTCCGCTGAGCCGATTCCGCCGAGCCGGTCCCGTACGCAAGAGAAGGGCCCCGTCACCACTCCGGTGACGGGGCCCTTTCTCGTACGTGGGATCAGGCGGCGGCCTTGCCGGCCGCGAAGGTGCGGGCGGTCACGGCGACGCGGCGGCCGAGGTGCTCGGCGGTGGCGACATCCGCCTTGTGGACGCCGTCGGGGCCCAGGTCGGTGTGGGTCTGGGCCCCGGCGCCGGAGAAGAAGCCGAGGCGGTTGAGGTCGTTCTCGGAGGCCTCGCTGCTGTTCCAGCCGGGCTTCAGGCCGAGGTTGACCCAGGTCATGCCGTGCTGGCCGGCGAGGGTCTGGAAGAACTGCAGGGTGTGCAGCTTGTCGCCGCTCTTGGAGCCGGAGTTGGTGAATCCGGCGGCGAGCTTGTCCAGCCAGGCGTCGGAGAACCAGCGCTTCGAAGTGGCCTCGGCGAACTGGTGGAAGGCGCCGGAGGCGGTGCCCATGTAGGTCGGGGAGCCGAAGACGATCGCGTCGGAGGAGTCGAGCAGCTCCCACTCGGCGTCGGTGATCCCGTCGACCTTGATCAGGTGGACGGTGGCACCCGCGTCGGCGGCCCCGGCACGGACGGCTTCGGCGAGGACGGCGGTGTGGCCGTAGCCGGAGTGGTAGGCGATGGAGACGACGGGGGTGGTCACAAGGAGCTCCTCGAAAAGGTCTGCGGAGGGGATGACCAGAAGTAGAGCACTAACTTTTCGAAAGCGCAAGCAGCTCGATAGCGCAGCCGTGACGGTAAGCGCTGTGCGCGAGTACGGTGGAGGGCATGACTGACGACCTCGCCTACGACGTCTTCGCGCGGGCCTGTCCCTCGCGCGGCACGCTGGAGCACGTGACGGGCCGCTGGGGCAGCCTGACCCTCGGCGCCCTGTACGACGGCACGTTCCGCTTCAACGAGCTGCGGCGCCGGGTCGACGGCGTGAGCGAGAAGATGCTGTCGCAGACGCTCCACGCCCTGGAGCGCGACGGCCTCGTCCACCGCGACGCGCAGCCCACGAACCCGCCGCGGGTCGACTACCGGCTCACCCCGCTCGGCCGCGAGATCGCGGAGCGGCTCATCGGCCTGATCGCGCTGGTGGAGGGCCGCATGCCGCAGGTCGAGGCGGCCCGCGAGAGTTACGACGCGGAGCGCCCGGCCCCCGTCACGAGCTGACCGCCCGGCCCGAGGGGACGCCCCCTAGGGGCGCGGCGGGCGCTGGCAGCGCGGGCAGAAGTAGCTGGAGCGGTTCATCCAGGGGCGCCTGCGCATCGGCGTGCCGCAACGGTGGCACGGCTCGTCCTCGCGCCCGTAGGCGTCGAGCGAGCGGTCGAAGTAGCCGGACTCGCCGTTGACGTTCACGTACAGGCTGTCGAAGCTGGTGCCGCCGACCGCGAGGGCCTCGTTCATCACGTCCCGGGCGTGCCCGAGGAGCTCCGCCGAGCGGGGCCGGGTGAGCGTGGCGGTGGGCCGCTCGTAGTGCAGCCGGGACCGCCAGAGCGCCTCGTCCGCGTAGATGTTGCCGACGCCGCTGATCAGCGACTGGTCGAGCAGGGCCCGCTTGACGGTCGTACGGCGCTGTCGCAGCGCGCGGTGGAACGCGTCCTCGTCGAAGTCGGGGTCCAGCGGGTCCCGGGCGATGTGCGCGATGACGTCCGGCAGCCCGTCGGCGGTCTGGTCGTGGAGCGAGAGCCCGCCGAAGGTGCGCTGGTCGACGAAGCGGAGCTCGGTGCCGGCGGCATCGTCGAAGCGGATCCGGATGCGGAGGTGCTTCTCGTCGGCGGCGTCCTCCGGCTGGACGAGCAGCTGGCCGCTCATGCCGAGGTGGCCGAGCACGGAGGTGCCGGTGCCGTCCAGCGGCAGCCAGAGGTACTTGCCGCGCCGCCGCGCCACCGCGAACCGCTGCCCCTTCAGCCGCGCCGCGAAGTCCGCGCCGCCCGCCGGATGGCGCCGTACGGCCCTCGGGTGCAGCACCTCGACCTCGGTCACGGTCCGCCCGGCGACCCAGCGCTCCAGTCCGCGCCGTACGACCTCGACCTCGGGCAGCTCGGGCACGGGACTCCTCCGGACGACGTCGATCGACAGCGCTTCCACCCTACCGGCCCAAGGAGGGCGGAGGAGTGGGGAGGGAAGCGAAGGAGAGGGCGGGGAAAAGACGAGAACCCCGCCCTGGGGCGGGGTTCTCGGGGAAGCGGCGGGTGATGGCCCTCAGGCCGTCGCCCCGTTGGTGGACGGAGAGGGGTCGGCGACCTCTCCCGTGCCGGCTTCGGCAGCGACCTTGGCCGCCGCCACGCGCTCGTCCGCGGCGGCGCGAATCTCGCCCCACGCGGCCTCCGCGGCCTGCTGTTCCGCTTCCTTCTTGCTGCGGCCGGTGCCGGTGCCGTACGAGACACCACCGACGCGGGCGGCAGCAGTGAAGACCTTCTCGTGGTCCGGGCCCTCTTCGGTGACGAGGTATTCCGGCACACCCAGGCCCTCAGCCGCGGTGAGCTCCTGGAGACTGGTCTTCCAGTCCAGGCCCGCACCGAGGTTCGAGGACTTCTCGATCAGCGGGTCGAAGAGCCGGTGAACCAGCTCGGACGCCACTTCGAGGCCCTGGTCGAGATAGACCGCGCCGATCACCGCTTCAAGGGTGTCGGCGAGGATGGACGCCTTGTCCCGGCCACCCGTGCCCTCTTCGCCCCGGCCGAGCCGGATGAAGGAGCCGAGTTCGAGGCCGCGACCGACCTCCGCAAGTGCACGTGAGTTGACCACCGCGGCCCGCAGTTTGGCCAGCTGGCCTTCGGGCAGGTCGGGGTGGGTGCGGTACAGCGTGTCCGTGACCACCAGGCCGAGCACGGAGTCCCCGAGGAACTCGAGACGCTCGTTGGTGGGCAGGCCGCCGTTCTCGTACGCGAACGAACGGTGGGTCAGTGCACGCACCAGAAGGGCGGACTCGAGCCGATAGCCGAGCCGCCCTTCCAGAAGCGTGTGGGACGAGGCATGGTCCGTCTTGTCGTCCGTCTTGCGGGACTCAGACATTGCGCCTCTCACCAGCCCAATCAGACCGAGAGGACCTGGCGCTTGTTGTAGGTGCCGCAGCTCGGGCACGCGATGTGCTGCAGCTTCGGCTCCTGGCAACGCTCACACGAAACCAGGGTGGGGACCGCAGCCTTCCACTGCGACCGGCGGTGGCGCGTGTTGCTGCGCGACATCTTCCGCTTCGGAACAGCCACGGCTACTTCTCCTGCTTCTCGGCGGCGCTTCGGACGTCCCCGTCAGAGGCTTTGCCGCTCATGTTGTCCTTCTCATCGGTTCCCAGCGAACCGGCGAGTCCCTGCAATGCCGCCCAACGGGCGTCGACGGCATCATGGTGGTGGCCCGGGTTCTCGTTCAGGTCGGCTCCACATTCGGAGCACAGACCCGCACAGTCCTCCCGGCACACCGGCTGCATCGGCAGTGCGAGCACCACCGCATCACGCAGCATGGGTTCGAGGTCGAACATGCCGTCCTCGAGGGGGGTCATGCTCTCGTCTTCCTCGGCTTCGTCGTCCGCGGCCGCCTTGGAGCGGCCCCGGTCGTCGGAGTCGGGGTACGAGAACATCTCCTGGAAGTCCACGTCGAGCTCCAGCTCGACGGGCTCCAGACACCTTACGCACTCCCCCTCGGCCGATGCACGGGCGGTGCCTGTGACAAGCACCCCTTCCATGACCGACTCAAGACGGAGATCGATTTCCACGGGAGCGCCCTCGGGCACTCCGATGACCCCTTCGACGCCGAGGACCGTGGGGGCCTCGACGGAGCGCGAGAGCCGCTGGAGGGCACCAGGACGCCGCCCCAGCTCGTGTGTGTCGAACACGAGGGGATTGCGGTGGTCGAGGCGCGTGCTCAGGGCTCTTCCTGCTTTCGAATCGTGAGGGGGCTGCCAGAAATGGGCAGCAAGCGTCGCGGAATACGCGCGACCGAAGAGCCAGGATACTGGACGCTTCGCTCAGGGCCCAATCCGGGCCCCGGGCCCTTTACTGCCCCTGTTCGTACCGGCGCAACTGCTCCAGGTCGATCATGCTCGTGTCGAAGAAACTGGTCTCGTCGAGCGCGGCGGCCGGCTGCTGCTGGTGCGGCTGCTGCGGGGCCTGGGGCTGGTACTGGGGCTGCTGCTCGTAGCCGTACTGACCCTGGTACGCGTACGGGTCGGGCTGCTGCTGGTACCCGTACGGGTCCGGCTGCTGCTGGTAGCCGTACCCGGGGTCCTGCTGCGGCTGCTGCGGGTACCCGTACGGGTCGGGCTGCTGGGCCGGGATCTGCGCGGGGGCCTGCGCGGCGACCGGGGCCGGCTGGGGGTCGGCGAGCTCCGCGAGCCCGGCGAGGTAGTCGGCGTCGCTCGTGTGCACCGTGCCGGCGAGGCCGTCCTGCGCGGCCATGTGCTCGCCGAGGTCGTCGGTGGCGATCCGGCCGTGCAGCTTCTGCCGGCCGCGCCCGACGGCCTCCAGGGTCTTGCTGAGGACGGCCTCGAAGGCGCCCAGCTTGGCGTCCACGTACTCGTCGGCCCGGCTGATCAGGGTCTGCGGGTCCGCGCTGTACTCGGGGGCGTCCTCGTCCGCGTAACCGTCCCGGTCGAGGCCCGGGCCGCGGCCGAGGAGCTTCTCGCGGCCCCGGTCGACGGAGCCGATGGTCTTGTTGAGGACGACCTCGAAGTTGGCGAGCTTGGAGTCGACGTAGTCGTCGGCCTCGGCGCGGACCTCCTCGGCCTCGCGGCGGGCCTCGGCGAGGATCCGGTCGGCCTCGCCCTGCGACTCCCGGGCGACCTGGGTGTCGGAGACGATCGAGCCGCGCTCGGCGTGGGCGGCCTCGATGATCCGCTCGGCCTCCTGGCGGGCGTGCTCGACCAGCTGCTCGCGGCCGCCGATCAGCTCCTGGGCCTGGGCGAGGGAGCCGGGCAGGGCGTCCCGTACCTCTTCGAGCAGGGAGAGCAGCTCGGCGCGGTTGACCACGCAGGATGCCGACATGGGCATGGAACGGGCGCCCTGAACGGTCGCGACGATCTCGTCGAGCTTCTTCTGCACGTCCACCGGGTGCTCGCCACTCTCTACAGCTGGATGGAGACGGACGGGACGACTGTAAGGGCAGTCGGCTCCCGTCCGACACCAGGTGACGGAGCGTCAGCGGCGGTGGCCGGGCGTCACTTCTGCGCGAGGCGCTCGGTCAGCCTGCCGAGGACCTGCGGCGGGACGAGGTGGGAGACGTCGCCGCCCCAAGCCGCAACCTCCTTGACCAGCGAGGAGGAGAGGAAGCTGTACGTCGGGTTGGTGGGGACGAAGAGGGTCTCCACGCCCGAGAGGCCGATGTTCATCTGCGCCATCTGCAACTCGTAGTCGAAGTCGCTGACCGCGCGCAGGCCCTTGACGATGGCGGGGATGTCCCGCTGCTTGCAGAAGTCGACGAGGAGTCCGTGGAAGGACTCCACCTCGACGTTGCCGAAGTCGGCGGTGACCTCGCGGATCAGCTCGATCCGCTCGTCGACGGTGAACAGTCCCTGCTTGGACTGGTTGATCATCACCGCGACGTGTACGACGTCGTACAGCTTGGAGGCGCGGGCGATGATGTCGAGATGTCCGTTGGTGATGGGGTCGAATGACCCCGGACAGACGGCGCGGCGCAACGTGAGTCCCTCGCTCTCCGGTCCGGTCATGGTGCGTCTTCGCACGTAGAGGCGGCGCGACCGTACCAAAACGTTCCCTCGCCGTAACGACGGGCCCGTAGTGGCTCGAATCCGGCCGGCCAGCCGAACTCCCCGCCTCGGGTGCTGCGCTCCACGGTGACGAGGGCATCGTCCGTGAGCCAGCCCTCCGAGCGGAGTGTGAGGAGGATCTCCCGAAGATCGTCGTCCGCGACGGCGTACGGCGGGTCGAGGAAGACCAGGTCGAACGGCTCGGCGGGGGCCGGTCCCGTCACGATCTGCTCCGCCTTGCCGGTCCGGAGCTCGGCGCCGGGCAGGCCGAGCGTCCGGATGTTGTCGCGGATCGTCTTCGCGGCGCGGGGTTCCGCCTCGACGAGGAGCGCGTGGACCGCTCCCCGGGAGAGCGCTTCGAGTCCGACGGCGCCGGAGCCCGCGTACAGGTCGGCGACCCGGGTCCCGTCGAGGGTGCCGAGGAACGCCTCCCAGGTGGAGAAGAGGCCTTCGCGCGCCCGGTCGGAGGTGGGGCGGGTGCCGGTGCCGGGGGGCACGGCCAGTCGGCGTCCGCCGGCGGTGCCGGCGATCACGCGGGTCATCGGTGTCCTCGTTCTCCATGAGCCAGTGCGTACGCATCAGCTTATGGCGGTCGGCGCGTGGCTGCGGTCAGCCCTTCTCCAGGTACTCCTCCCGGTCCTTGTCGAGCAGGGCTTCGAGGGCGGTGCGCAGTCCCGGGTGGGCGGTGAGGTCCGGGTCGGCGAGGACGAGGGTGGTGGCCTCCTCGCGGGCGGCGGCGATGACCTCCTCGTCGTCGATGACGGTGAGCACCTTCAGGGAGGAGCGGACGCCGGACTGGGCCTGGCCGAGGACGTCGCCCTCGCGGCGCTGTTCGAGGTCGATGCGGGAGAGCTCGAAGCCGTCGAGGGTGGCGGCGACGGCGCCGAGGCGCTGCCGGGCGGGGCTGGCCTCGGGCATCTCGGT
This sequence comes from Streptomyces sp. NPDC042346, assembly GCF_055581845.1. Lineage (NCBI taxonomy): Bacteria > Bacillati > Actinomycetota > Actinomycetes > Kitasatosporales > Streptomycetaceae > Streptomyces > Streptomyces sp. NPDC042346. Next base: position 1,685,261 of record NZ_JBVJEH010000001.1, on the reverse strand, counting down.
GACGAGGAGGCAGAGGCCGGGGGCGGATCCTCGTCCGACGCGGCCGCGGAGCTGGTGGAGCTGGGAGACGCCGAAGCGGTCGCCGTCCATGATCACCATGGCGGTGGCGTTGGGGACGTTGACGCCGACCTCGATGACGGTGGTGGCGACGAGGACGTCGAGCTCGCCGGCGGCGAAGCGGCGCATGACGTCGTCCTTGTCGTCGGGGTGCATGCGCCCGTGCAGGACGGCGATCCGCAGGCCCGTGAGGGGGCCCGTACGGAGCTTCTCCGCGACCTCGACGACGGCGAGCGGCGGGCGCTTCTCGGCCTCGTCCTCGGGGGACGCCTTGGACTTCTTCTTCTGGTCCTCCTCGTCGCCGATGCGGGGGCAGACGACGTACGCCTGGTGGCCGTTCTCCACCTCCTCGCGCACCCGCTCCCAGGCGCGCGCGAGGAAGTGCGGCTTGTCGGCGGCGGGGACGACATGGGTGGCGATCGGGGAGCGGCCGGCGGGCAGCTGGTCGAGGACGGAGGTCTCCAGGTCGCCGAAGACGGTCATGGCGACGGTGCGCGGGATGGGGGTGGCGGTCATGACGAGCAGGTGGGGCGGTTGCTTGCCCTTGCCGCGCAGGGCGTCGCGCTGCTCGACGCCGAAGCGGTGCTGTTCGTCGACGACGACCAGGCCGAGGTCGTGGAACCGGACCTTGTCCTCGATCAGCGCGTGCGTGCCGATGACGATCCCGGCCTCGCCGGTGACGAGGTCGAGCAGGGCCTGCCGGCGGGCCGCGGTGCCCATGGAGCCGGTGAGCAGGACGACCTTGGTGGCGCGCTCGGCGCCGCCGAGCATCCCGCCCTGGGCGAGCTCGCCCATCATCTCGGTGACGGAGCGGTGGTGCTGCTGGGCGAGGACCTCGGTGGGCGCGAGCATCGCGGCCTGTCCCCCGGCGTCGACGACGGCGAGCATGGCGCGCAGGGCGACCATGGTCTTCCCGGATCCGACCTCGCCCTGGAGGAGGCGGTGCATGGGGTGTTCGGTGGCGAGGTCGTCGAAGATCTCGCGGGAGACCTTCTGCTGGCCTTCGGTGAGGGTGAAGGGGAGCTTGGCGTCGAAGGCGTCGAGGATGGCGCCGGGGACGGGGCGCCGGGCGACGGCGGGGAGTTGGGTGTCGGCGTGCCGGCGGCGGGCGAGGGCGACCTGGAGGACGAAGGCCTCGTCCCACTTGAGCCGGTCGCGGGCGTCGGCGATGTCCGCCTTGGTACGGGGGCGGTGGATCTTCCGCAGGGCGTCGGGCAGCTCGGGGAGGCCGCGGCCCTCGCGCAGGGCGGGCGGCAGGGGGTCGACGGCGTCCTCGGCGTGCGGCAGGACGGCGTCGACGGCCTTGGCGATCTTCCAGGACTCCAGTTTGGTGGTGGCCGGGTAGATCGGGATGAGGGCCCCGGCCCAGCCGGCCACGTTGTCGGCGCTCGCGGCGGTCCCGTCGGTCTCGTCGCCGCCGTCGCGGAGGAGCTCGTACGCGGGGTGGGCGAGCTGGAGGCGGCGGTTGAAGAGCGAGACCTTGCCGGAGAACATCGCGCGGGTGCCGGGCAGCAGGTCCTTGTGCGGCTTGTGCACGCCCTTGCCGAAGAAGACCAGTTGGAGGCGGCCGCTGCCGTCCGTGATGGTCACTTCGAGGCGCTGGCCGCGTCCCTTGGAGCCGTTGAAGGTCAGCACGCGGGCGTCCGCGACCTGCGCGACGACCGTGACGTGCTCGTCGAGCGGGAGGTCGGCGAGCGTCGTCAGCTCGCCCCGCTCGGCGTACCGCCGGGGGTAGTGGTGGAGCAGGTCACCGACCGTGTGCAGGTCGAGTGCCTCGGCCATGACCTTGGCGGTGGCGGGGCCGAGGGACTTCTTGAGTGGTTCGTCGAGCGCGGGCACGCGTTCCATTGCACACCACGGGACCGACAGTCGGGGTGTTCCCCTCGGGTCATTCCACTCCGATGAGCAGCGGAGGGGCTCCCGCGCCCGCGTGGTAAGTGGTCGTGTCGACGGCCAGATAACCGCGGCGGACGTGGCGTTCGAGGGCGGCGGCCAGGTCGGGCGGGGTGTCGTCGGCGACGATCAGGGTGACGAGTTCGCCGCCCGCGGAGAGCATGCGGTCGAGGACCGTGCGGGCCGTCTCGGTGAGGTCCTCGCCGATGACGGCGACGTCGCCCTCGATGAGGCCGAGGACGTCGCCGGCCTGGCAGACGCCGGCCGAGGTGAAGGACTGGCGCTCGGCGACGGCGAGTTCGGCGTAGCGGGTGGCGCCGGCGGCGGCCGTCATGGCGACGACGTCCTCGTCGAAGCGGCGGTCCGGTTCGTGGACGGCGAGGGCGGCGATGCCCTGGACGGCGGCCCGGGTCGGGATGAGGGCGACGCGGATGCCCTCGGCCCTGGCGCGTTCGGCGGCGGCCGCGGCCGTCTGGCGCAGGTCGGTGTCGTTGGGCAGCAGGACGACCTCGCGGGCGTGCGCCCGCCGGATCGCGTCGAGGAGTTCGTCCCCCGCGGGCTGTTCGCCGGGCCGGGTCCGGACGGTGGTGGCGCCCGCCTCGGCGCAGAGGCCGGCCAGGCCCTCGCCGGGGACGACGGCGACCACCGCGCGCTGGGCCCGCGCTCCGCGGGCGTCCGGTCCTGCCGGGCTGCTCGCGAAGTGGGTGACGCGGATCCGGTGGGGCCGTCCGGCCTCGATGCCGGCCTCGACGGCGGCTCCGGCGTCGTCGACGTGCACGTGGACGTTCCAGAGCCCGTCGCCGCCGACGACGACCAGGGACTCCCCCAGCGCGTCGAGGCGGGACCTCAGCAGGTCCACGGCCGCGTCCTCGGCCTCCAGGAGGTAGATCACCTCGTACGCGGGGCCGTCCTCGGTGCCGCAGTCCTCGGGTGCGAGGGGCGCGGCGGGCGCGACGACGCCGTGGGCCGGTGTCTCCGGGCGGAGCGGTGCCCGGCCGGTCACGGTCTCGACGAGTGCCCCGAGGACGGTCACCAGGCCCTGTCCGCCGGCGTCCACGACCCCGGCGCGGGTGAGGACGTCCAGCTGGGCCGTGGTGGTCGCCAGGGCGGTCCTGGCCCCGTCGTAGGCGTTTCCCGCCACGTCCACGAGTCGGCCGCCCCCGGCGCAGGCCTCCGCGGCGGCGGAGGCGACCGTGAGGATCGTGCCCTCGACGGGGTGGGCGACGGCCCGGCGGGCGGCGTCGGCGGCCTCCGCGAGGGCGCGGGCGAGGTGATCACCGTCACGTCCCTCGGCGAGGACGGCCGCCATGCCGCGCAGCAGCTGGGCGAGGATGGTCCCGGAGTTCCCTCGGGCCCCGAGCAGGGCCCCGTGGGCCATGGCCCGTACGGTCTCGGCGGCGTCGGGTTCGGCGGCGGCGAAGACGGCTTCGACGGCCTGGTGGGCGGCTTCCGCCGTCAGGTACAGGTTGGTGCCGGTGTCCCCGTCCGCGACCGGGTAGACGTTGATCGCGTCGATCTCCCGGCGCTCCCGCCCGAGGGCGTCGAGCACCCGCCCGGACCAGGTCCGGAGCGCTTCGGCGTCGAGCTCGACGAGCTCCTCTGAAGGCTGAAGGGCTCGCGACAACAGGGGGCCTCCTTCGGCGGTGAGCTCACCGCAGGGTAGACCCGGGGTGTCCTGCTCGTGACCTGGGCCGGGGGCGAGGTCGGCGGAGACCATGGTAGTTTCGTTCCACCGAAGCAGGCGTTGTATGCTGCTTCGGTTGCCCGGTTCCTCCGGGCCATCCTCCGGCAAGCCACTTCAGACTCCTGATTCCGGTGCGCCGGATTTCACTGTAATTCTGAAGTCTTTGGAGTGACCCGTGGCTGCCAACTGCGACGTCTGCGGCAAGGGGCCGGGCTTCGGCAACAGCATTTCGCACTCGCACCGCCGTACGTCCCGTCGCTGGAACCCGAACATCCAGCGCGTGCGTGCCGTGGTCGGTCGGACGCCGAAGCGGCTCAACGCCTGCACCTCGTGCATCAAGGCCGGCAAGGTCTCGCGCTAATTGCGACGCGAGTTCTGTCGTAGCGCAGCCCCTGCGGTTGCCTTGAAAGGCCGGTTCACCTAGGTGAACCGGCCTTTTGCCATGCCCGGAAACGGCCGGGCCCCCGGGCGTCTCAGGCCCTGAACCGCCAGCCGTGGTCGACCGGGCCGATGCCCGAGCCCAGGGCGAATCCGGCGGCGATGGCCCCGGTCACGTACTCCTTGGCCCGGTGTACCGCCTCCGGCACCGCCAGGCCCTTGGCGAGCCCCGAGGCCACCGCCGAGGCGAGCGTGCAGCCCGTGCCGTGCGTGTGCCGGTTGTCGTGCCGGGGCGCGCGCAGCCAGTGCTCCTCTGTGCCGTCCGTGAGCAGGTCCACGGCCTCCTGGCCGGTGGGCAGGTGCCCGCCCTTGATCAGGGCCCAGTCCGCCCCGTACGACAGGATCGCCTCGGCCGCCACCCGCATGTCGCTCTCGTACACGACGTGGACGCCTGTGAGCTGCGCCACCTCGTCCAGGTTGGGCGTGGCGACGGTCGCGACCGGCAGCAGCTTCGTCCGTACGGAGGCGAGGGCCGAGGCCGCGAGCAGCGAGTCCCCGTGCTTGGAGACGCCGACGGGGTCCACGACCACCGGGGCCTCGGTCCCGGCGAGCAGTTCGGCGACCGTCTCGACGAGCCGGGCGGAGGCCAGCATGCCCGTCTTCACGGCCTGGACGCCGATGTCGTCGACGACGGCCCGGTACTGGGCCCGTACGGCCTCCTCGGGCAGCTCCCACGCGCCCTGGACTCCCCGCGAGTTCTGGGCGGTGACGGCGGTGAGCACGCTCATGCCGTGGACGCCGAGCGCGAGCATGGTCTTCAGGTCGGCCTGGATGCCGGCGCCGCCGCCGGAGTCGGATCCGGCGACGGTGAGCACCAGCGGGGGCCGAGCGGTCACTCCGTCTCCCCGAAGTGGTCCCAGCCGCCCGCGCTGTGCCAGGGGGCGCCGTCCACGGTGACCTGCGGCAGCGCCGAGGGGTTCAGGACCTCGCCGATGACCTTCCAGCGGGCGGGGAGCTTCACGTCCGGCGGGAAGGTGGCCACGATGGCGTGGTCCTCTCCCCCGGTGAGCACCCACTGCATGGGGTCGACGCCGACGGCCTGGCCGATGTCGTTCATCTGCGTGGGGATGTCGATGAGCCCGGAGCGCAGGTCGATGCGGACCTTGCTGGCCTCGGCGATGTGGCCGAGGTCGGCGATGAGGCCGTCGCTGACGTCGCACATGGCGGTGGCGCCGAGTCCGGCGGCGGCGGGGCCCGCGTGGTACGGCGGCTCGGGCCTGCGGTGGGCCTCGACGAAGGCGCGGGGCGAGCGGAAGCCGCGGGAGAGGACCGCGTACCCGGCGGCGGACCAGCCGAGCCAGCCGGTGTAGGCGACGACGTCGCCGGGCTGGGCCCCGCCCCGGGTCACCGGGTCGTGGTTGCGGAGGTCGCCGAGGGCGGTGATGGCGATGGTGATGGTGTCGCCGCGGACGACGTCGCCGCCGACGACGGCGGCGCCCGCGACCTGACATTCGTCGCGGAGCCCGTCCATCAGTTCGGTGGGCCAGGTGACGGGCAGCTCGGCGGGGACGACGAGGCCGAGGAGGAGCGCGGTGGGGACCGCGCCCATGGCGGCGATGTCGGCGAGGTTCTGCGCGGCGGCCTTGCGGCCGACGTCGTACGCCGTCGACCAGTCGCGGCGGAAGTGACGTCCTTCGAGGAGGATGTCCGTGCTGGCCACCACGCGCCGGTCGGGTGCGGAGACGACCGCGGCGTCGTCGCCGGGCCCGATCCGTACCGCCGGGGTGGAGGTGAGCCGGGACGTGAGCTCTCTGATGAGCCCGAACTCGCCCAGCTCTCCGACTGTGCCCTTCACCGCGCCTCACCTCGTGTCTTCGTGCCGGCCGACGGGCGGGGGCGCGTCTGGGCGCGCCGCGGGTCGCGGGCCGTCACCGTGCTGGGTACCGTCAAGTAGACCGTCAACTTCTGTCGTGCGTAGGCCACCACGCGAGTGCCCCCGGGCGCGCGGGTCTCCCCGTGGCCCGCGGTGACGCGGTACCGTGGCGTCCCTTTCTCCCACAAGATCCTCGTGGTCGCCCTGGAGGTTCCGTGGTTCAGGCGTACATCCTCATCCAGACCGAGGTGGGCAAGGCGTCGACCGTCGCCGACACCATCTCCAAGATCCCGGGGGTGCTCCAGGCCGAAGACGTGACCGGTCCCTACGACGTGATCGTGCGCGCACAGGCGGACACCGTCGACGAGTTGGGTCGCATGGTGGTCGCCAAGGTCCAGCAAGTGGACGGCATCACGCGTACCCTCACCTGCCCGGTCGTTCATCTGTAGCCCCCGTCTACGCTTGGCCGGTGATGTCATCCCACCGGCCCTTCGGCCTGCCCGCCGCCGTCACGGCAGCCGTCCTCCTGCTGGCCGCCACCGGCTGCTCCTGGACGGACGCCGGGGCGTCCGTGGCGGTTCCCCGCCCGACGGCGGCGGAGGCGGCCCTCTGCCAGGCTCTGGAGAAGGAGCTGCCGGACACCGTGGCGGATCTCGAGCGGAGTGATCCGGAGCCGGACTCCGAGCTGACCGCCGGGTGGGGTGACGGTGCGATCGTACTGCGCTGCGGGGTCCCCCGGCCCGAAAAGATGAGCGATCCGAACTCTCAGGCCGTCGAGGCGAACGGCGTGAACTGGATGCTGGAGCGCCCGGAGGGCAGCGGGCCCCGTTTCACCTCGGTGTACCGGAAGACGTACGTCGAGGTGACGCTCGACGAGCGGTACGCGCACGACGCGACGCCCCTCGCGGACCTCGCGGCCTCCGTGGCGAGGACGATCCCCTGCGGCATCGATCCGGAGTGCGTCTAGGCGCACTCCGGATCGCACCGTCAGGTCCGGCTAGCGCAGGCCCGTGGAGCGGGTCAGCGCGGCCTGGATCAGCCGGTCGACGAGCTCGGGGTAGCCGACGCCGCTCTCCTGCCACATGCGCGGGTACATGGAGATGGGCGTGAAGCCGGGCATCGTGTTGATCTCGTTGATGACGAAGTCGCCGTCCTCCGTGAGGAAGAAGTCGGCACGGACCAGGCCCTCGCAGGAGACCGCCTCGTACGCGGCGACGGCCAGGCGCTGGATCTCGGCGGTGGCCTCGTCGCCGATCGGCGCGGGCACGATGCCGGAGGCCGAGTCGATGTACTTGGCCTCGAAGTCGTAGAAGTCGTGGTCGGTGACGGGCGGGATCTCGGCCGGCACGCTGGCGCGCGGGCCGTCCTCGAACTCCAGGACGCCGCACTCGATCTCGCGGCCGCGCAGGAGCGACTCGACGAGGATCTTGGGGTCGTGGCGGCGGGCCTCCTCGATGGCCTCGTCCAGGCCGGAGAGGTCGTCGACCTTGGTGATGCCCATGGACGAGCCGCCGCGGGCCGGCTTCACGAAGAGCGGCCAGCCGTGGTCGGCGGCGAACTCGACGATCTTCTTGCGGGCGGCGGCCGGGTTCTGGTCCCACTCGCGCGGCCGGATGACCTCGTACGGGCCGACCGGGAGGCCGAAGGAGACGAAGACGCGCTTCATGTACTCCTTGTCCTGGCCGACGGCGGAGGCGAGGACGCCCGCGCCGACGTAGGGGACGCCGGAGAGCTCCAGGAGGCCCTGGAGGGTGCCGTCCTCGCCGTACGGGCCGTGCAGCATGGGGAAGACCACGTCGACCTCGCCGAGGGCCTTCGGCACGGCGCCGGGCTCGGTGAGGACGACCTCGCGGTTGGCGGGGTCGACGGAGAGGACGACACCGCCTTCCTGGGACTCGGCCAGGTCGGTGACGTTCGGCAGGGCGCGGTCGGCGATGGCCATGCGCTCGGGGGCGTCGGCGGTGAGCGCCCAGCGCCCGTCCGTCGTGATGCCGATGGGCAGCACGTCGTACTTGTCCCGGTCGATGGCGCTCAGGACGGCGCCCGCCGTGACGACGGAGATGGCGTGCTCGGAGCTGCGACCGCCGAAGACGACGGCCACGCGCGGCTTGCGGGGGCTCTGGGTGTTCTCGCTCATATCGCGATGAGCGTACCTTGCGGCTCCCGAACAGCTGAGCGCCCCGCTCCCCCCGCGCGCGTCCGGAGCAGCGGCCGTGCCGCCGCGCCCGACGCGTGCGTCATGCGTCCGTCAGGCGTCCGTCGCGCGTACGGCGCGTGTCCGTGTCGCGAACGTCAGCGGCGCTCGGACTTCGCGCTGCGGGACATCAGCTCCTTGAGGGCGACGACCGGCGGCTTGCCCTCGTGGACGATCGAGACGACCGTCTCGGTGATCGGCATGTCGACACCGTGGCGGCGGGCCAGATCGAGCACGGACTCGCAGGACTTGACGCCCTCGGCGGTCTGCTTGGTGGCCGCGATGGTCTCCTGGAGGGTCATCCCGCGGCCCAGGTTGGTGCCGAAGGTGTTGTTCCGGGAGAGCGGCGACGAGCAGGTGGCGACCAGGTCGCCGAGGCCCGCGAGGCCGGAGAAGGTGAGCGGGTCGGCTCCCATGGCGAGGCCGAGGCGGGTGGTCTCGGCGAGGCCGCGGGTGATGAGCGTGGCCTTCGAGTTGTCGCCGAGTCCCATGCCGTTGGCGATGCCGACGGCGAGCCCGATGACGTTCTTCACCGCGCCGCCGAGCTCGCAGCCGACGACGTCGGTGTGCGTGTACGGGCGGAAGTACGGGGTCATGCAGGCCGACTGGAACCGCTGCGCGACCGACTCGTCGACGCAGGCGACGACGGCGGCGGCGGGCTGCCGGGCGGCGATCTCCAGGGCCAGGTTGGGTCCGGTGAGGACGGCCACGCGCTCGGCGGGCACGTCCGCGACCTCCATGACGACCTCGCTCATCCGCTCGGCGGTGCCGAGTTCGACGCCCTTCATGAGGGAGACGAGGACGGTGCCGGGGGCGAGCAGCGGCTTCCAGGCGGCGAGGTTGCCGCGGAGGGTCTGCGAGGGGACGACGAGGACGGTGAAGTCGGCGTCGTGGGCGGCCTCGGCCGGGTCCGCGGTGGCCGTGATCGCCCGCGGGAGTTCGATGCCCGGGAGGTAGTCGGGGTTGACCCGGGTGGCGTTGATCTCCTTCGCGAGCTCCGCGCGGCGGCCCCAGAGGCTCACCTCGCAGCCCGCGTCGGCGAGCACCATGGCGAAGGCGGTGCCCCAGGATCCGTTGCCGAAGACGGCTGCCTTGGTCACTTGGTGCTCTCCTCGGCGGCCTCGGCGGCCTTGCGACGCTGTTCCAGACGGGCCTTGCGGTGGTCGTACGGTTCGGCGGGCGCCTTCTCGCCGCGGATCTCCTCCAGGAGGGCGGTGACCGCGGCCATGATGACCTCGGTGACCTCGCGGAGCACCTCGGGCGTCGGCTCCAGGCCGTCGAAGCGGGACAGGTCGACCGGCGGGCCGGCCTGCACGGTCAGCGTCTTGCGGGGGAAGAGGCTGAGCTTCCTGTCCTTGGCGTACGGCGGCATCGCGAGGTTGGCGCCCCACTGGGCCACCGGGATGACCGGGACCTTGGTGAGGAGCGCGACGCGGGCGGCGCCGGTCTTGCCCGCCATGGGCCACATGTCGGGGTCCCGGGTCAGGGTGCCCTCGGGGTAGAAGGCGACGCACTCGCCGCGCTCGATGGCGTCGACGGCGGCCCGGAAGGCGTCCAGCGCGTTGGTGGTCTCGCGGTAGACGGGGATCTGTCCGGTGTTGCGCAGCATCATGCCGACGAAGGGGCTCTTGAAGAGGCCCGCCTTGGCGAGGAGGCGCGGCACACGACCGGTGTTGTACTGGTAGTGCGCGTAGGACAGCGGGTCCAGGTACGAGTTGTGGTTGACCACGGTGATGAATCCGCCGTCGGCCGGAATGTGCTCCATACCGCGCCAGTCCCGCTTGAACAGAACCACCAGGGGGGGTTTGGCGATGACCGCCGCGAGGCGGTACCAGAAGCCGATTCTGCGGCGGGGCACTCGGACACCTTTCTCCGGGACTGGCTGGCAGGGGGTCAAGTGTCGCCCCATGCTCCGGGTCTGTCGAGGACACGGTACGCCCCGAGGCCCCCACCGGACCGCGCGGGCGGGACAGAATGGGCCCGGTGAACAGCGACGCGGAAGACGGCTGGTACCTGGTCGTACCCCTGAAACCCCTTGCCCTGGCGAAGAGCAGACTGGCCGCGGCCACGGGAGCCCTGCTGCGCCCCCGGCTCGCCCTCGCGTTCGCCGAGGACACCGTCGGTGCCGTGCTGAACTGTCCGCGCGTACGGGATGTGGTGGTCGTCACGGACGACCCGACGGCCGGGACCGCGCTCGCGGCCCTGGGGGCGCGGATCGTGCCGGACCTCCCGGCGGCGGGACTCAACGCGGCGCTGGCGCACGGGGTCGCTTCGATACGGGAGCGGCTGCCGCACGCGCGCGTGGCGGCGCTCAACGCCGATCTGCCCGCGCTGCGGACCACGGAGCTGGCCCGGGTCCTGGACACCGCCCGGAAATTTCCGAGGGCATTTCTCGCGGATGCCGCCGAAATAGGTACGACATTCCTCTCGGCGGGTCCGGGGGTGGAATTGGAACCGGCATTCGGGGGGCCGTCGAGGCTGCGCCATTTGTCGTCGGGCGCGGTGGAAATCCGGCTGACCGGGGTGGATTCCGTACGCCGGGACGTGGACACCGGCGAGGATCTGGCGGAGGCCATGGCTCTGGGGCTCGGCCCGCGGACGGCCGCCCGGTGGGTGCCGGCGGCCGGATAGGCTGCGGTCCATGCAGGCGACCGCGTTCACGTACGACTCCGAGACCCGCAGCGGAAGTGTGCTGCTCGACGACGGCACCCCGGTGGACTTCGGGGCGGAGGCCTTCGACGCGGGCGGGCTGCGGCTGCTGCGGCCGGGCCAGCGGGTGCGGATCGAGGCGGAGCCGGGGACGTCCGGGGCCGGCCTGCGGATCACCCTGGTGACGCTCCAGACCTTCTGATCCCCGCCTGATCCTTTCGAGCACGTCGAGCACGTCGAGCACGTCGAGCCGTTCGAGCACGTCGAGCGGTTCGAGCACGTCGAGCGGTTCGAGCACGTCGAGCGCTTCGAGCACTCCGCGCCCTTCGAGCCCTCCGCGACGCGAACGCGCCGCGGGCCGGGCTCCTGGGTGGGGAGCCCGGCCCGGCGGGTGGTACCGCTCGTCCTACTTCTTGGCGGCGGCCTTCTTGGCGGTCGTCTTGCGCGCCGTGGTCTTCTTCGCGGGCGCCTTCGTCGCCGTGGCCTTCTTCGCGGCCGGCGCGGTCTTCTTGGCCGTGGCCTTGACGGCCTTCTTCGCCGCCGTCGTGGTGGTCTTCTTCGCGGCGGCGGTCGTGGTCTTCTTCGCCGCCGTCGAGGCCTTCTTCGCCGCGACGGTGGTCTTCTTCGCCGCCGCGGTGGTGGTCTTCTTGGCCGGGGTCGCCTTCTTCGCGGCGGCCGTCGTGGCCTTCTTCGCCGGGGTCGCCTTCTTCGCGGCGGCCTTCTTGGCGGTGGTGGCCTTCTTGGCCGCGGCCTTCTTCACGGTCGCGGAGGCGCCACCGGTGAGGCTGCCCTTGGGGGCCTTCTTGACGGAGACCTCGCCGCCCTTGGGGAGCTTCTTCGAGCCGCTGACCAGGTCCTTGAAGCCCTGACCCGCACGGAAGCGCGGGACCGAGGTCTTCTTGACCCGCACGCGCTCGCCCGTCTGGGGGTTGCGGGCGTAGCGGGCCGGACGGTCGACCTTCTCGAACGAGCCGAAGCCCGTCACCGAGACCCGGTCGCCCCCGACCACGGCACGCACGATGGCGTCGAGCACGTGGTCGACGGCTTCGGCGGCCTGCTGGCGACCGCCCATCTTGTCGGCAATCGCTTCTACGAGCTGCGCCTTGTTCACGTCTTCCCCTTCGGAGACATTGCCAGAACGAAAGTGTTCAAGCTTTTTCGCACGTTAGGCATGTATATACCGCAAATCAAACACGAAACGGGCTAATCACCCTAGTGCCGCAACGCAAAAGACCCGCTGCGGAGTTCCTGGTGTCAGTCGTCCTCTGGGAATCGGCCCTCGTCGAGGTCCTTCATCAACCGGTCCAGACGCGCTGCCGCGTCCTTGAGATCGTGCTTCGCCGCGGCCGTCACGACCAGCAGCTTCCGGGACAGCGCCATCCTTACGCCCTCCGGGACTTGCAGTGAGCGCACTCTTGTGTGCGCTTCCTTCAATCGGGCGGCGACTGACTCGTAGAGCTCGAGTTGGCTGTCGCGTTCCATGCACCGATTGTGCCATCTAGGGCGAGTTGTCGCCCGACAGGGTCCCAACAAGCGACTGCGCCCCCCACCTGGCGGTGGGGGGCGCAGTCTTGGAAAAGCGCTGCTCAGACCGTAATTGTACGGGGCTTGAAGGCCGGTCGTGCCGCCTCGTAGGTCGCGATGTCGGCTTCGTTCTGAAGGGTGAGGCTGATGTCGTCGAGTCCGTTCAGGAGACGCCAGCGGGCGTTCTCGTCGAGCTCGAAGTCCGCGTCGATCCCGGCGGCCAGGACCTTGCGCTGCTCCAGGTCGACGGTGATCTCGGCGGTCGGGTCGGCCTCGATCAGCTCCCAGAGCGCGTCCACCGTCTCCTGCGGCAGGACGACGGTCAGCAGGCCGTTCTTCAGCGAGTTGCCGCGGAAGATGTCGGCGAACCGGGCGGAGATGACCGTCTGGAAGCCGTAGTTCTGGAGCGCCCAGACGGCGTGCTCACGGGAGGAGCCGGTGCCGAAGTCGGGGCCGGCGACCAGGACCGAGGCACCCTGCCGCTCCGGGCGGTTGAGGATGAACTCGGGGTCCTTGCGCCAGGCCTCGAAGAGCCCGTCCTCGAAGCCGTCGCGGGTGACCTTCTTGAGCCAGTGCGCCGGAATGATCTGGTCGGTGTCGACGTTGCTGCGGCGCAGCGGGACGGCCCGGCCGGTGTGCGTGGTGAAAGCTTCCATGGTTCCTCAGACCCCCGCGGTGGTGGCGACGTCGGACAGATCGGCCGGGGAGGCCAGATGGCCCAGGACGGCGGTGGCGGCGGCGACCTGGGGCGAGACCAGGTGGGTCCGGCCGCCCTTGCCCTGCCGGCCCTCGAAGTTGCGGTTGGAGGTGGACGCGGAGCGCTCACCGGGAGCCAGTTGGTCGGGGTTCATGCCCAGACACATCGAACAGCCCGCGTGCCGCCATTCGGCGCCGGCCTCCTTGAAGACCTTGTCCAGGCCCTCTTCGACGGCCTGCAGGGCGACCCGGACGGAGCCGGGGACGACCAGCATGCGGACGCCGTCGGCGACCTGGCGGCCCTCCAGGAGGGAGGCGGCGTTGCGCAGGTCCTCGATGCGGCCGTTGGTGCAGGAGCCTACGAAGACGGTGTCGACCTTGATGTCGCGCAGCGGCTGGCCGGCGGTCAACCCCATGTACTCCAGGGCCTTTTCGGCGGCGAGGCGCTCCGAAGCGTCTTCGTACGAAGCCGGGTCGGGGACGTTCGCCGAAAGCGGCGCGCCCTGGCCGGGGTTGGTGCCCCAGGTGACGAACGGCGCCAGGGAGGCGGCGTCGATGACGACCTCGGCGTCGAAGACGGCGTCCTCGTCGGACTTCAGCGTCTTCCAGTACGCGACGGCGGCGTCCCAGTCCTCGCCCTCGGGGGCGTGGGCGCGGCCCTCCAGGTAGGCGAAGGTGGTCTCGTCGGGGGCGATCATGCCCGCGCGGGCGCCGGCCTCGATCGACATGTTGCAGATGGTCATCCGGGCCTCCATCGAGAGCTTCTCGATGGCGGAGCCGCGGTACTCCAGGATGTAGCCCTGGCCGCCGCCGGTGCCGATCTTCGCGATGATCGCGAGGATCAGGTCCTTGGCGGTGACGTCCTCGGGCAGGTCGCCGTCGACCGTGATGGCCATGGTCTTCGGGCGGGCCAGGGGCAGCGTCTGGGTGGCGAGCACGTGCTCGACCTGGCTGGTGCCGATGCCGAACGCCAGCGCGCCGAAGGCGCCGTGCGTGGAGGTGTGCGAGTCGCCGCAGACCACGGTGGTGCCGGGCTGGGTCAGGCCCAGCTGCGGTCCGACGACGTGGACGACGCCCTGCTCGACGTCGCCCAGCGGGTGCAGCCGGACGCCGAACTCGGCGCAGTTCTTCCGCAGGGTCTCCAGCTGCGCGCGGGAGACGGGGTCCGCGATGGGCTTGTCGATGTCGAGGGTCGGGGTGTTGTGATCCTCGGTGGCGATGGTGAGGTCGAGGCGCCGCACCTGCCGGCCGTTCTGGCGCAGGCCGTCGAAGGCCTGGGGGCTGGTCACCTCGTGCAGCAGGTGCAGATCGATGAAGAGGAGGTCGGGCTCGCCCTCGGCGCGCCGGACGACGTGGTCGTCCCAGACCTTCTCCGCGAGTGTCCTACCCATCGCTTTCCCTCCGGCCGACGTCTGCGTCGGCACAACTAGAGACCCGTTTCGCGGGCCGTTGTGCGGCCGCATCACCAGAGTGCCAAGGTCCTCGGAAAATTGAACTTGCGTTTCACAGAGTGAGACGCGAATATCGTTGCATGGACAACTCTAGCGGCGTAGGCGTTCTCGACAAGGCAGCCCTTGTCCTGAGCGCCCTGGAGTCCGGTCCGGCCACCCTCGCAGGACTGGTCGCGGCGACGGGACTCGCACGACCCACGGCACATCGTCTCGCCGTGGCACTGGAACACCACCGGATGGTGGCGCGTGACATGCAGGGCCGGTTCATTCTCGGACCGCGCCTCTCGGAGCTCGCGGCCGCGGCCGGCGAGGACCGTCTGCTCGCGACCGCCGGCCCCGTGCTGACGCATCTGCGCGACGTCACCGGCGAGAGCGCGCAGCTCTACCGCCGGCAGGGCGACATGCGCATCTGCGTGGCGGCGGCCGAGCGGCTGTCGGGCCTGCGGGACACCGTCCCGGTCGGCTCGACGCTGACCATGAAGGCCGGCTCCTCCGCTCAGATCCTGATGGCCTGGGAGGAGCCCGAGCGGCTGCACCGCGGCCTCCAGGGCGCCCGCTTCACGGCGACGGCCCTGTCGGGCGTACGGCGCCGTGGCTGGGCCCAGTCCATCGGTGAGCGGGAGCCGGGCGTCGCGTCCGTCTCCGCGCCCGTACGCGGCCCTTCGAACCGCGTCGTGGCCGCCGTCTCGGTCTCGGGTCCGATCGAGCGTCTGACGCGCCACCCGGGCCGCATGCACGCCCAGGCGGTCATCGACGCCGCCGCCCGTCTCTCCGAGGCGCTCCGGCGCAACGGCTGACGCCCCTCCCGTTCGTCCCGGCCCACCGCTTCAACGCCGCAGCGGTGGGCCGGAGTTGTACGTGCTCCTCCTGCGCGACAGCCGATGCCGAACAGCGAAGAAGCCCTCCCCCGAAGGGAAGGGCTTCTTCGTTCTGTACCCCCGACCGGATTCGAACCGGCGCTACCGCCTTGAGAGGGCGGCGTGCTAGGCCGCTACACAACGGGGGCCTTTGCGGATCAGATCCGCAGGTGCAGATGAAGCTCTGCGAGCTGGCCTACCTGGACTCGAACCAAGAATGACGGTACCAGAAACCGTAGTGTTGCCAATTACACCATAGGCCATGGTGGTTACACCGTACCCCCGACCGGATTCGAACCGGCGCTACCGCCTTGAGAGGGCGGCGTGCTAGGCCGCTACACAACGGGGGCCCTAGCGATCCCACCCGGCATGCGCCGGGTGATGTCACCGCGGATTCACCGGGAGCTACCCAAGTGATCCACGGGATGGATCTGTACCCCCGACCGGATTCGAACCGGCGCTACCGCCTTGAGAGGGCGGCGTGCTAGGCCGCTACACAACGGGGGCTTTGTGGATGCCATCCACGAGTTGCAGATTAAGCTCTGCGAGCTGGCCTACCTGGACTCGAACCAAGACTAACGGAACCAGAAACCGTCGTGCTGCCAATTACACCATAGGCCACCGTGGCAACGTCCCCACCAGGGAGAACCTTGCTCGGCTTGCGCTTTCCGGGCTCTTGCCTTTCGGCTTGTTCCCCTCGGCGCAGAAAGAACATTACCTGAAGGTGGACGGTGCTCCAAAACGGGTATCCCCGCGGAGCAGGGCGGGGAGCTGGCCGAGGTCCGTGATCCGTCGCAGCTCGGGCCTGCCGCCGGTGTCCGCGCGGTCCAGCCAGATGCCCAGGAGCCCCGCCTCGACCGCGCCCCGCGCGTCGATGTCGGGCTGGTCCCCGACGTACGCGATCTCCTCCGGGGCCAGGCCGAGGGCCGTGCAGGCGGCGTGGAAGGCCTCGGGCGCCGGCTTGGCGACCCCGAGCTCGGCGGCGCAGAGAACGGCCTCGAAGCGGTCGCGCACGCCCAGGGCGCGGAGCTTGGGCTCCTGGGCGTGGATGCTGGAGTTCGAGAGGACCGCGTGGCGGTAGTCGTCCGCGAGCAGGTCGAGGACGGGCAGCGCGTCGGGGAAGAGCTCCCAGGCGGCCTGGTAGTGGACGACGTACCGGTCGAACCAGTCGTCGGCCCCGGCGGCGGTGAGCTCCGGCGCCCCGAGGAAGTCCCGGACGCGGGCCCGCCGCTGGTCCTGGAAGTCGCCGCCCTCGATCTCGAAGCGGCGCCAGTGCAGCTCCGTGAGCTCCTTCCAGCGTTCCAGGGCCTGGTCGACGGAGTCGTACCCGTCGAGGAGGCCTTCGGCCGTCAGGTGCCCGCGCATGCCGGCGCGGTCGGCGCCCTCGTAGTCGAAGATCGTGTCGTCCACGTCCCACAGGACGGCGCGGATGCTCATGCCACGACCGTACCGCCGCTCCCCCGCCCCGCGCGGGGGTTTCGCCCGGCCCGGGAACGCCTCGGGGGCGACGACCGGAGGTTCCGGTCGTCGCCCCCGGGGACGGGCGTACGAGGCTCAGCCGGCGAGCTTCGCCAGCGCGGCGTCGATGCGCGCCAGGGACTTCTCCTTGCCCAGGATCTCCAGGGACTCGAAGAGGGGCAGGCCGACCGTGCGGCCGGTGACGGCGACGCGGACGGGGGCCTGGGCCTTGCCGAGCTTGAGGCCGTGGGCCTCGCCGGCGGCCAGGACCGCGTTCTTGAGGGACTCGGGGTCGCTCCAGTCGGCGTCCACGAGCTTCTCGCGGGCGGTCGTGAGCAGCGCGGCCGGCTCGCCCTTCATCGCCTTGTCCCACGAGGGCTGGTCGAAGACCGGCTCGGGGAGGAAGAGGAAGTCGACGTTGGCCGTGATCTCCGAGAGGACCGTCATCCGGGTCTGGGCGTGCGGCGCGATGGCCTCCCAGGCGGCGCGGTCGAAGTCCTCGGGCGCCCAGTTGGCGTGCGGGGCCTTGAGCCAGGGCTCGCAGGCCTCGGCGAAGGCCTTCACGTCGAGCATGCGGATGTGGTCCGCGTTGATCGACTCGGCCTTCTTGAGGTCGAAGCGCGCCGGGTTGGCGTTGACGTCGGCGATGTCGAACTTCGCCACCATCTCGGGGATGGTGAAGATGTCCTGGTCGGCGGAGAAGGACCAGCCGAGCAGGGAGAGGTAGTTCAGGAGGCCCTCGGGGAGGAAGCCGCGCTCCCGGTAGAGGTTGAGGGAGGCCTCCGGGTCGCGCTTGGAGAGCTTCTTGTTGCCCTCGCCCATGACGTACGGCAGGTGGCCGAAGGCGGGGATCTCCTGGGCGACGCCCAGCTCGATCAGCGCCTTGTAGAGCGCGATCTGGCGCGGGGTGGAGGAGAGCAGGTCCTCGCCGCGCAGGACGTGGGTGATCGCCATCAGGGCGTCGTCGACCGGGTTGACCAGGGTGTACAGCGGGGCGCCGTTGGCGCGCACGATGCCGTAGTCCGGGACGTTGTCCGGGGTGAAGGTGAGCTCGCCGCGGACCAGGTCGGTGAAGGTGATCGGCTCGTCGGGCATCCGGAAGCGGACGATCGACACGCGGCCCTCGGCCTCGTACGCGGCCTTCTGCTCGGCGGTGAGGTCGCGGCAGTGGCCGTCGTAGCCGGAGGGGCGGCCGGCGGCGCGGGCGGCGGCGCGGCGCTCGTCGAGCTCCTCGGTGGTGCAGTAGCAGGGGTACGCGTAGCCACCGGCGAGCAGCTTCTCGGCGACGTCCTTGTAGATGTCCATCCGCTGCGACTGGCGGTACGGCGCGTGCGGGCCGCCGATCTCCGGGCCCTCGTCCCAGTCGAGCCCGAGCCAGCGCAGCGAGTCGAGCAGCTGGTCGTACGACTCCTCGGAGTCGCGGGCCGCGTCGGTGTCCTCGATGCGGAAGACCATGGTGCCCTCGTTGTGCCGGGCGAAGGCCCAGTTGAAGAGAGCGGTGCGGACCAGGCCCACGTGGGGGTTGCCGGTCGGCGAGGGACAGAAACGGACGCGGATGTTCGCGTTAGCCACGCTTGATCACCTTATTGGTGAGAGTGCCGATGCCTTCGATGGTGACGGCGACCTCGTCGCCGACGTTGAGGGGGCCGACCCCGGCGGGGGTACCGGTGAGGATGACGTCGCCCGGGAGCAGCGTCATGGCCTCGCTGATGTGGACGACCAGGTCCTCGATGGAGCGGATCATGTCGCTCGTCCGACCCAGCTGGCGCTGTTCGCCGTTGACCGTGGCCTGGATGGTCAGGTCGCTCGGGTCGAGGTCCGTCTCCACCCAGGGGCCCAGGGGGCAGGAGGTGTCGAAGCCCTTGGCGCGGGCCCACTGCTTCTCGCGCTGCTGGGCGTCGCGGGCGGTGACGTCATTGGCGCAGGTGTAGCCGAAGATGACGTCCTTCACGCGCTCGCGGGGCACCTCACGGCACATGCGGCCGATGACCACGGCCAGCTCGGCCTCGTGGTGCAGCTCGTTGGAGAAGGAGGGGTACTCGATGGCGTCGCCGGAGCCGATCACCGAGGTGGTGGGCTTGAAGAAGGCGACGGGTACGTCGGGGACCTCGTTGCCGAGTTCGGCGGCGTGCTCCGCGTAGTTGCGGCCGATGCCCACGACCTTGTTGGGGAGCACGGGCGGCAGGAGCCGTACCTTGCTGAGCGGGACCTTGGTGCCGCTGAGCTCGAAGTCGGTGTACGGGATGCCCTTGATGATGTCGAGGACGAGGCCGCCGGACTCGACGGTTCCCTCGCCCTCGACGGCGCCGAAGGCCACATTGCCGTCGATGGAGAATCTGGCGATGCGCACGAGTGCTGTCGCCCCTCACTTGGTACTGGCTGGAGTCTGACGCTCCAGGCTAACGCGGCGAGGGGGCGGCCGACCGGCGGTGTCGGCGGTGTCAGCGGGAGGCGGAGGCGTACGGGGCCGGCTCGTAGGGGGCGGGGGCCGTCATGAGGACGGTGCGGCGCGGGTTGGCCGTCTGCCCGGGGAGTTCGGCGGCGTACTCCGGCAGGAAGGCCCGGCCGAGCTGCGCGGCGTCCTCGAGGTGGGCGAGGGTGGAGCGGCGCGGGTTGGCCGTCTTGTGGAGCGTCGCGGTCTTCGTGTCGTTCATGGCGGTGTTCAGACCCTGTCCCGGGAGGGGCGCCCTTGCGGGCGCGCGAGCATCGTGTAAAGCGTCAGGCTAAACATGCGATTCCCTTCGAATGCATGGCTAAGACATCGATCATCGTGTGAGTTTGCTCACCAATCACTCCACATTTCGGGCATTACGGACTGCCATGAGCCGTCACGGAAACGGGCATTACGGCACTGAATGCTCTATTCCGCTCCTGATCATGGCGACTGGGACACACGGGTACGCGGAGACATTGGAGGGGAAAAGTCCGAAACCTCCGTGATCATCTTCTACATGGGGTGACACGTCGAGTACGGGTTGTCATCCCCCTACGCGCACGACACGGGGCCCTTGTTGGAGATCCGGCACTGTGCTGGAATTCCACGCACCGTCGCGGGTTTCAAGCCGGCGCGCAGGGGGCGCAACGCAGCGCCGGTTCCGAGTGGCGGGGAAGGGGGAACTGCGCCGGTCACCGACGACCACCATGGGGCGCATCCTGCGTCCCCACGACGCCGACACCGTCCTCTCCGTTCACCCGGAAGGACGCCTGGTCCAGAGGTTGCGACGCTAGTGCAGGGACGTTTCAAGAGGGATGGCTCGGGGTCTCCCCAGGCCCGTCAGGGCCGAGCCGAAGCTCCGGCGGAGCAGGAACCGCGTGCCGGGACCGACCGCGGTCCCTCGGCCTCGCACACCCCCAACCAGGGTCAGGGACCGACCGGCGACGGCGGTGAGGGCAGGCGCACGAGCGCCAAGGCCGCACCGACCGAGTCCGCCGCGGCTCCCGCCACGCCCAAGACCAGGTCCGAGAACGAGGTCGGGCCGCGAATAGCCCTGCGCAACTGGCGCATCTCGACGCGTCTCGTCGCCCTGCTGACCCTGCCCGTGGTCGCGGCCACCTCCCTGGGCGGTATCCGCATCAGCGAGTCGCTCAAGGACATCGAGCAGCTCGACCACATGCAGCTGCTGACCAAGCTGACCCGTGAGGCGACCGGTCTCGCCCAGGCCCTCCAGGCCGAGCGCGACCTCTCCGCCGGCCCGCTGGCCAACGGCAGGCCCACCAGCGACTACCAGATCGCGACCCCGCGCAAGCGGACGGACCGCGAGTACAAGGACTTCCTCGACGCCACCAACGAGATCCCGAACGCCGAGAACGACGACGCGCTGCGGAGCATCCGCCAGAACGTCAACCAGATCGCCTCTCAGGTCATCGGGCTCCACACGATCCGCGGCAACGCCTACGAGAAGGGCGTCTCCCACTCGGTGACGGTCGAGGCGTACAGCCGTCTCATCCGTTCGCTGCTCAGCCTGTCCCAGGACATGGCGCAGGCGACCAGCAACCCCGAGATGATCAAGCGGACCCGGGCGCTCGCCGCCTTCTCGTCCGCCAAGGAGTACGCCTCCATCCAGCAGGCGATCATCGCCGGCGCGCTCCCCCCGAGCGACAAAACCCGCGGCAAGATCCAGCAGGGTGACCGCCTCTACGGCGAGGCCGCCTTCAACTCCGAGGGCGTCGAGCTCAAGTCCTTCCGGGCGATCTACGAGAACACCGGCGGCGACGCCGAGGAGCTGACCGCCGTCCTCAACACCGGCGACCCGTCGATCACCGCCGCCGAGAAGTACGCCGAGCGCGTGCTGAAGTCGGACGAGGCGATGCCCGGCGGCACTCCGCGCGGTCACCTGAACTTCACCGACGAGTACGGCACCAAGATCACCGCCATGAACCGCATCGAGCTCATCCTGCTCGGTGAGATGGAGACCATGGCGCGTCAGCTGCGGCAGGAAGCCCAGCGCGACGCCGTCATCAACGGTGCCCTGATCCTCCTCGTCCTCGGTGTCTCGCTCATCGGCGCCTTCATCGTGGCCCGGTCCATGATCCGCTCGCTGCGCCGGCTCCAGGACACCGCGACCAAGGTCGCCCAGGACCGACTGCCCGAGCTCGTCAAGCAGCTCTCCGAGTCGGACCCGCAGGACGTCGACACCTCCGTCGAGTCCGTCGGTGTGCACTCCCGGGACGAGATCGGCCAGGTGGCCGCGGCCTTCGACGACGTGCACCGCGAGGCCGTCCGTCTCGCCGCCGAGCAGGCCCTCCTCCGGGGCAACGTCAACGCGATGTTCACCAACCTCTCGCGCCGCTCCCAGGGCCTCATCCAGCGTCAGCTCTCGCTCATCTCCGAGCTGGAGTCCCGCGAGGCCGACCCGGACCAGCTGTCCTCGCTGTTCAAGCTGGACCACCTCGCGACCCGTATGCGCCGGAACGGCGAGAACCTCCTCGTCCTCGCCGGCGAGGAGCCGGGCCGACGCTGGACCCGCCCCGTCCCGCTGGTCGACGTGCTCCGCGCCGCCGCCTCCGAGGTGGAGCAGTACGAGCGCATCGAGCTGGCCGCGGTCCCGGCGACCGAGGTCGCCGGCCGGGTCGTCAACGACCTCGTGCACCTCCTCGCCGAGCTGCTGGAGAACGCCACCTCGTTCTCCTCCCCGCAGACCAAGGTCCGCGTCACCGGTCACGCGCTGCCCGACGGCCGCGTGCTCGTCGAGATCCACGACACCGGCATCGGCCTCTCCCCCGAGGACCTCGCCGCGATCAACGAGCGGCTCGCGTCGCCGCCCACCGTGGACGTCTCGGTCTCCCGCCGCATGGGTCTCTTCGTGGTCGGCCGCCTGTCCCTGCGACACGGCATCCGGATCCAGCTGCGGCCCTCCGACTCGGGCGGCACCACCGCGCTCGTCATGCTTCCCGTCGACGTCGCCCAGGGTGGCAGGAAGCCCATGCCCAAGCCGGGCGGCGGCGGCCAGGGCGCGATGCCCCCGGGCGCCTCGGCTCCCGGCGGCAGGCTCCCCGGCGGCCCCGGCCCGGCCGGCGGCCCCGGCGGCGGACGCCCCGGCGGTCCCGGTGCTCCCGGCGGTGCGCCCTCGTCGGCGGCCGGCCGGCTCGGTGCCGGTGCCGCCCGCGGTCAGGTCGGTACGGGCGCTCCGCGCGCCGCGCTGCCCGGCCGTGACGGCGCGCCGCTCACGGGTGGCCCCCAGCCGTCCCGTACCCAGCAGCCGCAGCACGCGCAGCTGGACCAGACCGGGCAGCTGCCGCAGGTCCCCCAGGCTCCGCAGGCCCCGCAGCAGGACCCGCTGCGTCCGGCCCCCGGCGCGGGCGGTCTCATCGGCGGTGCCGCGAGCGCCATCCCGTCCCGTACGGACGTGTGGGGCAACCAGGGCGGCCGGCAGGCCGGACCGGGTGCTCAGCAGCAGGCTCCGCAGGGCGAGCAGGCCGCCGCCTACGGCGCCCCGCGCGCCGAGCTGCCGGGCGGCAACCCGCAGCCGCAGCGCCCGCAGGCCGCGAGCTGGGGCAACGACCCGGCGCAGCAGCCGGTCCGGCGCCCGCAGCAGGAGATGAGCCCGCTGGACGCCCCGCGCGGTCACGAGGACCCGGAGACGACGGGCCGGTACGCGGCTCCGGCGGCCCCCCAGGGTCCCGGTTCCACGGGCCAGTTCCCGCGTC
The DNA here is from genome assembly GCF_055581845.1 of Streptomyces sp. NPDC042346. Lineage (NCBI taxonomy): Bacteria > Bacillati > Actinomycetota > Actinomycetes > Kitasatosporales > Streptomycetaceae > Streptomyces > Streptomyces sp. NPDC042346. Next base: position 1,662,400 of record NZ_JBVJEH010000001.1, on the reverse strand, counting down.
CCGACTTCGGCGCGCCGCAGCAGGCCCCGCAGGGTCAGCAGGCGCCTCAGGCCCCGCAGATCCAGGCGTACCAGGGCGGTGTGCAGGACCCGGCGTCGACGGCGCAGTTCCCGCGCCCCGACTTCGGTGCGGCGCAGGGTCCCGGCTCCACGGGCCAGTTCCCGCGTCCCGACTTCGGTGCGGCGCAGGGTCCCGGCTCCACCGGTCAGTTCCCGCGCCCGGACTTCGGCGCACCGCAGCAGGCGCCCCAGCAGCCCCAGCACGCACAGCAGCAGCAGGGCTACCAGGGCGGCCAGCAGCAGCAGTTCGGCCAGCAGCCGTACGTCCAGCAGGCCCAGCAGGCTCCGGCCCCGCGGCAGCGGACCGGCGGCGCCGACTTCGGTGCCCCGCGTCCGGCGAACGAGCAGGCCGAGCAGCCGCGTCAGCCGCAGCTCCAGCAGCCCCGCCGTCCGGAGGCGCTGCCGCCGGCCGGTGCGGGCGACGGTCGTACCCCGCTGTACGACACGCTGGAGACCAACTGGTTCCACCAGGAGCAGGGTCAGCAGCAGGCCGCGCAGCAGGGTCAGGCCCCGGCCGCCCCGCAGGGTCAGGCTCCGGCCGCACAGCGTCCGGCCGGAGGCCCGGCCGGCGCCGGTGCCGGTGACGGCCGGCAGAACGGCGGGGCCGCCTGGCGGACCTCGCCCAACGACGAGTTGGTGCGTCAGGCCGAGCGGGTGCGCAAGCCCGCGGCCGGCGGCGTCACCACCTCCGGTCTTCCCCGGCGCGTGCCGAAGGCCAACCTCGTACCCGGGACCGCACAGGAGCAGGCGCACACGGCCGGCCCCCAGGTCTCGCGTGCACCCGACGACGTCCGCGGCAGGCTCACCAATCTGCGCCGCGGCATCCAGCAGGGCCGACAGGCCGGTAACTCGACCACGGGTAACCACCACCTCGGTCCGAACCATCAGCAGGAGCGTTAGTTGAACGCGATGAGCCAGGCGGCGCAGAATCTGAACTGGTTGATCACCAACTTCGTGGACAACACCCCCGGGGTGTCCCACACAGTGGTGGTCTCCGCCGACGGACTCCTGCTGGCCATGTCCGAAGGATTCCCCCGCGACCGCGCCGACCAGCTCGCGGCGGTCGCATCCGGACTGACCTCGCTGACCGCGGGTGCGTCCCGGATCTTCGAGGGGGGCCCCGTCGCACAGACCGTGGTGGAGATGGAGCGCGGCTTCCTCTTCCTCATGCAGGTCTCCGACGGCTCCTCGCTGGCCGTGCTCGCCCACCCCGAGTGCGACATCGGCCTCGTGGGCTACGAGATGGCGCTGCTGGTCGACCGGGCCGGCAGCGTCCTCACCCCGGATCTCCGCGCGGAGCTCCAGGGCAGCCTGCTCCACTAGCAGACCCGTCACACCGAAAGGGCGGTACGCCCCTCCGTACCGCCCTCGACATGTTCATCGTCCGGCCGCCCCATCCGGCCCCCCACCGGCCCCATCAGACGGCGGAAGTTCGCTGTCACGCCCGGAGGATTCATGACCCCGCCCCCCGCCTCTCACGATCCGTACGGCGCCTCAGTCGACGAGTACGGATACGAGGGCGACCAGCCGCTGGTGCGTCCTTACGCGATGACCGGCGGCCGGACCCGGCCGCGCTACCAGCTCGCCATCGAGGCGCTGGTCAGCACCACGGCCGACCCGGCGCACCTCGCCACACTGCTGCCGGAGCACCAGCGCATCTGCCACCTGTGCCGTGAGGTCAAGTCGGTGGCCGAGGTGTCGGCGCTGCTTTCGATGCCGCTCGGTGTCGCCAGGATCCTCGTCGCCGACCTGGCAGAGGCCGGCATGGTGGCGATCCACCAGCCGGGCAACGGAGAGACCGGCGGCACGCCGGACGTGACACTGCTCGAAAGGGTGCTCAGTGGACTTCGCAAGCTCTAGCGGCGGCGCCGGCTCTGCCGGCCGGTCGACCACCAGCGCGAAGATCGTCGTGGCGGGCGGCTTCGGCGTGGGCAAGACCACGTTCGTGGGCGCCGTCTCGGAGATCAACCCGCTGCGTACCGAGGCCGTCATGACCTCCGCCTCGGCGGGGATCGACGACCTGACCCACACCGGGGGCAAGACCACCACCACGGTGGCCATGGACTTCGGCCGCATCACCCTGGACCAGGACCTGATCCTGTACCTCTTCGGTACCCCGGGCCAGGACCGCTTCTGGTTCATGTGGGACGACCTGGTCCGCGGCGCCATCGGCGCCGTCGTCCTCGTCGACACCCGCCGCCTCGCCGACTGCTTCCCCGCCGTCGACTACTTCGAGAACAGCGGCCTCCCCTTCGTCATCGCCCTCAACGGCTTCGACGGACACCAGCCCTACCAGCCCGAAGAAGTCCGCGAAGCCCTCCAGATCGGCCCCGACACCCCGATCATCATCACCGACGCCCGCCACCGCGCGGACGCCAAGAGCGCGCTCATCACCCTCGTCGAGCACGCCCTCATGGCCCGCCTGAAGTAGCGGGCCGCAGGACCGGACGGCCCGTCGGACGATGGACGGGCCCGTACGTTTGTCATATGCCTCCGCGAGGGGGGACCTGTGTCCTTCGACACGGCCGCCCCCGCGTTCATAACGTTTCGACAGAGAATTGGGGCGCCTCGGACACCCGACGCATCCGATCGGTGTCACTGCGCTCACATGAGCCCCGCCATTTGGCGGGGCTCGCTCTTTATGCCCGTTTTATGTCAGGCCTGGACCACTGAAAGCGGTCGCTTCCCACTGTTTGGAACGGACCCCCTTCACGTGCTGCAATTCATGAACTCCCGAGTAGTACGGCCCTGAACGAAACACCGGCACAACGTAGGTGCCGACGCCGAGAGGTTGTTGGTCGAGTGAGGCGCAGCAAGGAAAGCTCCGCGGAGCAGGAGACGCGGGGCAACTTCACCCCGCCGTCGCGCACAGCGGTGTCGCCCGCGGACGTGCCCGTGACACCGCCGCCGACGGCGGCCGCCCCGGGCAGTTCCAGCAAGCTGTCGCCGCGCAACTGGCGGGTGCCCACCCGTCTGAACGCGATCCTGCTCATACCCGTGCTCGTCGGCCTCGTCATGGGCGGCTTCCAGGTCAAGGGAGCGATCGACACCTGGCAGGAGGCGCAGGACGCCGAGAAGACGGCCCTCATCGTGCGGGCCGCCTCGGAGTACAGCACCGCGCTCCTCAACGAGCGCGACCTCACCGCCGGTCCCCTGCTCGCCGCGAAGACCCCCGAGGACCGCAAGGCCGACGAGGTCGAGCAGGCGTACGCCGCGACCGACGCCGCCCGTCTGAAGTTCGACGAGGCGGCCAAGAACCTCCCCTCGGGCCAGGGCCTGGAGCGCCGTCTGCGGCTCTTCAAGGACGAGGAGCCGAAGCTCGACGCGCTCCGCAAGGTCGCGTACAGCCGCTCCCTCGACCCGGTGAACACCCAGCTCGGGTACACCGGCGTCCAGCACTACCTCACCGAGTTCTCCAACGAGCTCGGTCTCGGCACCGGCAACGTCACCACCTACGGCCGCAGCGTCTACGCCGTCCAGCTCGCGAAGGGCGCCGAGTCGCTCCAGCGCTCCATCGGCACCCAGCTCCTGGTCCGGCCCAGCCGGACGGAGGAGGTCTTCGCGCAGCAGTCGGTGGCCTTCAACTCGTACAACTACCTGGAGCAGATCGCCCTCGGCGAGTACAGCTCCGGCGGCATGCCCGAGGACGTCGAGCTCCTCAAGAAGGTCATGGCCGGCAAGGCCGCCGAGGGCGCGAAGCAGATGCAGGCCGCCGACGTCGAGCTGCCCAAGGGCAAGGACGGCTCCGTCTACTCCGGCGTCGCCTCCGCGATCGGCACCGCCAAGAGCCCCGAGGCCCTGGCGGCCCTGAAGTCGAAGGGCATCACGGCCGAGAGCTGGATGGCCGTCGCCACCGCCAAGTTCGAGGGCTACACCGAGGTCGAGAAGGCACTCGTCGACAAGGCCGTGGCCGAGGCCGCCAAGATCTCCGACGAGGCCAAGACGGACGCCTGGGTCATCGGCGCCACCGTCGTCATCGCCCTGCTCGCCGCCTTCATCCTCGCCGGGATGATGGCCCGCCAGATGAGCCGCTCGATGCGCGAGCTGCGCACCGCGGCCTTCGGCATCGCCGAGCAGCGCCTGCCGATGCTGGTCGACCAGCTGTCCCGTACCGAGCCCGGCCGGGTCGACACCCGCGTCCAGCCGATCCCGATCGACTCGCAGGACGAGATCGGCGAGGTCGCCCGCGCCTTCGACCAGGTCCACCGCGAGGCCGTCCGGCTCGCCGCCGAGCAGGCCATGCTCCGGGGCAACGTCAACGCGATCTTCACCAACCTCTCGCGCCGCAACCAGTCGCTGATCGAGGGCCAGCTGACCCTCATCACCGAGCTGGAGAACAACGAGGCCGACCCGGACCAGCTGGAGAACCTCTTCAAGCTGGACCACCTGGCGACCCGTATGCGCCGCAACGGCGAGAACCTCCTCGTCCTCGCCGGCGAGGAGCCGGGCCGCCGCTGGGACCAGCCGGTGCCGCTGGTCGACGTCATGCGCGCCGCCTCCTCCGAGGTGGAGCAGTACGAGCGCATCGAACTGGCCGGCGTGCCCGAGGCCGAGATCCACGGCCAGGCCGTGACCGACCTCGTCCACCTGCTCGCCGAGCTCCTGGAGAACGCCACCACGTTCTCCTCCCCGCAGACCAAGGTCCGCGTCACCGCGACCCGTCTCCCCGACGGCCGCGTGATGGTCGAGATCCACGACAAGGGCATCGGCCTCACCGCCGAGGACTTCGCGGACATCAACCACAAGCTGGCCGACCCGCCGACCGTGGACGCCGCCGTCTCGCAGCGCATGGGCCTCTTCGTGGTCGGCCGCCTCGCCGACCGGCACGGCATCCGGGTCCAGCTGCGCCCCTCGGGCGAGCAGGCCGGGACGACCTCGCTCGTCATGCTGCCGGACGCGATCACGCACGGTGGTGGCGGCGAGCAGCCGGTCCACGACGACTTCACCGTCTCGCAGATCATTCCCCAGCAGCAGCAGACCGCCTTCGAGGCTCCGGCACCGCAGGCGATGCTGACCGCCGCCGATCTGGGCTTCGACGACTCGCGCTACGAGGAGCAGGGCGACGGCGAGCGCGAGCTCGACCCGGTCAACCGCTCCCTGATGCGCGAGGGCCGGCGTGCGAACCTCGAAGCCCAGGCGCAGGGCGGCGACCGTCCGCTCTTCCGCGACGAGTCGGAGCCCGCGGCGCAGGAGTACGGCCAGGGGCAGCAGGACTTCGGCCAGGGCCAGGAGTACGCGCAGACCGAGGCGTACGGCCAGGAGTACGGCCAGGGCCAGGAGTACGCGCAGCCCCAGGAGCAGGCGCAGGAGTACGCGCAGCACCAGGAGTACCCGCAGCAGCAGTACGGCCAGGGTCAGGAGTACGCCGGCGAGTACCCGCAGCAGGGTTACGAGGCGTACCCTCAGGCCGGCTATGCGGAAGCCTCGTACGAGGCCCCGGCAGTCGAACACCAGCAGTACGGCAATGCGTTCGATCCCCAGGCCCAGCAGGGTGAGTGGCCGGCGCAGAGCGCCTACCAGGGCGGCTACGGGCAGCAGTACGGAGCAGAAGCGGAATCTGCTCCGGCCGCTCCCGAACAGGCCCGCGACCGCGTAGGCTTCGACCGTCCGGGTCCCACTCCGAACCCCGCCCCGGACGCCGGCCACGCGCTGACCGACGCAGGTCTGCCGCGCCGCGGCAGCGTCGCCCCGCAGACGCAGCAGGCGCAGCGACAGGCACCGCCCGCGCAGGCCCAGCAGCCCGCGCCGGCGCAGCAGCCGGCTCAGGCCGAGCAGCCGGCGGGGTCGGTAGAGCAGCAGGACGCCGCCGAAGGCCCCGAGGCCTGGCGCTCGGCCAACGACGAGCGCTGGCAGCGGGCCGGGAAGCTGAAGGACCCGAAGGCGGGCGGGGTCACCTCGTCCGGTCTTCCCCGACGGGTCCCGAAGGCCAACCTGGTCGAGGGCACCGCGGAGCAGACGCCGCAGGGCGGCCCCCAGGTCTCCCGCGCACCCGAGGACGTGCGGGGCAGGTTGAGCAACCTGCGCCGCGGCGTCCAGCAGGGACGCAACGCGGGAACGGACACGAACGGATCGGGCCTCGGCCCGGGCAGTACCTACAACCAGGAGCGTTAGTGTGAGCATGAGCCAGGCGGCGCAGAATCTGAACTGGTTGATCACCAACTTCGTGGACAACACCCCTGGGGTGTCCCACACCGTGGTGGTCTCCGCCGACGGACTCCTGCTGGCGATGTCCGAGGGCTTCCCTCGTGACCGAGCCGACCAGCTGGCGGCCGTCGCCTCCGGACTGACCTCGCTGACCGCGGGCGCGTCCCGCATCTTCGAGGGCGGTGCCGTCAACCAGACCGTCGTGGAGATGGAGCGCGGCTTCCTCTTCATCATGTCCGTCTCGGACGGCTCCTCGCTGGCCGTACTCGCGCACCCCGAGGCCGACATCGGTCTCGTGGGTTACGAGATGGCCCTGCTGGTCGACCGGGCGGGCAGCGTCCTGACTCCTGACCTCCGGGCGGAGCTTCAGGGAAGTCTTCTCAACTAACAGACAGACAGTGCGTATCTCGCCACCGCACCGTAAGGTGCGGTGGCGCGGTTCCAAGGGACATGGACCGCGAGGCAGTCGGAGGAGGAGACGTGGGAACACCCCCGGGCGCAAGCCATTACAACGGATACGACGCGCACCAGGCGCCGCTGGGCGACACCGCGCAGAACCGGTTCAACTTTCCCTCCGCCCCCAGCAGACAGGGCGCGTCGCAGTCCTACCGGCAGCCTCAGGCCCAGCACACCCCCGCGGGTTCGCCGAGCGCCCCGCACTCTTCGTCCTCGGGCGGTTCGGGCGGGCACAACCCGCTCGTGCGTCCGTACGCCATGACCGGCGGCCGGACCCGGCCGCGCTACCAGCTCGCCATCGAGGCGCTGGTCAGCACCACGGCCGATCCGTCAAGGCTCCAGGGGCAGTTGCCCGAGCACCAGCGGATCTGCCGGCTGTGCATCGAGATCAAGTCGATCGCCGAGATCTCGGCCCTGCTCTCCATTCCTCTCGGCGTTGCCCGGATCCTCGTCGCCGACCTGGCAGAGGCCGGACTTGTCGCCATTCACCAGCCAGGCGGCGACGAGGCCGCCGGCGGCCAGCCAGCCGTGACACTGCTCGAAAGGGTGCTCAGTGGACTTCGCAAGCTCTAGCGGCGGTGCAGCCCGCTCAACCACCAGCGCGAAGATCGTGGTGGCGGGCGGCTTCGGCGTGGGCAAGACCACGTTCGTCGGCGCCGTCTCGGAGATCAACCCGCTGCGTACCGAGGCCGTCATGACGTCTGCGTCCGCGGGCATCGACGACCTCACGCACACCGGCGACAAGACGACGACGACTGTCGCCATGGACTTCGGCCGCATCACCCTGGACCAGGACCTGATCCTGTACCTCTTCGGTACCCCGGGCCAGGACCGCTTCTGGTTCATGTGGGACGACCTGGTCCGCGGCGCCATCGGCGCCGTCGTCCTCGTCGACACCCGCCGCCTCGCCGACTGCTTCCCCGCCGTCGACTACTTCGAGAACAGCGGCCTGCCGTTCGTCATCGCCCTCAACGGCTTCGACGGACACCAGCCCTACCAGCCCGAAGAAGTCCGCGAAGCCCTCCAGATCGGCCCCGACACCCCGATCATCATCACCGACGCCCGCCACCGCGCGGACGCCAAGAGCGCGCTCATCACCCTCGTCGAGCACGCCCTCATGGCCCGCCTGCGGTAGTCCCTGCGGACGTCCGTACGGATCTTCCCGCGGAGGCCCCGCGCACCGGACCGGTGCGCGGGGCCTCCGTCGTTTCCCGGTCGGGGCGCGAGGGGTACGCCGAAGGCCCCCGCTCCGGGTGGGAGCGGGGGCCTTCGGGTGCGGCGGGGGGTCAGCCCTGCCAGGAGTGGGAGGGGCGGAAGCCCGACTGGCGCTCCAGGCGGCGCCAGCCGGCCGTGGAGCGGCCGTCGTGCGTCTGGGTGGGCTGGGCGGACGCGCGGGCGAGCAGGACCGCCGTGATGGCGGCGAGCTCCTCGGGGTCGGCGTGGCCCTTCTCTACACGGAGAAGATTGGCAGGGGTGGTCACTGGTGTGGCTCCTCTTACTGAGGCGGGTTGCCGTGCTTGCGGGACGGCAGGTCGGCGTGCTTGGTGCGGAGCATCGCGAGGGACCGGGCGAGCACCTGGCGGGTCTCGGCGGGGTCGATGACGTCGTCGACCAGGCCGCGCTCCGCCGCGTAGTACGGGTGCATCAGCTCGGCCTTGTACTCCTTGACCATGCGGGCGCGCATGGCGTCGGAGTCCTCGGCCTCGGCGATCTGCTTGCGGAAGATCACGTTGGCGGCGCCTTCGGCGCCCATGACCGCGATTTCGTTGGTGGGCCAGGCGTACGTCAGGTCGGCGCCGATGGACTGCGAGTCCATGACGATGTATGCGCCGCCGTACGCCTTGCGCAGGATCAGGCTGATCCGGGGCACGGTCGCGTTGCAGTACGCGTAGAGCAGCTTCGCGCCGTGGCGGATGATTCCACCGTGCTCCTGATCGACGCCCGGCAGGAAGCCGGGTACGTCCAGAAGGGTGATGATCGGGATGTTGAAGGCGTCGCACATCTGCACGAAGCGGGCGGCCTTCTCGGAGGCCTCGATGTCGAGGACACCGGCCAGCGACTGGGGCTGGTTGGCGACGATGCCGACGACCTGGCCGTCGAGCCGGGCCAGGGCGCAGATGATGTTGCGCGCCCAGCGCTCGTGGATCTCCAGGTAGTCGCCCTCGTCGACGAGCTCCTCGATGACCTTGTGCATGTCGTACGGACGGTTGCCGTCGGCGGGCACCAGGTCGAGCAGCACGTCGGAGCGGCGGTCGGCCGGGTCCTCGGAGGCGACGGTGGGCGGGTTCTCGCGGTTGTTCTGCGGGAGCATCGACAGGAGGTAGCGGACCTCCGCGATGCAGGTCTCCTCGTCGTCGTACGCGAAGTGCGCGACGCCCGAGGTCTCGGCGTGCACGTCGGCGCCGCCGAGGCCGTTCTGGGTGATCTCCTCGCCGGTGACCGCCTTGACGACGTCCGGGCCGGTGATGAACATCTGCGAGGTCTCGCGGACCATGAACACGAAGTCGGTCAGGGCGGGGCTGTAGGCCGCGCCGCCGGCGCACGGGCCGAGCATCACCGAGATCTGCGGGATGACGCCCGAGGCCTTGGTGTTGCGCTGGAAGATGCCGCCGTAGCCGGCGAGCGCCGAGACGCCCTCCTGGATACGGGCGCCGGCGCCGTCGTTCAGGGAGACCAGCGGAGCACCGGCCGCGATGGCCATGTCCATGATCTTGTGGATCTTCGTCGCGTGGGCCTCGCCCAGCGCGCCGCCGAAGATCCGGAAGTCGTGCGCGTAGACGAAGACCGTGCGGCCCTCGACCGTGCCCCAGCCGGTGATCACACCGTCGGTGTACGGCTTCTTCGCCTCCAGGCCGAAGCCCGTCGCCCGGTGGCGGCGCAGCTGCTCGACCTCGCTGAAGGAACCGGCGTCGAGGAGCAGCTCGATGCGCTCGCGAGCGGTCAGCTTGCCCTTCGCGTGCTGGGCCTCGGTGGCGCGGTCACTCGGGCCGCGGAGCGCCTGCTCGCGCAGGACGTGCAGCTCGGCCACTCGGCCACGGGCGTCAGCGGGCTCGCTCGGGATCTGGTCCACAACGGTCATGTACCGACCCTACGAAGTCGGACAAGAAAACCCTGCCGTCGACTCCGTACAGTCTCCCGTGTCGATTCCTGGTGGGGCTGGACAGAACCGTGGCCTGTCCAGCCCGAGTCAACAGCCAGACACCCCTCGTGTTTGTGGGGTTCTCACATAGCCATGGGCGGGGCTCAGACGAGGACCTCGCAACGGTGGGTGGCGCCCGCCGTACCGGGGGTGATCCGCAGCCGGAGCGAGCGGCCGGTGCCGAGCACCTCCACGGAGGGGTCGTGGGCGAGGACCCGGCGCACCGGGTGGTCCCAGACCAGCTCCAGCGGCTGCCCCGTGCGGGGCGGTTCGGCGACCCGGAGATCGAGCACCGAGCGGCGCCTGCGGACGAGGACGCTCGCCGGGGCGGTGACCGTGAGCGGGCCCACCGTACCGGCCTGCCAGAAGTTCGCCGCGGTCAGTCCGAGGGACGGGACGGCGACCGCCTGCCGCTCGGCACCGTTGTCGAGAACGTGCAGCCAGTCCGGGTCGGCGGCGCGGGCGGCGATCCGGCCCCGCGAGGCGCCGGGCATCAGGACGTACGCGTACGAGGCGGCGACCGGGTCGGTGCCGTGGTCGAGCCAGAGCGTCCGGTACCGGCGGGTGCGGCGCTCGGTCGAACTGGTGGTGTTGATGTCGCTCCAGGCCCCGGTGCGGTCGTCGAGGAGGGTGTGGAGGTTCCCCGTGCCCTGCGGTGCGGCCCCCTCGGGGAAGACCCAGCCGCCGTGCCCCTCCAGGTGCGCCCAGCGGTCGCCGGTGGTGAAGGCCTGGGTGCCGGCCTCGCCGAGGAGGCGGTTGTCGACGACCGTCTCGACGGGCACTCCGTCGGTCGCGGTGATCCCCGCGCCGAGGCAGATGACGGCGTCCGCCGCGCAGAACCAGGACTTGCGGGCCTCCAGGGTGGAGCCGAGGCCCTTCAGGTGCTGGCCGACGGCCGCGTACGCGCCGTCGGTGGCCCCGCCGACCCACCGTACGGCCGGCTTGGGCGCGCCCCACTCGCCGCCGGCGCGGTCGGCGAGGCGCTTGGTGGAGACGGTGGTGCCGGGGAGGCGGTACGGGTCGACGGTGGGCCAGAACCAGTCGGTGTACTGGTCGCCGAGGTCCGGGGTCCACCAGGACAGCATGCCGGCGCCGGTGTGCCAGCCGCGCGGGTTCTCGCCGTTGCCGCACTCGTAGTACGAGATCCGCTGCGAGGCCATGGCGATGTTGGCGGCCCAGCCGGGGCGGCGGTGCACGGCCCGGTCCATGGCGGCGAAGAGCCGGTGTCCGGTGGGTTCGGGGGCGGCGGGGACGGGGGCGGCGGCCACGGCGTGCAGCCGGGCGAGGTCGGCGACGCCGAACTGGCGGGCGGCGAGGATCGGGGAGACGGTGTCGCGCTGGATCCATCCCTTCACGCGCGCGTGCCAGCGGTCGCGCTCGGCGGCGGAGGCCCCGCCGGCGAGGAGGGCGATGGCCGCGATGACGCCCTGGCCGTGGAAGTGGTCGGAGCGCATGATCTGCCGGTCGTCGTTCTTGAGGTACCCGCGGCTGATCGCGCGGCCGTTGACGCTGTCCATCATCAGGCCGTCGAGGATGAGGGGCGCGTAGGCCTTCTCGACGCTGTCGAGGACGATCTGCCGGTTCGGGTCGGTGACGGCCCAGGTGGATCCGGCGAGGAGAGAGAAGAGACGGCCGAGTCCGTCGAGCATGACCTGGCCGTAGGTGCCGGAGTAGGCCACCCAGGTGTGCTGGACGAAGGAGCCGTCGGCGTAGAGGCCGTCGCCCTGGGTCACGTACGGGAAGACGGGCGAGAGGGCGTCGCGGGCGAGGGCGATCTTGGCGGGGTTCGCGCCGAGGACCCCGCGCAGCGCGACCGAGCGGCACAGGTCGACGCGGTTGGCGCCGGTGGAGGTGCCGCTGTAGTCCGCGAGCACCGCGTCGGGGACGAAGTGGTCGACGGCGGCGCAGGCGGCGGCGATCCGCTCGGCGCCGAGGTGCGGGTGGAGCGCGGCGACGATGTCCATGAGGAGGCGGGGGCTGCCGATCTGCCACTCCCACCAGTTGCCGTAGCGCGGGGCGCCCGCGCGGTAGACCGTGGCGGAGAGGTGGTCGAGGCCGGTCAGGACGTCGGCGAGCAGCGTCGGGTCGCCGGTGAGGCCGGTGCCGGGCTGCGCGTACGCCTGCGTCATGGTCCACAGGCGGCTGTAGCTCTGGGTGATGCCGGCCGGCGGGTCGAAGGCGACCCCGGGCCAGAGGGAGGCGGGCGCCGGGGCCATGGAGGCGCGGAACGCCCGGGCGAGCGTGCCCGTCTCGGCGAGCTTGGAGGCGTACGGCTCGGCCCCGGCGTCGAAGCCGGAGCCGAGCGCGAGGTCGAGCCAGCGGAGCCGCAGCGCCTCGAACTCGCCGTCCGCCGCGTGGGCGGGGGACGACGGGAGTCCGAGGGCCGCGGCCGCGGCGGAGGCGGTGATCAGGAACGTGCGGCGGGACCAGGCGGGGACGGGCACAGGAGCCTCCCGGGGGAAGTGGTGGAGACCGTTCGGCGCCTGGTGTAACACCGGTTTTCCGACGCAATCAATGAGCACGGCACGGGTGGGCACCGGTTCGCCGAAAGCGCTTACCGCCTTGTGACGGCTGCTCAGCCTCCGCAGTGGAAGCGGGCGTTCCCCCAGTCCGCGTGGTCGTTGCCGTTGCCGTCGCCGCCGTCGCCGACCACCAGGTCGACATAGGAGGCGCCGGTGACGTCGGCGGTCAGCGACCAGGCGGCGTCCGTGGCCTTGAGGACCGGGGACGTCACCTTCTCCGTGCCGTCCGCGAGCACGCTGAACCGGACGGTGCCGCGGCTGGTCTGGACGTCGTCGACGCCGACGTCGGCGGTGAGGGAGGTGCAGCGACCGCCCAGGTAGTAGCGGACCGTGGCGGGGGCGTGGCTGCCGAGCCCCTTGGCGTACGTCACTCCCCCGATCCGCAGCGGGGAGCCGTCGCCGGTGCCGGTCTCGCCGTTGGAGAGGTCGCGCTCGACGGGTCCCCAGCCGTTGGTGGACGAGGTCCAGTCGAGGTCGCTCGCCCAGCTGTCGGCGGTGGGCGGCGGCGGCAGGGTGCGGACGGTGGTGGCGGCGGTGAGCTTCCGCGCGCCGTCCCCGAGGGTGTACGCGACCTCGGCGCCGAGCGTGTACGGCCGGTAGGGGGCGTCCACGGGCGGGGTGACCCGCCAGGTGACGGTGGCGCTGCCGCCCGCCGCGACCGGGTCGAGGGCGACGGGCGCGGCCGGTTCGGCGGTCCAGCCCTCGGGGAGGGTGAGCGCGGCCCGGGCGCCGGTGATCGCGGCGGCCTCGTCGTTGGTGAGGGTCGCCGTGACCTCGTTGGCGTGGCCGGGCTCCAGGGTCTCCGGGGCGGTGACGGCGAGGGTGCCGCAGGCGGCCCGCTCGGCGGCCGGGCCGAGGTCGGTGGCGGTGAAGGAGTCGAGGACGAAGTCGGCGCCGTCGGGGGCGTCGCCGCGCTTGCGGAGCCCGGTCCAGGTGTCGCCGCAGCCGGCCGTCACGGTCTCGGAGAAGTGCCCGGTGGTCCGCTGCTGCCCGATCGGGGTGCGGCGGGTCTCGACGGCCGGTCCGGTGCCGGTCGTGCGGTCGTAGCCGGTGACCCACTCGTAGGCGCCCGCGTGGCTGGACTGGTAGTCGTACTCCACGCGGTAGGTGTGGCCGTCCTTCATCGGGACGGTCCAGGGCGCGGTCCGGTAGACCAGGCCGCTGTTCTCGTCGTGCGACTTGAGGGACTCGGCGCCGCCGATGACGTCGTCGATCAGTTTTCCGTTCCAGCCGGCCTGGGTGTACGGGGCGTGCAGCTGGGCGATGTGGGTGCGCGGGTCGGTCGTCCCGCCGGAGTCGCCCTTGAGGAAGGGGCCCCAGCCCTGGTCGACGGCCTCGAAGTCCTCGTACGCTGCCGATCCGGCCTTGACGGCGGGGTCGTTGGCCACGATCCGGACGTCGTCGATGCGGACGGCTGCCGGGCTGCCGCCGGCGGCCTGGATCCTCAGTGTGGTGGCGCCGCGCGCCGGTGCGGTGAAGGTGACCTTGGCGCGCTGGAAGCGGGTGCCGTTCCAGTCGGAGGCGGCGACCCGGTCGTCGAGGGTCGAGCGCTCGACGGTGACGGTCCGCCCGCCGATGGAGAGGGTGGTGGGGCGCGTCGCGCCGGGTTCGACCTCGACGAGGGCGGAGGCGGTGTACCGCGCGCCGGGGGTGAGCCCGGTGATCCGCTGCTGTACGGACGCGGTGGCCGAGCCGCTGAGCTTCGCGCTGTTGCGGCCCTGGGCGTCGGTGTCACGGGCGACGGTGCCCGCCTTGGACCAGCCGCGGAGCTTGGTGTCGTTGAAGCCGGGGTCCTTCACCGGGGTGCCCTGGCCCCACTGCGGGGCGGGTTGCGCGGGTGCGCGGTCGGGGTGGAGGACGTACGGCTGCCCGGCGACGGCGTCGAGGGTGATCTTCCCGTCGACGGGCCGCACGGTCGCGGTCTTCACGCGGCCGTTGTCGGTGAGCCGGTACACGGTGTACGAGCGGGTCCCGGCGGGGACGGCCCAACTCGTGGTGCCCCCGGCCTTGTTGTAGTGGTAGAGCTTCCCGGCTCCGCCGTCGGTGTCCCAGGGGAGGAGGTAGGTCTCGCCGTCGAGGACCTTGCGGCCGTCCTGGTAGAAGGTGCGCCGGCCGTTCTCGACGGTGCCGCGGACGCCGCCGGTGAAGGTGATGTCGTTGCCGTTCCAGCGGGTGATCGTCTGCTGCTGGAGGTACTTGGCGGGGAGGTTCCGCTGCCAGATGTTGGCGGTGAAGTCGTTCCAGTCGGTCTCGCCGGTCCAGCCCTCGAAGTCGACGAGCGCGGTCTGGCCGAGGACGGGGTGGTTGTTCCAGACGTCCTTCTCGCCGTTGCGGATGAACCGGATGATCTGCGAGTTGAGGCCCTTGTTGGTGGCGCCGCCGTAGTCGAGGTCGTTGGCCCAGTGGGACCAGAGCGAGGAGCGCTCGAACTTCTCGGACCACTCGGTGGCGACGTTCCAGCCCTGCGCCTGGACGGCCTGCATCGTCTTGTCGGCGATCCAGCCGTGCGTGTAGTAGACGTCGATGTAGAGGGTGGAGAGGCGGGGGTCGGTCTCGTCGCGGAGCTGCTGGAAGCGGCGGGCGAGGTCGCCGCTGTTGATGTCCCTGCGCTGGTCGATGTAGTAGCTCTGGTTGAGCCAGTTCCAGCCGGGCTTGGTCTTGTCGACGAGGGTCTCGCTGAAGTTCTTCGCCTCGGGGTACGACTCGGTGGCGTTGACGTGGACGCCGAAGTCCGCGCCCCACTTCCCGCCCTCCTTGAGGAGGGTGTTGAGGTCGGCGAGGCCGCCGGCGCGCTTGTTGTAGTTGCCGCCGTAGTCGGGGTGGGCGGAGTCGTGGCCCTCGGAGCCGTAGCCCTTGAGCAGGGCGAACTGGCCGAGTCCGTCGGTGGCGAGCGAGATCCGCTTGACGTCGTCGAGGGTGCGCAGGAAGGGGTGGGTGGCCTGTGAGGCGAAGTTGAACGGGATGTGGGCGACGACCCGGTCGGGGGTCTGCTCGCTGCCGGGGGCCTTGATCCCGATCGTACGGAAGGCGAGGGCGCCGTCCTGCCAGTCGGTGGCGCCGTCGGCGTTGGCGTCGGGGGTGACGACGACCTTGGCCCAGGGCAGGTCGTCGCCGCTCTCGGGCCGCGGGGCGCCGGCGCCCCGGTAGGTCCACTGGCCGGACCAGACGCCGACGCGGGTCTCGGTCGCGGTCGTCCTGGCCTGGTGCCAGAAGCGGGCGCCGTCGCGGGCGGAGGCGCCGGTGGGCTTGTCGTAGCTGGAGTTGGACTCGACGGCGGCGGCCAGCTGTCCGGTGTTGACGATCGCGTAGCTCGCGCCGACCGCCGCGCTCTCCGCCGGGGTGGCCGCGGTGACCTGGGAGAAGACGTCGGCGGTGCGGGTGGAGTCCGGGTCGAGGCGGGTGAAGGCGGTGGCGGCGCCGCCGTCCGACGAGCCCACGGAGACGAGGTCGTGGCCGGGGATGTCGAGGGTGCCGACGCGGAAGGTGTCGGTGTCGCGGACGGCGGTGACCCGGAAGGTCGTGGTCCGGCCCTCGACGCTCAGGCGCGCGTCGATCTCGACACCGGGCAGGGCCGGGAAGGCGAGGGTGTACGCGGCGGAGGCGGCCGTCAGGACGGGGGCGCCCTTGGCCTGGACGGCGTAGCGGGTGCCGTTGAGGACGACCTGCGTGACCGGGGCCGTACTGCCGAGGAGGCGGGCGCCGCCGGCCCGGTCGGTGTACGAGAGGACACGGGGGAAGTCCTCGGCGACGGCGACGGAGAGCTGGGCGGAGGAGATGACGGCCGAGGCGGTGTCGGCCGTGGCCGTGGCGGCGTCCTCGGCGAGTCGCGCCCGGGGCTCGGCCACGGCGGGCCCTGCGAGGGCGAACACGGCGGATGAAGCGGCGGCGAGCGCGCAGGCCGCACGGATTCTTCGCGAAGGGGGGAGGGACATGCGCACTAGTTGGCCCCGCCCCCGCGGCACCGTCAACGAGATCGCGCCCCGCGGACCCCTCAAGTCCAAGAACCCCCTCCGGTTAGTCCAAGTGACCGCCGAAGGGGGCTTCTCGGGTACCGAGGACGGGTCAGCAGCCGCCGCAGTTGTAGAAGGTCACGTCCCAGTGGTTGCCCTCGTCGGCGTAGACGTTGCCCGCGCCGGACTTCCACTGCGGGGCTCCGTCACCGCGCAACCCGATGTACGTGAAGGTGTTCTTCACGTAGTTGGTGACGCAGGTGGCCTTGCCGAAGTCGAGCTTGTAGCCGTTCCAGTGGGAGTACGTGCCGCTCGCGTGGCCCGTCTCGGTGCCGCCGGTGATGTTGAGGGCGCAGCCGCTGGCGCTCCTGAGGGTCTGGGCGCCCTGGGCGGTGGCCAGGTTGAGCTGGTCGAACGACGTGCAGGTGGAGACGTTCCGGTCGGAACAGTTGCCGGACGACGACCAGGTGATGCCGGAGGACCGGAACATCGAGGTCGCGGTGGCGTGGCTGATCTTGGTGACCGCGTGGGCCTCGCCTGCGGCGGTGAGGACGCCGACGCCGGGGGCGAAGAGCGCCCCCAGGACGAGCGCGAGGGCGGTGAGGACGGAGCGGAGCTTCATCGGGAGTGCCTCCTGCTGGTGACCGTGACGGTTGGGGACGGCGGTGCAGGTGGTGCCGGTGGCGCGAGGGAGCCGGTGGATCCGGTGGCGCAGGGAGATGGTGCCGCAGTTCTACGCGCGTCCGAAAGAGGGCGTCGGACGTCTTTCGGCGCCGTACGGGTGAACATCTCGCGCAGATGTTGAAACTTGAACGGAATAGGTCTACAGTCATTCTCGTTGAAGGTTCAACAAACACCGATCAAGGAGCTGTCAGTCATGGGTCTCTTCAACCGCAAGAGCAACGAGTCCGCCGTCGCCACCGCCACCCTCCCCGTCGACCCGGCCCTGGCCGCCCTGACCGGCGACTACACCATCGACCCGGCCCACAGCAGCATCGGCTTCACCGTCCGCCACGCCATGGTCACGAACGTCCGCGGCACGTTCGCCGAGCACGAGGGCGCACTGAAGCTGGACGGCGCGAACCCGGGCGCCTCCTCCGCCTCGATCGAGGTCAAGATCGCCTCCATCGACACGGGCATCGGCGACCGCGACGGCCACCTGCGCAGCGGCGACTTCTTCGACGCCGAGCAGTTCCCGCTGATGACCTTCCGCTCGACGCAGGCCGAGCAGCTCGGCGGCGACAAGTACCGGGTCACCGGCGACCTGACGATCAAGGACGTCACGAAGCCGCTCGCCATCGACCTGGAGTTCAACGGCACGGCCACGGACGTCTACGGCAACGAGCGCGTCGGCTTCGAGGGCTCGGCCGAGATCCTGCGCTCCGCGTGGGGCCTGACCTGGAACGCCGCCCTGGAGACCGGTGGCGTGATGGTCAGCGACAAGGTCAAGCTGAACTTCGACATCTCCGCGATCAAGGCCGCCGCCTGATCGACCGGTCACCCGGCCGACCGGTTCACGCCGTCTGATCGACCGGACACACGAGCGCGCCCGCCCTCCGCAGCAGCGGAAGGCGGGCGCTCGGCGTTCGTGCGGGTACGGGGCCGGTCAGACCGCCTTCGCCGCCGCCTCGACGACGGCCGGGACCAGCCGGTCGTTCTCGGCGGCGCCCGGGCCTCCGGCGAAGGCGAAGCGGCGGCGCGCGTAGCTGTAGGCGAGGCCGGTCGCCGGGTCGGCGAAGGCCTGCGAGCCGGGGGCGCCGCTGTGGCCGACGGCGGCCGGGCTCAGGGACGGGTAGCGGGTGGCGAGCGGGACGAAGCCGAGCCCGAAGGCGTTCTCCTCCCCCGTGACCAGGTCCTTGCCCGCCGAGTGGATCCGGGCGACCTCGGCCAGGGTGCCCGGCGCGAGGAGCGGGGGCCGGCCGTCGAGCTCGCCCGCGATCGTCGCGTACATCCGGGAGAGGCCGCGCGCGGTGCCGATGCCGCCGCCGGAGAGCGGCGCCCGCTCCCGTACCGCCCGGGAGTTGGCGTAGCCGACGATGTCGAAGGGCGGGTCGGCGTGGAAGTTGAACGCGATGGCCATGAGGCTGTCCGGGGCGATCGGGTTCTCCGCGAGGAGCGCCTGCTCGGCAGGGGTGGGCAGCATCGGCAGGGCCGTACGGAAGCGGGGCTCCAGCTCCTCGGGCAGGCCGAGGTGGTAGTCGATGCCGTACGGGGCCCGGACCCGCTCCTCGTACAGGTCCTGGACCGTCCGGCCGGTGGCCCGCAGGACCACCTCGCCGACCAGGGCGCCGATGACCGTGGCGTGGTAGCCGTGCCCGGTGTCCGGCTCCCAGAACGGGCGCTGGCCCGCGAGGCGGGCGGCGATCAGCCGGTCGTCGGCGAGCTCCTCGGCGGAGAGGCCGCCGTCGGCGCCGATCACACCGGAGCGGTGGGCGAGCAGCTGGCGGAGCGTGATCCCCGCCTTGCCCTCGGCGGCGAACTCGGGCCACCAGGAGGCGACCTCGCGGTCCAGGTCGAGGGCGCCCTCCTGGACGAGGAGGGCGGTGACCAGGGCCATGGCGCCCTTGGAGGAGGAGTAGAGCCCGAGCAGGGAGTCCCCGTCGACGCCGTCACCGCCCCAGAGGTCGACGACGAGACGGCCGCGGTGGTGGACGGCGAGCTGTGCACCGCCGTCCCGCGCCTCGTGCGCGGCGATCTCCGCGAACACCTCTCGTACGGACTCGAATCCGGGCTCCACCGTGCCGTGGACGCGGACGTCGCTCATCGTGCTCTCTCCCCCTGGGTGCCGTGGCGTGATCAGTCAGACCGTAGAACCGCGGAGGGCGTGATTCCCTTCCCGCGCGGCCGAGTTCGTCCCGACTCCGTCCCGGGACGTCCGGAAGAGCAGGCCGGCGGTGAGGAGGACCACGACGCCGGTCGCCGCGTGGATGCCGAGCGCGGCGGCGTATCCGCCTCCGTGGGCGAGGACGGCGAGGGAGTCCCCGAAGGGGACGATCGCGAGGAGCAGCATCACCCAGGCCAGCGGGCGGCGCTTGCCGAGGGCGAGCAGGGTGAGCACGATCGCGCCGTTGGCGAGGTCGCGGACCGCCTTGACCGCGAAGTATCCGGCGGCGTCGCCCTCGGGCCAGGAGGGGATGCCGAAGCCGGCGGCGGCCGTCTCCGGGGCGAACAGGAAGTTGATGCCGAACCAGAGGCAGGCGAGGCCGAGGAGCACGGACAGGACGGTGGTGACGCGGTGCAGGTTCATGGATCCCCCAGAACATCGATCTGGCGCCGATCTAGCGGCGCTAGGACTGGTGGCAACGCTAGACCTACCACCGCTCTCTTGTCTAGCAGTGCTAGCGTTCCGGTATGCCCCTGCACCAGCAGCGCCGAGGGCGCGAACGAGCCGAACGCCACCGTCTGATCGTCGACGCCGCCCGCGCACTCGCCGAAGCGGAGGGATGGGCCGCCGTGACCACCCGCCGCCTCTCCGAGCGGGTCGCCTACAGCCAGCCCGTCCTCTACAGCCACTTCACGGGCATGGAGGCCATCGTCACGGCCGTCGCGGCCCAGGGCATCGAGGAACTGACGACCGCCCTGCGGACCGCCCGCACCGGCGCCGCCGGCCCGGCGGAGGGACTCGCCGCCCTCGCCGCCGCCTACCTCGCCTTCGCCCGCGCCCACCCCGCGCTGTACGAGGCGATGTTCGTCCGGCGCACCGCCCTGGAGTTCGCCACCGAGGACTCGCCCGCGATCCTCAAGGCCGCCTTCGCCGAGTTCCTGCACGTCGTCGGACCGCTGGCGGGCGGGCGCGCGCCCGGCACCCTCGCCGAACTCGTCTGGAGCACCCTGCACGGCCTCGCCACCCTCGAAGGCAGCGACCGGCTCCTGCCCGACCTCGCCGAAGGGCGCCTGAAACTGCTGGTCAACACCGTTGTCAGTGGCGGTCGCTAGCGTCGGCGGCATGGAATTCCGTATCGACAGCAGCACCTTGACCGACGCCGTGGCCTGGGCCGCGCGCGTCCTCCCCGCCCGTTCGCCGATGCCCGTCCTCGGCGGTCTGCTCCTGGAGGCGTCGGAGGGCCGGCTGCGGGTCTCCGGCCTCGACCACGAGGCCTCCGCCCGCGTCGAGGTCGAGGCCGACACCCTCGCCGAGGGCCGGGCCCTGGTACTCGGCCGCCGGCTCCTCGACATCTGCAAGGTGCTCCCCCGGGGGCACGCGGAGCTCGCCGTGGAGGGCGCCCGCCTCACGGTGACCTCCGGGGACGCCCGCTTCGGCCTCTCGCTGCTGCCGCTCGACGACTACCCGGCCGCGCCCGCGCTGCCCGAGGTGCGCGGCCTGGTCGACGGCGACGCCTTCGCCTCGGCGGTCGCGCAGGTGGCCGTGGCGGCCGGCCGGGACGACTCCCTCCCGGTCCTGACCGGGATACGGCTCGCCCTGGACGGCCCGGCCATGACCCTGGCCGCCACCGACCGCTACCGGTACGCGGTGCGCACGCTGGAGTGGAAGCCCGAGGGCGACGCCCACCCGGAGCCCGCCGATGTGGTCGTCCCGGCCCGGCGCCTGACCGAGATCGCCCGCTCCCTCGCGGGCGGCGGCCCGGCCCGCCTCGCGCTCGACGCCGGCTCGATCGGCTTCGAGAGCGCGGGCCTGCGCACCACCACGCGACTGCTGGACGGCCGGCTCCCCCGCCACGACAAGCTGTTCGCCCTCGGGGACCACGCCCTGGCGGTCACGGAGCGGGCGCCGCTGACCGAGGCCGTGAAGCGGGTGGCGGTGGTCGCCGAGGGCGACAGCCCGGTCCAACTGACCTTCAGCGCCTCGGGCGTCCACCTCCAGGCGGGGTACGAGGACGACGTGGCCTCCCAGCAGCTCCCGGGCACCCTCGCCGGGACGGACTCCATGACGGTCGCCTTCAACCCGGGCTACCTCCTGGACGCGCTGACCTCCCTGGACGCCCCGGAGGTCCGCTTCCACCTCCTCGGCCCCGGCCAGCGGGCCCTGCTCACCGACGGCGAGCACCCGACCCACCGACACCTGCTGATGTCGGTGAAGCCGCTGGTCTGAGCCGAATTCCGGCCGCCCTCCGGCCATTTCAGATGCTCATAAAATCGCATGATCCTTCTCGCGCTGGCCTGCCGCACCCCCACCGCGCCGCGTGATACCTCTGCCCCATGGACGATCCCTTTTGCCCGAGTTGTCACTCCTCTGATGTTCTCCGCGTGCGCGCCAGGGCGCTGGCCCGTTCCCTGAGCGCCGCCCCGTCGGCCTGGTGGGGCACGGTGCTCAGGCCGTAGTGCAGGCGGGCGAGGGCCTGTTCGGCGCGGGCCGACCGGATGTGCGGGTAGTGGTCGAGGAAGAGGTTCCAGTGGTCGAAGGCCTCCTCCGTCTCCCCGTCGCCGAGCAGGACCTCGGCGAGCCGCGCCTGGGTGAGCGCGTGGGCGCGATGCTGGTCCGGCGGGCGCAGGGCGACGGCCTCGCGCAGCGCCCGCACGGCGTCCTTCCGCTGCCCCAGGGCGTGGAAGACCTCCGCCCGCTGGTAGTCGAGGCCGGAGCGCGGATAGGCCGTGAAGGGGCCGGGCCGGGCCGTGGCCCGGTCGTGCAGCCGCTCCGCGGCGGCCATGTCGGCCCGCGCCGCCCGCTCCTCCCGCTTGAGGGCGTACGTGAGCGAGCGCTGGACCAGCGCGAAGGAGACGGTGACGTCGTCCCCGGTGGCCCGGGCCGCGCGCACGGCCTCGTCCGCGTAGGCCGCCGCGCTCCCCCGGTGCCCGAGCCGGGCCGCCTGGGCGCTCAGCGAGCGCAGCACGATCGCGCGCATCCGCAGGTCCTCCGCCTCGGCCGCGAGCCCCAGGGCCAGCCGGTAGTACCGCTGGGCGAGCCCCGCCCGGCCCGCGTCGTCCGTCGACGCGGCCAGGACGTGGGTCAACTGCGCCGCGCTGGTGAACAGTTCGGCGCGCAGCCCGGGCGGGGCGGTGGAGCGCAGCGCCCGGGCCACGTCGTCGCCGAGATAGGCGGCGAGCGCGGTCCTGGCGTGCCCGCCGCCGTGGGCGGCGGCGAGGTCGCTGAAGACCTGGGTCAGCCGCCGCATCAGTTCGACGTCCCCGGCGCCCGCCCGGTGGGTCATGCGGGGCGCCGGCCGCCCCGTACCGGCACGGCGTCCCGGCGGTGGGACGTAGGCCGCGTCGTACACGATCTCGGCGAGCAGGCCGCGGCGCGTGGGGCTGGCGTCGCTCCGGCAGAGCGCCATCAGCTCCCGCACCGGGTCGGCCCGGGCCGGCGGAGCGGCAACCTCGGCCCCCGCGCCGCCCCGGGCCCTGACGAGCCCGGTCTCCTCGGGCGTCACCACCCGGTCGAGGCGTTGGCTCAGCGCCTGCGCCGCCAGTTCGCCCGCCGGCGGGCGGGGGAAGGAACCCGCCATCCAGTGCGCGACCGCCGAGCGGTCGTACCGCAGGGGGATGCCCTGCCGGGTGCCGAGGGCGTTCACCGCCCGCGCGAGGTCGCCGGCGCTCCACCGCGCCTCGGCGAGCAGACCGTTCAGCAGATGACCCGTACGTCGAGTGGTCACGACCCCGTCCTCCTTCTCTTCCGCGTCCGTCCGGTCCGCGTCCGTCCTGTCCATGGTGACGCCGTCGCCCCGGGATGAACCTGCCCCCCCCCCTCCCGGGAGCCCTCCCCTCACGGCAGCCTGACCACTTGGGCGGCGTACGCGACGCCGGCGCCGAAGCCCGACAAGAGGGCGAGGCCCCCGGAGAGTTCGGGCCGTTCGCTCAGCAAGGCCTCCATGGCCAGCGGGATCGAGGCCGCGGAGGTGTTGCCGCGCCGGACCACGTCCCTGGCCACGGCCACGGTCGGGGGCAGTCCGAGCGCCTTGGCCAGACCGGTGATCATGCGGTCGTTGGCCTGGTGCGGGATGAAGGCGTCGAGCTCCCCCGCGGCGATCCCGGCCCGCTTCAGGGCCTGCCGCGCGTTGTCGGGCACGTGGGCCATGACCCAGCGGTACAGCTCGGGACCGCGCATCCGCAGGTACGGAGGTCCGGTGCTGCCCTCCGGCGGGTGCCGGGGGTCGCCGGGCGCCCGGCTGAGCAGATCGCCCTGTGCCCCGTCGCTGCCCCAGGCGGCGGCCGAGATCCCGGGCTCGTCGGCGGCGCCGACGACCACCGCGCCGGCGCCGTCGCCGAAGATGACGCTGGTGGTGCGGTCGGCGGCCTCGACGATGTCGGACATCCGCTCGGCCCCCACGAGCAGGACGCGGCCGTACACGCCTCCGGAGACCAGGCAGCGGGCCAGTTCGAGGCCGGTGGCGAAGCCGGCGCAGGCGGCGGAGACGTCCAGGGCGGCGCGCGGCACCGGGTCGAGCCGGTCGGCGATCTCCCGGGCGAGCGAGGTGCCGCCCGTGAGGTGGCTCATCGTGGCGGCGAGGACGCAGTCGATGTCGCCCGCCCCGAGGCCCGCCCGCCGCACGGCCCGTTCGGCCGCCCGCGCCCCCATGAAGGCGAGGGTCTCGTGCGGGGCCGCGAGGCCGCGCGCGCCGATGCCGGTGCGGGCGCGGATCCACGCGTCGGTGGAGTCGAGACGGTGGTCGTCGATGAGTTCGGCGTTGCCGACGGAGCGGACCGGGTGGTACGCCGCGACCGAGACGATCCGCGCGTGCCGGCGCGTCGTGCTGCTGGCAGGACGCACGGTCAGGAGTGCGGAGCCGGTCGGGAGGCGGGCAGCGGTGCGGCCCGCACGGGCCCGGGGGCGCCGTCGTCGACGAGGACGAGTTCGACGCCGGCCTCCGCGACGGTCTCGGAGCCCACCCGCGCGGTGCCCCGGAACGAGGCGGCGGCGCCGGCCGCGCCGAGGGCGCCCTTCGGGTCCTCCGCGGCAGCGGTGACCTCGCCCTCGAAGACGACGGTCTCGCCCGCGTGCACCAGCTTGTCGGCGCTGAGGAACCAGGTGACGGGCAGCCACCGGAGATGGCGGCCGCGCGCGGCGACGGTGTGGTCGATGAGCGTGGTCATGCCGACGGAGAGCGTGGCGACGGGGAGCACCGGATGGCCGGCGAAGTGGCCGGGGCACATCTCGGGGGTGACGGTCAGCGTGGCCGTTCCGTGGCCGCCCCGGACCTCCGGCTCCCGCAGGGGCATGGGCAGGGAGTACGGGTTGACGGTGACCGGGACGTCGGGGACCCGGTCGCCGAGGACCCGTTCGAAGACGGGCTGTGCGAGCACGTCGTACTCGACGTCGAGGGTGGCGAGGAGCGTGCCGTCCCGGTCGGTGAGGCGGGTGGCCGCCACCGCGCGTCGGGGGGAGGCGAAGAAGGCGCTGGCCCTGCCGGTCAGCCCGTCGGCCGCCGGTGCGCCCTGCGGCGTGGCGGGGGCGTGCCAGCTGCCCTTGGCCGCGCGGGCCAGGTAGAAGTGGCGGCCCTCGCGGGGGTTGACGGTGGCGGCGGCGCAGAGTCCGGCGATCGCGAGGTGGCGGCCGATCTCGGAGATGCCGATCGGGGTGGCCTGGCGGCCGGCGTCGGCCTCGACGGCTATCTCGGCGGAGACCTCGCCGGGCGCGTCCCCGCGCAGGTCGCGGAGGGCGAAGTAGGGGGGTTCGACGCAGATCAGGCCGTCGACGTCCAGCGGTGCGGTGATGCTGTTCGGCACGGTGGTGCGACCTTTCGTGTGCTCGCGGCGGCGCGGGCCGCACCGCCGCGAGCACTGTCACCGATCACCGTTCGTGCGGGCACGTTTACTCAACGCGTTCAACGCGCGGGAGTCGTCCGGCCCGGAGATGCCGCGGTCAGAAACCGCCGCCGCCGTCGAATCCGCCGCCTCCGCCGAAGTCGCCGCCGCCGAAGCCGCCGCCCGAGCCGAAGTCGCCGCCGGAGAAGTCCCCACCGGAGAAGTCGCCGCCCGAGAAGTCGCCTCCGGAGAAGTCGCCGCCCCCGTACTCGGCGGCGTACGCCGGGGTGGAGAGCGCGGAGCCGAGCATGGTGCCGACGAGGAGGCCGGGGAGGAGGCCGCCGCCGAAGTAGCCGCCGGCCCAGGGACCGTAGGCGGGGCCCGCCTCCCAGTAGGGGCGGCGGCCCGTGTCCGTGTCGACGGTGCGGGTGAGGGGGTCGAGGCCGTCGTCGAGGCGGGCGGCGTCGGCGGCGCAGACCGGGACCTGGCGGGTGGCGCTGCCGGCCGGCGTCCAGTCGCGGTCCTCGGTGGAGGGGCCGTGGCGCGGGTCGAAGAAGCAGGGGGCGCGCCGCTCGGGCAGCGGGCGGGACTCGCGGCGGGCGGCGAGGAGGGCGAGGGAGAAGCGGCCGTCGTCCAGGGCCTTGGTGACCGCGCGGACGTCGTGCGGGTGGGCCGCGGAGCCCATGAGGGACTTGGCGTCGTCGTACGAGTCGAGGGCGCGTTCGTAGTCTCCGCGCCGGGCGTCGTCGGCGCCGGGCTCGGCGGGGTGGAAGTCGAGACGTTCGAGCTCCTCGCCGAAGGCGGTGATGTCCTCGTCGACGACGACCCGCAGCTTGTCGAGGGCCTCGCGCTCCTCGGCCTCCTTGCGGAGCCTCTTGCGGCGGACGACGGTGTAGGCGGCTCCGCCGCTCAGGGCGACGACCGCGCCGAGGGTGACGAGTCCGGCGACGGGGACCCCGGAGTCCTTGCCGACGGCGCCCCAGGTGGAAGGGGCGGAGCCACGCATGGCGGGGAGGGCCTGGTCGGCGAAGTTGTTGAGCTCGGTGGCCGCGTCGGCGCCGGGCCGGTCGACGGAGGTGACGAGGTTCTGCACGGCGGCGGGGGACATCACGGAGGGGTCGACACCCGCGTCGAACCGGTCGCCGAGGCGCACCGCGTACAGGCCTGCGGCGCCGGTCTGGGCCCGCAGGTTGTCGATGAGGCCCTTCGGCGGGAACTCGGCGTTCGCCGGCAGGACGGCCATGAAGAGCGGCTTGTCCGCGTCCTTGATCTTCCGGGCGAGGGCGTCCGCGTCGGCCTTCGACAGCTGGCCGGCGGCGCCCGGGTCGACGTACACCGGGCCCTGTTTCAGGGCGGCGGCCGCGTCGGAGACCCCGGTGGCCCTGGCGCCCACGGAGGGGGCCAGGGCCAGGAGCAGCAGGAGCATCAGCCCGGCGAGGGCCGAGAGTGCGGTGAGCGGCCTGGTCCTCATGTATCGAAGCTACCCGAATGGCAACAAACAAGACATAGGTGGCCGATCCGGTTTACTCGGCGGGGTCGATCCCGGCCCGGAGGAGCCCGTACGTGAAGGCGTCCTCCAGGGCCTGCCAGGAGGCCGCGATGACGTTCTCGCCGACGCCGACCGTGGCCCACTCGCCGTTGCCGTCGCTGGTCGTGATCAGGACGCGGGTCGTGGATTCGGTGCCGTGGCGGCCCTCCAGGATCCGGACCTTGTAGTCGACGAGCTCGAACTTGGCGAGCTGCGGGTAGATCCGTTCCAGGGCCACCCGCATCGCCAGGTCGAGGGCGTTGACCGGGCCGTTGCCCTCGGCGGTGGCGACGATCCGCTCGCCCTTGGCCCAGAGCTTCACGGTGGCCTCGTTGGCGTGGGTGCCGTCGGGGCGGTCCTCGACGATCGCGCGCCAGGACTCCGTACGGAAGTAGCGGCGGGCGCGGCCCTCGGCCTCCTCGCGGAGCAGCAGCTCGAAGGAGGCGTCGGCGGCCTCGTACGTGTAGCCCTGGAGTTCGCGCTCCTTGACCCGCTCGACGACGCGGGCGACGAGCGCGCGGTCGCCGCCCAGGTCGACGCCGAGCTCCTTGCCCTTGAGCTCGATCGAGGCGCGGCCGGCCATGTCGGAGACGAGCATCCGCATGGTGTTGCCGACGAGCTCGGGGTCGATGTGCTGGTAGAGGTCGGGGTCGACCTTGATGGCGGAGGCGTGCAGCCCGGCCTTGTGCGCGAAGGCGGAGACGCCGACGTACGGCTGGTGGGTGGAGGGCGTGAGGTTGACGACCTCGGCGATGGCGTGCGAGATCCGGGTCATCTCGGCGAGCGCGCCCTCGGGGAGGACCGTCTTGCCGTACTTGAGCTCCAGGGCCGCGACGACGGGGAAGAGGTTGGCGTTGCCGACCCGCTCGCCGTAGCCGTTGGCGGTGCACTGCACATGGGTGGCGCCCGCGTCGACGGCGGCGAGGGTGTTGGCGACGGCGCAGCCGGTGTCGTCCTGGGCGTGGATGCCGAGGCGGGCGCCGGTGTCGGCGAGGACGGTGGCGACGACGGCCTGGATCTGGGCGGGGAGCATGCCGCCGTTGGTGTCGCAGAGGATGACGACGTCGGCGCCGGACTCGTGCGCGGCGCGGACGACGGCCTTGGCGTAGTCGGGGTCGGCCTTGTAGCCGTCGAAGAAGTGCTCGCAGTCGACGAAGACGCGGCGGCCCTGGGAGGTCAGGTGGGAGACGGTGTCGCGGACCATCTCCAGGTTCTCGTCGAGCGTGGTGCGCAGGGCGAGCTCGACGTGCCGGTCGTGCGACTTGGCGACGAGGGTGATCACCGGGGCGCCGGAGTCGAGCAGCGCCTTGACCTGGGGGTCCTCGGCCGCGTTGCCGCCGGCCCTGCGGGTGGCGCCGAAGGCCACGAGCTGCGCGTTCTTGAACGCGATCTCCTGGCGGGCGCGGGCGAAGAACTCCGTGTCGCGCGGGTTGGCGCCGGGCCAGCCGCCCTCGATGAAGCCCACGCCGAAGTCGTCGAGGTGGCGCGCGATGGTCAGCTTGTCGGCGACGGTGAGGTTGATGCCCTCACGCTGCGCTCCGTCGCGCAGCGTGGTGTCGAAGACGTGGAAGCTGTCGTCGACATGGCGGTCGTCGAGGCGCGGGCTCTCGCCGTTCTCCGTGGTCATGACTGTGATGGCTCCTGTCGGATGTGGCTCCGGAAGGTCTGGATCCACTTGCCCCCATTCTCACGCGCTGTCCGTTTCCGGCATGGGTGGGGCCGGAAAACGAAAAAACCCCTCGCGGGTGCGAGAGGTCTGCGCGCGGGTCTGAGGCACGGTGTCCACTGCCGCGGGTGGTTGTGCCGCGGATCAGTGGCCACTGCGGACCGGCGCGCCGCTGCCGATAATCATCGTGGTAGCAAGCACGCCGGAAGTCTGACACAGGTGGGGAGCCGCCGGGACGGCGATCTCACGATACGGGCAGCTGATCTCGTTTCTGGCCGGGCAGGGTGTCGGGGCCGCCGGATCCGGAGGCGCCGACCCGGCCCAGGTCGATGTCCCGGGTCTCCCGCATCGCGAGATAGACGACCAGGGAGACGGCCGCGCAGCCCGCCACGTACCAGGAGAAGCCGGATTCGATGCCCGCGTCCTTGAACCACAGCGCGACGTACTCGGCGGTCCCGCCGAAGAGCGCGTTGGCGATGGCGTACGGGAGGGCGACGCCGAGGGCGCGGATGCCGGTCGGGAAGAGCTCGGCCTTCACGCAGGCGTTGATGGAGGTGTAGCCGGTGACGACGAGCAGGGCGAGCAGGGAGAGGCCGAGGGCCGGCCAGAAGGAGCCCGCGTGCTTCAGCATCGCCAGGATCGGCACGCTGAGGAGCGTGGAGCCGACCGCGAAGGTGATGAGGAGCGGGCGGCGGCCGATCCGGTCGGAGAGCCGGCCGGCCAGCGGCTGGAGGCAGGCGAAGACGATCAGGGCGCAGAAGGAGACCAGGGTCGCGGTCTGCTTGGGGAGGCCGGCGGAGTTGGAGAGGTACTTGGTCAGGTAGGTCGTGTACGTGTAGTAGGCCACGGTCCCGCCCATGGTGAGGGCGACGACGAGGAAGGCCTCGCGCCGGTGCGCCCAGAGCGCCTTGAGGGTGCCCTGCTCGCCCGCGGCGACGCCGTCGCCCGCGCTCTCCTCGTACACCTCGGTCTCCAGCATCGTGCGCCGCAGGTAGAAGACGACGGCCGCGCCGAGGGCGCCCACGATGAAGGGGATGCGCCAGCCCCAGCTGTGCAGGGCCTCGCTGGACATCGTGTGCTGGAGGACGATCAGCAGGCCGAGGCCGAGGATCTGGCCGGCGGTCATCGACACGTACTGGAAGCTGGAGGCGAAGCCGCGGTGCTCGGGCGCCGAGGCCTCCGTGAGGTAGGTGGCGCTGGCGGCGTACTCGCCGCCGACGGAGAGGCCCTGGAGGAGGCGGGCGATCAGGAGGACGGCGGCGCCGCCGTAGCCGGCGACGGCGTAGGTGGGGGCGACGGCGATGAGGAGCGCCGAGGCGGACATCAGGGTGACGGTGAGGGTGAGCGCCGCCTTGCGGCCCTTGCGGTCGCCGACCCGGCCGAGGAGCCAGCCGCCGACGGGCCGCATGAAGAAGCCGACGGCGAAGATGCCGGCGGTGTTCATGAGTTTGGCGGTGTCGTTCCCCTCGGGGAAGAAGGACCCCGCGAAGTAGGTGGCGAAGCTCGCGTACACGAACCAGTCGAACCACTCGACCATGTTGCCGGCCGAGCCGACCCAGATCTTCTTCCAGTGCTCTCGTCCCATGGACCGGAACCGTGCCGGAGTTCCCGCACGGGCAACAAGGCTGTAGCGGACAACGATCCTGTGTACTTACGTGCGTTACGGTCGCGGGACCAGGTCCTGCTCGATGAACTCCCTTACGTGGGCAAGGACTTGGTCCCGCCCGGTGCCCGGGATCCCGACGGCCACATGCACACTGAAGCCGTCGAGCAAAGCCCTCGTACGGGTGGCGAACCGGTCCGGGTCGACCGCCCGGAACTCCCCGCGCGAGACCCCCTCGGCGAGGATCGCGACGAGGTCCCGGTGCCAGGCCCCCTCGATGGCGGCCTGCCGGGTGCGGGCGTCGTCGTCGGCGTTCTGCGAGCGGTTCCAGACCTCCAGCCACAGGGTCCAGTGCGGGTCGCGCGGCCCGTCGGGCACGTACACGTCGACGTACCCGTCGAGCCGCTCGCGCGCGGTCCCCGGCCGGGCGAGCAGCGCGCTCCGCGCGGCGCCGAGCCGCCCCTCGCTCCACTCCAGGGTCTGGAGCAGCAGCTCGTCCTTGGTGCGGAAGTAGTAGAGCAGGTGCCCGCTGCTCATCCCGACCTGCCGCCCGAGCCCGGCCATGGTGAGCCCGTCGAGCCCGCGCTCGGCGATGGTGTCCATGGCCGCGGCGAGCACGTCCTCGCGGGGCGGGGCGGCCTGGTTGCGGCGGCGGGGCGGGGGTGGGGCCGGGTTGCTGCTCTGACTCACCCGTATGTTCTACAGGATGGCCCCGCGGAGGTCAGACCGGCCCGGTCCCCGTCCACGCGCGGAGGTCAGACCGGCCCGGTCCCCGTCCACGCGCGGAGGTCAGACCGGCCCGGTCCCCGTCCACGCGCGGAGGTCAGACCGGCCCGGTCCCCGTCCACGCGCGGAGCTTCTCCGGGTTGCGGACCGCCCAGATGCGGGTGACGCGGTCGCCGTCGAGCTCGAAGGCGGCCACGGTCACGGTCATGCCGGTGTGCTGCGCGACGAGCCCCGGCACGCCGTTGACCGTCCGCTCCAGGAGCTTCAGCCCCGGCGCCTTGTCGGCGATGTGGATCAGGTACGCGGCGATGTTCTCGCCGCCCACGACCGGCTCCAGGACGGTGCCGACCAGACCGCCGCCGTCGGCGACCATCGCGGCGTCGGGGTCGAGGAGGCCGACGAGGGCCTCGATGTCCCGGGCCTCCCACGCCTCCTTGAAGTGCCGCACCAGGCCGGCCTGCCCGGCCGAGGGCGCCGCCGGCGTCCGCGCGGCGCTGACGCGCCGCCGGGCCGAGGTCGCCAGCTGGCGGCAGGCGGCGGGCGTCCGCCCGATGATCTCGGCGATCTCCGCGAAGGGGTAGCGGAAGACGTCGTGGAGGACGAACGCCACGCGTTCGGCCGGTGTCATCGACTCCAGGACGACGAGGAAGGCCATGCTCACCGACTCGTCCAGGGCGATCCGGTCGGCGGGGTCGCCCCCGCCGGCCCACTCGGCGCGGTCGGGGAGCGGCTCGGGTATCCAGGCGCCGACGTACCGCTCGCGCCGGGCCCGCGCCGAGCCGAGCACGTCGAGGCAGACGCGGCCGGCCACCGTCGTCAGCCAGGCGCCGGGCGTCGTGATGGCCGCCTGTTCCCGCGGCGTCATCGCGTACCAGCGGGTGTACGTCTCCTGTACGGCGTCCTCGGCCTCGGCGAGCGAACCGAGCAGCCGGTAGCAGAGATTGATCAGATGGCGCCGCTCACCGAAGACCGGGCCCGTTTCCACCTCGGACTGTGTACTCATACGCGCGACCGCTCCCCGTTTCCCCGTGAGCCCGACACCTCACCTCACATTTCGCGGGGCTGCGTCGTCGGACTGCCGAGAGAGTACCGATCCACCGCCGCGAGGCAGAAGAAGGGACCACATCATGGCCGTCCAGACGACTCCGGCACCGGGCAGGTTCACGTTCTCGCAGGTCGCGGTCGCGCTGCAGACCCTGTCCCTCTTCTTCCAGTCGGTCACCGCCGGGATGCTGCTGTCCGGGTCCCTCGGCTACCAGCTGCACGAGGTCGGATCGAGGGTGATGTACGGCGCGTCGATGCTGTACGTGCTCGCCGCGATCCTGGCGTGGAAGCCGGGCGGAGCTTCCCCCCGCCCGATCCTCTACGCCACCGGCTTCCTCGTGCTCGCCTCGGTACAGGTGGTACTCGGCGTCGCACACCTGCCGGCCTTCCACGTCCCCCTGGGCATCACGATGTTCGCCCTGAGCGTCCTGGCCCTGGCCGCCACGCTGCGGACTACACGCGGGGCTGCTGCTGCTGCGTGATGGAAGGGCACGCGGTCTCCGCGCAATCTCGCGCAACTCGCCGGCGCGTGGCGCAGGTTCCGAGCATGCTGGGACGCCACCCGACGAGGACGGAGCCCACCATGACGCTCAGGTTCATCGGTACCACCAGCGAGCACGGCAACTGCCCCACCCTGTACGAAGTGGTCGAGACCGGAGACCTCGTCGTCCAAGGCGACGAGATCGACGCCGAGCACCGCGCGCAGCTCCGCGACCTCGGCGTCGCCGAGACCGCCGTCGTCATCCCCCGCGAGCTGCTGAGCCGCTTCGCCCCCAAGGAGTGACTGTGCCCCCGCTGATCCCCTTCGAGGAGATCACCCACCTGTTCGCCGAGTTCCAGCACAGCGCGTTCCGGTTGGAGACCCGCCGCGGCTACGCCACTGACCGGACCGGCGCCCGCTTCCAGGCGTTCATGCGCGGCATCGACCCGGCGCCGGAGCCGGATCACCCGTGGAACGTGAACGTGCGGGCCAAGGCCGAGGAGGGCGCGCGGTTCGCGCGCGTCCGCCTGATCGACGATCCGCCCACGGACGGGCAACGGTTCCTCATGGCGGCCGCCGCCGGCAACGTTGCGGCAGGCGAGGACATCCGCGTCCTGGCCCGCGCCGAGGCCGAGCGCCTCGGGGTGCCGGACTGGGACTTCTGGCTCTTCGACTCGCGCACCCTCGTCCGGATGCACATCGACGACACGGACACCACGGTCGGCGTCGAGGCCATCACCGACCCGACCACCGTCCTCGCCGCGTGCAAGGCGCGCGACGCCGCGCAGGCGGCCTCTGCGCCTACTGCCGAGGTCTGGGCGGCGGTACGGTCCACCGCGTGACGTCGGATCTCCAGAGCAGCCGCGAGGCCCTCGGCGCGCGGCTCCGCGAGCTCCGCGCCGAGACCGGCCTGAACCAGAAGGACTTCGCCCTCCGCCTCGGCTGGCAGGAGTCGAAGGTCTCCCGCCTCCAGAACGGCAAGCAGAAGCCCACTTCCGAGGACCTGGAGACCTGGGCGAACGCCACGCGACCCGACGCCCTCGCCGGGCTCCTCACGCGCCTCCGGGGCCTGGAGTCACAGGACCGGAGCTGGCGCCGCCAGCTCTCCGCCGGCCACGCGCCCGTGCAGGACCGGTACGTCGCCGAGTACCGACGCACCGCCACGGCCCGCGGCTACGAGACGAGCGTGATCCCGGGCCTGTTCCAGACGGCGGACTACGCCCGGCACCTCCTCGTGCAGAACGCGGCCCTGATGCGCTCGCCCCGGGACACCGAGGCCGCTGTCCAATCCCGCATGCGCCGGCAGGAAGTCCTGTACGAACCGGGCAAGCTGTTCCGCGTCCTGATCTGGGAAGCCGCGCTGTACGCCCACGTGGGCACCGCCGACACGATGGCCGGGCAACTGGACCGGCTCGTCGGCCTCATCGGCATGTCGACCGTCGAGCTCGGCATCGTGCCCCTGCGGGCCGTCATGCCGCTCACGCCGAAACACGGATTCTGGATCTTCGACGAGCAGCGGGTCATCGTCGAGACCATCAACACCGAGCTCCAGTACGACACATCCGACGACCTCGCCCTCTACACCCGCGTCTGGGACCAGCTCGCGGCGGCCGCGGTCTCCGGTCTCCGGGCACAGCGGCTCATCGGCCGTGTCCGGGCGTCTCTCAGGGCGATCTGAGCAATCCGGCGAAAGCCCCCGGGAGACTCGCGCAATCCGGCTCAATCGGTCGGCAGCCAAGCGAATGGTCGGCCTACCGTCCTGGTCATGGCGACGCGAACACGCAGGCCACGGCCCTGCACGTACTGTCCCAAGCCGTACGCCGACGCGTGCGTCCGTACGCAGCGCAGCGAGCAGCACGGCGGTGTCCACATCTACGCCCACCAGGAGTGCGCCGCCGCGCGCGGGGTGCTCCCTCTGTACCTGTTCATCGACGAGCCGACGCCCGGGGTGCCTCGATGAAGAAGGTCACCTACTGACTCCCGCCCCCATGAGGCGGGTCCACGCACCATCGGCAATCCACCAGAAGGAGACCCCATGGCCTGCAAGAACCAGCCGCAGGACGGCAACCCGACGCCCTGCTCGTCCAGCCCCGAGCCCGGCAACCCGCCCGGAGCCCGGGCCCTGTTGAGCGATGCGGCGTTCAACGGCGTGATGCACACGGTCCTCGACAACAACCCCGGCGTGGATGCCTCGATGGCTGACCGGATCGTCGTCGAGGCCCTCAAGTTCGTGCACGCCGCCAGCCTGTTCCCGACGGTGCGCATCGCGCCCACCCGCGAGGTCGACGAGGGGTGGCACGCCCTCATCCTCCACACGTACATGTACGCGAGCCTGTGCAGCCGCCTCGGTCGCACCGTCCACCACTACCCCGAGCGTCCCGACGCGTCCCGCCACGACCCGAACGTCATCACGCGCACCATGGCCCTCATCGAACAGGCGGGCTACACCCCCGACGCCGAACTCTGGACGGGGCCGGAGAAGCCGCTCGTCACGGTTGCCGCCAACTGCTCGCACACCCAGAAGCCCGGTGGGTGCGGCCCGATCAACCCCGGCAACTGCGCCACCAGCGGCGGCGGCGGTGAATAGGCTCGACAGCCTTCCGACGTAAGGAGAGCCCATGGACGCGATCGACGTCTCGTCACTGCACGACTCGATGCGCAAGTACGGGATCCCGGGGGTCTTCGTACCGGTGGACCCGTGGAACCGCGCAGGGGCCTGGCGGGTAGTCGACCCCGTCGACCAGCGGGACATCACTGACGCCGTCCGCGCCCGCGTGGCCGCTGCCGACCTTCAGCAGCCCACCAGGGGTTTCGTCATCGCGGGCTAGCCGCGCGAGGTCGGCCCCGGCCGGATCCTCCCGGCCGGGGGTTCTCCCATGGGAGATGATCATGCAGAACCACGCCCGACCAGGTCTGGCTTCAGCACTACTCGCCAGATGAAAGGCCCGGACGAGGGCGGCATTGCCTACACGCGCGGCTGCTGCTGCGTGATGCAGTGGATGCCGCCGCCGCCCGCGAAGATGGCGCGCGCGTCGACCAGGGTCACCGTGCGCTCCGGGAAGAGGCGGCGGAAGATCTCGGCGGCGAGTTCGTCGTGCGGGTCGTCGAAGGCGCACAGGACCACGCCGTCGTTGCACAGGTAGTGGTTGATGTAGGAGTAGTCGACCCAGTCGCCCTCCTCGTCCTTGAGGACGGTGGGGGCGGGGATCTCGACGACCTCCAGGGGGCGGCCCTGGGCGTCCGTCTGGCCGCGGAGGATGCTCACGTACATCCGCGAGCGCTCGTAGTCCGGGTGGGCCGGGTCCTGCTGGCTGTGGACGAGGACCGTGCCGGGGCGGGCGAAGGCGGCGACGATGTCGACGTGGCCCTGGGTGCCGTAGAGGCCGTAGTCGCCGCTCAGGCCGTGCGGGAGCCAGATGGCCTTGGTGGTGCCGAGCTTGGCGTGGATCTCGGCCTCGACCTGCGCGCGGGTCCACTCCGGGTTGCGGCCCGGGCCGAGCTGGACGGTGTCGGTCAGCAGGACCGTGCCCTCGCCGTCGACGTGGATCGCGCCGCCCTCGTTGACGAGGGGGGAGGAGAGTACGGGGACGCCCGCGGCGTCCGCGACATGGCGGGCGATCTTGGAGTCGTGCTCCCAGCGGGCCCAGTCCTGGCCGCCCCAGCCGTTGAAGACCCAGTCCACGGCGGCCAGTTCGGTGCCGTTCGTGACGAAGGTCGGGCCGATGTCCCGCATCCAGGCGTCGTCGAGGTCGCGCTCGACGAGCTCGACGTCCTCGCCGAGGAGGGCACGCGCGGACTCCGTGTCGCCGGGGGCGACGACCATCGTCACCGGCTCGTAGCGGCGTACGGCCCGGGCGACGGACGCCCAGGCGGCGCGCGCCTCGGCGAGCTCCTCCTCGTTGGTGAAGGTGGGGTTGGTGCTGGGCCAGGCCATCCAGGTGCGCTCGTGCGGCATCCACTCGGCGGGCATGCGGAAGGTCATCAGAGGGTCCTAAGGAAGGTCAGGGGGGGCAGGGGGGCAGAGGAGGTCAGGGGAGGTCAGAGGAAGTAGAGGCGGTTGAGGGAGACCGACTCGGCTGCCTCGGAGCGGATCGGCGAGCCGTCGAGCGAGACGAGGCCCGTGTGGCCGTCGACCTGCACGTCTCCGGTGCGGGAGTTGAACACCAGGTCGGCGGGGCCGATGCCGCGCGTGCCGCGCACGGGGACGCGGCGGCGGCGGGTCGGCATCGCGTCGGAGCCGAGGTCGACGGCGGCCTGCGCCACGAACGCGACGGAGAGATCGGCGGCCGTGGCGCCGTGGGCGCCGAACAGCGGTCCGAGGACGAGCGGTTCACAGGTGTCCGTGGCGGCGTTCGGATCGCCCACGACCCCCCACGCGGGGAAGCCGGACTTCAGCACCAGCTGCGGCTTGGCGCCGAAGAACTCCGGCCGCCACAGCACGATGTCGGCCAGCTTGCCGACCTCGATCGAGCCGATCTCGTGGGCGAGGCCGTGGGCGATCGCCGGGTTGATGGTGAGCTTGGCGATGTAGCGGAGGACGCGCGCGTTGTCGTCGTGCGCGCCGTCGCCCTCCAGGGGGCCCAGCTCGGCCTTCATCTTCCCGGCCATGGCGAAGGTCCGGCGTACGGTCTCGCCGGCCCTTCCCATCCCCTGCGCGTCGGACGAGGTGATCCCGATCGCGCCGAGGTCGTGCAGGACGTCCTCCGCGCCCATCGTCCCGGCCCGGATCCGGTCGCGCGCCATCGCGGCGTCGCCCGGGAGGTCGGTCTTCAGGTCGTGGACGGAGACGATCATCCCGTAGTGCTCGGCGACCGCGTCGCGGCCGAAGGGCAGGGTGGGGTTGGTGGAGGAGCCGATGACGTTCGGCACGCCCGCCATCTTCAGGACGTTGGGTACGTGCCCGCCGCCGCAGCCCTCGATGTGGAAGGCGTGGATGGTGCGCCCGTCCAGGACCCGCAGGGTGTCCTCCACCGACAGGCACTCGTTCAGGCCGTCACTGTGCAGCGCGACCTGTACGTCGTGTTCTTCGGCGACCCGCAGCGCGGTGTCCAGGGCCCGGGTGTGGGCGCCCATGTCCTCGTGCACCTTGAAGCCGGACGCCCCACCCTCGGCCAGGGCCTCGACGAGCGGCGCCGGGTCCGAGGACGAACCCCGGGCGAGGAAGCCGATGTTGACGGGCCAGGCGTCGAAGGCGTTGAAGGCGTGGCGCAGCGCCCAGGGCGAGTTGACGCCCACGCCCCAGACCGGGCCGAACTCCTGGCCGATGATCGTGGTGACGCCGGAGGCCAGTGACGCCTCCATGATCCGCGGGGAGAGCAGGTGGACGTGGGTGTCGATCGCGCCGGCCGTGGCGATCAGGCCCTCGCCGGAGACGATCGAGGTGCCGGTGCCGACGACGACGTCGACGCCGTCGAGGGTGTCGGGGTTGCCGGCCCGCCCGATCGCGTGGATCCGGCCCTCGCGGATGCCGATGGACACCTTCCGCACGCCCTGCACGGCGTCGATGACGAGGACGTTGCTGATGACGACGTCACAGGTCTCGCGGACGGCCGCGGCCTTCAGGTGGAGGCCGTCGCGGGCGGTCTTGCCGAAGCCGGCGAGGAACTCGTCGCCCTGCTTCTGGGAGTCGGACTCGACGCGGACGACGAGCCCGGAGTCGCCCAGGACGACGCGGTCGCCGGCGCGGGGGCCGTGCACGGAGGCGTACTCGTACGGGTCCATCAGTTCTCGTCTCCGCTCTCGACTCCGAGGTAGCCGCAGGCCGCCGCGCGCCGCAGGGCCTCTTCCTTCGCGCCGGGCGCGTCCAGCGGGCCGTCGACCAGGCCGGCGAAACCGATGGCGACGCGCGCGCCGCCGATCGGCACGAGGCCGACCTCGGCCTCGCCGCCCGGGTCGAAGCGGAAGGACGCGCCGGCCGGGATGGCGAGCCGCATGCCGTACGCGGCGGCGCGGTCGAAGTCGAGGCGCGGGTTGGCCTCGAAGAAGTGGAAGTGGGAGGTGACGCTCACGGGCACGGTCGCCGTGTTCCGTACGGGGAGGGTGACCGCGGGCGCGGGCTCCGGGTGCGCGGGGCCGGGCAGCAGGGCGCCCGGCGCCGCCGCGCCCAGCCGTCCTCCCCCTGCTTCGTGGGGGGACCCCCAGCCGATCGGGTCGGAGACGACCGCGAGGCGGGATCCGTCGTCGAAGACGGCCTCGACGTGGACCTCGGTGACCACGTCGGCGACGCCGGGGAGGACGTCGTCGGGGCCGAGGACGGAGCGGGCCTCGGCGATCGCCTCGGCGAGTCGCTTGCCGTCGCGGGCCGCCTCGCAGACCGTGTCCGCGATGAGCGCGGTCGCCTCGGGGACATTGAGCCGCAGGCCCCGGGCCCGGCGGGCGCGGGCGAGCTCGGC
Source organism: Streptomyces sp. NPDC042346 (assembly GCF_055581845.1). Taxonomy (NCBI): domain Bacteria; kingdom Bacillati; phylum Actinomycetota; class Actinomycetes; order Kitasatosporales; family Streptomycetaceae; genus Streptomyces; species Streptomyces sp. NPDC042346. The sequence continues at coordinate 1,624,053 of NZ_JBVJEH010000001.1, read as the reverse complement.
GGCGCCGAAGAGCAGCAGCCGGTCGCGTTCCGTGGGGGTCAGTCGCACGTCCGAAACACCTCCTGTTTGAGCGACACTCTAAATGTTGAGACGCCATGAGCCAAGCATTGACGTGGCCGACAGGTCTAGGTCACATTGAGCGCCACTCTAAATGCGCGAGCCGCTCTCGCCCCGCTCCCCTCCCAGGAGGCCCCATGCCGATCGAACAGCGCGGAGTCGACACCATCCCCGAGGCCGAACGCACCAGCGGCCCCCGTGATCTCGTGTCGATCCTGCTCGGCTCCAACCTCTGTCTGGGGGTGATCGTCTTCGGCTGGCTCCCGGTCTCCTTCGGCCTCGGCTTCTGGGCCTCGGTCACCTCGGTCGTCACCGGGACCGTCGTCGGCGTCGCCGTCACCGCCCCGCTCGCGCTCGTCTCGCTCCGTACCGCCACCAACCTCTCCACCTCCTCCGGCGCCTTCTTCGGCGTCCGCGGCCGGCTCGTCGGCTCGGTGGTGGGACTGCTGCTGTCGCTCGGCTACACCGCGCTGACGCTGTGGATCGGCGGAGACGTCATGGTGGGGACGCTGGCCCGGCTGGCCGGCCTGCCCACCGGCGGTGCCTCGCACGCCGTCGTCTACGCGCTGCTCGCCGCGGGCACGGTGGTCGCCGCTGTCTACGGCTACCGGCTGCTGCTCAAGCTGAGCAAGGCGCTCGCGGTCGGCATGACCGTGCTCCTCGCGGTCGGCCTGGTCGCGTACGCAGGGGACTTCACGACGGCCGCCGTACCGGAGACCCCGTACCTCCTCGGCTCGTTCTGGCCGACCTGGCTGCTCGCCGCGGTCGCCGCCGGGCTCAGCGGGCCGGTCGCCTTCATCACCCTGCTCGGCGACTACACCCGCTACATCTCACCCGAACGGCACAGCGCGAAGAAGGTCTGGCGCGCCACCTGCCTCGGCCTCCTCGTCGGCCTGCTGGTCCCCCAGCTCTTCGGCACGTTCACCGCTCTCGCGGCCCGCGGTGCCCTCGACTACGCCGGGCCGCTCGTCGCCGCCTCCCCCGTCTGGTACCTGGTGCCGCTGCTGCTCGCGGCCACGGCCGGGTCCGTCGGCAACGCGGGACTGATGCTGTACTCGATGGGGCTCGACCTCGACGCGATCCTGCCCCGGGCCACCCGGGCGCGCGCCACGCTCGTGGTCGCGGCGGTGGCGACGGCCTTCGTCTTCCTGGGCCACTTCGCCTCGGACGCCCAGACGGCGATGACCTCGTTCGTCCTGCTGCTCACCGCGATCGGCACCCCGTGGGCCGTGATCACCCTGATCGGGCACGCGCGCTGCGGGGGGACGTACGACCCGGAGGCGCTCCAGGTCTACAACCGCCGCTCGCGCGGCGGGATCTACTGGTTCTCGGCGGGCTGGCACCCGCGCGCCACCGCCTCCTGGGCGATCGGCGCGGCGGTCGGCCTGGCCGGGGTGTCGACGCCGCTCTACGAGGGGCCGCTGCTCGCCCTGACGGGCGGGATCGACTGCAGCTTCGTGCTGTCGGGGCTGGTGGGCGGCGCGCTGTACGCCGTACTGACGCCGCACAGGGCTCCCGGAACCGTGACGGCCCCGGAAGCCCTGGCGGCGACCGAGTAGGTCCTGCTCGACCGAGTAGGTAGGACCTACTTGCCGAGCTCGTGCATCCAGCCGTGGACGTCCTCGGCCTTGCCCGTCTGGACGGCGAGCAGCGCGTCGCGCAGCTTCATCGTGACCTCGCCGGGCTCGCCGCCCGACTGCTGCCACTCGCCCCGCTCGGACTTGACCGTGCCGACCGGGGTGATCACGGCGGCGGTGCCGCAGGCGAAGACCTCGGTCAGGGTGCCGTTCGCGGTGTCGGCCTGCCACTGGTCGATGGAGACGCGGCCCTCCTCCGGCTCCAGACCGAGGTCCGCCGCCAGCTTGAGCAGCGAGTCACGGGTGATGCCGGCGAGGAGCGAGCCGGTGAGGGTGGGCGTGACCAGCTTGGGCTTTTCATTGGACTCAGCCCCGTACACGAAGTACAGGTTCATGCCGCCGAGCTCCTCGACCCACTTGTGCTCCACGGCGTCGAGGTACGCGACCTGGTCGCAGCCCTTGGCCGCCGCCTCGGCCTGCGCGAGCAGGGAGGCCGCGTAGTTGCCGCCGGTCTTGGCGTCGCCGACGCCGCCGGGGACGGCGCGGACGCGGTTCTCGGAGAGCCAGATGGAGACGGGCTTCACGCCACCGGGGAAGTACGGGCCGGCCGGGGAGGCGATGACGACGAAGAGGTACTCGTTGGCCGGGCGGACGCCCAGGCCGACCTCGGTCGCGATCATGAACGGGCGCAGGTAGAGCGAGGCCTCGCCGCCGTGCGCCGGGACCCACGCCTTGTCCTGCTGGACGAGCAGGTCACAGGCCTCGACGAAGGCCTCGACGGGCAGCTCCGGCATGGCCAGACGACGGGCCGAGGCCTGGAAGCGGCGCGCGTTGGCGTCGGGGCGGAAGCTGGCGACCGAGCCGTCGGGGCGGCGGTAGGCCTTCAGGCCCTCGAAGATCTCCTGCGCGTAGTGCAGGACGTTCGTCGCCGGGTCCAGGTGCAGCGGGCCGTACGGCACGAGCTGGCCGTCGTGCCAGCCGCGGCCCTCGGTCCACCGGATGGTGACCATGTGGTCGGTGAAGTGGCGGCCGAATCCCGGGTTGTCCAGGATCGCCTCGCGCTCCGCGTCGGACAGCGGGCTGGAGGAGGGCTTGAGCTCGATCGTGGGCGTCGTCATGAGTGCGTGTCCTTCACCGGTTGTGTGTGTCGGACCGCGCTCACGCCTCAGTCATCGGCTGATGTCCATGACTGTGTGGACGTCCGAGCATGCCCGCATGCCGCGGCCCCACGTTCGATTATCGCTCGCGGGGACCGGTGCACGAAACGGGTGAACGCGGTCCAGGGTTCGATGGTGGCACCCTTCGGCCGCACAGGTACAGCCGCCGGGTGCAGGTGCGACCCGGCGGCTGCTGTCAGATGTCAGTCGGCTGCGCGGGTCAGCTCGCTACTCGCGCGGCGAGCGCGTCGCCGATCTCGGCCGTCGTACGGACGGCGGTGCCCCGCTCGGTGAGGTCGGCCGCGACGGCCTCCTCGACCCGGACGGCCTCGGACTCGTAGCCGAGGTGGCGCAGCAGGAGGGCGACGGAGAGGACGGTGGCCGTGGGGTCGGCCTTGCCCTGACCCGCGATGTCCGGCGCGGAGCCGTGGACCGGCTCGAACATGGACGGGAACTCGCCGCTCGGGTTGATGTTGCCCGAGGCGGCGACGCCGATGCCGCCGGAGACGGCCGCGGCGAGGTCGGTGATGATGTCGCCGAAGAGGTTGTCGGTGACGATGACGTCGAAGCGGGCCGGGTCGGTGACGAGGAAGATCGTCGCGGCGTCGACGTGCAGGTAGTCGGTGGTGACCTCGGGGAACTCCGCGGCGACCTTGGTGAAGATGTTCGTCCAAAGGTGGCCGGCGAAGGTCAGCACGTTGTTCTTGTGGACCAGCGTCAGCTTCTTGCGCGGACGGGCCTGGGCGCGGGCGAAGGCGTCCCGGACGACCCGCTCGACACCGAAGGCGGTGTTGACCGAGACCTCGGTGGCGACCTCGTGCGGGGTGCCCTTGCGGATGGTGCCGCCGTTGCCCGTGTACGGGCCCTCGGTGCCCTCGCGGACCACGACGAAGTCGATCTCGGGCTGCCCGGCGAGCGGGGTGGCGACGCCGGGGAGCAGCTTCGAGGGACGCAGGTTCACGTGGTGGTCGAAGGCGAAGCGGAGCTTCAGCAGGAAGCCGCGCTCCAGGACGCCGGACGGCACCGACGGGTCGCCGATGGCGCCGAGCAGGATGGCGTCGTGCTTCTTGAGGGAGTCGAGATCGGCGTCGGTGAGGGTCTCACCGGTGGCGTGGTAGCGCTTGGCGCCGAAGTCGTACTCCTCGGTCTCCAGCTTCACGTCCTGGGGAAGGACGGCCGAGAGGATCTTGAGGCCCTCGGCCACGACCTCCTGGCCGATGCCGTCGCCGGGAATGACTGCGAGATTGATGCTGTGAGACATGTCGGCACCCTACTCTTCGTCCCATCGTCTGACACGTTCCGTCCATCATGTGGACGAACGGACAGCCCGAACGGACGCGGGTCCCCGGCGCGGGCGCGGCGGGGAACCCCTGCGGATCAGTGGCCGGTGGAGCCGCCGTTGTCACGGCGGTCGAGGGCGCGCTGGAGGGCGGCGGCGGCGTTCTGGCGGGCCTCGTCGTTGGAACGGCCGGCGGAGTGGCGGACGCGGCGGGTGGTCTGAGTGGCCATGAGGGATCGACTCCTTGAGATCAGTGATGATCCGAAAGTGCGGAGATCAGTGGTGATCGAAGGTGCCGGCAGGGGCGGGGAGCGCCGCCGCAGGGGTTGCCTGCACAGGGGCGTCGCGCTCTCGACCGCCATTCGCTGATGTAGCGAGACGTTCGGCTTCTACAAAGCTAGGGCAGGGTGCCGCATCTGTCTCCACAATTACTCGGACTTCCTACTATCTGAGACGGCGTGGGACTCAGGGTCCTCCCGGGGTCGCCCGAGGGTCACCCCGCGACGGCCCGCAACTCCCTGATGAGCGCCCGTACGGCCAGGGAGGAGGCCAGTTCGGGGGTGGTGACGTAGCCCACCGAGCGCGTCGGGCGCTCCGGACCGAGATCGGTGATCTCGACGGAGGGCGGTGCTCCGATCAGGGAGAGTTCCGGCATCACGGCCATCCCGTAACCGGTGCTCACCATCGAGAGCACCGCTCCGTCGTCCTCGGCCTGCACCGTCGCCGGCGGCAGCCATTCCTGCCCGGCCCACCACTCCCGGGTGTACGAGGTGCAGTTCTCCGTCCAGTCGACCAGCGGCAGCGAGCGCGGCGCCGGGTGCCCCGCCGGGTGCACCAGCGCGTACCCCTCCTCCACCAGCACACCCCCGACCAGCTCCGGCGGTACGGGCGAGGTGGTCCCGATGGTCGCGATCCCCAGGTCCGCCCGCCCGTCGAGGACTTCGCCCGCCGTGCCGCGCCCGACCTCCCGCACGATCCGCACCTCGGGCACGATCCCCGGGTGCCGCGCCGTCAGCCGCCCCAGGGCGCGCGGCAGCAGATGCAGCGCCGCACTGCGGAAGGCCGCGATCCGCAGCGGCCCGGCGAGGGTCACCGAACCGCCGCCCGGCCCGCCGCCCGACCCGCCGTCCCGCCCCGCCCCGCGCACCTCGGCGGCCATCACCTCAAGCAGCCGCAGCACCCGCCGGGCGTGCGCGAGGGCCCGCTCGCCCGCCGCCGTCGGCGTGGCACCGGTGCGCCCCCGGTCGAAGAGGACGGCACCCAGCTTGCGTTCGCTCCCCCGCACCGAGTGCGAGACGGCGGACTGCGTCATGCCGAGCACGACGGCCGCGGCGGAGAAGCCGTGCTCGCGGCCGACGGCCACCAGGACGCGCAGCTCACGCGGGGCGAGGTCATCGATCACGGCGGCTCCCACCTTGCTGTATGAGCGGCATTCATGGATCGGCCGCGGCCATCGACGCTACCCCCTGCCCGGGCCGCGGATCCCCTCCTACCGTCACCCCCATGACGAACGACACCCTGCCGAACGACACCATGATCACCGTCCAGCAGACCGCCCGCCCCGCCGGATTCCCCACCCCCGACCTGTTCTCCTTCGTCGAGTCCCCCGTCCCGGCGCCGGAGCCCGGCACCGCCCTCGTCGAGAACCTCCAGTGGTCCGTCGACCCGTACCACCGCGAGGCGATGGACTCGGACGAGCTGTGGACCCTGAACTCCCCCATGGAGGGCCGCGCCCTGGGCCGCGTCCTCGACTCCCGCGACCCGGCCCTGCGCCCCGGCGACCTCGTCCTGCACCGCAAGGGCTGGCGCACCCACGCCCTGGTCACGAGGGACGAGACGCGGCCGGTCCCGGACTTCGGCCCCGGAGTCCCCCTCGCCGCACACCTGAGCCTGCTCGGCGGTACGGGCCTGTCGGCCTACGTGGGGCTGACCCGGATCGCGCGGCTCCAGCCGGGCGAGGACCTCTTCGTGTCCGCGGCGGCGGGCGGGGTGGGCACGGCGGCGGGACGGCTCGCCCGGCTGCTCGGCGCGGGACGGCTCGTCGGCAGCGCGGGCACGGCGCGCAAGGTGGCGTACCTGACGGAGCAGGTGGGCTTCGACGCGGCCTTCGACTACCACGACGGGCCGGTCGCGGAGCTGCTCGCGAAGGCGGCCCCGGCGGGGCTCGACGCGGTCCTGGACGGGGTGGGCGGCGACCATCTGGAGGCCTCGATCGCCGCGCTGCGCCCGTTCGGCCGGATCGCCTGGGTCGGCGCGGTGGGCCAGTACCACTCGCTCGCGACTCCCCCGCCGGCCCCGCGCAACCTCTTCGACGTGGTCGGCAAGAGCATCCGGCTCGAAGGCTTCCTCGTACGCGACCACATGGACGCCCTGGAGGAGCTGTACGACGTCGCCGTCCCGCACCTGCGCAGCGGGGCGCTGCCCCTGGACGTGACGGTGGTGGAGGGGTTCGAGCACATCGTCGAGGCGTTCCTGGGCATGCTGCGCGGCGAGAACCTCGGAAAGATGCTGGTCGCCGCGTGACCCCACCACTCCTATCTAGCTTGCATTCCTACCTAGCTGGTGCTGCAATACACCCATGGCCGCAGACCGCAGATCCAGCTGGCTCAAGGGAGTCCTCGACCTGCTCGTCCTCTCCCGCCTGACCGACGGCGAGAGCTACGGGTACGAGATCGCCAAGGCGCTCGCCGAGGCGGGACTCGGCGAGATCAAGGGCGGGACGCTCTATCCCGTACTGAACCGCCTGGAGGAAGCCGGTCTGGTGGAGGCCGAGTTCCGCGCCGCCGAGCGCGGACCGGGCCGCCGCTACTACCGGCTCACCGAGCGGGGGCGCGAGCACCTCGCCGCCGAGAGCCGTGACTGGCTGCGTTTCCACCGCGCCGTCGAGACCACGCTGCATCCAGGGGGAAGCACCGCATGACCAGCGAATCCGACCGCTACTTCACCGAGCTCACCGACGCGCTGCGCACCGCGGGCGTGCCGGACGAGCAGATCGCCGCCACCGTCGAGGACCTCCGCGGCCACCTCACCGAGACCGGGGCGCACCCGGAGGAGGAGTTCGGCCCGGCCGCCGCCTTCGCGGCGCAGCTCGGAGGGCTCGCCCCGCGGCCCGCCGAGCCGGACGAGCAGGCGGAGAGCTGGACCTGGACGGCCGACATCTTCAACGACCGCCGGATGCTCGCCGTCCACGGCGACCAGGGCTGGGAGGTGGAGTCCCTGGACTCCCTCGGCCGGTTCGTCTGCCGCCGCTCCGCGACGGCGACGCTGCGCTGGGAGTACCGCCGCGAGGTCATCGGCGCCCGGCGCCGCGCCAAGGTCCTGGCCGAGCTGGAGCCCGAGGGCTGGGAGCTGTGCGGCGAGTGGCTGGCGTACGGCTACTTCAAGCGGCCGCGCGCGGCGACGACGGGCCCGGCGGGCGCCCTGGAGGCCCGGCCCGCCGCCCCGCTCCGGTGGCTGTTCCTGAGCCGCCGCGGCAAGGTGGCGCTCGCGGTGTGGGCCGTACTGGTCGGCGGCGCGATGGCGGCGTGCTTCATGGGGACGCTCGGCACCGGCGGGCTCGCGATCACCATCGCCCTCGCCTCCATGTTCTCCGCCCTGTTCACCTCCCAGCTGGAGACGACCAAGGGGCGGGTGGATCAGGGCCGCACCACACCCTGACCGCCCCGACCGTCCCGACCACCCCGACCGCCCCGGCCCGCCCTCACATCACGTCCCCGTCGCGCCAGTCGAAGACGAGCGGATGGGCGGGGTCCGGCAGGCCCGGCCCACCCGCCGCCGGACGCAGGAAGACGGACCCTTCCTCCTCCGCCAGCCGAGCGATCCCCTCGGGCGCGAGGACCTCGATCCGCCCCTCCCAGACCCGCCAGCCGCGCGCCCGGTAGAGCGCGGCCCCGTCGTCCGAGGCACTGAGCGCCCCGAAGGCGTACGCGCCGTCGATCACCCGCCCGAGCCCGTCCATCACCGCCCCGCCGAGCCCCCGCCGCCTGAGGTCACCCCGGACGGCGACCCCTTCGACGTACCCGACGCGGTACGAACGGCCCCGGTGGAGCACGCGGCGCATGACGACCGCGCCATGGGCGGCGACGCCCCGCCCGCCCTCGATCCAGGCGTGGACACCGCCGAGCGCGTTTCTAACCTCTCACACGCCATTGACAGGTTACTGCGGGCCTGATTGAGTCAACCCATAACCAGTCAGGAACACCTAAGGGGTTAGAACGATGAACGTGCTGCCGACCCACCACCGCACCGTCACCGTCCGCGGCCACGAGATCGCCTACCGCGAGGCGGGCCCGGCCGACGCCCCCGTCCTGCTCCTGCTGCACGGCTTCCCCACCAGCTCGCGCATGTTCCGCGACCTGATCCCCCGGCTCGCCGGCGACTACCGGCTGATCGCCCCCGACCACCTGGGCTTCGGCCGCAGTGACGCCCCCTCCGCCGCCGCGTTCGCCTACACCTTCGCCGAGCTGGCCGCGCTCACCGCCGAGTTCACCGAGGCCCTCGGCCTGGAGCGGTTCGCCCTCTACATCCAGGACTACGGCTCCCCCATCGGCCTCCGGCTCGCGCTCGCCCACCCCGAGCGGATCACCGCGATCATCAGCCAGAACGGCAACGCCTACGACGAGGGCCTCGGCGCCGAGGCCTGGGCCCCGGTCCTCGCCCTGATCGAGAACCGCACGCCCGAGACCGAGGAGCCGGTCCGCGGCATCCGCTCCCTCGACGGCATCCGCTGGCAGTACGAGACCGGCGTCCCCTCCGAGTACCTCGACCTCCTCGACCCGGACGCCTGGCACCAGGACGCCGCCCATATGGCCCGCGAGGGCCAGGACGAGATCCAGCTCGGCCTCATCGCCGACTACGGCTCCAACTTCGCCCTCTATCCCGCCTTCCAGGAGTACTTCCGCACCTCCCGGGTCCCGCTCCTCGCGGTCTGGGGCGAGGGCGACCAGGTCTTCGTCCCGGCGGGCGCCGAGGCCTTCCGCCGCGACCTCCCGGACGCCGAGATCCACCTGCTCCCGACGGGCCACTTCGCCCTGGAGACCCACGCCCCGCAGATCGCGGCGCTGATCGGCGACTTCCTGAAGCGGCGCGTGGTGAAGGCGGCATGAGAAGGCGGCATGAGGAGGCGGGCATGAGAACCGCCCCCGTCCTCAGTTGGGGGACCGAGGAGGGGGGCGGTGTCAGGGGCGGGCCTCACGGAGGCCCGGAGGGCGTCAGCCCATGTGGGGGTAGCCGTACTCGGTCGGCGGGACCAGCGTCTCCTTGATGGCGCGGGTCAGCGTCCAGCGCATCAGGTTCTGCGGGGCGCCGGCCTTGTCGTTCGTGCCCGAGGCACGGCCGCCACCGAAGGGCTGCTGGCCGACGACGGCGCCGGTCGACTTGTCGTTGATGTAGAAGTTGCCCGCCGCGAAGCGGAGCTTCTCCATCGTGTACGCGGCCGCGGCGCGGTCGCCGGAGATGACCGCGCCGGTGAGGGCGTAGTCCGAGACCGACTCCATCTGGGTCAGCATCTCTTCGTACTTCTCGTCCTCGTACACGTGGATCGCGAGGATCGGGCCGAAGTACTCGGCCTTGAAGACCTCGTTCTCCGGGTCGGTGCACGCGATGACGGTCGGACGGACGAAGTAGCCCACCGAGTCGTCGTAGGTGCCACCGGCGACGATCGTGCAGGTCGGGTCGGCCGCGGCACGGTCGATCGCGGCCTTGTTCTTGGCGAACGAACGCTCGTCGATGACGGCGCCGATGAAGTTCGACAGGTCGGTGACGTCACCCATGGTGATGCCGTCGACCTCGGCCGCGAACTCCTCCTTGAAGCCGTCGTTCCAGATGGAGGCCGGGACGTACGCACGCGAGGACGCGGAGCACTTCTGGCCCTGGAACTCGAAGGAGCCACGGGTCAGCGCGGTCTTCAGGATGGCGCGGTCGGCGCTGGGGTGCGCGACGACGAAGTCCTTGCCACCGGTCTCGCCGACGATCCGCGGGTACGAGCGGTACTTCTCGATGTTGGTGCCGACCGTCTTCCACAGGTGCTGGAAGGTCTTGGTCGAACCGGTGAAGTGGATGCCGGCCAGGTCGGGGTGGTTCAGGGCCACCTCGGAGACGGCGATGCCGTCGCCGGTCACCAGGTTGATGACGCCCTTCGGCAGGCCGGCCTCCTCCAGGAGCTCCATGAGGAGCACGGCGGAGTGCGTCTGCGTCGGGGACGGCTTCCACACCACGACGTTGCCCATGAGGGCCGGGGCGGTGGGCAGGTTGCCCGCGATGGCCGTGAAGTTGAACGGCGTGATCGCGTAGACGAAGCCCTCCAGCGGGCGGTGGTCCAGACGGTTCCACACACCCGGGGAGTTGGCCGGCGGCTGCTCGGCCAGGATCTGGCGGGCGTACGCCACGTTGAAGCGCCAGAAGTCGACGAGCTCGCACGGGGTGTCGATCTCGGCCTGCTGGGCGGTCTTCGACTGGCCGAGCATCGTGGACGCGGCCAGCGTCTCGCGCCACGGGCCGGCGAGCAGCTCGGCGGCGCGCAGGATGATCGCGGCGCGGTCGTCGAAGGCCATCGCGCGCCAGGCCGGAGCGGCGGCCAGGGCGGCGTCGACCGCGTCCTGGGCGTCCTGCGTGGTGGCGCCGCGGAAGGTGCCGATGACGGCCTTGTGGTTGTGCGGCTGGACGACCTTGAACTCCTCGCCGCCGCCGAGGCGCTTCACGCCGCCGATGGTCATCGGCAGCTCGCGCGGGTTCTCGGCCAGCTCCTTGAGCTTGACCTCGAGACGGGCGCGCTCGGGCGAGCCGGGGGCGTAGCTGTGCACCGGCTCGTTGACCGGAGCGGGGACCTGGGTGACAGCGTCCATGAGTCGCGTTACTCCTTGTGAGAGGTGGGGGGCTCAGCCCTTGGTGAGGATGGAGCGGACGAAGAAGAGCAGGTTGGCCGGCTTCTCCGCGAGACGGCGCATGAAGTAGCCGTACCAGTCGGTGCCGTAGGCGGTGTACACGCGCATGCGGTGGCCCTCGGCGGCGAGACGGTTCTGCTCCTCGCTGCGGATGCCGTACAGCATCTGGAACTCGTACTCGTCCAGCTTGCGCCCGGCGCGGCGGGCCAGCTCCTGGCCGATGGAGATCAGGCGCGGGTCGTGGGAGCCGATCATCGGGTAGCCCTCGCCGTCCATCAGGATCTTCATGATCCGGACGTACGCCTTGTCGATCTCGGGCTTGTCCTGGATGGCGACGGAGGCGGGCTCCTTGTAGGCGCCCTTCACGATCCGGACGCGGGAGCCGTTCGCGGCGAGGCGGCGGGCGTCGTCCTCGGTGCGGAAGAGGTACGCCTGGATGACGCAGCCGGTCTGCGGGAAGGACTTCCGCAGCTCCTCGTGGATGGCGAACATCGAGTCGAGGGTGGTGTGGTCCTCGGCGTCGAGGGTGACGGTGGTGCCGATCTCGGCGGCGGCCTCGACGACCGGGCGCACGTTCGCGAGAGCGAGCTCGTGGCCGCCCTCCCGTCGCCCGCCACCACCCTCAGCCGAGAGCCCTGCGGGCTCGCCCCCCTCGACATCCAGCGACTGGCCGAACATCGACAGCTTCACGGACATCTCGGCGCGGGCGCCGAGGCCCAGCTCCTTGAGGCGGCCGATGAGCTCCAGGTAGGCGTCCCGGGCGGCGTAGGACTGCTCGACGGTGGTGATGTCCTCACCGACGACGTCGAGGGTGACCTCCAGGCCGCGGTCGCTCAGCTCCTGGACGATCGGGACGACGTCGCCGACCGTCTCGCCGGCGATGAAGCGGGCGACGACCTGCTTGGTCCCGGGGGCGGCCGACACGAGACGGCGCATCTTGTCGCTACGCGACGCAGCAAGGATCACGGGACCCAGCACGGGGCACCTCCAGAAGGACAGGGTGACGAAGAGTGCCTACCCGATCTTTCGTAAGAAAACGGGAACAGCACGGAGAACCACCGTGAAACCTATGGATCGCTCCGATCCTCTGCCATCGACAGCTGTCACGCATCCGTGCGCGGCATCTCATACACATGTCTGAAGGGGTGCGAGAATGGCGTCGTGAAGGGCGATTACCAAGAACTGGTCGACGAGATCTCCGCGCTCCTGGGCGCCCCGGCGACGCTGGAGAACCGCGATTTCGGGCTGATCGCCTTCGGGGCGCACGACAGCGACGACGACGCCGCGATGGACCCCGTCCGGACCCGGTCGATCCTGACCCGGAAGTCGACGCCGGCGGTCCGCGCCTGGTTCGAGGGCTTCGGCATCACCCGGGCGACGGGCCCGGTCCGCATCCCGGCCGCCCCGGACGCCGGGGTCTTCCGGGACCGGATCTGTCTTCCCGTACGCCATCGGGGCGTCGTCCTCGGATACGTCTGGCTGCTCGACGCCGAGCCCGGCCCCACGCCCGCCCAGCTCGCGGCCGCGATGGAGGTCGCCACCCGGATCGGCGGGCTCCTCGCCGACGAGGAGCGCGCGGGCGCCGACCTCTCCCGCGAGTTCGCCGCGGTGCTGACCGCCGGGCGCGGCTGGCAGAACGACATGGCCGTCGCGGCGCTCCGGGCGGCCCTGGGGCCCAGCGCGGAGGGACTGCACACCGTCGTCTGCGTCACCCCCTGGCAGGGCGAGGCCCCCGCGATCCGGGCGGTCCCCGGCGCGGCGGCCGTGGCCACGCTCCCGGAGGCCCAGTCCCTCGCCGTCCTCGTACGGCTGCGCACGGCCGACGACCTCTCCCCCGCCCACACGGCCGCGGACCGGCTGCGCGCCGCCGCGCCGGCCGGTATCGCGACGCCCCGCCGGGGTCTCGGGGAGCTCCCGGCGGCCTGGCGCGAAGCCAGCACGTCGGCCCGGGCCGCCACGGCGCAGCCGAAGCTCGGCCCGGTCGCGGAGTGGGCCGGGATCGGCCCGTACCGGCTGCTCGCGGCGCTCTACCACCCCGAGATCGACCCGGCCGTCGCACCGCTGCTCGCCCCCGCCCACGCCGAACTGGCCCGCACGGCCGAGGTGTTCCTCGACAACGCGGGCCAGGCGGGCCGTACGGCCGCCGCCCTGGGCATCCACCGGCAGACCCTCTACTACCGGCTGTCCCGGGTCGAACAGCTCACCGGCCTGGACCTGGACGACGGCGAGGACCGCCTCCTGCTCCACATGTCCCTGAAGTCGGCCCGGCTCTAGGAGAAGCCTCCGGGAGCCGCGTCGGGGTCCGGGGAGCCGCCGAGCAGATCGATCGTCAGCGGCGCCAGTTCCGGGTCCGCGAGGAGCACCGCCGACAGCAGGGCCGGGGTGCGCTGCCGGTCGGCGAGGAGACGGACCACCTGGCGTCGGGAGCGCGCCGGATCGACGGCCGTCCCGGCCGTCACCAGCGCTGCGAGCGCCTTCTCCTCGTCCGCTCCGCCCTGGCGTGAGACGAAGCAGGCGAAGGCCTCGTCCAGGGAAGCGACCGCCCCCGCGTGCTCGCCCCGCCGGGCCAGGGCCTCCGCCAGGGCCGCGAGCGCCGGCACCCGGTGGTCCGGGTGGGCCGCGTGCATCCGTCGCAGGAGTCCGCGGACCTGCCCGAGGCGCCCCGTCCGGGCGGCCGCGACCGCCAGGCGCGACGAGGCGCGGGAGCGCGCGTACGCGGCCGCGTCCCACAGGTCGACGGCCTGCCGCGCCAGGTCGAACAGTTCGTCGGCGAGGGGTTCGTGCCCGCGGATGGCGGCGATCTCCGCCACGACGGCCAGTGCCTCCGCCCGGTCCGGGGGCATGGAGATCCCGAGCGCTCTCCGCCGCGCCCCGTCGAAGTCCCAGCGGACCGCGAGGGTGATCGCGGGGCCCGACGGCGGCCACGGGGCACCCAGCGGGCGGACGAGCTCGGCGAAGTGCTGGGCCCAGCCCGGTTCCCCGGCCCGTACGGCCAGGAAGGCGGCCGTCGCGACAGGGTCGTCCTCCCTGCCGCGGTGGACGACCTGGCCCGAGGCCGGGTGCGCCTCCCGCGCCAGGCCGATCAGGCGTGCGGTCAGGTCGAAGTACCCGCCCTCGGCGGCACCGACGGCGGCGAACCGCAGCAGGAGACCGCGGTGCGCGCTGTCGCTGAACGCGGCGAGCGTCCGCACCCGGTCCAGGTCACCCGCCCGCGCCGCACCGACGGCCAGCGCGGCCGCCGCGCGTTGCGCCCAGTCGTCGTCGCCGTCGGCGAGGGCGAGCACCCGCTCCGACTGGTCGAGCCGCCCGGTGCGGCCGACCGCCTCGGCCAGGGCCAGTCGTTCCCAGAAGTGGCGTCCCGGAACGGTCAGCGCCCGCAGGATCCGCTCGGACCGGTCCGGGCGCCCGCATCTCGCGTTGACGGCGGCGAGATCCCGGCGCGGGTCTTGCTGACTGCCTGCCGGCGAGCCCGATGCGGGCAGCCGCTCGGCACGGTCGAGGAGCTTTCCCGCCCGCTCCGCGTCCCCTCGCTCGTACGCCGCCTCGGCGCACGCGGAGAGAGCGGCCGGCCGCTGCCGCACCTCGCCGACCTCGTCGGTCAGGGCGTCGGCCCGCTCCTGATCCCGGAGAAGCTCGTACAAGGGGGCGAGCCGCGCCCGCGCCCGGTCCCGGTGTCCTGGGCCGGTCGCCGAAGGCATGCGCGTGACGGCCTCCTCGGCCAGCCGCCGGGCGGTGCCCTCGTGACCCGTACGCGCGGCGGCCTCGACGACGTCCGGCACCACGAACAGATACGTGTCGGAATCGAGCCCCCGCAGCGCCGCCTCCGCCGCCGCCAGCGCGCGCAGGCAGTCGGCCACGTCGCCGCGCTGTCCGGCCGCGCGTGCGAAGCACGCCAGCACCCTCGCCCGCTCCGCCCCCTCGCGAGGCACGGGAAAGGCGGCGAGGGCCCCGTCGAGCCCCCTGACGAGCGCCGACCGGTAGGCGACCTCGCCTTGCTGAGCGGAGGCGACGGAGCGCTCGGTGCGGACAAGCCGCTCCGCCGTGCCGATGAGCGCGAGGGCGGCGTCCCTCTCACCGACCGCCGCGTGCTCCCCGGCCGTCTGGGCGAGGGCCTTCGCCGTCAGGTTCGCGCTGTCGTCGTCCTGCGTCCTCAGGGACTCCGCGGCCGCGTACAGCAGCTGCCGCCCCAGCTTCGGTGCGTCAAGGCCGAAGGCGGCCCGGCCGACGGCGGCCAGCCCGGGAGCGTCCCAGACCGCGCCCGCGGGGCTGTGCCGGGCGGCTTCCCAGGCCTGCTGGGCGAGGCCGTGGAAGCGTTCACGCTCGCCCAGGTGCGCGGCGACGAGGGCGATGCCCGCGTACGCCCGCGCGGAGGACCAGATCACGGAGGCCAGATAGTCCGCCCTGGCCCACTGGCCCTGCTCGGCCCAGCCGATCGGGATCTCGGCGGGGAACCCGAAGCTGGGGTCGGCCGGGACCTCGAAGAGCCGGTAGCGGCGCATCGCCAGGACGGCCGCGGCGCCCAGGCCGTCTCCCTCCCACTCGGCCAGCGCCTGGAGCGCGCCGGTGATCTCCCGCGCGGCGTCGGTGTCGTGGCCGGTGCGGCGTTGCCACAGCGCCACCCGCTCGGGGGACGGCAGGACCGTGAGGCGGGCCGTGTCGGAGGAGGTAAGGAGCACGGCCGGGTAGTGGGCGACGAGATAGTCGGGGGTGTCGTCGGGCCAGGCGCGGCGCGCGTAGCCGTCCGCCCAGGTGTGCAGGGCCTCGCGGTGCCGTGCCGCGGCGGCACCGATCTCGGCGAGGGTGGCGCGGCGCAGCTCGTCGTGGGCGAAACCGAAGCGTTCGGCGGTCCCCTCGGCCCCGCCGGCCGCGTCGGCGACCGAGGACAGGTCGGCGACCGAGGACAGCACCCGCGCCGGGACCGAGCGGACGAGGGTCCTGAGGTCGTACGGGTCGGGGGCGCCGCCCGCCGTCTCCAGCACGGCACCCAGGTCGTCCAGGGTCATCGGGCCGCCGACGGCGAGGGTGCCGAGGACCGTGCG
Source organism: Streptomyces sp. NPDC042346 (assembly GCF_055581845.1). Taxonomy (NCBI): domain Bacteria; kingdom Bacillati; phylum Actinomycetota; class Actinomycetes; order Kitasatosporales; family Streptomycetaceae; genus Streptomyces; species Streptomyces sp. NPDC042346. Next base: position 1,608,063 of record NZ_JBVJEH010000001.1, on the reverse strand, counting down.
TACGTCGCGGTCGGGCAGCAGGGTGGTGAGTTCGTCCGTGGCCCGTTCGCGGAGTTGGTCCGCCCGGCGGGTCGGGGACAGCGGCACCCTGGGACACCGCTCCTCGTCGCGCAGGGGATGGTCACGTGGCACGGCCGCCGGGATCGGCGGCATCGCGCGGCTGAGGACGAGGACGTGGCCGGTGGCGCCGGTCTCGGTGGGCAGCAGGGCGGCGATCGGCGGCGACTCGTCGTTCTCGTCGAGGCCGTCGACGAGCAGCAACAGGTTCCGGCCGTGGAACGCGGCCCGGTCGTTCGCCCGCTGCCAGAGGCTGTCCAGGGCGCCCTGCCCGGAGAACGTCTGCGGGGGGTCGCCGAGCAGTGCGGCCAGTTGGTCGCAGACCTCCTGCTGGAACTGCCGGGTCTGTTCGCCGAAGCTGCGGGAGACGAAGAACGACACGACGTCGATGTCGGGCGGCGGGAAGGCCGCGAAGCGTGCGGCCAGGGCGGTCTTCCCCGCCCAGGGCGGACCGGTGATCCACTGGTACGAGGCATGGGGAGGTGCGTACGACGGGTCGCGGTGGGAGCGGTCGCGGTCGGAGCGGTCGCGGTCGGGCTGCCACAGGAGGGGACCGGGGTCCGGCCCGCCGCGCGTGTACCACCAGGGGTGGGAGCGCGCGAACCTCTCGATCTCCGCCAGCTCCGTCTCCCTGTCCTGCAGCTCCCCCGCCTGGCGGGCGAGCCGCCGGACCCGCCGGGTGTAGGCGGCCGTGCGGCGCACGGGACGCAGGTCGGGCTCGACGCCGTCGGCGAGGAGGAGGGACCGCAGGTCCGGGTCGGCGGCGACGGCGGAGAGCGGGGTGGCGTGCAGGACAGGGGCGTCACCGGCCGCGGAGACGACCACGCCGATCAGGGTGTCCTCGGCGAAGACGGCCCCACCGGACAAGCCGCGCCAGCGCGCTCCGACCGCGTCGGACCGTGCGTGGCCCCGGAGTTCGAGGCGGCCGGTCTTGACGTACGAGTGGGTCGCGACCTCGGCGGTCACCTGGTAGCTGTCGCGGACCGCGACCCGGTCGGCGTCGACGAGACCGGCAAGCGCGGGGAAGCCGGTCGCCGTGACGGGGACGATACGGGCGGGGTCGGCGTCCAGCCGGCCGAGCGCCGGCGGCGGGGAGGCGCCGCCCGGGGCGGACGGTCCGGTCAGCCGGACGAGGGCCAGGTCGGTCTCGGGCGCGGCCGACCGCCAGACGGGCTCGGCGGGATGGAGTGCGGGGCGCCCTCCGAGACGTACGGACACCCTGCTGTCCGCGGGGGCGTCGTCGAGCAGGTGGCGGGCGGTCAGCACCAGCCGCTCGCCGAGGAGGTAGCCGGAGCCGAAGACGCACCCGCCGCCGTCCGGGCCGACGAGTATCTCGGCCACGCGCTCCAGGGCGGGCTGTCCGATGGACCCGACGGAGACGGTCATGACCCGTCAGCGAGGCTGCCCGGGCAGCCGGTCGCCGACCTTGACCGGGCCGTTCACGCTCTCGGGGGTGAGGGAGAGGGTGATGCGCTGCCGGGACTCGGCGGTCTGCTTCCCCGAGCCGCCGACGCCGACCACCCAGAACTTGAGCTCTCCGGTGGCGCCGGCCTCCCGGGTGGTGGCGATCTCCAGCTCCAGTTCCACCGGCCCCACGCTGAAGTGGAGGTCCTGTCCGCTCGCCGCGTCCTGGGCCCTGCGGAGCTCGCTGCGCAGCGCCCCGATCCACTCGGCGAGTCCGGCCACGGGGGAGACGTCCGTCATCGGCGACCCTCTCGGTTTCCCGGGATCGGCATCCGTCGCACCGGATGCCCTGGTGTCCCATCGTGGCACCCGAACGGCGGGGCGTCCGGGGAATCGGTGATCTCCCGTCGTTCCCCGCGCTCATGACCCGCCATCGGCTCCGGCCCGTCAGCCCTCTTCCATCAGCACCTTGAGACCGGCGGTGAGGTCGTCCGCGCTGGGAGCCGTCTCCGGGTCGACCATCCACTGGATCATCACGCCGGTCGCGAGGGCCTGGCAGAGCAGTCCGGCGACGCGGGCCTTCTCGGGGTCCCGCTCCGGGTCGATGCCGAGGAAGCCCTGGGCCATGCCGAGGCGGCCCTCGCGCTGGGGTTCCTTGATGGCCTCGCGGAGCTTCTCGTCGTCATCGATGCGGGTGACGACCTCGGTCTGGAGCTTCCAGACCGGCCGGCTCGCCCCGGCCGCGGCGATCACCTGCTCCCAGACGGCGTGGAAACGCTCGTACGGGTCGGCCGGCAGTGCCTCGGCGCCCTCCGCGCCGGCTGCCCCGGCCTGGTCCCCCCACTCCTCGGTGAGGGTCAGGAAGGCCTGCTGGAGCAGGGCGTCCTTGGATCCGTAGTGGTAGCCGATGGAGGCGAGGTTGGTGCCCGAGGCGGCGACGATGTCGCGCGCCGTGGTGCGCCCGTACCCCTTCTCCAGGAGGCAGCGCTTGGCGCCTTCGAGCAGGTCTTCCTTGTGTCCCATGACAGCACTGTACCCGGCCGATAGACAATCGTGTAAGACGAACGTCTAGAAGCCGGGTACACGTACACGCGTGCGTACGGGGTGGTGCGTCAGATCAGGTTGACCGAGCGGGCCGAGGTGGCGCCGATCTCCTCGGAGATCTCCGCCAGGACGGCCGCCGGCAGCGTGTCGTCCACGGTGAGCACGACGAGCGCCTCGCCGCCCTCCTCCGCGCGGGAGACCTGCATGCCCGCGATGTTCAGACCGGCCTCGCCGAGGATCCGGCCGACCGTGCCGACGACGCCGGGGCGGTCCTCGTAGCGCAGCACGACCATGTGGTCGGCGAGCGCCAGGTCCACGTCGTAGTCGCCGACCGCGACGAGCTTCTGGAGGTGCTTGGGGCCGGCCAGCGTGCCGGAGACCGCGACCTCCTCGCCGTTCGACAGCGTGCCGCGCACGGTGACGACGTTGCGGTGGTCGGGCGACTCGGAGCTCGTCGTCAGCCGGACCTCGACACCGCGCTCCTGCGCGAACAGCGGGGCGTTGACGTACGACACGGTCTCGTCGACCACGTCCTCGAACACGCCCTTGAGCGCGGAGAGTTCGAGCACCTTCACGTCGTGCTGGGTGATCTCGCCGTAGACCTCGACGTCGAGACGGGCCGCGACCTCGCCCGCGAGGGCGGTGAAGATCCGGCCGAGCTTCTCGGCGAGCGGCAGACCCGGCTTCACGTCCTCGGCGATGACGCCGCCCTGGACGTTGACCGCGTCCGGGACCAGCTCGCCGGCGAGCGCCAGGCGCACCGAGCGGGCGACGGCGATGCCGGCCTTCTCCTGGGCCTCGTCCGTGGAGGCGCCGAGGTGCGGGGTGCAGACGACCTGGTCGAGCTCGAAGAGCGGGGAGTCCGTGCAGGGCTCCTTCGCGTACACGTCGAGGCCCGCGCCGGCGACCCGGCCCTCCTTGAGGGCGGAGAAGAGCGCCGCCTCGTCCACGATCCCGCCGCGCGCGGCGTTGACGATGCGGACGGAGGGCTTGACCTTGTGCAGCGCCTCGTCACCGATGAGACCGAGGGTCTCCGGGGTCTTCGGCAGGTGGACGGTGATGAAGTCCGCGACCTCCAGGAGCTCGTCCAGGGCCAGCAGCTTCACCCCCATCTGGGCGGCGCGGGCCGGCTGCACGTAAGGGTCGTACGCGACGATCTTCATGCCGAAGGCGGACATGCGCTGGGCGACCAGGACGCCGATGCGGCCGAGGCCGACGACGCCGAGGGTCTTCTCGCTCAGCTCGACGCCCGTGTACTTGTTGCGCTTCCACTCGCCGTTCTTCAGCGCGGTGTTGGCCTGCGGGATGTTGCGCGCGGTGGCGACGAGCAGACCGCACGCGAGCTCCGCGGCCGTGACGATGTTCGAGGTCGGCGCGTTGACGACCATCACGCCGGCCTTGGTGGCGGCGGAGACGTCGACGTTGTCCAGACCGACACCGGCACGGGCGACGACGCGGAGCTTCTTCGCGGCGGCGAGCGCCTCGGCGTCGACCTTGGTCGCGGAACGGACCAGGATCGCGTCCACGTCCGCGATGGCGGGGATCAGCTCGGCACGGTCCGCGCCGTTGCAGTGCCGGATCTCGAAGTCCGGGCCCAGCGCGTCCACGGTGGCGGGCGACAGCTCTTCAGCGATGAGTACGACAGGTTTCGAGCTCACGTGAGTCCTCACAGATCCAGTGCGGACGGCCGTCCCGACGGCCGCAGGCGGTGGAGGGGGCTTGCCGCGTGAAAGCGCACGACGCTGTGGGCCTGACGCGTATGTTGTTGAGAAGTGTAGTGGTGTGTCGGCGCAGCTCATACGCCTCGTTGGAAGGATCACCCGTCCGTGGTTGGACGAGGTGTCCAACGATGGGGGGAGGGGCCGGACACACTGTCCGGCCCCTCTCCCGAAGGCTTACGCCTCCTCGTCGTTCACCCAGCTCATGAGCTTCCGCAGCTCCTTGCCGGTGGTCTCCAGGAGGTGGTTGGCGTCCTGGGTCTTGTACTCGTTGTACTTCTTCAGGCCGCCGTGGTACTCGGCCATCCACTCCTTGGCGAAGGTGCCGTCCTGGATCTCCGCGAGGACCTTCTTCATCTCGGCCTTGGTGGCGTCGGTGATGATCCGCGGGCCGGTGACGTAGTCGCCCCACTCGGCGGTCTCGGAGACCGACCAGCGCATCTTCTCCAGGCCGCCCTCGTACATGAGGTCGACGATGAGCTTCAGCTCGTGGAGGCACTCGAAGTACGCGATCTCCGGCTGGTAGCCGGCCTCGGTCAGCGTCTCGAAGCCCGCCTTGACCAGCGCCGCGGTACCACCGCAGAGGACGGCCTGCTCACCGAACAGGTCGGTCTCGGTCTCTTCCTTGAAGGTCGTCTTGATGACGCCCGCGCGGGTGCCGCCGATGCCCTTGGCGTACGAGAGCGCCAGCGCGAAGGCGTTGCCGGTCGCGTCCTGCTCGACGGCGGCGATGCACGGAACGCCGCGGCCTTCCTCGTACTGACGACGGACCAGGTGGCCCGGGCCCTTCGGGGCGACCAGGGCGACGTCGATGCCCTCGGGGACCTCGATGAAGCCGTAGCGGACGTTCAGGCCGTGGCCGAAGAAGAGGGCGTCGCCCGCCTTCAGGTTGTCCTTGATGGACTCCTCGTAGACCTTGGCCTGGATCGGGTCCGGGGTCAGGATCATGATGAGGTCGGCCTCGGCCGCGGCCTCGGCGACGGAGACGACGCGCAGGCCCTGCTCCTCGGCCTTGGCCTTGGACTTCGAGCCCTCCTGGAGACCGACGCGGACGTCGACACCGGAGTCACGGAGCGACAGCGCGTGGGCGTGGCCCTGGCTGCCGTAGCCGATCACCGCGACCTTGCGGCCCTGGATGATGGACAGGTCGGCGTCGGCGTCGTAGAAGAGCTCGGCCACTGGAAATCTCCTTGAGGTGCTGGTGTTGCGTCCCACCGTACGGGGGAGCGCTTGAGGGAAGCTTTGGGGTCTCGGCAGTCGGACCGCCGGATGGACCGGCGGTTGACCTCCGATGACTCTCAGGCGCTGCGGTCGAGGGCGCGCAGCGACCGGTCCGTGATGGACCGGGAGCCGCGCCCTATGGCGATCGTGCCGGACTGGACGAGCTCCTTGACGCCGAACTGCTCCAGCATCTTGAGCATCGCGTCGAGCTTGTCACTCGAACCGGTGGCCTCGATGGTGACCGCCTCGGGCGAGACGTCCACGGTCTTGGCGCGGAACAGCTGCACGATCTCGACGATCTGGGAGCGGGTCTCGTTGTCGGCGCGGACCTTCACCAGGACGAGCTCGCGCTGGATCGCGGCGCTGGGCTCGAGTTCGACGATCTTCAGGACGTTGACCAGCTTGTTGAGCTGCTTGGTCACCTGCTCCAGGGGCAGGTCCTCGACATTGACCACGATGGTGATGCGGGAGATGTCGGGGTGTTCGGTGACACCGACCGCGAGGGAGTCGATGTTGAAGCCGCGGCGGGAGAAGAGCGCGGCGATCCGGGCGAGGATGCCGGGCGTGTTCTCGACGAGAACGGAGAGCGTGTGCTTGGTGGACATGTCTGGGTCTCTTCCTTGTCGCTCTTCGCTGTCAGTCGTCTTCGCCGTCGCCGAAGTCGGGGCGCACGCCCCGCGCGGCCATGACCTCGTCGTTCGAGGTGCCCGCGGCGACCATCGGCCAGACCTGGGCGTCCTCGTGGACGATGAAGTCGATGACGACCGGACGGTCGTTGATGGCGTTCGCCTCGGCGATGACCTTGTCCAGGTCGGCCGGGTCCTCACAGCGCAGGGCGACACAGCCCATGGCCTCGGAGAGCTTGACGAAGTCGGGGACGCGGGTGCCCTTGTTCGCCTGGACGTCGTCCGGGCCGGAGTGCAGGACGGTGTTGGAGTAGCGCTGGTTGTAGAACAGCGTCTGCCACTGGCGGACCATGCCAAGGGCGCCGTTGTTGATGATGGCGACCTTGATCGGGATGTTGTTCAGCGCGCAGGTGGTGAGCTCCTGATTGGTCATCTGGAAGCAGCCGTCGCCGTCGACCGCCCAGACCGTGCGGTCCGGCATGCCGGCCTTGGCGCCCATCGCGGCGGGGACCGCGTACCCCATCGTCCCGAGGCCGCCGGAGTTCAGCCAGGTGGCCGGCTGCTCGTAGTCGATGAAGTGGGCGGCCCACATCTGGTGCTGGCCGACGCCCGCGGTGAAGATCGTGCCCTCGGGGGCGAGCGCGCCGATGCGCTGGATGACCTGCTGCGGCGAGAGACTGCCGTCCTCCGGCATGTCGTAGCCGAGCGGGTAGGTCTCGCGCCAGCGGCCCAGGTCGCTCCACCAGGCGGTGTAGTCGCCCTTGTTGCCCTCGCTGTGCTCGGCCTGGACGGCCTGGACCAGGTCGGCGATGACCTCGCGGGCGTCACCGACGATCGGGACGTCCGCGGTGCGGTTCTTGCCGATCTCGGCCGGGTCGATGTCCGCGTGGACGATCTTGGCGTACGGGGCGAAGCTGTCGAGCTTGCCGGTGACGCGGTCGTCGAAGCGGGCGCCGAGGGCGACGATCAGGTCGGCCTTCTGGAGCGCGGTGACGGCGGTGACCGAGCCGTGCATGCCCGGCATGCCGACGTGCTGCGGGTGGCTGTCGGGGAAGGCGCCGAGGGCCATCAGGGTGGTGGTGACCGGGGCGCCGGTCAGCTCGGCGAGGATCTTCAGCTCGGCGGTGGCGCCGGCCTTGATGACGCCGCCGCCGACGTACAGCACGGGCCGCTTGGCGGCGGAGATCAGCTTCGCGGCCTCGCGGATCTGCTTGGCGTGCGGCTTGGTCACCGGGCGGTAGCCGGGCAGGTCGGTCTGCGGCGGCCAGCTGAAGGTGGTCTTCGCCTGGAGGGCGTCCTTCGCGATGTCGACCAGGACCGGGCCGGGGCGGCCGGTGGAGGCGATGTGGAAGGCCTCGGCGATCGTCCGCGGGATGTCCTCGGCCTTGGTGACCAGGAAGTTGTGCTTGGTGATCGGCATCGTGATGCCGCAGATGTCCGCCTCCTGGAAGGCGTCCGTGCCGATGGCCTTGGAGGCGACCTGGCCGGTGATCGCGACGAGCGGGACGGAGTCCATGTGCGCGTCGGCGATCGGGGTGACGAGGTTGGTCGCGCCGGGGCCGGAGGTCGCCATACAGACGCCGACCTTGCCGGTGGCCTGCGCGTAGCCGGTGGCGGCGTGGCCCGCGCCCTGCTCGTGACGGACCAGGATGTGGCGCACCTTCTTCGAGTCCATCATCGGGTCGTAGGCGGGGAGGATGCAGCCGCCCGGGATGCCGAAGACGGTGTCGGCCCCGACTTCCTCGAGAGAGCGGATGAGGGCCTGCGCGCCCGTGACGTGCTCGACGGCGGAGGCGGGCTGCGCGCCGTTACGGGGCCGCGGCTGCGGATGGTGCCCGGTGGCCTGGTCGGTCATCAGCATCTCTTCTCGAAGCAGAGGGTGTTTGCGAGGCGTTTTGCGAGGGTTTGCGTTGCTCTGGGGGTGATCCAGTGCAACAAAAAACCCCTCGTGCCGTGAGGCAAGCGAGGGGAGCGCGTCGGGTGCTTTCTCAGCTGGGCCTGTGGTGGCCCCGCTTCAGCCGACGCGCTTTCCAAGTACGAGAATTCGGGTGCGCATGGCACTGACCCTCCCTCTCCCACCTCACGACTGTCAAGTGGGTGGGACGGGCGTCTCAGTATTTGAGCGGAACGGGGGACGGTTTCCGGCCCGTACGGGGACCCCTCCGGGGAGCGGGTACTCGTCCCGTACGAGGGCCCTGCGCAGGCGGTACTCGTCGAGCGGGCCCGAGAAGGCCATGCCCTGGGCGTGACTGCAGCCCATGGCGCGCAGCGCGAGCACCTGCTCCGGTACGTCGACGCCCTCGGCGACGGTCTGCATCCCCAGTTCGCCGGCGATGCGGAGCACCCCTCTGGTGATCTTGCGGAGCCTGGCGGACTCGACCACGCCCTCGACGAGCCCTCGGTCCAGCTTCAGTATGTCGACGGGGAGCCGCCGGAGGGCGTCGATCGCGACATGTCCGCTGCCGAATCCGTCGAGGGCGATCCGCACGCCGAGACGGCGCAGGGTCACGAGGCGCTGTTCGAGTTCGTCGAGCGAGGTCCGGGGGTCGCTGTCGGCGAGCTCGATGATCAGCGAGCCGGACGGCAGCCCGTGCCGGGTGAGCAGCGACTCGATCGAGCCGAGCGGGAGCGAGCGGTCGAGGAGGCGGCGGGCGGAGAGCCGGATGGACACGGGCGCGCGGTGGCCGATTCCCGCCCGCTCGGCGGCCTGCTCCACCGCCTCTTCGAGCAGCCAGCGGCCGAGTTCGGCGGTGCGCTCGCCGTCGTCGGTGACGCGGAGGTACTCGGCGGGAGTGAAGAGGATGCCCTGGGTCGAGCGCCAGCGCGCCTGGGCGCTGACGGCGGAGATCCGGCCGGTGCCGAGGTCGACGACGGGCTGGTGGAGCAGGGCGAACTCGCCGTCGTGGAGGGCGGTGCGCAGCCGGGCGGCCAGCTCGGTCCGCCGGACGACCTCGGCCTGCATCTGCGGCGCGTACAGCTCGACCCGGTCCTTGCCCGCGGCCTTGGCGCGGTACATCGCGAGGTCGGCGTTGCGCAGGAGGTCGCCCGCCTCCATGCCGGGCTCGGCGAAGGCGACGCCGATGGAGGCGGCGACCCGCACCTCGTTGCCGCCGTCGACGCGGTACGGCCGGGAGAGCGTGAGCCGGAGCCGGTCGGCGATCTCCTGGACCTGGGTCTCCCGGGCGTCCTGTTCGCGGCCGCCGTCGCCGAGGATGAGGGCGGCGAACTCGTCCCCGCCGAGCCGGGCGGCGGTGTCGCCGGCCCGGACGGACTCCTGGAGGCGGCGGGCGGCCTGGACGAGGAGGTCGTCGCCGGCCTGGTGGCCGAGGCGGTCGTTGACCCCCTTGAAGCCGTCGAGGTCGATGAAGAGCACGGCGGTGCCGGGGTCGGAGGCCCTGCGGCCGCTGAGCGCCTGCCGGACCCGCCGGGTGAAGAGCGCCCTGTTGGGCAGGTCGGTGAGCGGGTCGTGCTCGGCGTTGTGCTGCAACTGGGCCTGGAGGCGGACCCGTTCGGTCACGTCCCGGCTGTTGAAGATGAGGCCGCCCTGGTGGCGGTTGACCGTCGACTCGACGTTGAGCCAGTCGCCGCGGCCCGAGCGGAAGCGGCACTCGATGCGGGTGGTGGGCTCCTCGGCGGGCGAGGCCGCGAGGAACCGGCGCACCTCGTGGACGACGGCGCCGAGGTCCTCGGGATGGATGAGGGAGGCGAGCTCGGAGCCGATGAGCTCCTCGGCCTCGCGTCCGTACACGCCGGTGGCGGCCGGGCTGACGTAGCGCAGTATCCCGGTCGGCGCGGCGATCATGATGACGTCGCTCGAACCCTGCACGAGGGACCGGAAGTGGTTCTCCTTCTGGGCCAGTTCGTGGGTCAGTGCGATGTTGTCGAGGAGCATGATGCCCTGCCGTACGACGAGGGCGAGCACGACCGTGCAGCCGGTGAGGACGACGACCCGGTCGACCCTGCGGCCCTCGACGACGTTGTACAGGATGCCGAGGGTGCAGACCGCGGCGGCGAGGTACGGGGTGAGGGCGGCGAGCGAGCCCGCGACCGGGCGGCTGTGCAGCCACGGACCGCGGGCGGGGGCGGCGCTGTCGGGCAGGCGCCGCACGCCCCAGGGCGCGTACGCCAGGAGCAGGGAGCCGGCGAACCAGCCGGCGTCGAGGAGCTGGCCCGAGGCGTAGTTCTCGCGGAGCAGCGGCGAGGTGAACAGGGCGTCGCACAGGACGGTCAGGGCGAGCGCGGCGATCGCGGTGTTGGTCGCCGAGCGGTTCGCCTGGGAGCGCCGGAAGTGCAGGGCCAGGACCATGCTGACCAGGACGATGTCGAGCAGCGGGTACGCGAGCGACAGGGCGGCCTGGGCGACGGACTCGCCGTCGAAGTGCGCGGTACGCGCGAGGGCGAGGCTCCAGGAGAGCGTGAGCAGGGAGCCGCCGATGAGCCAGGCGTCGAGCCCGAGGCAGACCCAGCCGGCCCGGGTGACGGGCTTCTTGGCCAGGACGAGGAGTCCGACGATGGCGGGCGGCGCGAAGAGTAAGAAGAAGAGGTCGGCGACGGAGGAGTCGGGCACCTGCGTCCGCAGGACGACCTCGTACCACCCCCACACCGCGTTCCCCGCGGCGGCCATGAAGGAGGAGAAGGCGAAGAGCAGCCACGCGGGGCGGTCGCTGCCGCGGTGGGCGCGGGCGTAGAGGAAGCAGGAGACCGCGGCGGTGAGCGCGGCGATGCTGAGCCCGAAGTCACCCATGAAGAGGGCGAGTTCCGGCGATCCCCAGCCGAGCGACGCGCCGGTCGTGTAGCCCGCGCAGATGAGCACCAGGGCGACCTGGGAGACGATCGAGCCGATTCCGGAGCGGTCGCGGCCGGGGTTCTTGGAGTCGCCGCCGACGGGGCCGCGCACGATGACGGCCCCGGGCGCGCTCACCGGTCCCTCCGGCGTCGCGCCACCGCACCCGGACGGCTCGTGCGGACGCGCGGGCGGCTCCTCGGCACCCCCGGGGGCGTGCCCGTCGCAGTCGTGCGGTCCGGCGGAGCGGGGTGCGCGGAGCGGCGTGGCCTGGCCCGGCACCGAGCGCGCGAGATCGGCTGCGGGGTGCGGGAGGCCGGCCGGCGGCGTCGCCGCCGGGCCGGATCGTCGGTCCTCCGGCCGTGCTTCACCCGTCGCCCCCCTCGAAATCTGATGACCCGTCACTTCGCTCCCCAGCGTCAGCCCGTCATCGACGCAGCCCCCCACTCCGGGACGATACACCAGGACCGTCACTCAGGGACAGGGGTGGAGTACTCTCCGTGACTACCTGGGGGCTTGTGAGCGGCGCGCGTCGGGGGCGCACTCCGCCCGCCCCGGACCGGCCGGGCCCCTGGGGCTCAGCCGGTGGTGAGGAGGACGTTCGCCAGCTCCTCCCCCGCCGCGAACCGCCGCAGCTGCCCCGCGATCAGCCGCTTCGCGCGCGGCATGAACGCCGAAGTGGAACCGCCCACATGGGGACTGATCAGGACACCGGGAGCGTGCCACAAAGGATGCCCGGCCGGCAGCGGTTCCGGGTCGGTGACGTCGAGCGCCGCCGTGATCCGTCCGCTCTCGACCTCCTTGAGCAGCGCGGCCGTGTCCACGACCGGGCCGCGGGCGACGTTCACGAGCAGCGCGCCGTCCTTCATCCTGGCGAGGAAGCCGGCGTCGGCGAGATGGTGGGTCGCGGGCGTGAGCGGAGTGGACAGCACGACCACGTCGGCCTCCGGGAGCAGGGCGGGCAGCTCCGCGAGCGCGTGGACCGGGCCGCGCTCGGTGGCGCGCGCGGAGCGCGCGACGCGCGCCACCCGCGCGCACTCGAACGGCGCGAGCCGGTCCTCGATGGCGGCGCCGATCGACCCGTACCCCACGATCAGCACGGACTTGTCGGCGAGCGCGGGGTAGAAGCCGGCCCGCCACTCCTCGGCGTCCTGGCCCCGCACGAACCCGGGGATGCCGCGCAGCGAGGCCAGGATCAGCGCGAGCGTGAGCTCGGCGGTGCTGGCCTCGTGCACGCCCTTCGCGTTGCAGACGGCGACCCCGGGCCGCAGCGAGCCGATGCCGGGCGTGACGTGGTCGATGCCCGCGGACAGGGTCTGCACGGCCCGGACCGAGGTCATCGCCGCCAGCGGCCGTACGGCGATCTCCGAGCCCTTCATGTACGGGACCACGTAGAAGGCGCAGCGCGCGGGATCGGCCGGGAAGGTCGGTCCGCCGTCCCAGAAGCGGTAGTTCAGGCCCGACTCGCCCGGTGCGGGGAGTCCTTCGATCTCGTCCGCGGGAACCGGAAGCCACACGTCGGCGGTGCTGTCTTCGAATGTCATGACCGGGAGGCTATGCGAAGAATCCCGTGGGCCATTGGTTACTTTGGGGGACGGCACAGGGAGGGGTACCGGCAGGTGGAGCGCAGGACTATCGGGGCGACGGCGCTCGGCGTGGGTGCGATCGGCCTGGGGTGCATGCCGATGAACTGGGCGTACAGCCGTTCGCAACAACGGGGGGACCGCTCGCTGCGGACCGTGCACACGGCACTGGACGCCGGGGTGACCCTGCTCGACACCGCCGACATGTACGGGCCGTTCACCAACGAGCTGCTGCTGGGGCGGGTGTTGAAGGAGCGGCGGGCGGAGGCCTTCGTCTCGACGAAGTGCGGACTGCTCGTCGGCGACGGCGGCGGGCGGCGGCACGTGGTCGCCAACGGCAGGCCGGGGTACGTGCGTCGGGCCTGCGACGCCTCGCTGCGGCGCCTCCAGACCGATGTGATCGACCTCTACCAGCTCCATCGCGCGGACCCCGAGGTGCCCGTCGAGGAGACCTGGGGCGCGATGGCCGAGCTGGTGTCGGCGGGCAAGGTGCGGGCGCTCGGGCTCTGTGCGGTCGGCACGCGGTCGGCCCGCAGGGGCGCGACGGGCGTCAGCCGCGACGGATACGAGGGAACGATTCGCCAACTGGAGCGGATCCAGCAGGTGTTCCCGGTGGCGGCCGTCGAGGCCGAGCTGTCGGTGTGGTCGCAGGAGGCGCTGGTCCGGCTGCTGCCGTGGTGCGCGGCCCGCGGGGTCGGCTTCCTGGCGGCGATGCCGCTGGGGAACGGTTTCCTCACGGGCACGCTGACCCCGGGCGGCGGCTTCGAGCCGGACGACCCGCGGGCCCGGCACCCCCGGTTCACGGCCGAGATGATGGCGGCGAACCAGCCGCTGGTGGCGGGGTTGCGGCGGGTCGCCGCGCGCCACGGGACCGAGGTCACCCCGGCGCAGGTGGCGCTGGCGTGGGTGCTCGGCCGCGGGCAGCACGTCGTGCCGGTGCCGGGCGCGAAGCGGGAGCGGTGGGTGGTGGAGAACGCGCGGGCGGCCGGGCTGCGGCTGACGGCCGGGGACCTCGCGGAGATCGCGGCGCTGCCGGCGCCCCGGGGGTCGTGGGACTGAGCGCCGCGCGGAAACCGGCGTCGGTGGGCGGGAACCCGATCGGGGCGAGCGGTGTATCAAGGGTGTGAGGATGCCGCTCGACTCGTCGAAGGGGACCGGACCATGAGCCGTCCAGTTGTGCTGAAGGCCCTGTGGGGCGCCGCCGTGCTGGCGCTCGTGGCGGGCTGCTCCTCGGGCGGTACGGAGGACCGTCCGGGTACGGCTCCGCCGACGTCGGCGACGGCCTCCGCGTCGGTGCCGGCCTCGGGGTCCGCGTCCGGGACCGCGTCTCCGGGCGGCGGGCGGGTGTCGGTGGCGGGCACGCTCACCGAGGGGCTGAAGTCTCCCTGGGGCCTCGCCGAGCTGCCGGGGGGCGACCTGCTGGTCTCCTCGCGGGACGAGCGGACGATCACCCGGGTCGACGGGAAGAGCGGCGCGAAGACCCCGCTCGGCGAGGTGCCGGGGGTGGTCCCGGAGGGCGAGGGCGGGCTCATGGGGCTCGCCGTCCACGACGGCTGGGTGTACGCGTATCTGACGGCCGCCTCGGACAACCGCATCGTGCGCATGCGGTACGGCGGCGGGGACGGCGACCGGCTCGGGGCGCCGGAGCCGGTGCTGACCGGCATCCCGAAGGGCGTCGTGCACAACGGCGGGCGGATCGCGTTCGGCCCGGACGGGATGCTGTACGCGGGGACCGGCGAGACGGGCCGGACGGGCCTGGCGCAGGACCGGGGCTCGCTCGGCGGGAAGATCCTGCGGATGACGCCGGAGGGCAGACCGGCGCCGGGCAATCCCTTCGCCGGCTCGGTGGTCTATTCGTACGGGCACCGCAATGTGCAGGGGATCGCCTGGGACACGGCCGGGCGGCTGTGGGCGGCCGAGTTCGGGCAGAACACCTGGGACGAGCTGAATCTGATCGAGCCGGGGAAGAACTACGGCTGGCCCGAGGCCGAGGGGCAGGCGGGCCGGGAGGGGTTCGTGGACCCGGTGGCCCAGTGGCCGACGTCGGAGGCCTCCCCGAGCGGCATCGCGTACGCACGGGGCGCGATCTGGATGGCCGGGCTCAGGGGTGAGCGGCTGTGGCGCGTTCCGCTCTCCGGAGCGGAACGCTCCGGGGACCCCGAGGCGTTCCTGTCAGGTGAGTACGGACGCCTGCGCACGGTTCTCGCCGGGGGCGACGGCCGGCTCTGGCTGGTGAGCAGCGAGACCGACACCCGGGGCACGCCCGAGCCCGGGGACGACAGGATCCTCCGGCTGGAGGTGAGGTGAGGGAGGTGGTGACCGTGTTCGATCCGATCGCGGAGCTCTTCGCGCCGGGACGCCGGCACGCCGAGGAGGAGCTGCGGCGGCAGGCCCTCACCCGGGAGGACCCGGGGGACGCGGATCCGTCGCGCGGCCCGATAGACCTGACCTCGGGCCGCGTGACGATACGGATCCCCCGACCGGGGTCAGAGGGTCGTGCCGAGGAGGTGGAGCCGGTGGGCGAGGGCGGCGGCTTCGCCTCGGCCGGCGACGCCGAGCTTGGCGAGGATGTTGGAGACGTGGACGCTCGCCGTCTTCGGTGAGATGAAGAGCTCCTCGGCGATCTGCCGGTTGGTGCGGCCGGCCGCGACCAGGCGCAGGACGTCCTGCTCGCGCGGGGTCAGGCCGAAGCTGTCGTCGCCGGGCTCCGCGGCCGCCGGGGGCTGCTTGTCGGGGGCCAGGGAGAGGCGGGCACGGGCGGCGAGGAGTTCCACGTCCTCGCGGAGCGGGCGGGCCCCGAGACGGACGGCGGTGGCGTGGGCCTCGCGGAGCAGGGCCGTGGCCTCCTCCCGGTGGCCGCCCTCGACGAGCAGGGCGTCGGCGAGGCGGTGGCGGGCGCGGGCCAGCTGGGCGGGGCGGTCCAGCGGTTCGTAGGCGGCGACGGCCTCGGTCCAGCGGGCGGCTGACTCGCGGCCCTCGGCGCGGGCCAGCTCCTGGGAGACCTGGAGGGAGTGGGCGGCCCAGATCGGGGCGGGGGCGGCGAGGGCACGGAGGCCGCGGCGGATCATGGCGAGCGCCTCGGCGCGGCCCTCGTCGGCCGCGGGCAGGCCCCGGCTGTCGGCCTCGGCGGCGGCGGCCGTGAGGAGGAGCGGCCAGCCGTAGCGGTGGGTGCCGGGCGGGAATCCTGCCTCCGTGGCGGCGGCGAGCTGGGCCCGGACGTCCTGGACGCGGCCCTCGGCGGCGGCCACGGCGATCGCGACCTGGGCCATGGGCAGGGTGTACTGCGGGATCGGGTCGCGGGTGCCGTAGACGGCGCAGGCGGCGGCGAGGTGGCGGGTGGCCGCGTCGAGCTCGCCCCGCGCGGCGGCGAGCTGGGCGAGGCGGAGGGAGGCCGAGCCCCGGGGCTTGGTGCCGGAGGCCGAGCTCTGGAGCCGCTCGGCGGCCTCCCGGGCCTCGTCCCAGCGGCCCAGGGAGAGGAGGGACTCGGCGCGGTTGGCCTCGATCCAGCCGACGCTGCCGACGAGTCCGTACGTGCGGGCGAGGCGGATGCCGGAGTCGGCGATCTCGACGGCCTCGCCGGAGCGGCCGAGGGACTCCAGGGCGGAGGAGATGTTGATGTGGGCGCGCGCGGCCTCGCTGAACTGGCCGAGGGACGTGGTCCGTTCCCGTACCTCGTGCATCTCGGCGAGGCCGGCCTCGACGTCCCCCGCGGCGGTCATGATGGTGCCGAGGGTGAGGCGGGCGTTGAGTTCGATCGACTCGGCCTTGACGTGCCGGGCGTACTCGACGGCGCGTTCGGCGGCGGTGAGGGCCTCGGGGCCGGGGTTGCGGAGCATGCCCCAGCCGGCGGCGCCGACGAGGACGACGGCGTGGACGGCGGACGGCGGGAGGCCCTTGACGAGTTCTTGGGCGCGGGCGATCTCCTCCCAGCCGTCGCCGCGGCCGAGGTTGGACTGGAAGCGGGCCCTCTCGGTCCAGAACCAGGCGGCGCGCAGGGGGTCGTTCACCTCCTCGCCGTCGAGGAGGCGCAGCGCCATCCGGCCGATCTTCAGGGCGCGTTCGTGTTCGCCGCTGAACCGGGCGGCGACGGCGGCCTCGGCGAGGAGGTCGAGGTAGCTCAGCGGGGTGGTCTCGGGGTCGCAGCCGCACGCGGGGTAGGCCTCGGCGTAGTCCATGGGCCGGAGTCCGCGGCGGATCTCGGCGGGGGCCTCGTCCCAGAGCTCCATGGCCCGCTCCAGGAGCCGGAGCTGCTCGGCGTACGCGTGGCGCTTGCGGGTGGCGACGGAGGCGCGGAGGACGGCCGGCAGGGCCTTGGCCGGGTCGTGCGCGTGGTACCAGTACGTGGCGAGCCGGGTGGCCCGCTCGTCGGGCCGGACGAGCGCGGGGTCGGCCTCCAGGGCCTCGGCGTAGCGGCGGTTGAGGCGGGAGCGTTCGCCGGGGAGCAGGTCGTCGCTGACGGCCTCGCGGACGAGGGAGTGGCGGAAGCGGTAGCCGTCGCCGTCGGGGACGGCGAGCAGGATGTTGGCGCCGACGCAGGCCCGCAGCGCCTCGATGAGCTCGTCCTCGGTGAGCCGGGAGACGGCGGCGAGCAGGCCGTACTCGACGGTGGAGCCGCCCTCGGCGACGATCCTGGCGACCCGCTGGGCGTCCTCGGAGAGCGTCTCGACCCGGACGAGCAGGAGGTCGCGCAGGGAGTCGCTGAGCTGGCCGGGGGCGCAGCCGGCCTCGTGGGAGACGACGAGCTCCTCGACGAAGAAGGCGTTGCCGTCGGAGCGTTCGAAGATCTCCTCGGCGAGCCCGGGTGCGGGTTCGGCGGCGAGGATGCCGGTGAGCTGGCGGTGCACCTCGGTGCGGGTGAAGCGGGAGAGCTCGATGCGGCGGATGGTGCGGAGCCGGTCGAGTTCGGCGAGGAGGGGGCGCAGGGGGTGGCGGCGGTGGATGTCGTCGGCGCGGTAGCTGGCGACGACCACGATCCGGCCGCGGCGGAGGGTGCGGAGGAGGTAGGTGAGCAGGTGCCGGGTGGAGGTGTCGGCCCAGTGCAGGTCCTCCAGGACGAGCACGATCGTACGGTCGGCGGCGAGCCGCTCCAGGAGCCGTACGGTGAGTTCGAAGAGGCGTGCGGTGGAGTCCTCCTCGGAGGACTCGTGGCTGCCGGGGTCGCCGAGTTCGGGCAGCAGCCGGGCGAGCTCGCCCTCCTGGCCGTCGGCGGCGGCGGTCAGTTCGTCGGGCAGCTTGCGGCGGAGCGAGCGCAGGGCGGTGGCGAAGGGCGCGAAGGGCAGTCCGTCGGCGCCGAGCTCCACGCAGCCGCCGACGGCGACGACGGCTCCCCGGTCGCAGGCGGTGTCGAGGAACTCCTCGATGAGCCGGGTCTTGCCGACCCCCGCCTCCCCGCCGACGAGCAGGGCCTGGGGCTCTCCCGCGGTCGCGCGGGAGAGCGCCTCGGTGAGGGCGGTGAGTTCGCCGGCTCGGCCGACGAAGACGGGACTGACTGACCTGGTCTCCACGGCGCCGAGCATCGCACAACCATCCGTACGGTCGCTCATACGGGGGTCACGCGGCCCGGACGAAGTGACCGCGTCCGGCGCCGCTCACCTGCCCCTCCGTGTCATGGCCCCCATTGCGGCGACCGAAGCGGCGCAGGCCCCGGGCGGAGCCGGTGGACTCGGCGGCCTCGTGGGTCAGTCGCTGTGCGGCGGCCTCACGGACGAGCTGGGCGTGGTTCATGCGGTGGAGTTCGTACTCGAACATCGTGTGCTCCCTGGTGGCTTCGGGTTTCGGTATCGCTCCTTGCGATGCCTCTACTCTCGGCTCCCAGGGGGTGCGGTCACATCGGGCGAGTGCCGCATGTTCGGGGTACGGGGGGCCTTAGGCGGGCCCTGGGGGGTCCTTAGACGGCTCGGTACCCGACTCAGGACCCGGTGGTGGGCAGGCTCAGGAAGAGGTCGAAGTAGGTACCGACCGACAGGAGCAGCCCGAGGCCGCCCAGGACGGCGCCGGCGAGGGCGACCGCCCGGACCCAGGCGGGGCGCTCGGGGCGGACGAGGACCAGGACGAGGACGGCGGTGACGAGCGCGAGCAGCGCGAAGACGCCGTTGACCAGGGCGGTGCTGTGCCAGGCGTCTCCGTAGATCTCGGAGATCTGCTGGGCCGGGGTGCCGGACTGGGAGTGGATCTGCCCGATGAGCGTCTCGCGCTCGGAGACGACCTTGCCCGTCCAGGTGCCGGTGAGCGCGACGGCGCCGAGGGCGGCGGAGACCACGGCCGCGCCGCCGGCGCCGACGCCCGTGCCGGCGGAGACCTCGGCCGGCACCTCGTCGTCGTCCGCGTCGTCCGCCTCGTCGGCGTCGTCAAGGGCGTCCTGGGCGGCCGGCTCCGCGGAGGCCTCCGCAGCCGCCTCGACCTCCGGGGAGGCCTCGGTCTTCGGCTCCGTCGCCGTCTCTTCGGTCTTCTCGTCGGTCTTCGTGATGTCCATGCGGCGCACGCTAGGCGGCCCACATGAGAACGGCCTTAAGACGCCGTGGCCGCCGTCTCGGCGGTGATCTCGGCAGCGGTCTCGGCGGCGGTCTTGGCCGCGCGCCACTCGGGCGCGAGGACGGCCCAGATCTCGGTGTCGGAGCGGGTGCCGCGGTACGGGTAGTTCTCGCGCAGCACGCCCTCCCGGGTCATCCCGAGGCGGCGGGCGACGGCGATGCTCGGCTCGTTCTTGGAGGAGGCGTGCCATTCGACGCGGTGGATGCCGCGCTCCTCGATCGCCCAGTCGATGATGACCCGGCAGGCCCGGGTGATCAGGCCCTTCCCTGCGGCGGAGGGCTCCAGCCAGCAGCCCGCCTCGGCCATGCCGTACGCGACGTCCATGGTCCGGAAGAGGACGCCGCCGACGAGCGTGCCGTCGGTCCAGATGCCGTAGATGCGTCCGGCGTCGTTCGCGGCCTTCTCGGCGTACGACTGGAGGTAGGCGCGGGCGGAGTCGAGGTCCGCGACGACGTCCGGGAGGCCGATGTGCTGCCCGACGAACTCCCGGCCCCGGTCCATGTGGGCGAGGAACTCCTCCGCCTGCCAGGGCTCCAGGGGCCGCAGCTCGGCGCCGTCGTCACCCAGCGATATCGCGAACATCGTCGTTCTCCTCGACCGTCGGAATCGTCGTCATGCGTTGCCCCGGGATCTTCGCACGGGCGTCCGCCGCGGCGCGGCACTCGGGCGGCTCGATGCTGATCCGGGGCAGGATCCGGTCGAGCCGCTTCGGCAGCCACCAGTTCGCCCCGCCGAGCATGTGCATGAGCGCGGGGACGAGCAGGGTGCGCAGGACGAAGGCGTCGAGGGCGACGGCCGCGGCGAGCGCGATGCCGAACATCGCGATGACGCGGTCGCCGGAGAGGACGAAGGCGAGGAAGACCGCGATCATGATGACGGCGGCGGAGTTGATCACCCGGCTGGTCTCGGCGAGGCCGACCCGGACCGCCCGCCGGTTGTCGCCGGTCTCCAGCCACTCCTCGTACATCCGGCTGACCAGGAAGACCTGGTAGTCCATGGAGAGCCCGAAGAGGACGGAGACCATGATCACGGGGAGGAAGGGTTCGATCGGTCCGGCGCTGCCGAGACCGAGGAGCTCGCTCCCCCAGCCCCACTGGAAGATCGCCACGACGATGCCGAAGGCCGCGGCGACGGCGGCGACGTTCATGGCGGCGGCCTTGAGCGGGATGCCGATCGAGCGGAAGGCCAGCAGGAGCAGCAGACAGCCGAGCGCGATGACGACGCCGACGAAGAGCGGCAGCTTGCCGACGATGATCTCGGCGAAGTCGTCGTAGGAGGCGGTGACGCCGCCGACGTGCACGTCCAGCGAGGTGCCGGCCTCGGCCTTCGGGAGGACGTCCTGGCGGAGCCGGTCGACGAGCTCGCTGGTCGCCTTGGACTGGGGCGAGGAGTCGGGGACGACGGTGAGGACGGCGGTGTCGCCGGCGCTGTTGTACGTGACCGGGGAGACGGACGCGACCCCGTGGGTGGCGGAGAGCGCGGCCGGCAGCTGGTCGAGGGCGACCCGGTCGTCGGCGCCGTCCAGCCCGGCGACGAGGGTGAGGGGCCCGTTGACGCCCGGCCCGAAGCCGTCGGCGATCAGGTCGTACGCCTGCCTGGTGGTCGCGGTGGCCGGCCCGTTGCCCTGGTCGGAGGTGCCGAGGTGGAGCGAGAGGGTGGGCAGCGCGAGGACGGTCATGACGACGGCGGCGACGGCCCCGAGCAGCTTCGGGTGGCGCTCGACGAAGGCGGACCAGCGGGCGGCGAAGCCGGTGGGGAGCTCGGGCTGCGGCCCGCGCTCGGCGAGGGCCCGCCGCTCGCGCCGGGACAGGGCGCGCATGCCGATGAGCGAGAGGAGCGCGGGCAGCAGGGTGATGGAGGCGGCGACCGTGAGGACGACGGTGAGGGAGGCGGCGATGGCGACGCCGTTGAGGAAGCTGAGCCGCAGGATCAGCATGCCGAGCAGGGCGATGCAGACGGTGGCCCCGGCGAAGACGACGGCGCGGCCGGTGGTGGCGACGGCGATCTCGGCGGCCTCGGGGACGGGGAGACCGCGTTTGAGGCCCTTCCGGTGCCGGGTGACGATGAAGAGCGCGTAGTCGATGCCGACGCCGAGGCCGACGAGCATGCCCAGCATGGGGGCGAAGTCGGCGACGGTCATCAGGTGGCCGAGCAGGACGATTCCGGAGTACGCGATGCCGACGCTGACCAGCGCGGTCGCGATGGGGAGCACGGAGGCGGCGAGCGAGCCGAAGGCGAGGAAGAGGACGAGGGCCGCGACGGCGACGCCGACGACCTCGGCGATGTGGCCGCCGGGGGCCTCGGTGAGGGCGACGGCGGTGCCGCCCAGCTCGACCTGGAGGCCTTCGCTCCCCGCCTCGGCCGCCTTCGCGGTGTCGACGAGGGCCTCGGCCTGGGCCGGGGGGATGTCGTCGGCCTGCGCGTCGAAGGTGACGGTGGCGTAGGCGGTGCGCCCGTCCTCGCTGATCTGCCCCGCGGTGTCCGCGGCGGCCGCGGTGTCTCCGTAAGGAGAGGTCACGGCGGCGATCCCGGGGAGCTCGGCGACCTTGTCGAGCATCGCGGTCATGCGCTGCTCGACGGCGTCGGCGCGGACGCTGCCCTGCTCGGTGTGCCAGACGATGGTGTCGCTGTCGCCGCCGAGGCCGTGGAAGCCGCGGTCGAGGAGTGCGGTGGCCCGGCCGGATTCGGTGCCGGGGACCTCGTAGTCGTTGGAGTACGCGTTTCCGGCCAGGACCGCACCGGTGCCGACTCCGCCGAGGGCGAGGAGCCAGAGGAGAACGACGACGAGACGGTGCCGGATGCACCATCGGGCGATGGCTGCCAAAGGACGTGCTCCCTGGATGGTTCGTGGATCTTGCACGGGAGCGGCCCGAGAAGAACGCATGACCTAATTGCGCCCACTCTTGCAGCCAAAACTGATCGTTTGCCCCTTTCGTGTCGATGCTCACAGCCGTGTGCGGGGTTCGGGACCGAAGTCCCTGCCCCCGCACACGGAGGGGAGTCGCCCGGAGACGGTGGGGTCAGCCGGAGACGCTGGGGCGCCCGTTCTCGATGTGGCCCATGAGGCGGCGGCGGAAGCCACCGGGCGCGGTGACCTCGACGTCGTACCAGCCGTGCGCGTCGGCGGCCGAGTGCACGACCGTACGGGTCTTCCCGGGCTTCACGGTGACCGTGCGGGTCCAGTCGGCGAGGTCGCGCTCGTCGACGTACCCGAGCGGCCGGACGGTGAAGGCGAGCGCGGCCGGGCCCGTGTTCCGTACGGTGAGGTGCAGGTCACGGTCGTGGTGGTCGAGGCGCGAGGCGAGCTCGGCGCCGCCGGCCGCGGGGCCCTCGAACTCGCGGCGGAAGCCGTTCGGGCCGGTGATCGTGAAGCGGTAATGATCACCCGTAACGGGGACGGTCCACTCCCCCGCCCCCCTGACGTCCCGGTGCTGCGGGACGGCGAACTCGCCCGCGTACGGATAGAGGGCGAAGTGCGCGCTCGCCCTGCCGGTGTTCCGCAGGGCCACGGTCACGGCACCCGGCGCGACGGTCGCGGCGGCGTCCGGCTGGTACGGCAGGGGGCGGGCCGGGCGGGAGCCGGGCTCCTGGACGGGCATCCGCTGGACGGCCGGGGGCTGGGGCCGCCAGCGGCCGGTGAACGGCGGGATCGGGCCGGGCTGCTCGACGGGCGGCTGCCGGCGGCCCCGCTTGAAGTCGAACGCGGAGGTGAGGTCGCCGGTGACGGCCCGGCGCCAGGGCGTGATGTTGGGCTCGGCGATCCCGGTCAGCTTCTCCAGGAAGCGGATCACGGAAGTGTGGTCGAAGGTCTCGGAGCAGACGTAGCCGCCGACCGACCAGGGGGAGACGACGAGCAGCGGGACACGGATGCCGAGGCCGGTGGGCTGGCCCTTCCAGCGCTCGTCCGTGTTGTCGGCCGGCGGGACGGGCGGCGGCACGTGGTCGAAGAAGCCGTCGTTCTCGTCGTAGTTGATCAGGACGACGGTGTGGCGCCAGACGTCCGGGTGCGAGCCGAGGGCTTCGAGCACCTTGTAGACCAGGCTCGCGGAGGCGACCGGCGAGGAGGAGCCGGGGTGCTCGGAGTCGATCGCGGAGGGCACAAGGTAGGAGACCTCGGGGAGCGTGCCGGCGGCGATGTCGGCGCGGAAGGCGTCGGCGAGGGTGCCGCTCTCGACACGGCGCAGTCCGCGCTCGAAGAGGGAGCGCTCGGCCTCGGTGAGGCCGGCGACGCCCTCCTCCAGGAGGCCGAGGAGGCGGGTCCGCTCGGTCGGGTCG
This sequence comes from Streptomyces sp. NPDC042346, assembly GCF_055581845.1. Taxonomy (NCBI): domain Bacteria; kingdom Bacillati; phylum Actinomycetota; class Actinomycetes; order Kitasatosporales; family Streptomycetaceae; genus Streptomyces; species Streptomyces sp. NPDC042346. The sequence continues at coordinate 1,584,821 of NZ_JBVJEH010000001.1, read as the reverse complement.
TCGGTGTCGCGGACGGCCGCGTAGAAGGACTCCATGAAGGTGTGTCCGCCGGTCCCGGCGAGCGCCTTGCGGGCGATGTTCTTGAAGGTGGTGAAGAACTCGATGTTGTTGTCGGTGAAGTTCTCCCACTCCGTGTACGTCTTCCAGCTCCGCCCGGCGGCTTCGAGCCGCTCGGCATAGGTGGGCCAGCCGTATCCGGGGTGGGTGCCCTCGGCGTAGGCGGCGTTGGTGACGGCTCGGCTGCCGTCGGCCTCGAAGCCGGTCCAGCCGGACCAGAGGTGGTTGCGGTTGGGGCTCGTCGAGGTGTGGATCGACGAGTGGTAGGCGTCGCAGATGGTGAAGGTGTCGGCGAGCTCGTAGTGCAGGGGGATGTCCTGCCGGTCGTAGTACGCCATGGTGGCGGCGGTCTTGGCCGAGACCCAGCCGTCCATCCAGCCGCCGCGCCAGGCCTTGCCGCCGCCGCTCCAGGAGTGGTCGAGGTCGCCGATGTACTGGAGGTCCTTCTGCTGCGTCTCGGCGGCGCCACGGATCGGGAACGGCAGCACGGTCCGGCCGAGCGCGGCCGGCTGCTCGAACACCGGCTTTCCGGAGGGCAGTTCGATGGCGTTGCGGTCGCCGAATCCGCGGACGCCGCGGAGGGTGCCGAAGTAGTGGTCGAAGGAACGGTTCTCCTGCATGAGGATCACCACGTGCCGGACCGCCCCCAGCCCGCCGGCCGGCGGCTCCGCGGCCATCGCGGCCTGCAAGGACGGCGGCAGCAGCGAGCCGGCCGCGGCGACACCGAGGGCGCCGCCGCCCAGTGCGAGGAGCCTTCTGCGGGACAGCTCGGGTGACTTCTCGGATGACAAGACCGACCTCCAGTCGACGGCCAATGGTTCGCCTTCGAGCCATTGGTTGGTACGCCGGGGACGGTAGTGAGGCGGGATGACGCCGAGAAGACCCCTCGGGGACACGGCGGTGAACGCCCACGCACAAACATTCCAGTTTATGGGCCGCCCATTCGGGAACGCCGGGGGCGCATCAATTCACGGGCAATGCGCCGCTATTGCGCCGGGCAGCGCTCCATTGCCCGGCACCCGAATACGCCTCTACCCTCGAATCACCTGCTCGACAATTCCTTGGGGGTGGTAATGAGGCTTCGCCTGATTTCTCTCCACTGCACGACGACGGAGGACGACAGGGGGGAGGACGAACAGCGCCTGCTGGTCAACGGGGTTCAGGTGTGGGGTGCGGAATCGCCGGGCCTGAACAACGGAGACACCGCGGACCTGTCCGCCGTCCCGCTGGTCGACTTCGGCACCCGCGCCCGCGTAGAACTCTTCGACGACGATTCCCCGGACGACGACGACCTTCTCGGCCGCTTTTACGCGGGCCGGTCACAACTGGGCCAAGGAGAACTGGAGTACAAGTTCACCGAGGACGACGCCGACTACACCCTGACCTACGAGGTGCTCGCCTAGCGCCTGTCCGTCTCTGATCCGCCGGACAGGCCGTACCGCCCCATGAGGAAGGGGCGGTACGGCCGTCTCACGACAGCCGTACCGCCCCTCGTCACGCGTCCTTCGGGCCTCAGCCCTCGCTGACGCCCAGCTTCTCCAGGATCAGGTCCTTGACCTTCGCCGCGTCCGCCTGGCCGCGGGTGGCCTTCATGACCGCGCCCACGAGAGCGCCGACCGCCGCGACCTTGCCGCCGCGGATCTTGTCCGCGATGGCCGCGTTGCCCGCGATGGCCTCGTCGACCGCCGTGCCGAGCGCGCCGTCGTCGGAGACGACCTTCAGACCGCGCTTCTCGACGACCTCGTCCGGGGTGCCCTCGCCCGCGAGAACGCCCTCGATGACCTGGCGGGCCAGCTTGTCGTTCAGATCGCCGGCGGCGACCAGGGCGGAGACCCGGGCCACGTCCGACGGCGTGATCGCCAGCTCCTCCAGGGAGACGCCCTGCTCGTTGGAGGAGCGGGCGAGCTCGCCCATCCACCACTTGCGGGCCGAGGTCGCGTCCGCGCCCGCCTCGATCGTGGCGACGATCGAGTCGACCGCGCCCGCGTTGAGGATGGACTGCATGTCCAGCTCGGACACGCCCCACTCCTCGCGCAGCCGGTTGCGGCGAACCCGCGGCAGCTCGGGCAGACCGCCCCGCAGCTCCTCGACCCAGGCGCGGGCCGGGGCGACGGGCACGAGGTCGGGCTCCGGGAAGTACCGGTAGTCCTCGGCGTTGTCCTTGATGCGGCCGGAGGTGGTGGAGCCGTCGTCCTCGTGGAAGTGACGGGTCTCCTGCACGATCGTGCCACCGGAGGTGAGCACGGCCGCGTGGCGCTGGATCTCGAAGCGCGCCGCGCGCTCCACCGAACGGAGCGAGTTGACGTTCTTCGTCTCCGAGCGGGTGCCGAACTTCTCGACGCCGTGCGGGCGCAGCGACAGGTTCACGTCGCAGCGCATCTGGCCCTTGTCCATGCGCGCCTCGGAGACACCGAGGGCGCGGATCAGCTCGCGCAGCTCGGCGACGTACGCCTTGGCGACCTCGGGGGCCCGCTCGCCCGCGCCCTCGATCGGCTTGGTGACGATCTCGATGAGCGGGATGCCGGCCCGGTTGTAGTCGAGCAGGGAGTGCGAGGCGCCGTGGATGCGGCCGGTCGCGCCACCGATGTGGGTGGACTTGCCGGTGTCCTCCTCCATGTGGGCGCGCTCGATCTCCACGCGGAAGATCTCGCCGTCCTCCAGCTGGACGTCCAGATAGCCGTTGAAGGCGATCGGCTCGTCGTACTGGGAGGTCTGGAAGTTCTTCGGCATGTCCGGATAGAAGTAGTTCTTCCGGGCGAAGCGGCACCACTCGGCGATCTCGCAGTTCAGCGCGAGACCGATCTTGATGGCGGACTCGATGCCGATCGCGTTGACGACCGGCAGCGAGCCGGGCAGGCCGAGGCAGGTCGGGCACGTCTGCGAGTTCGGCTCCGCGCCCAGCTCGGTCGAGCAGCCGCAGAACATCTTCGTCTTGGTGCCGAGCTCGACATGGACCTCCAGGCCCATGACGGGGTCGAACGCCGCGAGGGCCGCGTCGTACGACAGCAGTTCAGTGACAGTCACGGTGAGAATTCCCTCTGATGCCTTCGGCCTCAGCCGAACAGGACGTCGTCGTCACCGATGCGCTTGAGCTCGCGCACGAGGAGAGCGACGCCGGTGGCGATGGCGGCGGCGGAGACGACGGCGTCGAGCAGCTTGAGCGTGTCGTGCTCACTGCGGGCCGCGCGGCCCCGCTTGACCACGCCCAGCAGGCCGAACGCGGTGGTGCCGATGGACAGGTACGTGCCGGTCTTGGACTTCTTGAAGCCCTTGGCCTTCTGCAGTGCACTGGTACTCACAGCGACGGAGCCTCCTCGAGCAGCGGATGCCCCCACTTTTCCACGAACGCGGCCTCGACGGCGGCGCCGACCTTGTACAGACGGTCGTCCTTGAGGGCGGGAGCGATGATCTGCAGACCGACCGGCAGCCCGTCCTCGGGCGCGAGACCGCAGGGAAGCGACATCGCGGCGTTGCCGGCCAGGTTGGTCGGGATGGTGCACAGGTCCGCGAGGTACATCGCCATCGGGTCGTCGGCGCGCTCGCCGATCGGGAAGGCGGTGGTGGGGGTCGTCGGGGAGACGATCACGTCCACCTCCTCGAAGGCCTTCTCGAACTCGCGGGTGATGAGGGTGCGGACCTTCTGGGCCGAGCCGTAGTACGCGTCGTAGTAGCCGGAGCTCAGCGCGTACGTACCGAGGATGATGCGGCGCTTGACCTCGTCGCCGAAGCCGGCCTCACGGGTGAGGGCGGTGACGTCCTCGGCGGACCGCGTGCCGTCGTCGCCGACCCGCAGGCCGTAACGCATGGCGTCGAAGCGGGCCAGGTTCGAGGAGCACTCGGACGGCGCGATCAGGTAGTACGCCGAGAGGGCCAGGTCGAAGGTCGGGCAGTCCAGCTCGACGATCTCGGCGCCCAGCGACTTGAGCAGCTCGACGGACTCGTCGAAGCGCTGCACGACACCGGCCTGGTAGCCCTCGCCGCGGAACTGCTTGACGACGCCGACGCGCATGCCGGCGACCGAGCCGTTGCGCGCGGCCTCGACGACCGGCGGGACCGGGGCGTCGATGGACGTCGAGTCGAGCGGGTCGTGCCCGGCGATCGCCTCGTGCAGGAGGGCCGCGTCCAGGACCGTACGGGCGCAGGGGCCGCCCTGGTCGAGGGAGGAGGAAAAGGCCACCATGCCGTAGCGGGAGACCGCGCCGTAGGTCGGCTTGACGCCGACGGTGCCGGTGACGGCGGCGGGCTGGCGGATGGAGCCGCCGGTGTCCGTGCCGATGGCGAGCGGGGCCTCGTACGCGGCGAGGGCGGCCGAGGAGCCACCGCCGGAGCCGCCGGGGATCCGGGTCAGGTCCCAGGGGTTGCCGGTCGGGCCGTAGGCGCTGTTCTCCGTGGAGGAGCCCATCGCGAACTCGTCCATGTTGGTCTTGCCGAGGATGACGACGTCGGCGGCCTTGAGGTTCTTGACCAGGGTCGCGTCGTACGGCGGGATCCAGCCCTCCAGCATCTTCGAACCGACGGTCGTCGGAATGCCGACCGTGGTGAAGATGTCCTTGAGCGCGAGCGGGACGCCGGCGAGCGGGCCGAGCTTCTCGCCGCGGGCACGCTTCTCGTCGACGGCGCGCGCCTGCGCGAGGGCGCCCTCGCGGTCGACGTGCAGGAAGGCGTGGACCTTCTCGTCGACGGCCTCGATACGGGCGAGGTGGGCCTCGGTGACCTCGACGGCGGTGAGCTCGCCCGCGGCGATCTTCCCGGCGATCTCGGCGGCCGTGAGCTTGATGATGATGTTGTCCGTCATGACTTCTTAGTCCTCCCCCAGGATCTGCGGCACCTTGAAACGCTGCTGCTCCTGGGCCGGGGCGCCGGAGAGCGCCTGCTCGGGGGTGAGCGACGGACGGACCTCGTCCGCGCGCATGACATTGGTCAGCGGCAGCGGGTGGGAGGTCGGCGGTACGTCTTGGTCGGCGACCTCGGAGACGCGGGCGACCGCGCCGATGATGTCGTCGAGCTGGCCGGCGAAGTGATCGAGTTCTTCGCCCTTCAGCTCCAGACGCGCCAGCCGTGCGAGGTGGGCGACCTCCTCGCGCGTGATGCCAGGCATGCGGATCCTCACGGGGTGAGCTTGATGGTGTTGGCCCATCCTATGGGGCCGGTGCCGCTCCCCGTGCCGTTACCCCTCTCCGCCCCCGGCCGGGTCGCCCCTACTGCACGACCTGGCCCGAGGGGTGGTCGAGGTCGACCTCGGCGGCGAGGTCGGCGGCGATGTCGACGGGGCGGCGCCAGCCGTGCTCGCCGCGGGCCAGGAGCCAGGCGGTCGCCTCGGCGGGCGGCATCGCGGCGGCGACCAGCCAGCCCTGGACCGCGTCGCAGCCCAGGTCGCGGAGGCGCTCCCAGGTCTCGTCGTCCTCCACTCCCTCGGCGACGACGAGGAGGCCGAGGGAGTGGGCGAGGTCGAGGGTGCAGCGGACGATCTCGGCGTCCTCGGTGTCGACGGCGAGCCGGGCGACGAAGGAGCGGTCGATCTTCAGTTCGCTGACGGGCAGCCGGCGCAGGTGGACGAGGGAGGAGTAGCCGGTGCCGAAGTCGTCGAGGGACATCTTGACGCCGTGGCCGGTGAGGCCGTTGAGCGTGTCGGCGGCCCGCTGGGGGTCCTCCAGGAGCACGTGCTCCGTTATCTCCAGCTGGAGGGCGCCGGCCGGGACGCCGTGGCGGGCGAGGCGGGCGGCGACGGCGCCCGCGAAGCCGGGGGTGTGGACGTCGCGCGGCGAGACGTTGACGGCGACCGGGACGTTGAGGCCCTGCGCGCGCCAGCGGGCGACCTGCGCGAGGGCGGTCTCCAGGACGTACTCGGTGAGGTGGGGCATCAGGCCGGAGGACTCGGCGATGGCGATGAACTCGTCCGGCGGGACCTTTCCGCGCTCCGGGTGGACCCAGCGGACGAGCGCCTCCAGGCCCGCGACCTGGCCGTCGAAGCGGACCTTGGGCTGGTAGTGGAGTTCGACCTCGCCGGCGTCGAGGGCGCGGCGCAGGTCGCCGAGGAGTCCGAGCCGGTCGGGGGTGTTGGAGTCGCGCTTCGACTCGTAGACCTCGACGCCCGTGCGGTCGCGCTTGGCCTGGTACATGGCGACGTCGGCGCGGCGCAGCAGGCCCTCGGCGTCGAGGGCGTGGTCGGGGAAGACGGCGACGCCGGCGCTGGCCTCCAGGACGAGGGTGAGTCCGTCGAGGTCGAGCGGGGAGGAGAGTTCGGCGACGAGGTGGCGGGCGACGCGCTGGGCGCTGGTGGTGGAGTCGCAGGTGGGCAGCAGGACGGCGAACTCGTCGCCGCCGAGCCGGGCGGCCTCGGCGCCGCGGGGCAGGGCGAGGCGGAGCCGCTCGGCGATCTGGAGGAGCAGCCGGTCGCCCGCGAGGTGTCCGAGGGTGTCGTTGACCGAGCGGAACCGGTCGAGGTCGATCAGGACGAGGGCGGCGCGGGCGCCTTCTCCCTCGGCCTCCTCCAGGGCCGTCCAGGCCCGCTCCAGGAGCCACTGGCGGTTGGGGAGCCCGGTCAGCGGGTCGCGCAGCTGTTCCTCGGCGCGGGCGCGGGCGATCCAGAGGGTGGAGTCGAGGGCGATGAGGGGGACGGCGAAGAGGGGCAGGAGGACGGGCCGGGTGGCGGCGACGACGCAGATGAGCGGGGCGATGCCGAGCAGGGCGACGGCGACGAGCCCCTGCCGGAGGAGGGCGGTGCGGGCGATGGTGGGCAGTCCGCGGCCCTGGGGCGCGAGCGTGTACCACAGCAGGACCCGGGTCACCACGAGGTAGGCGGCCGCGGCGAGGACGACCTCCGGGACGTCCCCGATCGTCCAGTCGAGGGGCTGCCAGGGCTGCTCGACGGACGGTACGTCGCCGAAGAGGGCGAGGACGAGGGCGGCGGCGCCGACCCCGAGGACGTCGGCGGCGCCGTGCAGCAGGCCCTGTCGCCAGCGGTGCCGGCGGGCGGCGCCGACGAGGGCGACGACGGTCAGCGAGACGAGTCCGGCGGGCACCCAGCCGTACAGCAGGAGGACGGCGAGGGTGAGGGCGGCGCCGGAGCCCGTGCCGCCCCACCAGCGGTCGCGGCCGAGCGCGACCAGGTGGCCGACGATGAGGCCGGTGAGGACGGCGAGGGACCAGCCGGTGCCGCCGCCGGGGAAGAGTCCATGGCCGGTGCTCAGGGCCCGCTGGAGGCCGACGACGAGCACGACGGCGGCGATGCCCACCACGGCTGCGGGCAGCCGGGAGGTCAGGCCCGTGGGGACCACACGGCCGTACGGCCGTGGGGCCGGGGCGGCGCTCTCGGTCGGTTCCATTCCCGTCCCTCTCACAGGCGGCGGTGCCGTCGGTGTGCGATGGGCCGCGCTCGCGCGGCCGGTCCGTCGTCCGGCCGTCCGCCATGCGACCGCCACCGGGCCGTTCGTCCTTGCGCGCACGACCGGCAGCCCTCGCGCGGACGTGCGGGACAGGACGCACAGTCACCACAGTAGGCCGCCGAGGGCTCCGACGGGCAGCGCTCTCCCTCTCTTGCCCGAATGCGGCCTGGCCACCCGTAACGATCTGGTATGCGCCGAACGGGTGACCTCTGGCGGGGCCGGCAGCGGCTATTCGGCGACCGCCACCGCGGCCTCGCGAGCGGCTTCGGGACCTTGTTCGAGCAGGACCGAGAAGCCTTCCTCGTCCAGAACCGGAACCTTCAGCTGCATCGCCTTGTCGTACTTCGAACCAGGGTTTTCGCCGACCACCACGAAGGCGGTCTTCTTCGAAACGGAACCGGTCACCTTCGCTCCGAGCGCCTGGAGGGACTCTTTTGCGCCATCCCTGGTGAACTTCTCCAGGGTGCCGGTCACGACGACCGTGAGACCTTCCAGCGGACGCGGTCCCACGTCCTCCCCGGCGCCCTCGTCCTCAAGCGACACTCCGGCGGCGCGCCACTTGCGCACGATCTCGCGGTGCCATTCCTCGGCGAACCACTGCTTCACCGCGGTCGCGATGATCCCGCCGACGCCGTCGACGGCCGCCAGCTCCTCCTCGCTCGCCTGCTCGATCCGCTCCAGGGAGCGGAACTCACGGGCCAGCGCCTCGGCCGCGACCGGACCCACGTGCCGGATCGACAGGCCGTTGATGAAGCGGGCGAGCGGCCGCTCCTTGGCCGCCGCGATGTTCTCCAGCATCGCCAGGGCGTTCTTCTTCGGCTCGCCCTTCTGGTTGGCGAAGATCGTGACGATCTTCTCCTCGCCGGTCTTCGGGTCGCGCTTGGGCAGCCCGCTGTCCGGGTCGAGGACGTACGCCTTGATCGGAAGGAGCTGCTCGATGGTGAGGTCGAAGAGGTCGCCCTCGTCGACGAGCGGCGGCGATGGGGGTGCCCCCTGCTCGAGCGAAGCCGAGAGCTTGGGGGACGGCGGAAGGGGGTTGGTCAGCGCCGCCGCGGCCACCGCGCCGAAGTTCTCGATGTCCAGGCACTGCCGCCCGGCGAGGAAGAAGAGCCGCTCGCGCAGCTGGGCCGGGCAGGTCCGGGCGTTCGGGCAGCGGAGGTCGATGTCGCCCTCCTTCATCGCCTTCAGCGGCGTCCCGCACTCGGGGCACTCGGCGGGCATCACGAACTCCCGCTCGCTGCCGTCCCGCAGGTCGGCGACGGGCCCGAGGATCTCGGGGATCACGTCACCGGCCTTGCGCAGCACGACCGTGTCGCCGATCAGCACGCCCTTGGCCTTCACCACCTCCTGGTTGTGGAGGGTGGCGAACTCGACCTCGGACCCGGCCACCGTCACCGGCTCCACCTGCGCGTACGGCGTGACGCGCCCGGTGCGGCCGACGCCGACCTTGATGTCGACCAGCTTGGTGTTGACCTCCTCCGGCGCGTACTTCCAGGCGATGGCCCAGCGGGGGGCGCGCGCCGTGGAGCCGAGCCGGCCCTGGAGGGGGATCTCGTCGAGCTTGACGACGACCCCGTCGATCTCGTGCTCCACGGAGTGGCGGTTCTCGCCGAAGTACGCGATGAAATCCCGCACGCCGTCGAGCGAGTCGACCACGCGGTTGTGCCGGGCGGTCGGCAGGCCCCACTCGTGGAGCAGTTCGTACGTCTCCGAGAGCCGGGAGATCTCGAAGCCCTCGCGGGCGCCGATGCCGTGCACCACCATGTGGAGCGGGCGGGAGGCCGTGACCTTGGGGTCCTTCTGGCGCAGCGAACCGGCGGCCGCGTTGCGCGGGTTGGCGAAGGGCTTGTCCCCCGCCTCCACCAGGCGGGCGTTGAGCCCCTCGAAGGCCTCCATCGGGAAGTAGACCTCGCCGCGGATCTCGACGAGGTCCGGGACGCGGTCGCCGTGCAGCCGGTCCGGGATGTCGGCGATCGTCCGCACGTTGGGCGTGATGTCCTCGCCCGTGCGGCCGTCGCCGCGGGTCGCGGCCCGGGTCAGCCGCCCGTGCTCGTACGTCAGGTTCACGGCGAGGCCGTCGACCTTGAGCTCGCACAGGTAGTGGTAGTCGGGGGTGCCGACGTCCCGCGCGATCCGCTCGGCCCAGGCGGCGAGTTCCTCGTCGTCGAAGGCGTTGTCCAGCGAGAGCATGCGCTCGCGGTGCTCGACGGAGGTGAAGTCGGTCTCGTACTGCCCGGCGACCTTCTGGGTCGGCGAGTCCGGCGTCCGCAGCTCCGGGTACGCCTCCTCCAGCGCTTCAAGCTCGCGCAGGAGCGTGTCGAACTCGCCGTCGCTGACGACCGGCTGGTCCTTCACGTAGTACCGGAAGCGGTGCTCCTCGACCCGCTCCGCGAGCTCGGCGTGCTTCTCCCGTGCCTCGGCGGGCAGGGCCCCCTGTTCGACTGCCACCTTCGTCCGTCCTCCCGTGCCTCGAAACCCGGTCACTCTGGGTTGTCCGCGAGCGATCTCGCCGCCTTGGCGCAATGGGCGAGCGCCGCACGGGCATAGGCGGGCGAAGCGCCCGCGAGCCCGCACGTGGGAGTGATGACCACGGACTCCGCGAGAGTCCCCGGATTCAGCCCCAGCCTGCGCCACAGCGTCCTGACACCCATGACGCTACCGCCCGGGTCCGACAACGGGCCGTCGGTGGACGGCACCACACCGGCGAAGAGCTTCGTCCCGGCCTCCACGGCCTCGCCGATCGTCTCCTCGTCACGTTCGGTGAGGAGCCCGAAGTCGAACGAGACCCCGGCGACGCCGGCCCTGCGCAGCAGCGCGAAGGGGACGTCGGGGGCGCAGGAGTGGACGACGACCGGACCGTCGTGGACCGTGGCGACGTCCCGCAGGGCGCTCTCCACGACCTGCCGGTCGACGGCCCGGTAGGTGCGGTAGCCGCTGGCGGTGCGGACCTGCCCGCGCAGGACGGCGGTGAGCGAGGGCTCGTCGAGCTGGAGGACGATCCGGGCCCCGGGGATCCGCTTGGCCAGCTCCGCGAGGTGGGTGCGGAGCCCCTCGGCGAGGGAGCCCACCAGGTCGCGGCAGGCGCCCGCGTCGCGGAGGGCCGCTTCGCCGCCGCGCAGCTCCAGGGCCGCGGCGAGCGTCCACGGGCCGACGGCCTGGACCTTGAGCGGGCCCTCGTACCCCTGGGTGAACTCCTCCAGGGCGTCCAGGTCCTCGCCGAGCCAGGAGCGGGCCCGCTTGGTGTCGCGGCCGGGCCGGTCGCTGATCCGCCAGCCGCTCGGCTCGACGTGCGCGTACAGGTCGACGAGCATCCCGATGGTCCGGCCGATCATGTCGGCGCCGGGCCCGCGGGCCGGCAGCTCCGGCAGGAACGGGAAGTGCTCGAAGGAGCCCGTGGCCGCCCTGGCGGCCTCCCGGGCGTCGCCGCCGGGCAGGGACCCGACGCCGGTGGCGGGGCCGAAGACGCTCGTGGCGCTCGTGGTGCTCGTGTCGCTCGTGTCGGGGTCGCTCATGTCCACCGTCCTACCGGCCCGGACGGACGGTCAGGTCGTTGATCTCGGCGTCGCGCGGCAGGTCGATCGCGGTGAGGATCGCCGTCGCGACCGACTCCGGGTCGATCCACTTCGACGCCTCGTACTCCTTGCCCTCCTGCTGGTGCACCTTCGCCTGCATCGGGCTCGCGGTGCGGCCCGGGTAGACCGAGGTCACCCGCACGCCGTTGGCGTGCTCCTCGTGGCGCAGGGAGTCGGCGAGGGCCTTGAGGCCGTGCTTGGAGGCGGCGTACGCGCTCCACTCGGCGTGCGCGGCGAGCCCGGCGCCCGAGTTCACGAAGACGACGTGGCCCTGGGAGACCCGCAGCTGGGGCAGGAGGTGCCGGGTCAGCTCGGCCGGGGCGATCAGGTTGACGTTGAGCTGGTGGTGCCAGGTCTTCGGGGTGAGGTCCCCGACCGGTCCGAGGTCGACGACGCCCGCGATGTGCAGCAGGCTGTCCACCTGCTCCGGCATGCTCTGGTGCGAGAAGGCCCAGGACAGCCGGTCCGGGTCGGCCAGGTCCCCGACGAGGGTCCGCGCGCCGGGGAACCGCGCGGCGAGCTCCTTGGCCCGCCCCGCGTCGCGCGCGTGCAGCACGAGTTCGTCCCCGCGCGCGTGGAGGCGGCGCGCGACGGCCGCGCCGATGCCGGAACCGGCTCCGGTGATCACATGTGTAGCCATGGGCACCATGCTCGCATCAGCGGGAGGCGATGTTCCCCTCCAGGTACGCGAGGGCCGTCGGGCCGTCCTCCGCGAAAAGGACGAGGTCGGCGAGCGGCATCGGCAGGAAGCCCTCGTCCTCCATGCGGCGGAGCTGGGTCTTCAGACCGTCGTAGAAGCCCGCCGTGTTGAGCAGGACCACCGGCTTGGTGTGCTTGCCGTGCTTCTTCAGTTCCAGGATCTCGGTGGCCTCGTCGAGCGTGCCGATGCCGCCGACCATGACCACGATCGCGTCGGACTTGGCGAGGAGGAGCGCCTTGCGCTCGGCCAGGTCCCGGGCGACGACCATCTCGTCCGTGCCCGGGCGGGCCTTGGACTGGAGGAACTCGACGGAGACGCCGACGAGCCGGCCGCCCGCCCCCTGGACGCCGTCCGCGACGACCTTCATCAGGCCCGTGTCGGAGCCGCCCCAGACGAGGGTGTGGCCGGCCTTGCCGAGGAGGCCGGCGAACTCGCGCGCCGGAGCGGTGTAGTGCTCGTCGAGGTCGGCGGCGGAGAGGAAGACGCAGATGTTCATGCGCTCCACGGTAGAGGGTGTCCGGGCCTGACCAGCGGCTTCCAAGATTCTTCGGGAAATCTCGGCGCGCGGCGATGAGTTCCGGTGCCGGGCCGGGTCTGCACTGCCATGGACGAGGTGGACACCACGCTGAGCAGGGTCCGGGGACGGGTCACGTCACGGGACGGGACGACGATCGCGTACGAGCGGTACGGGGCCGGGGACGGACCGCCGCTGGTCCTGGTGAGCGGGGCGCTGTGCACGGCCGCGAGCGAGCGGCCCCTCGCGGGGCTCCTGGCCGGGCGCTTCTCGGTCGTGACGTACGACCGGCGGGGGCGCGGCGGGAGCGGTGACACCGGGCCGTACGCGGTGGAGCGGGAGATCGAGGACCTGGCGGCGGTCGTCGGGGAGGCCGGGAGCGGCGCGGCCCTGCACGGGGTGGGCACGGGGGGCGCCCTGGTGCTCGCCGCGGTGGCCGCCGGTCTGTCGGCCGGGCCGGTGTCGGTGTACGAGCCGCCGTACTCGGCGGAGGCCGCCGCGCTGCACGGCCGGGCAGCGGCGCTGCTCGACCGGGGGCAGCGGGGCGCGGCCTTCGACCTGTTCCTGGCGGAGTCGGCCGTACCGGCGGAGGCGTGGCTCGGGCGGGAGGAGCTGGCGGCCACGCTCGCGTACGACCACGCCGTCCTCGGCGACGGGACGGTGCCGGAGCGGCGGTTCGCCGGGGTCCACGCGCGCGTGCTGGTCGTCGACGGGGGCGCGAGCCCGGCGTGGACGCGCCGGGCGGCCCGCGCCCTGACGGCGGCGCTCCCCCGGGCCCGCCACCGCACCCTGACGGGCCAGACCTACGAGGTGGCCCCGCACGTCCTGGCTCCGGTCCTGGAGGAGTTCCTGGCGGAGGAGCGGGAGACGAGCGGGGCTGGCTAGGACCTGTGCGGCCCTGGGGTTACGCGGGCGTGGGCGTCGGCGTGGGCTCCGTCGTGCGGCGGGTCGTCGTGGCGATCGTGGCCGAGCCGACGACGCGCGTGCCGTCGTACAGCACGATCGCCTGGCCGGGGGCGACGCCGCGGACCGGCTCGTCGAAGGCGACCGTGAGCTCGCCGTCCACGAGGGCGGCCGTCACCTCGGTCTCGCCGCCGTGGGCGCGGAGCTGGGCGGTGTAGCGGCCCTCGCCCTCCGGGGCGGTGCCGCACCAGCGGGGCCTGATCGCGGTGAGGGCGGTGACGTCCAGGGCCTCGACCGGGCCGACCGTGACCGTGTTGTTCACGGGCGAGATGTCGAGGACGTAGCGGGGCTTGCCGTCCGCGGCCGGGTGGCCGATCCGCAGGCCCTTGCGCTGGCCGATGGTGAAGCCGTACGCGCCCTCGTGGGTGCCGACCTTCGCGCCGGCCTCGTCGACGATGTCGCCCTCGGCCTTGCCCAGGCGGGAGGCGAGGAAGCCCTGCGTGTCGCCGTCGGCGATGAAGCAGATGTCGTGGCTGTCGGGCTTCTTCGCGACCGCGAGCCCGCGCCGCTCGGCCTCCGCCCGGATCTCGTCCTTGGTGGTGAGGGTGTCGCCGAGCGGGAACATCGCGTGCGCGAGCTGCTTCTCGTCGAGCACCCCGAGGACGTACGACTGGTCCTTGGCCATGTCGGAGGCGCGGTGCAGCTCGCGCGTGCCGTCGTCGTTGAGGACGACCGTGGCGTAGTGACCGGTGCAGACCGCGTCGAAGCCGAGGGCGAGGGCCTTGTCGAGCAGCGCCGCGAACTTGATCTTCTCGTTGCAGCGGAGGCACGGGTTCGGCGTGCGGCCGGCCTCGTACTCGGCGACGAAGTCGTCGACGACGTCCTCGCGGAACCGCTCGGCGAGGTCCCACACGTAGAACGGGATGCCGATGACGTCGGCGGCCCGGCGCGCGTCGCGCGAGTCCTCGATCGTGCAGCAGCCGCGTGCTCCGGTACGGAACGACTGCGGGTTCGCGGAGAGCGCGAGGTGCACGCCGGTGACGTCGTGGCCTGCTTCGGCGGCACGGGCGGCGGCGACGGCGGAGTCCACGCCGCCCGACATGGCGGCGAGGACGCGAAGGGGGCGCGGGGGCGGAGTCTGAGTCATAGCCCTACCAGGGTACGGGGCGCGGGAACCAAGGTCGCGGGAGTAAGCGTTCTCTGGTGCATGGGGAGCAAGGGGAGCGGCGGAAGCGGGTCGGACAGGCGGGTGGGGCGGCGGGCCGTGCTGCTCGGCGGCGGGGTCGCCGTCCTGGGGACGGCCGCACTGGCCAGGGACGAGCTGGCGCGCGCGTGGTGGCGGCTGCCGGGGATGGAGAAGAAGCGGGTCGACGGCGAGCTCGACCACAAGGGCGCGGAGTGGACGTCGGCGGCGCGGGCGAACTGGCGGCGGGCCGACCGGCCGGACGACTACGTCATAGACCGGGTCGTGATCCATGTCGTCCAGGGCAGTTACGCGACGGCGCTGAAGGTCTTCAAGAACCCGGGGCACGGGGCCGCCGCGCACTACGTCGTCCGCAAGGACGGTCATGTGGCGCAGATGATCCGGGAGCTCGACGTCGCGTTCCACGCGGGGAACCGCGACATGAACGAGCGGAGCGTCGGCATCGAGCACGAGGGCTTCGTCGACCGGCCGCAGGACTTCACGGCGGAGATGTACGCGGGGTCGGCGCGGCTGACGGCCGACATCTGCTCCCGGTACGGGATACCCGTGGACCGGGAGCACGTCATCGGGCACGTGGAGGTCGAGGGCACCGACCACACCGACCCCGGGCCGCACTGGGACTGGGACCGCTATCTGCGGCTGGTGCGCGAGGCGTCGAAGAAGCCCGTGTGAGGCCGTGACGGCTCGCGCCTCAGCTGAGGCCCGCGGTCCTCGCCCGTTCCACGGCCGGGCCGATCGCCTCGGCGACCGCCGCCACGTCCTCCTCCGTGGAGGTGTGGCCCAGGGAGAAGCGCAGGGTGCCCCGGGCCAGGTCCGGGTCGGCGCCCGTGGCGAGCAGGACGTGGCTGGGCTGGGCGATGCCGGCGGTGCAGGCGGAGCCGGTGGAGCAGGCGATGCCGGCGGCGTCGAGCAGCAGGAGCAGGGAGTCGCCCTCGCAGCCCGGGAAGGTGAAGTGGGCGTTGGCGGGGAGCCGCTCGGCGGGGTCGCCGCCGAGGATCGCGTCGGGCACGACCGTACGGACGGCGGTGACGAGCTCGTCGCGTAGGGCGCCGACCTCCCGGGCGAACTCCTCGCGGCGCTCGGTGGCGAGCCGGGCGGCGACCGCGAAGGCGGCGACGGCGGGCACGTCGAGGGTGCCGGAGCGGACGTGCCGCTCCTGGCCGCCGCCGTGCAGGACGGGCACGGGGGTGTACTCGCGGCCGAGGAGCAGGGCGCCGATCCCGTACGGGCCGCCGATCTTGTGGCCGGAGACGGTCATCGCCGCGAGGCCGGAGGCGGCGAAGTCGACCGGAACCTGACCGACGGCCTGTACGGCGTCGGCGTGCAGAGGCACACCGAACTCGGCGGCGACGTCGGCGAGTTCACGGACCGGCATGACGGTGCCGATCTCGTTGTTCGCCCACATGACGGTGGCGAGCGCGACGGAATCGGGGTCGCGGGCGATCGCCTCGCGCAGGGCCTCGGGGTGGACGCGGCCGTAGCGGTCGACGGGCAGGTACTCGACCTCGGCGCCCTCGTGCGTGGCGAGCCAGTCCACGGCGTCGAGGACGGCGTGGTGCTCGACCGGGCTGGCGAGGACGCGGGTACGGCGCGGGTCGGCGTCGCGGCGGGCCCAGTAGAGGCCCTTCACGGCGAGGTTGTCGGCCTCGGTGCCGCCGGAGGTGAGGACGACCTCGCTGGGCCGCGCACCGAGCGCGGCGGCGAGCGTCTCGCGCCCTTCCTCGACGGTCCGCCGGGCGCGCCGTCCGGCGGCGTGCAGGGAGGAGGCGTTGCCCGTGACGGCGAGGTGGGCGGTCATCGCCTCGATCGCCTCGGGCAGCATGGGCGTGGTCGCGGCGTGGTCGAGGTAAGCCATGGTGGGTCGATTCTACGAGTCCACCGCGGCGGCCTCGGCGTCTGGCCTGTTTACGCCCCTGCGCGCACCGTCCGCCGCCCTGTCCGCCTGCCTGTCCGCTCCCCGTCCGCCTGCCTGTCCGCCCCCCGTCCGCCTGCCTGTCCGCCCCCCGTCCGCCCGCCTCGTCGCGCGGGTCGCCCGGAGGCTCAGCCGCGCGGGGCGCGGGCCAGCTGGCGGGACTGGGCCACCAGGCGGTCGGCGCTGTCCCAGACCTCGGCGTCCTCCTCCAGGAAGCCGCCGGCGAGGTTGCGGGTCGTGATGGAGACCCGCAGCGGGCCGGGGGCCGGGCGGCAGCGGATGTGGGTGGTGAGCTCCACGGTCGGGGTCCAGCCCTTGAGGCCGAGCTCGAAGGAGGTCGGCGGGAGCGCGTCGACCGTGAGCAGCAGGGAGAGCGCGTCCGGCTCGCGGCCGTCGGCGAGGCCGAACCAGGCCCGCATCTCGCCCTTGCCGGACGGGGCGCCGACGGCCCAGCCGACACAGGCCGGGTCGAGGCGGAGGTCCAGCCGGTCGGCGATGGCGGAGGAGCCGGGGATCCTCGGGGCCGGGTTGTCCGCGGCGCTGAAGCAGTTCTCGATCGCGGCCATCGCGGGCGGCGTCGCGGTGGTGCGGACGTCGTCGGGGAGGGCGTCGAGGTCGCCGTACGAGGCGAGGACGCGGATGCGCTCGACCTCGGTGCCGTCCTCGGCGTACTGGAAGAGCGAGGCCTGTCCGGTGGAGAGGGTCCGGCCGGTACGGACGGTCTCGGTCCGGATCACCGCGGGGCCGGGCACGGACGGCGTGAGGTAGTGCGCCGAGATCGTGAACGGGTCGGGGTGCGGTAGGTGGTCGCCGAGGGCGCGGCCGAGCAGGGCGAGGAGGTAGCCGCCGTTGACGGCCTGGATGATCGTCCAGCCGGCGGAGAGGTCGGCGTCGTAGACGCCGGGGGCCCGGAGGGTGACGGCGGTGTCGCGGTCGAACTCGCTCGCGGTCTCGACGGCGGTCGCCTCGGAGGCGGTCGTCTCGGTGCTCGTGCTCATACCGTCGACGGTACCCCAGCCCATTACTGAGCGGTAGCTTTTTCTGGTTCCTCACGGGCGGAGGAGCGGCGGTTCCAGGCGCGGGGCGCGCGCCAGTGGTAGCGCATCGCGAGGAGGCGGAGGACGAAGGCCGTGAGGACGGCGGCGCCGCTGGTGAAGGCGTTGAGCATGTCGAAGCGGATGCAGAGGACGACCATCGTCGCGCCGACGATCGCGGGGACGGCGTACAGGTCGCGGTCCCAGCGGAGCAGCGACGGCACCTCGTTGGCGAGCACGTCCCGCAGGACACCGCCGCCGACGGCGGTCGCGAGCCCGAGCGCGGCGGAGGAGGTGAGACCGAGGCCGTAGTCGTACGCCTTCGTCGTGCCGGTCACGCAGAAGAGCCCGAGGCCGGCGGCGTCGAAGACGTTGACGGCGGTCTGGGTCCGCTCGACCTCCGGGTGGAGGAAGAAGACGAGGACGGTCGCGACCAGCGGCATGACGAAGTAGCCGAGGTCGGCGAAGGCGGCCGGGGGTACGGCGCCGATGATCAGGTCGCGGAGGAGCCCGCCGCCGAGGGCGGTGACCTCGGCGAGGACCGCTATGCCGAAGACGTCGAAGTTCTTGCGGACGGCGAGGAGGGCGCCGGAGATGGCGAAGACGAAGATGCCGACGAGATCCAGGGCGTGCTGGACATCGGGGCTGAACAGATCGTGGAGCACCGCCCAATTGTGCCGGGTGTTCGGGGCGGGGTCGGTGACTCCCCCACCCCCCTCCCCGAAACCCTGACGGGACCGGGGGCTCCGCCCCCGACCCCCCGCCCACGCGCCCGCTGCACGGCGCGACACACCCGCCCCCGCCCCGCGCACCCACCTGCGGGCGGCACACCAGAGGCCCCTGCCGCAGCAAGCCGAGACGGGGAACCGGGACTCCGCCCAGAACCCGCACACCCGGCCCGCAGGCCGTCCGCCGACAGACCACGGGCAGCACCCCGCCGCAGCCGGACGGCGCGTACGCCAGAGGCCCCTGCCGCAGTGGTGCGGCAGGGGCCTCTCGGTGTCACGCCTTCGGCGCGTCGCCCTCGGGCGACGACTGCGCCTCGGCCTCAGCGGCGGGCTCCGCCGCATCGACATCGGGCTCGGCCGCGTCTGCCTCGGCCGCGTCCGTCTCGACCTCGGGCTCGGCCTTGGCCGTGGCCTTGGATCCCGCCTCGGCCTTGGGACCCGCCTCGGCCGGCGGCTCCGTGGCCTTCGGTGTCGACGCCGGCTCCGTCGGCTTCTCCTCCGGCTTGGTGATCTCTACCGATTCCCGGGCTCCCGGGATCGTCAGGGCGTCCGTGTTCTCCGGGTGGTGGCAGGCCACGCGCTGGCCCGGGCGGAGTTCCAGGAGCGGGGGCTCCTGGGTCTTGCAGACCTCCGTCGCCTTCCAGCAGCGCGTGTGGAAGCGGCAGCCGGGCGGCGGGGCGATCGGGGACGGGACGTCGCCGGTGAGCAGGATGCGGTCGCTCTTGGCGCCCCGGCGGCGCGGGTCCGGGATCGGGACCGCGGACATCAGGGCGCGGGTGTACGGGTGCATCGGGTTCTCGTAGAGGGACTTGCGGTCCGCGAGTTCCACGATCTTGCCCAGGTACATCACCGCGATGCGGTCCGAGACGTGCCGGATGACCGACAGGTCGTGGGCGATGATCACGTACGTGAGGCCCATTTCCTGCTGGAGGTCGTCCAGGAGGTTGACCACCTGCGCCTGGATGGAGACGTCCAGGGCCGACACCGGCTCGTCCGCCACCACCAGCTTCGGCTTCAGGGCCAGCGCGCGGGCGATGCCGATGCGCTGGCGCTGACCGCCGGAGAACTCGTGCGGGTAGCGGTTGTAGTGCTCGGGGTTGAGGCCCACGAGGCCGAGGAGGCGCTGGACCTCCTTGCGCACACCGCCCTCGGGCTCGACGCCCTGGAGCTTGAAGGGCGCGGAGACGATCGTGCCGACCGTGTGGCGCGGGTTCAGCGAGCCGTACGGGTCCTGGAAGATCATCTGGATGTCGCGGCGGAGCGGGCGCATCCCGCCGACTCCCAGGTGGGAGATGTCCTTGCCCTGGAACTCGACCGTGCCGTCGGTCGGTTCGAGGAGCCGGGTGATGAGCCGGCCCATCGTGGACTTGCCGCAGCCGGACTCGCCGACGACGCCGAGGGTCTCACCGGGCAGGACCTCGAAGTCGATCCCGTCGACCGCCTTGACCGCACCGGTCTGCCGCTGGAGAAGCCCCTTCTTGATGGGGAAGTGCTTCTTCAGGCCGGTGACCTTGAGGAGGGGTTCCATGGTCTCGCTCACAGTTTCGGCGCAATCTCTTCGGTCCAGATACGGGTCCGCTCCTCCTGCGGCATGTGGCAGGCCGAGAAGTGGCGGTCCCCGGCCAGGGCCAGCTCCGGTCGCTGGGTGCGCGTGATGCCGCCCTTGGGGACGTCCGCGTACGGGCAGCGGGGGTTGAAGGCGCAGCCGCTCGGGATGTTGATGAGGCTGGGCGGGTTGCCCTTGACCGGGATGAGCCGCTCGGTCTGCTCGCGGTCGATCCTCGGCATCGAGCCGAGCAGGCCCCAGGTGTAGGGGTGCTGCGGCTCGTAGAAGACGGACTCGGCCGGCCCGCGCTCGACGCAGCGCCCGCCGTACATCACGAGGATGTCGTCGGCGAGCTCGGCGACGACGCCGAGGTCGTGGGTGATGATGACGACCGCCGAGCCGAACTCCTTCTGGAGGTCCCGCATCAGGTCGAGGATCTGCGCCTGCACGGTCACGTCGAGCGCGGTGGTCGGCTCGTCCGCGATGAGCAGTTCGGGGTTGTTGACGAGCGCCATGGCGATCATCGCGCGCTGCCGCATGCCGCCGGAGAACTCGTGCGGGTAGTTCTCGAACCGCTTGGCGGGCTCGGGGATGCCGACCCGGTCGAGGAGTTCGACGGCCCGCCGGCGTGCCGTCTTCTTGTCCACGTTGTTGTGGACGCGGTACGCCTCCACGATCTGGTGACCGATCGTGTAGTACGGGTGCATCGCGGACAGCGGGTCCTGGAAGATCATCGCCATCTCGCGGCCGCGCATCTTGCGGACCTCGTCGGGGTCCGCGGAGAGCAGTTCGCGGCCGTTGAGCCAGATCTCGCCGGAGATCTTCGCCTTCTGCCGGCCGTACTGGCCGACCGTGTGCAGGCCCATGATGCCGAGCGAGGTGACCGACTTGCCGGAGCCGGACTCGCCCACGATGCCGAGGGTCTTGCCCTTCTCCAGCTGGAAGCTGAGGCCGTCGACCGACTTGACCAGACCGTCGTCGGTCGGGAAGTGGATCTTCAGGTCGCGTACGTCGAGGAAGGCGTCCGACGGGGCGTCCTTCGCGGGCGCGACGGGCTCTCCGAGCGCCGCGCCCGTCTTCGTCAGCTTGTCCGTCATGCGAGCCTCACTCGGGGGTCGATCACCGCGTACAGAAGGTCCACGACGAGGTTGGCGAGGACCACGCAGGCGGCGGTGATGAGGGTGACGGCCAGGATCAGCGGCAGGTCACGCTCGCTCACGCCCTTGATGGCCAGGCCACCGAGGCCGTGGAGACTGAACGCGGTCTCCGTCAGGATCGCGCCGCCGACGAGGGCGCCGAGGTCCATGCCGAAGATGGTCAGGATGGGGGTCATGGTGGAGCGCATCGCGTGCTTGCCGAGCACGACCGGCTCCGGCAGACCCTTGGCCCGGGCGGTACGGATGTAGTCCTCGCCGAGGACCTCCAGCATGGTGGCGCGGGTGAGCCGCGCGTACATCGCCGCGTACAGGAAGGCGAGGGTGACCCAGGGCAGGAGGAGCCCGCCGAACCAGCCGGTGAAGGACTCGGTGATCGGCGTGTACGAGGCGTCGACCCACTTGAGCTGGGTGCGGAAGACGAGCATCGCCAGCATGGCGGTGAAGAAGATGGGGAGCGAGACGCCCGCGAGCGCGGTGATCATGGCCGCGCGGTCGATGATCGTGCCGCGCTTGAGTGCGGAGATCACGCCCGTGGACACACCCAGGACCAGCCACAGCACCGCGGCGCCGAGGACCATGGACAGGGTGACGGGGAAGGCGTCGACCAGCATCGTCCACACGTCCTGCTCGGTGCGGAACGAGTAGCCGAAACAGGGCATCGCGCAGTGGATGGTGTCGCCACCGCCCGTGTAGTCCCGGCCGACGAAGATGCCGGAGACGAAGTGCCAGAACTGAACCAGGATCGGCTCGTCCAGGCCCAGCTTCTGACGGATGCCCTCAATGGAAGCCGGATCCGCCTGCTTGCCGACGAACATCGCGGCAGGGTCGCTGCCGGTCATCTTGGGGATGAGGAAGAAGATGCTGAGCGTCACGAGCGTGACGACGAGCAGCATCACGACGACTGCGAAGAGCCGTCGGACTATGTATGCAAGCATGCGGTCGGCCGGTCGGCGGCAGGGGAACCCGATCGGATTCCCCTGCCGCCGCCCTCGGCCATCACCTGCCCTTCGGACCTGGCGGCGGGTGGTGCGCCGGTGAAGCGGGTCGGATTACTTGACGACGCCGAGCGACGCGTAGTCGTAGCGGCCGTTGTAGGCGTCCGCCGTGTAGACGTTGGTCAGCCGGGAGCTGCGCCAGATGATGTTCTTCTCGTGGGTGAAGGGCAGGTAGACCGCGGCCTCCGAGACCTTCGTGTTGATCTGCTTGTAGAGCTCGCCGGCCTTGACCGGGTCGGTCTCCTTCAGCGCCTGGTCGAACAGGCCGTTGACGGCCTTGTCGTTCAGCTCGGAGAAGTTGTTGTTACCGCTCTGGAGGATGAAGCGGCCGTCGACCAGCGGCTGGAGGAAGCCCTGCCCGGTCGGGAAGTCGGCGCCCCAGCCCATGATGATGATGCCGTAGCCCTTGTCCTTGACGACCTTCGGCGAACCGATGATGCCGGACGTCTGGGCGCCGTCGAACTGCTCGATCTGGGCGTCGATGCCGGCCTTCAGCAGCGACTGCTGGAGGGACTCGGCGGTCGCGATCTCGACCTTCTTGTTGTTGCGGACCGCGATCTTGGTCTTGAAGCCGCCCGGCTTACCGCACTTCTTCAGGGCCTCCTTGGCCTTGACGAGGTCCGGCGCGCCCGCGAGCTTGCCGTACGGGTCGGCCTTCGGGTCGGCGCCCTTGAGGGCCGGCGGCAGCATGTTGGTGGCGATGTCGCCACCGCCCTGCGGGCCACCACGGGCGGTCTGGAGGGACTTGGAGTCCGCCGCGTAGATGATGGCCTTGCGGCACTCGATGTTGGGGATGACCGTCTGCGGGAAGACCGCGTAGCGGATGAAGCCCGTCTGCGGGTTGTCGACGTTGCCCTTGTGCTGCTGGAGCACCTTCTGGCGCGCGGCGGCGCCGACACCCGTCGCGTTGATGTCGAGGTCGTACTCGCCCTCGACCAGACGGTTGTCCATGTCGTCGGCGTTCGTGGTGAACGTGACGCTGACGCTGTCCGGCAGCGCCTTGCGGACGGTGTCGGTCTTCGCGTCCCACTTGTCGTTGCGGACGAGCTTGATCGACTTGTTCGGGGTGTACGACTGCCACTTGTACGGGCCGGAGGAGAAGGGCTTCAGGCCGTACTTGGCCTTGGTGTCCTTGTCCTGGCGGACCGGGGAGGCGGCGGGCATGGCCAGCATCTGCAGGAAGTCACCGTTGGCGACCGGCAGCTTGAAGATGATGGTCTTGTCGTCCGGGGTCTCGATCGCCTTCAGGCCGAGCTTGTCCGCGGAGGTGTCCTTGTACGGGCCCTTGTAGTCGCCCTTGGGGTCCAGGACCTGCTGCAGGTAGATCGGGCCGCCGGAGATGACGTCCTGGGCCCAGATGCGCTCGATGCCGTACTTGATGTCCTTGGAGGTGATCGGCTTGCCGTCCTCCCAGGCGATCCCGTCCTTCAGCGTGAAGGTGTAGGTCAGGCCGTCGGCCGAGACCTTGCCGGTGTCGGTGGCGAGGTCCGAGACGAGCTCGGTGGAGGCGGCGCCCGGCTCGGCCTTGAAGGTGACGAGCTGGCGGGTGTAGTAGCGGGCGAAGTCCCACACGAAGCCGTAGTAGCCGCGCTGCGGGTCCCAGTTGTCGGCCTCCTGCGAGCCGATGAACTTCAGCTCGCCGCCCTTCTTGTCCGAGGCGTTGGAGACCTTGTTCACGGCGGCGTTGAAGCCGGCCGCACCCGTCTTGCCGTCCTTGTCGCCCGACTTGCCGCCGTCGCCGCCGCACGCGGTGGTGACGACCATCACGGCCGCCGCCAGCAGTGCGCCCGCGGCGATTCTGCGCCTCTGAGAGCTCATCAGAGTCATGGGTCTCGCAACCTCCGGAGTAGTGGCGGCCGTCATGTCGGTCCGCCGTTGGGGGATGAGCCTCCTGTCGCCAGCGGCAGGGGCGGGTCGTGGGTGTCGCCGTCGGCGAGCGGTCAGCGGGAGCCCTTCGGGTCGAGCGCGTCACGCACGCCGTCGCCGAAGAGGTTGAACGCAAGGACGGTGATGAAGATCGCGAGGCCGGGGATCACCATGAAGACGGGGTCCGCCTCGTACGTGGTGATGGCCGTCGACAGCATCTGGCCCCAGGAAGCGGTGGGAGGCTTCACGCCCGCACCGAGGAAGCTGAGCGCCGCTTCGGTGAGGATGTTGGTGGGGATCATGAGGGTCGCGTAGACCATGATCGGGGCGATCAGGTTGGGGAGCAGCTCCCGGCGCAGGATGTAGAAGCGGCCGGCGCCCAGGCTCTGGGCGGCCTCGACGTACTCGCGGTTGCGAAGCGAGAGGGTCTGGCCGCGGACGATGCGGCCCACGTACGGCCAGCCGAAGAAGCCGATGACGAGCACCAGCGCGGCGATGCGGACGCCCGAGCCTTCGAGGCCGAGGAACTCGGTGGGCAGCACCGAGACCAGGGCGATCGTGAAGAGCAGCTGCGGGAAGGCGAGCATGACGTCCATGACGCGGCTGAGGGCGGCGTCGATCCAGCCGCCGAAGTAGCCCGCGACGATGCCGAGGACGGTGCCGAGGAAGACCGCGAAGACCGCCGCGAGGAAGGCGACGAGCAGCGAGATCCGGGCGCCGTAGACGATCCGGCTGAAGACGTCGCGGCCGTTGACCGGCTCGACGCCCAGGAGGAAGTCGGAGCTGATGCCGCCCCAGGAGCCGATCGGGGTGCCGAAGAGCGGGTCGATCTGGTCCTCGTGGAACTCGTTCGGCGGGTGGCCGAGGAGGCCGACGATGACCGGGGCGAAGATCGCGACGAGGATGAGGAAGACGACGACGAAGGCGCCCGCGAGGGCGAGTTTGTCGCGCTTCAGCCGGGTCCAGGCGATCTGCCAGGGCGAGCGGCCCTGGATCGCCTTGCCGGAGGCTTCGGAGGTGCCGGAGTTGTCCGGAGTGCCGGAAGCGTCGGGCGCGCCGACGACGGTGGCGGTCGACTCGCCCGCACTCGTCTCGTGCAGTGGTGCCGTCATCGTGGTGAGGACCCCTCTCGGCCGCCGGTAGCCGGCCCTTGCCCGCCGCGGGTAGCGGCTCGGTGGAACAACCTGCTGGGCATCGGTTCGAAAGGAGCCGAACGCCCGGTGTTCCGGGGAGTCTTCAATGCGCTTGCGATCACCCGCCAGCCCTGACGAGGAATGTTTGCTCAAACGTGATGCGGTGCTGCGACTTCCGTTATCCGGACGTCGTGATCACCTGAGCGGACCATCTCGGGTCCTCTTCACCGCAATCGGACATGTCGCCCAACTGGGCGTTCGAGGTGCGGTATTGGTACGAACAACGGCCTCGGGAGAGGACTCCGGAGGCCGCTGGGGTACGAGGGGGAAAAGGTGACGTCTCAGTATCCGGACGGAGCCGGCGGCGGGTAGCCGTACCCCGGCACGGCGGCGGATCCGCGTCCGGCGTGCGCCTCGCGGTCGTAGAAGGGGCGCGCGTGGGCGCTCAGCCAGAGGGCCACCGGGTCGTACGCGTCGGAGAGCGCGACCGTCGAGACGGGCAGCCCGTCGGGCACGGCGGAGATCGACTGGCGCATCATCGCGCGGACGGCGTCGACGGCGGCCGGGGAGGTGTCGTACAGGTCGAGTCCGACGGCGAGGTACGGGGAGCCGAGCGCGGGCTGCACCCAGCCGCGGCGCAGCGACCTGACGGCCGGGGTGCGGTGCGCGTTCTGCGTGAGGAGAGCGTAGAACTGCGGGATCTCCAGGGCGGGTTCGCTGACGCGCAGCGGTCCCGCGGGCATCCGGTCGAGGCCGGTGGCGATGCGGCGCAGGTCGGCCCAGGGGATGCCGACGCCGCCGCCGGGGGCGTGCGGATTGAGCCAGATGCCCCAGCGGTCGGGGTAGAGGGCGCGGGCCATCTCGCGGCCGGTGACGAGCTCGTGGGCGCGGTTCCAGCCGGAGGCGGCGAGCTCCTGGGCGGAGGTGACGCAGGGCGCGTAGCCGAAGCCGTCGACCTCCATGTTCCCGTACTGGGCGTCGGACGAGCCGGGCGAGCCCTGCCACAGCAGCATCCAGACCTCGCCGTCTGCCAGGGCGTGCAGCAGCCTCTCGTACGCGTCGTAGCGTCCGGGTGCCACCTGGCGCAGCATGTGCTCGACCTGTCCGGTCGCAGCGGTGCCTGACGCGCTCACCCTGTGTCCCGCCCCTCTTCCGTTCACCACGTCTGTCCGGCCGCCGATTCGGTCCGGCTCGGTTCAGTTCAGCTTAAACAGGGTGCCGCTCACCCGGCGGCGCGCTGGTAGAAGGGGCGTACCCGCTCCAGCATCCAGTCGCCGACCGGGTCCTGCGCCATGTCGAGCAGGATGAGGTTGACCGGCCAGGCGACCTCGACGCGGCCGAGGGCGCGGCCGAGGGCGTCCAGGGGCGCGTTCCGGTCGACGCCGTCCCAGGCGGCGAGCTGGACGCCGATGAAGAGGGCCGGTTCGGTGCCCTCGACGCTCGCGAGGGCGCGGCGGGCGGAGGCGACGACGCCGGTGGCCTCGAACTCGGCGGAGGCGGCGGCGAGGAAGTCGACGGGGTCGTCCTGCCAGTCGGGCTCGAAGAGCCGGACGCGGCCGCCGCTGGCGGGGCCGTCGAGCGGGGTGCGGCCGGCGCGGCAGAGTTCCGCGACGGCGGGCGGGGGCAGCGGGACGCCCACCGTGCCGCCGGGGTTCACGGCGATGCCCAGCTGCGGGGGCAGGCCGCGGGCGAAGTCGCGGGCGGGGGCGACGGTGTACGACATGTGCGTGCCGACGCAGGCGAGGAACTGCTGTTCGGAGCTGAAGACGGGGACGAAGGCCGCGCCGTCGATCTCCAGGGTGGCGAGGTCCAGGTCGGGGCTGTCGGGGCCGCCGCCGTTGGGCAGGGGCACCCAGACCTCGCTGCGGCTCAGCACCTCGACCAGTCGGCCCCCTGCGGCGGGGTTGCCGAGCGAGGCGGACAGCACCTCTTCGAGCTCATTGCCCGGCCACGTCACGTCCACGGTCCCTTTTCCCCTATCTCGCGGGGGCGCGTCCTCCCGCACCGCCCCGCAGCACCCTAACGCCGCCCTGGCGCCGCCGTGGCCAAAAGCAGCGGGTACGGATGCGGGGCCGGCCTCAGGCCACGTCGCGGAAGCCGATCTTCCGAAGTGCGTCCGCGGCGTCCCGGTCGAGGAGGGTCGCCGAGGCGCAGCCGTGCGGCAGACCGCCGGACTCGGCGGTCCGCAGGAGCCGGCCGACGGCCCGCCGGTGCCGGGCGAAGGCGTACGCGGAGACGCCACGGCCCCGGTCGCGCTGGCCGTCGCGCGCCGTGCCCGGCTCGACGTCGAGCAGGACGAGGTGCAGGGCGGCGCCGCGGCGTCCCGCCTCGCGGGCGAGCCAGCCGCGCACCCAGGACTGGGTGCCGCAGTCGTGCACGATCACGCTCGCGCCGGAGCGCAGTGCGCGGCGCAGCCCGGCGTAGTGCGCGAGCCGGACCAGGGGGCGGTAGACCGCGTACGGCAGGAGGCGCGGCATGCGGGCCTCCCAGCGCTCGCGGACGTCCTGGGAGTCGATGCCCCGGCCGTCGGCGGCGCGCTTCATCAGGGTGGACTTGCCGCTGCCGGGCAGCCCGGAGACGACGACGAGGTCGCCGGCCGCGAAGAGGAGGGCCCGGGGCCCCCGGCCGCCGCGCTCGCGCAGGTCGCGCAGGATCCGGCCGCGCCGGCGGGTTCTGGCTCTGGTCCGGGCCCGGGCCCGGGCCCGCTGGGACGGTATGCCGGTACCGGTACTCGTCGCGTATGCGCCGGTGTGCTGGATCCTCATCGCTGCTCCCCCTGCCGGGCCTCGGGAGACCCTTGCCCACAAAGTGTAAAGAAGCGGTAATGAGATACAAGTGATGTGCCGCGCGGAGCACGCGTGCAATGATGTGCCCGCCAGGCGCGCTCAGTCGCCAATACAACCGCATACCGGCCGCTCGAATCCGCGCGGGAGAGTTCCGGACCGCCCCAGGCGTCCGGACGCCGAAGGAGCAAGACCCTCCCTTGAATCTCTCAGGCCCCGTACCGCGTGGATGAGGCAGATCTGAAAAGCGGGACACCCTGCCGTGTCCCCACCCAAGGTGCAAGCCGATCTCTCGGTGCCGATCTTCCGGTGACGAGATGCTCTCGGTGAACCTCTCAGGTTCCATGACAGATGGGGAGGACGTCCTCGCCCGTCATGTGTTTCGTCACCGAACCGCCCTTGGGATCCGGGAGCCACCCCATGAGCACTGCCCCCCGTCTGACCGCCCTCGATGCGCTGCATCGTTCGCTGGGCGCGACCATGACCGACTTCGCGGGCTGGGACATGCCGCTGCGCTACGCCAGCGAGCGGGACGAGCACAACGCCGTCCGCACCCGGGCGGGCCTGTTCGACCTCTCCCACATGGGTGAGATCACGGTCACGGGCCCGCAGGCCGTCGAGCTCCTCGACCACGCCCTCGTCGGCAACATCTCCACGGTGGGCGTGGGCCGTGCCCGCTACACGATGATCTGTCAGGAGGACGGCGGCATCCTCGACGACCTGATCGTCTACCGCCTCGGCGAGACCGAGTACATGGTCGTCGCCAACGCCTCCAACGCCCAGATCGTCCTGGACGCGCTCGTGGCGCGCGCGGAGGGCTTCGACGCCGAGGTCCGCGACGACCGCGACGCGTACGCCCTGCTCGCGATCCAGGGCCCGGAGTCCCCCGGCATCCTGAAGTCGCTCACCGACGCCGACCTGGACGGGCTGAAGTACTACGCCGGCCTGCCCGGCACGGTCGCGGGCGTGCCCGCGCTGATCGCCCGTACCGGCTACACCGGCGAGGACGGCTTCGAGCTGTTCCTGAAGCCCGAGCACGCCGAGGGCGTCTGGAAGGCCCTGACCGAGGCGGGCGCCCCGGTCGGCCTCATCCCGTGCGGCCTGTCCTGCCGTGACACGCTCCGCCTGGAGGCGGGCATGCCGCTGTACGGCCACGAGCTGACGACGGCCCTCACCCCCTTCGACGCCGGTCTCGGCCGGGTCGTCAAGTTCGAGAAGACGACCAACGAGGGCCGCTTCGTCGGCCGTGAGGCGCTTGAGAAGGCCGCCGAGCGCGCCGAGACCGCCCCGCCGCGCAAGCTCGTCGGCCTGATCGCCGAGGGCCGCCGGGTCCCGCGCGCCGGCTTCTCCGTCGTCAAGGACGGCGTGGTGATCGGCGAGGTCACCTCGGGCGCCCCGTCCCCGACCCTCGGAAAGCCGATCGCGATCGCGTACGTGGACGCGGCGCACGCCGCGCCCGGTACCGAGGGTGTAGGTGTGGACATCCGCGGCACCCACGAGCCGTACGAGGTCGTCGCGCTGCCGTTCTACAAGCGCCAGAAGTGACGCAGTCGTCTCATCCCGGGTCTCACCCCGCGAGACCCACGTTCATCAGTACTCCCCCGATCCAGGAGAATCAGGTCATGAGCAACCCCCAGCAGCTGCGCTACACCAAGGAGCACGAGTGGCTGTCGGACGCCGTGGACGGCGTTTCGACGATCGGCATCACCGAGTTCGCGGCCAACGCGCTCGGTGACGTCGTCTACGCCCAGCTCCCCGCTGTCGGCGACACCGTCACCGCGGGCGAGACCTGCGGCGAGCTGGAGTCGACGAAGTCCGTGAGCGACCTGTACTCCCCCGTCACGGGTGAGGTCGTCGCCGCCAACCAGGACGTGGTGGACGACCCGTCGCTGGTGAACACGGCTCCGTTCGAGGGTGGCTGGCTGTTCAAGGTACGTGTCGCGGGCGAGCCGGACGACCTGCTCTCCGTCGACGAGTACACCGCGTTCTCCGCCGGGAACTGAGACCGGGCCCGAGACCCCTTAGGGATCGATTCATGTCGCTTCTGAACACTCCCCT
Organism: Streptomyces sp. NPDC042346; assembly: GCF_055581845.1. Taxonomy (NCBI): domain Bacteria; kingdom Bacillati; phylum Actinomycetota; class Actinomycetes; order Kitasatosporales; family Streptomycetaceae; genus Streptomyces; species Streptomyces sp. NPDC042346. Next base: position 1,555,274 of record NZ_JBVJEH010000001.1, on the reverse strand, counting down.
CCACGAGCTGGACCCCGACGTCGCCGCCGCCGTCGACGCCGAGCTCCTTCGTCAGCAGTCCACCCTCGAGATGATCGCCTCGGAGAACTTCGCTCCGGTCGCGGTCATGGAGGCCCAGGGCTCCGTCCTCACCAACAAGTACGCCGAGGGCTACCCGGGCCGCCGCTACTACGGCGGCTGCGAGCACGTCGACGTGGCCGAGCAGATCGCGATCGACCGGGTCAAGGACCTGTTCGGCGCCGAGTACGCCAACGTCCAGCCGCACTCCGGCGCCTCCGCGAACCAGGCCGCCCTCTTCGCGATCGCCCAGCCCGGCGACACGATCCTGGGTCTGGACCTGGCGCACGGCGGCCACCTCACCCACGGCATGCGCCTGAACTTCTCCGGCAAGCAGTTCAACGTGGTCGCGTACCACGTGGACGAGGCCGGTCTGGTCGACATGGCCGAGGTCGAGCGCCTCGCCAAGGAGCACCGTCCGAAGGTCATCATCGCGGGCTGGTCCGCCTACCCGCGCCAGCTGGACTTCGCGGAGTTCCGCCGGATCGCCGACGAGGTCGAGGCGTACCTGTGGGTCGACATGGCCCACTTCGCGGGCCTGGTCGCGGCCGGTCTGCACCCGAACCCGGTCCCGTACGCGGACGTGGTGACCTCCACCACGCACAAGACGCTCGGCGGCCCCCGCGGCGGCATCATCCTGGCGAAGAAGGAGTTCGCGAAGAAGCTGAACTCCTCGGTCTTCCCCGGTTTCCAGGGCGGCCCGCTGGAGCACGTGATCGCGGCCAAGGCCGTCTCCTTCAAGGTCGCGGCCTCGGAGGACTTCAAGGAGCGCCAGCAGCGCACCCTGGACGGCGCCCGCATCCTCGCCGAGCGCCTGGTCCAGGACGACGTCACCGCGCACGGTGTCTCGGTCCTGTCCGGCGGTACGGACGTGCACCTGGTCCTGGTCGACCTGCGGAACTCCGAGCTCGACGGCCAGCAGGCCGAGGACCGTCTCCACGAGGTCGGCATCACGGTCAACCGGAACGCCGTTCCGAACGACCCGCGGCCGCCGATGGTCACCTCGGGTCTGCGCATCGGTACGCCGGCGCTCGCGACCCGCGGCTTCGGCACCGAGGACTTCACCGAGGTCGCCGACATCATCGCGGAGACCCTGAAGCCGGGCTTCGACGGCGAGAAGGCCGAGGCCCTCAAGGCCCGGGTGACCGCTCTGGCCGACAAGCACCCGCTGTACCCCGGCCTGAAGTAATTTCGTACCCTTTTGTTCGTACGAACGTTTGGGGCATCGCGCACACTGAAAGGTGAGTGCGGTGCCCCACCCCGTGTCGTGCCCCGTTTCGATCTTCCTGCTCCGTTCTGCACCACCCCGGCAGACAACGGCGTCTAGCCCCCACAAGGAGTCTCTCCGTGGCCATCTCGGTCTTCGACCTGTTCTCGATCGGTATCGGCCCGTCGAGCTCCCACACGGTGGGCCCGATGCGCGCGGCCCGGATGTTCGCCCGCCGGCTCAAGAACGAGGGCCTGCTCGCCCACACGGCGGCCATACGTGCGGAGCTGTACGGCTCCCTGGGCGCGACCGGCCACGGCCACGGCACCCCCAAGGCGGTGCTCCTCGGCCTGGAGGGCAGCTCGCCCCGCACGGTGAACGTCGAGACGGCGGACGACGAGGTCGAGCGGATCAAGACGAGCGGCCGGATCAACCTGCTCGGCGCGCACGAGATCCCCTTCGACTTCGACGCCGACCTGATCCTGCACCGCCGCAAGGCGCTCCCGTACCACGCCAACGGGATGACGATCTTCGCGTACGACGCGGAGGGCGCCCTGGTCCTGGAGAAGACGTACTACTCGGTCGGCGGCGGCTTCGTCGTCGACGAGGACGCGGTCGCCGGCGAGAACCCGATCGTCCCGGACGACACCGTCCTGAAGTACCCCTTCCGCACCGGTGACGAGCTGCTGCGGCTCGCCAAGGAGACCGGCCTCTCCATCTCCTCGATGATGCTGGAGAACGAGAAGGCCTGGCGCACCGAGGAGGAGATCCGCGCGGGTCTCCTGGAGATCTGGCGGGTCATGCAGGCCTGCGTCTCGCGCGGCATGTCCCGCGAGGGCATCCTGCCGGGCGGCCTGAAGGTGCGCCGCCGCGCCGCGAACACGGCCCGCAAGCTGCGCTCCGAGGGCGACCCGGCGGCGCTCGCGATGGAGTGGATCACCCTCTACGCGATGGCCGTGAACGAGGAGAACGCGGCGGGCGGCCGGGTGGTCACCGCCCCGACGAACGGCGCGGCCGGCATCATCCCGGCGGTCCTGCACTACTACGTGAACTTCGTGACGGGCGGCGCCTCCCCGGAGGAGAAGGAAGACGGCATCGTCCGCTTCATGCTCGCGGCCGGCGCGATCGGCATGCTCTTCAAGGAGAACGCCTCCATCTCCGGCGCCGAGGTCGGCTGCCAGGGCGAGGTCGGCTCGGCCTGCTCGATGGCGGCCGGCGCGCTCGCCGAGGTCCTCGGCGGCTCCCCCGAGCAGGTGGAGAACGCGGCCGAGATCGGCATGGAGCACAACCTGGGCCTGACCTGCGACCCGGTCGGCGGGCTCGTGCAGATCCCGTGCATCGAGCGGAACGGCATGGCGGCGGTCAAGGCCGTCACGGCCGCGAAGATGGCGATGCGCGGCGACGGCAGCCACCTGGTCTCTCTCGACAAGGTCATCAAGACCATGAAGGAGACGGGCGCGGACATGAGCGTGAAGTACAAGGAGACCGCGCGCGGCGGTCTCGCGGTGAACATCATCGAGTGCTGAACCGTTCCCCCTCCCGGTAAGCCCCGTACGCGACCCGTACGCGGCCCTGGTACTCCGAAAGGGACGCCCCCGCGCCCGCCTCTTCGACCAGCGGCAGTACACCTGGACGGCGGTCGTGCTGTGGGCCTCGTCCTTCCACGTCGCCCTGCGGGGCTGAGGCCCGGGGCCTACGGGGCCCGGGGCCGGAGTGCCTTCACGGTGTCAGGGTGCGATCCAGTGCGGGTCGGGCATCACCGTGAGGAGCGCCGAGACGACCACGATCACCGCCAGCGCGGCCACCTCGATCCGGGCCGGGGCCTCGGCGTCGCCGCCGGACAGCATCCGGCTCCTGGCCGCGAGCGCCAGCAGGCTCACCCCGCCGAACAGCAGCAGCTTGACCAGCAGGATCCGGCCGTACGCCGTGGTCAGGACGGCGTCCAACGGCAGTCGGCGCAGCGTGGAGGCCGTGCCGGTGGCCGCGAGGGCGGCGTAGGCGACGGCGGCCATCCGGGCGTAGCGGACGAGGACCTCGCGGCCCCCGCGCCGCAGCCGCATGGTGCGAAGCACGTACAGGAGCGTGCCGAGCCACAGCGAGGCGCCCGTGAGGTGGACGACGGTGAGCCCGATGCCCACGGCGGGGGTGTTCGTCTCGGGGTGGGCCCGCACCGCCTCGGCCACGACCGCGACGGCGAGCGGGACGACGGCGAGGCCCGGCCGCCGCGAGGCCGCGCACAGGGCGGCGAGGGCGAAGGCGTTGGCGGTGAGGAGCAGCAGCCGGCCCTCCCACAGCCCGTACACGACGGGCAGGCTCAGCCCGCTGACGGCGGCGAGGAGCAGCAGGAGCCCGGCGGAGGCGGCCGCGCCGAGCAGCGCGGCGGGCACGGACAGGGCGCGGGGCCGGGGCCCTTCCCCGGCGAGGCGGCGTCCGGCGAGTTCGCCGATGTGGACGGCGAGGCCCGTGAGGACGAGGAAGCGCAGCAGCGCGGTGGTGCCGGCGGCGGGTATCCGGAGCTCGCCGGTACCTGTCCGGGCGAGGCCGGCGCCCAGCAGGGCGAGGCCGATGACGGCGAGGGCGGCGAGCGCGGCGAGGACCGCCGCGGTCGGACGGCTCAAGGTGCCGAAGGGTCCGGGAAGCGTCACCGGACGATCGTCACCGAGCCCCGGACGGGCGGCAACTCAGCGTTGCACCGCCCGCCCGGGCGGGCGGATCAGGCCTTGTTGTAGTGCGCCCAGAACTCGTCCCAGGACAGGACGCCGTCGCCGTTGTCGTCCCGCTGCTTGATGAGCACCTCGGCGACCGACTCGGTGACGTTGAAGTCGCCGAACTTCGCCATGAGGCTCTTGTACTCCGCGGCGGTGATGAAACCGTCCCCGTCGGCGTCGAACTTGTTGAATGCCGTGCGTGCCGCGTCGATGTCCGCCACTGCTTCCGCCCCTTCTCGGTGCTTCTCTGACGGGGGTCAGATTAGCTGGCCCCCGTCCTGCCGGATGATGGCGGGATGAACGACGACGTGGCACGGATCCTGGCAAACGCGGCACGCGGGAAGTTCCCGCCCCCGGACGGTTCGACGACGGTGGTGCCGCAGCCGAACCCGCGGGACGCGGGGGTGCTCGCCTTCACCGCCCATTCGGTGGTGTTCACGGACGCCGATCCGGAGTGGATACGGGCCGAGCTGGCGGCCACGGCGAGCGATCCGCTCGCGGCGAGCATGAACCCGGGCTTCCTCGCGGCCCTGATGGCCCGCACCGGCCGGGGCATGAACACGATCGATCTGCTCACGGTCGCCGACGCCCTGCCGGGCCCTCCGCCGCTGGAGCTCCGCGCGATCGAGGACCCGTCCCATCCCCGGGTGGCGCGGGCACTGAAGTTCCGCGACGAGGTCCGGGTGTGGGCGGCGGACGGCGGGCTGCTGGTCCTGGGCCGGGGCGTCGCGGGCCGCTGGGAGGCGGCGATCGAGGTCGACGAGGACGTACGGCACCGGGGTCTCGGGCGCGCCCTGGCGACGGCGGCCCGGCACCTCACCCCGGGCGGGGTGGTGTGGGCGCAGCAGTCGCCGGGCAACGCCCGCAGCGTCCGCGTCTTCCAGGCGACGGGCTTCCGCCCGGTGGCGTCGGAGGCGCTGCTGGTGGCGGGATGATTCCCGCCACCCTCAGGGCCGGCAGTCCCCGGAGGTGAACCGAGCCCTAGCGAAAGACGCCGGTGTGGCCGAGGGAGTAGCGGCCGGGCTGGGGGTAGACGGCGAGGCCGTGGGGGCCGCCGCCGACGGGGATGCGGGCGAGCTGTTTGCCGCTCGTGGTGTCGATGGCGTACACCTCGGAGTTGTAGCGCCCTGACAGCCACAGCACCTTGCCGTCGGCGGAGACGCCGCCCATGTCGGGGGATCCGCCGTCCGGGAGCCACCACTTCTTGGTGAGCTTGTTCTTCGCGAAGTCGAAGACGGAGATCGAGCCCTCGCCGCGGTTGGGGACGTACATCTCGCGCGAGTCCCGGCTGACGTAGAGGCCGTGGGCGCCCTTGCCGGTGGGGAGGAGGGTGGGGGTGGTGAACTTCTCGCCGTCGAGGACCCACATGCCGTGGGCCATCATGTCGGCGACGTAGAACGTCTTGCCGTCCGGGGAGATCTTCACGTCCTGCGGCATGGCGCCCTGGAAGGGCAGTTTCTGCTGTCCGATCACCTCCATCTTCTCGGTGTCGACCTTGAGGAGTTCGCCGGAGAACTCGCAGGAGACGACGAAGTACCGTCCGTCGGCGGAGAAGTCGGCGTGGTTGACGCCGTAGCAGCTCACCGGGACGGTCTTCTTCCGTTCCATGGTGTGCGGGTCGCGGAAGACGAGTTCGCGGTCTAGGGAGGCCATGACGACGGCGTACTTGCCGTCGGGCGTGAAGTAGAGGTTGTACGGGTCGTGGACCTCGACCGGCTTGCCCGCGATCCCGGTGGCGGGGTCGATGGGGGTGAGGGTGTGGCCCCGGTTGTTGTTGACCCAGAGGGTCTTCATGTCCCAGGAGGGCACGACGTGCTGGGGCTGGTTGCCGACGGGGATCGTCTCGACGACCCGGTAGGTGGCGGGGTCGATGACCGAGACGGTGTTGGAGGTGGTGTTGGGGACGTAGACCCGGGAGGGGAAGTTCCGGACCACCGGGGAGAGCTTGTTCGGCCGGTCGGCGGCGTAGACGTCGTTCGGGTCGAGGAGCGGCGGCATGCCGGGGAGGCCGGCGGGGGCCGCGGCCGGCTTGGGTACGGCGGGGGCGGCGGCCTTCTTGACCCCGGCGGCGCCGTCCTTGGTGTCGTTCCCGCCGCCGCAGCCCGCGAGGGTGACGAGGAGGGCGGCGGCGAGGAGGGCCCCGGTGCGCCCGGTGTGATGTGCCATCAGGTCAGCAGCTCCGTGGTGGTGACCGCGCGCAGTCCGCGGCGGTCGAGGTCGGCGAGGAGGAGGGGCAGCGCGGCGGCGGTGTCCGGGTAGCCGAAGTGGAGGCTGACGACCGATCCGGGCCGGACGGAGCCGGTGACGTTGCGGACGATCGCGGCGGCGCCCGGTGAGGTGAAGTCGAGGGAGTCGACGTCGTACGAGAGGGTGTGCGGGTATCCGGCGCGGTGGGCGGCGCGCAGGACGGCGGGGGCGGCGTGCTGGGTCCTGGAGGGGCGGAACCAGGTGCCGACGGAGCCGGTGAGGCGGCGCAGGCGGGTGGCGCAGGCCTCGATCTCCGCGTGGGCCTCGGCCTCGGTCATGGCGTTGATGTCGATGTGGTGCTGGGTGTGGTTGCCGAGGTCGTGTCCGCCGTCGAGGACGCGGCGGGCCATGCCGGGGTGTTCGTCGAGCCAGGAGCCGACGGCGAGGACGGTGACGCGGGCGCCGGCCTTCTCCGCCTGGCCGAGGAGGGTGCGGGCGAGGGCGGGGTCGCCCTGGCCGTGGAAGGTGAGGGCGACCCGGGGCCGGTCGCGGGGGCCGTGGTCGATCTCGGCGGGCCGGCCGGGGAAGCGGCGTGGGGCGGGCGCGGCGACCGGGGCGGCGGCGGGCGCGGTGCCGGGGCGGCGGGAGACGGCGGGGGCGGGGCGGGGCTCCGTACCGCAGGCGGTGGCGAGGGTTCCCGCGAGGGCGGCGGCCGCGCCCGTCCGGAGGGCGCCGCGGCGGTCGGTCGGCTTCACCTGTCCAGTAAAGAAGGATGTCGACCGAATCGTGATGATTAGGCCGATTCAGGACGTTTGCGGGCCACTCCGGGGCGTCCACCATACGGACGGGCCGGGGAAACAATCGATGAACCGCATAGCCATTCAATGTTTGCAAGGCGAGTGCCGCAGGTCACCAATGATTCATAGACGATCAATCCCCATTTGCCCGATTTTCTACCGGTAGGGACTTTTGGCGACGAGGCCACCCGTCTGCCATAGTCGGAGACACGACCCCCATTGACCCGGGCCAGGTCGACATAGCAGCCGTGGATACACCCCCCCGTCCACGGCGCACCACACGAGAGCCCCCAGGCGCCCCACTACGGCGGACGGGGGCTTTCGTGCACCCGGAGCGCCTCGGAGGACGGCTCGGGCGCGGTCGGCTCAGGCGCGGACGGTTCAGGCGTGGACGGCTCAGGCGCGGACGGTTCAGGCGTGGACGGCTCAGGCGCGGTCGGCTCAGGCGCGGACGGTTCAGGCGCGGTCGGCGACGCGCATCTCGAACCAGGTCGTCTTGCCGCGCGGCGCGAGGTCCACGCCCCAGCGGTCGGAGAGCTTGTCGACGAGGAAGAGCCCGCGGCCGCTCGTGTCGAGCTCGCTCACGGGCATCAGGCAGGGCAGCCCGCGCGAGGGGTCGCGGACCTCGATCCGGATCCAGCCGCGCCGCCGGTGCAGCCGCAGCGCGAAGGAGCGGGCGCCGGTGTGCCGGACGGCGTTCCCGACGAGCTCCGAGACGAGCAGCACCGCGTGCTCGGCGATCTGCGGGCCGAGCCCCCACTGGCGCAGGACCACGCCCTGTGTGAGCCGGCGGGCCACCCACGCGGACTCGGGCCGGGACGGCAGCCGCACGTCCTCCTCGGCCGGGTTGCCGTACAACTCCAGTACGTCGGCGACCTGTTCGTCATCCACGGCCGGTGACCACCGTGCGGCGGCGGCGCTGCCGCGCTGCCACGGTTGTTCCGTACCCTCCAGGCCCGCCATGCCCCCATCATGGCCGCACGGAGCCGTCCGCGGGGGCCGTTCCGACGGAATCGGCCCCCGCGGAAGCGGCTCAGGCGAACTTCGCCTTGCCCGGGCCCTCCTCGACGAAGCTGCGCATCCCGTTCTCCCGGTCGGCGGTGGCGAACAGCCCCGCGAACCAGGTGCGTTCGATGGCGAGACCGGTGTCGATGTCGGCCTCCAGACCCTGGTCGACCGCCTCCTTCGCGGCCCGCAGGGCGACCGCCGGGCCCTGCGCCAGCTTCGCGGCCCAGGCGTGCGCCTGCTCGTACACCTCGGCGGCCGGGACGACCCGGTCGACCAGGCCGAGGGTGAGGGCCTCGTCCGCCTTCACCATGCGGCCGGTGAAGATGAGGTCCTTGGCGCGGGAGGGGCCGATGAGCCGGGAAAGCCGCTGGGTGCCGCCCGCGCCGGGGATCAGGCCGAGCAGGATCTCCGGCTGGCCCAGCTTCGCGTTGTCGGCGGCGATCCGGTAGTCGGCGCAGAGCGCCAGCTCGCAGCCGCCCCCGAGGGCGTAGCCGGTGACGGCGGCGACGACCGGCTTGGGGATGCGGGCGATCGCGGTGAAGGAGTCCTGGAGGGCGCGCGAGCGCTTGACCATGGCCACGTGGTCCATGACCTGCATCTCCTTGATGTCCGCGCCGGCCGCGAACACCTTCTCGCCGCCGTAGAGGATCACGGCCCGCACGTCGTCGCGGTCGGTCGCCTCCTGGGCCAGCTCGCGCAGCCGGTCCTGCGTGGCGATGTCGAGGGCGTTCATCGGGGGGCGGTCGAGGCGGATCGTGCCGACGCCATCGGCGACTTCGAGGTTCACAGTCATGGGAGGAAGGTTAGTAGGCGTTAACGCGAAGGGGCCCGGTGCTGTTGCTCACAGCACCGGGCCCCTCGCGTGACCTGCGGAGGCGGACTAGGCGGTCCACTCCGCCCACGGCATGTTCCAGCCGTTGAGGCCGTTCTCCGGCTGGATCTGCTTGTCCTTGGAGTTCTTCACGACGATCACGTCACCGATGATCGAGCGGTCGAAGAACCAGGCCGCCGGGGTCGTGCTGTCGCCCGCGCCGCGCGTGTCCGACAGGCCGACGCAGCCGTGGCTGACGTTCGAGGAGCCGAAGGTGCTCTTCGGGGCCCAGTAGTTGCCGTGCACGAAGGTGCCCGAGGTGGACAGACGCATCGCGTGCGGGACGTCCTTGATGTCGTACTCGCCGCCGAAGCCGACCGTGGCCCCGTTCATGCGGGTCACCTTGTACTTCTCGCTGATGACCATCTCGCCGTTGTACGTGGTCGTCGACGGGGCGCCCGCGGTGATCGGCAGCGTCTTGATGATCGCGCCGTCCCGCTCGATCTTCATCGTCTTGGCGCTCGCGTCGACGGTGGAGACCTGACGGCGGCCGATGGTGAAGGTGACCGTCTTCTTCTGCTTGCCGTAGACGCCCGGGCGGCCCTCGACGCCGTCCAGGTTGAGGTGCACGGTGACCTTGGTGCCCGCGGCCCAGTACTTCTCCGGGCGGAAGTCGAGGCGGTCGTTGCCGAACCAGTGCCCCTCGATCTCCACGGCCGGCTCGGCCGTCACCTTGACGGCCTTCTCGACCGCCTCGGGGTCGGTGATGCCCCGGGTGAAGTTGATGGAGACCGGCATGCCGACGCCGACGGTCGCACCGTCCTCCGGCGTGTAGTGGCCGATGAAGGTGTTCTTCGGGACCAGGGTCGTGAAGGTGGTGTCCTTCGCCGACTCGCGGCCCTCTGCGTCCTTCGCGATCGCGTGGACCTTGTACTGGGTCCCCGCGGACAGGTGCGCGGAGGGCGCCCAGCTGGCACCGTCGGCCGCGATCCTGCCCTCGATCGCGGTGCCCTTGGAGTCGGCGACCTCGACCGTCGTCAGCTTGCCCTGCTCGGCGGTGACCTTGAGGGCCCCGCTGGTGGCCACCGAGTCGGCGCCGTCCTTCGGAAGGACCGTCACGACCGCCTGCGAGGCGGCGTTCTCCGGCTTGCCGCTCCCCTGCGACGCCGGATCCTGGGCCCCCTTGCCACCGCCGGTGGCCGTCTCGCCACCGCCGCAGGCGGTGAGGACGATGAGCAGCGCCCCCGCGGCCAGCGCCTGCAGACGGACGCCCCCGCGTCGTCGGCCGCGCCGGCCCGTCGCTCGTACCGATGCCCCCGATATCGGCAACCCGTTCACTGTGGTCTTCTCCCCTCACGCGGCCTGGCAACGCCACGGCCCCACCCCCGTGCGCATCCGCTCGCGCACACGGCGCTAGATAATCACACCGCAGGACACGAAAGATCCTCGCGAATGTCACCGTTCCGTCCCGATCGGCGTGCTAGGGCGGCAGGGTGATGACCCGGTGGCAAAAGGGACGCGGGAGGGCACGGGGGACGCGGGAAGGACACGGGCGGGGACGCGCTAGGGGGTGTCTTGTCGATCAGGCCGGATCAGGGAGCGGCGTCTGGTGCCGTGCCTCGCAAGGCGGAGGAGGGAGTCAACGCGGTGGGGGTACCTCCCGTGCCCGAAGGGCTACGGGGGACGTTGGCGACCGACGACAACGCGGCGAGGCGCGGTGCCGGACGCCGCGAGCCCGGCCTGATCGACAAGACGCCCCCTAGGGGCTCGGCTCAGCGCAGCGCCGAACCGGCCTTCCACCGGGTCCAGTCCAGGTTCCATCCGCCGAGCCCGTTGTCGGGAGCGACCGTTCGGTCCTGGGAGTTGACCACCTCCACCACGTCGCCGATGAGCGTCCGGTCGAAGAACCAGCCCGCCGGCGAATCCGCGCTGCCGCCCTTGTCGTCCCGCAGCCCCACGCAGCCGTGACTGACGTTGGCGGTGCCGAACGTGTCGTCCGAGGCCCAGTAGTTGCCGTGCAGGAAGGTCCCCGACTCGGTGAGCCGCATCGCGTGCGGGACGTCCTTGATGTCGTACTCGCCGCCGAAGCCGACCGTCCGCCCGTCCATCCGCGTCACGTCGTACAGCTCCGTGACGACCATCTTCCCGTTGTACGTGGTGGTCTTCGGCGCGCCCGCGGTGATCGGCACGGTCGTCAGGACCTCGCCGTTCCTGCGGACCTCCATGGTGTGCGCGGCGGCGTCGACCAGGGAGACCTGGGAGCGGCCGACGGTGAAGCCGACCTTCTTGCGCTGGATGCCGTACACGCCCGGCGCGCCCTCGACGTCGCGCAGGGCGAGCTCGACGGTGACCTTCGTGCCCGGCTGCCAGTACGCGGCGGGGCGGAAGTCGAGCCGCTCCTTGCCGAACCAGTGGCCGACCACCTCGACCGGCGGGTCCGAGGTGATCCGGACGGCCCGCTCGACGTCGTCCCGGTTCTCGATGGGCCGGTTGAAGGAGAAGGAGACGATCATGCCGGTGCCGACAGTGGAACGGTTCTCCGGTTTGAAATAGCCGATGAACCGGCTCTCCGGCACCACGGTCGTGAAGGTGGTGTGCCGGGCGGAGCGGCGGCCGTGGGCGTCGAGCGCGACGGCGTCCACGCTGTACTTGGCGGCCAGCGCGAGCCGGGCGTCGGCCCGGGGCCGCCAGCGCAGCCCGTCCGCGGAGATCTCGCCGGCGACCCGGGTCCGTTGGGCGTCCTCCACTTGGACGACCGTCACCCGTTCGAGCCGCCCGCTGTCCACCCGTACCTCGACGGGGCCCGCGGCCGGCACCCCCCGGCTGCCGTCCTCCGGACTCACCCGGATGACATCTCCGGGGGCCCGCGCCTTGCCCGGCAGGGAGATGTCGATGCCCCCTTCGCCGCCCGCTGCTGTGCAGCCCGCAAGGCCCGCCATCAGTCCCGCCACCGCCAGGGCGTACCTCGCCCGCTTCCATACACGATTCACGCTCGGCCCAACGACAGGCCCCCTCCAGGGGAAACGTGCGTGCGGGCCATGTTGGGAGCACGGCCGTGCGGGCAGAACAGGGAGGACGACGCGAAAGAACGACGCGGGGGAGCGGTGGCCGGGACGCCGCCACTCCCCCGGTGCGGGCCCCACGAGCCCCACGAGCCGCGGGAGGCCGGGACGGTGTCGAGCGCAGCCGAGCAGGAGGCGGTACAGGAACGTGCCCTGGAGCGGGCCGGGCCGCCGGTATGGCCGGGGGCGCCGACGCCCCTCGGGGCCCGCTGCCGGATCGGGCCCGGTGGGGTGACCGGCACCAACTTCGCCCTGTGGGCGGGGGGCGCGGAGGCCGTGGAGCTGTGCCTGTTCGACGGGGACGGGACGGAGCGGCGGCTTCCGCTGACCGAGCTGACCCACGAGATCTGGCACGGCTTCGTGCCCGGGATCGGCGCCGGGCAGCGGTACGGCTACCGGGTGCACGGCCGGTGGGACCCGTGGACGGGGGCCCGCTGGAACCCGGCGAAGCTGCTCCTCGACCCGTACGCGCGGGCCGTCGAAGGCGACTTCTCCCTCCCTCCGGAGGTGTACGGGCACGTACGGGACTGGCCGCAGCAGCACGTCGCCGACACCGTCCGCGACGACCGGGACTCCGCCCCGTACGTCCCGAAGGGGATCGTCGTCCATGACGACGACGACTGGTCGGACGACCGCAGGCCCAAGACGCCCTGGCAGGACTCGGTCATCTACGAGCTGCACGTGAAGGGCTTCACCCAACAGCACCCCGGCATCCCGGAGCGGCTGCGCGGCACGTACGCGGGGCTCGCGCACCCGGCGGCGATCGAGCACCTCGTACAGCTGGGGGTGACGGCGGTCGAACTCCTGCCGGTCCATCAGTTCGCGCACGAGGACCACCTCCTGCGGCGCGGCCTGCGCAACTACTGGGGCTACAACTCCCTCGGCTACTTCGCCCCGCACGCCGCCTACTCCTCCTCCGGGACGACCGGGCAGCAGGTCGGCGAGTTCAAGAGGATGGTGCGGGCGCTGCACGCGGCCGGCATCGAGGTCATCCTCGACGTCGTCTACAACCACACGGCGGAGGCGGGCGAGCTGGGCCCCACCCTCTCCCTCAAGGGCATCGACAACCGCGGCTACTACCGGCTCCAGTCCGACGCCCGCCGGTACGCCGACTACACGGGCTGCGGCAACACCCTGCACGTCGTGCAGCCGCAGGTGCTGCGGCTCATCACCGACAGCCTCCGCTACTGGGTCACGGAGATGGGCGTCGACGGCTTCCGCTTCGACCTGGCGGCGGCCCTGGCCCGCTCGATGCACGACGTCGACATGCTCTCCCCCTTCCTCGCGGTCATCGCACAAGACCCCGTCCTGCGCCGGGTCAAACTCATCGCCGAACCCTGGGACGTGGGCAACGGCGGCTACCAGGTGGGCGCCTTCCCGCCGCTCTGGACCGAGTGGAACGACCGCTACCGGGACGCCGTCCGGGACTTCTGGCGGGGCGCGCTGCCCGACGTACGGGACCTCGGCTACCGGCTCTCCGGCTCCAGCGACCTGTACGCCTGGGGCGGGCGCCGGCCGTACGCCTCCGTCAACTTCGTCACCGCGCACGACGGCTTCACCCTCCGGGACCTCGTCACGTACGAGCGGAAGCACAACGAGGCCAACGGCGAGGGCAACCGGGACGGCACCCACGACAACCGCTCCTGGAACTGCGGGACGGAGGGCGAGACCGACGACCCGGAGATCCGGTCCCTCCGTCTCCGCCAGCTCCGCAACCTCCTCACCACCCTCCTCCTGTCCACCGGGGTCCCGATGCTCGTCGCCGGCGACGAGATGGGCCGCACCCAGGGCGGCAACAACAACGCGTACTGCCAGGACAACGAGATCGGCTGGCTCGACTGGTCCCTGCCGGAGGACCCGGGCCGGGCCCAGCTCCTCGCCCTCACCCGCCGGCTGCTCGCCCTGCGCCACCACCACCCGGTGCTGCGCCGCCGGGCCTTCTTCTCGGGGCGTCCGCAGGGCGCGGACGGGCTGCGGGACCTGGCCTGGTTCGGCGCGGACGGCGGCGAGATGACGGAACGGGACTGGTACGCGCCGACGGCGACGCTCGGCCTCTACCTCTCGGGCCGCGACATCCCGGGCCGCGACGAACGCGGCGAGCAGATCACCGACGACAGCTTCCTCGCCGTCCTGCACGCCGGGCCCCGCCCGCTGGAGTTCCGCCTTCCGGGCCCGCCGTGGGCGGAGTCGTACGAACTGGTCGTCGACACGGCCCACGAGGACCAGTCGGCGCCCCCGGGAACACTCCACCGGGGCGGCGAGACGATCACGGTGGGCGCCCGCTCGACGGTGCTGCTGCGGGTCCGGGGGTGAGGCCCGGACCTCAGGAGCGGCCCAGAATCCCCCGGTCGTAGCCGGCGGCGACGGCGGCCGCCCGGTCCTTGACCCCCAGCTTGCCGTAGATGTGCGTGAGGTGGGTCTTCACGGTGGCCTCGCTGATGAAGAGCTCGGCGGCGATGGCCCGGTTGGCGGTGCCCTTCGCGACGAGGGCGAGGATCTCGCCCTCGCGGGCGGAGAGCGCGGTGCCCGCGGCCGCGGCGGCGGGGGCGCGGACGGCCGTGACCAGTCGCGAGGCGACGGCCGGGGAGAGGACGGTACGGCCCTCGGCGGCGGCCCGCACGGCCGCGAACAGCTCCTCCCGGGGCGCGTCCTTGAGGAGATAGCCGGTGGCACCGGCCTCGATCGCCGGAAGGGTGTCGGTGTCCGTGTCGTACGTGGTGAGGACGAGGACACGGGAGCGGGCGCCGCGCCGGGTGAGCTCGGCGATGGCGTCGACGCCGCCGCCACCCGGCATGCGCAGGTCCATGAGGACGACGTCGGGGTCGAGTTCCCGGGCGAGTTCGACGCCCCGTACGCCGTCGGGGGCCTCGCCGAGGACACGGAAGCCGGAGCCTTCGGCGGCGAACATGCCGCGCAGGCCGTCCCGCACGACGGGGTGGTCGTCGACGATCAGAAGGGTGATGTCAGTCATGGCGCGCCCAACGGTACGCGAGCGGAGATCGCCGTCCCCTCGCCCGGTGCGGTCTCCACGACGACGGAACCGGCGAGGCGCGCGGCGCGGGCCCGCATCCCGCCGAGCCCGAACCCGCCGCCGTCGCCGCCGCTCCGAGCGGGAAGGGCGAGCGGGTCGAAGCCGCGTCCGTCGTCCCGTACGTCCAGGGTGATCTCGTCGCCCATGTAGGAGAGGGTGACGCCGGCCCGGTCGGCCCCGGAGTGGCGTGCGGCGTTGGACAGGGCCTCCTGGGCGATCCGCAGGAGCGTGGCGGCCACCTCGTCGTGGAGCGGCTCCTCGACGCCGGTCACGGTGAACCGGGTGTCGACGCCGGTGCGGTCGGCCCAGTCGGCGACCGTCTTGCGGAGGGCCTCCGGGAGGGAGTCGTGCTCCAGGGCGACCGGGCTGAGGTTCCGCACGGAGCGGCGGGCCTCGCCGAGGCTGTGCCGGGCGAGGTCGGCGGCCCGCCGGAGGTGCGCCTCGGCGCGACCGGCGTCGGGGGCAGCGGCGGACGCGGCCTGGAGCTGGGTGACGACACCGGTGAGGCCCTGGGCGATCGTGTCGTGGATCTCGGCGGCGAGCCGGCGCCGCTCGTCGGCGACCCCGGCCTCCCGGGCCTGGAGGAGGAGCTGCGCCTGGAGGGCCGCGTTCTCGGCGAGGGCCTGTTCGAGACGGCTGTTGGCGCGGCCGAGTTCGGCGATGGTGGCGGCTCGCTCGGCGGCCTTCTCCGCCTCCTTCGTACCGAGGTGGGAGAAGCCCACGGCGAGGCAGGCGTTCAGGGCGAACAGGCCGCCGAAGGCGAACCATTGCACGAGGGAGACGGGCGGCAGGCTGCCGGACTGGGAGCCGGCCATGATGACGGCGGTGACGAGGAGCCCGGCCCGGGAGAGGCGGCGGGGCAGCAGATGGGTGGCGTCGAAGTAGCCGATGCAGGCGTAGATCGAGAAGAAGGGGCTGAGCCAGGTCAGCGCGAAGGCGAGGGCGGTACGGACGAGGAAGTAGGCAGCGGAGGCGGGTCCGGGTGCCCCCGGCACGAGAACGGGTCCGCACCCGGGCAGCTCGGGCCCCCACCCGGTGGCCGCGACCACCCGGCGGCAGCGGAGGTCCCACACCACGTGGAGGAGGATCACCGCCGCCAGCAGAACACCGGCCGCCACCCGCTCCGTACGGTCCATGAACACGTCCACCGACACCCCGGCGATCACGGCGGCGATGCCGAGCAGTCCGTACGGCCCCCAGCGGAAGAACTGGCGCCAGCGCTCCTCGACGGTGACGGGCATCCCGCCGCCCCCTCTCGTTCCCGGCTCGTTCCCCGGCCGCTCCCGGCTCATTCCCAGCGGAACCAGCGCGCCGCGGCGCCGGTCAGCGCGGCCGTCCACAGGGCCATCACACCGAGCGCGGCCCAGCCGGGCCATCCTCCCGAGGCGGCGGCGTCGAGGGCCTCGGAGGCGGCGCCGAACGGGGTGAGCCCGACGAACCGCTGCAGCGTATCCGGCATGGCCTGGACGGGCACCCAGACCCCGGCCGTGAACATGGTGGGGAAGAAGACGAACGAACCGACGGCGGTGGCGATCTTCTGTGTCCGGGAGACCGCGCACACGGCCGAGCCGAGGGCGAGACCGCCCGCGACGGCGAGGAGCAGGGCGAGGAGGTAGCCGGCGGGGTTCCCCGGCAGGGCGACGCCGAAGGCGATCCGGCCCACCGCGATCACCAGCAGCGACGAGACTAGCGCCGCGGCGCCGTGCAGCGCGATCTGGGCGGTGAGCAGCGCCCCGGGGCGTACGGGAGTGGTGGACATCCGGCGCAAGATGCCGCGTTCGCGGTAGCCGGCGAGGACCGGGGGCATGGCCTGGAGCCCGGACATGATGAGGGCGAACAGGACGGAGACAGGGACGTAGACGTCGATGACGCGGCGCCCGCCGAGGTCCTCGGAGGCCTCCCGGAAGGAGGGGATCAGTCCGAGGATCACGAGCAGCACCGTCGGCGAGAGCATCACCCAGAACAGGGAACCCGGTTCGCGGGTGAAGAGCCGGGCCTCGGTGCGCAGGACGGCCACGGCGGGGCTGGGAGTGCTCATCGGAGATCGGTTCCCGTCAGGTCGAGGTAGGCGTCGTCGAGGGTGGCGTCGGCGACCCGGAGCTGACCGGCCGTGACGCCCTGGCGGGCGAGGAGCGAGACGAAGGCGGCGACGGTCTCGTCCGTGCCGGCGACGACCGTCCGCCCGTCCGCCGTCCCGACGGACACGGCACCGGGCAGGGCCCGCAGCGCCTCCGGGTCGAGCGGGGTGCCGGCGGCGAAGGAGATCTCCTTGGCGGCCGAGGCCCGGCCGATCAGGCCGTGGGGGGTGTCGAGCGCGGTGATCCGGCCCTGGTCGAGGACGGCGATCCGGTCGCAGAGCCGCTGGGCCTCCTCCATGAAGTGGGTGACGAGCAGCACCGTCACCCCAGCGTCGCGGAGGGACTCGACAAGCGTCCACACCTCGCGGCGGGCGCGCGGGTCGAGACCCGCGGTGAGTTCGTCGAGGACGACGACCCGGGGGTCGCCGAGGAGCGCGAGGGCGATGAACAGCCGCTGCTTCTGGCCCCCGGACAGCTTCCCGAACCGGGTCCGCAGGTACGGAAGCAGCCCGAGCCGCTCGGCGAGCGCCTGCCGGTCGGCGGGCCGCTCGTAGAAGGAGGCGTACAGGTCGAGCGCCTCACGGACGGTCAGCTTGGCCTGGAGCTCGCTCTCCTGGAGCTGGACCCCGAGGACCCGGGTGACGTCGTCCCGCTGTGTCGCAGGGTCGTACCCGCAGACGCGCACCTGCCCCTCGTCGGGGGTCCGCAGCCCTTCGACGCACTCCACGGTCGTGGTCTTCCCGGCGCCGTTGGGGCCGAGGATCCCGAAGATCTCCCCCTCGCCGACCTCGAAGGAAACCCCGTCGACGACCTTCCGGCCGCCGTAAGCCTTGTGCAGTCCCCGCACTTCGATCGCTGTCATGTCCCCAGACTGCCGAGCGCGGCAGATCCCGGGCATCGGCCATCGCGCTCGAAACGGCATCAGCCGATCGGTGGATGCCGGGTACGACTCCGGGTCCGACGGTCGGCCCGCGACTCCGGGAACCCCCCGCGCGGCAGGGCGGCGGGAAAACCGGATGAGACGTGTCAGTGGTGAACCGTAGGGTCGGCCCTGATGCCCGAGAAACCCTTGCCCCCAGAGAATCCGTCCCCCGACCGCTCCGCGGTGCGCGTGCTGTTGCGGCTGTGGCCGTACGTGCGGCCCGTGCGGGGGCGGTTGGTCACGGCGGCGATCGTCGCGATCGTCGCCTCCTGTCTGTCCCTCGTCATCCCGCTCGTCCTGAAATGGATGGTCGACGGACCCATCACCGACCACGATCCGAGCGGCGTCTGGCTGGGGGCGCTCTACCTCCTCCTGCTCGGCATCGCCGAGGCCGTCCTCTTCGGGTACCGGCGCTGGCTGGTGGCGCGGCCGCTCGCCGGGGTCGAGGCACGGATGCGGGCCGATCTGTACCGCAGGCTCCAGCGGCTGCCGATCGCCTTCCACGACCGGTGGGCGTCGGGGCAGCTGCTTTCGCGCGGCACGACCGACCTCATGCTGGTCCGGATGTTCCTCGCCTTCCCCCTGACCTTCCTGCTGGTCAACGGCGTGACGATCCTCGCCGGTTACGTGCTGCTGCTCGCCCAGGACTGGTCCCTCGGCCTGGTGCTGCTCACGCCCGTCGTACCGCTCGTCATCGTCTGCTCGCTCTTCGAGAGCCGGTACGGGGTCGTGGCCCGCCGCGCCCAGGACCAGGTCGGCGACCTGACGACGGTCGTCGAGGAGAGCGTCCTGGGCATCCGGATCATCAAGGGCTTCGGCCGGCACCGCAGCCAGGCCCGGGCCTTCCGCTCGCTCGCCGAACTCCTGCGGGGCACCGAGCTGACCAAGGCCCGGCTGCTCGCCATGATCTGGGCGGTCATCACCGTCGTCCCCGAGCTGGCCATCGGGGCGGCCCTGGTCCTCGGCACCGTGCAGGTCGCGGACGGCGACCTGTCGGCGGGCACCCTCGTCGCGTTCCTTTCGACGGCGCTCGCGCTGCGCTGGCCGGTCGAGTCGATCGGCTTCCTCCTCGCGATGAGCCAGGAGGCCGCGACCGCGACGGAACGGTACTTCGAGGTGATGGACGCGGAGGAGGAACCGGAGACGGCCACCGCCTCGCCCACCGCGGCGGACGGCCCCGACGGGGTCCGCTTCGAGGGCGTGTCGTTCCGCTACCCGGACGCACCGGACGGCACGCCGCCCGTCCTGGACGGGATCGACCTGCACATCCGCCCCGGCGAGACGCTGGCCCTGGTCGGCGGCACCGGCTCCGGCAAGACGACGCTCACCGCGCTCGTACCGCGCCTGCACGAGGCGACCGGCGGCCGGATCCTCCTGGACGGCGAGGACATCGCCCTGATGGAGCGGGAACGGCTGCGGACCCTCGTGTCGGTGGCCTTCGAGGAGCCGACGCTGTTCTCGGCGAGCGTCGGGGAGAACGTCCTCATGGGCGCCGCGACCGGCGCCGGCGAGCCGGAACTGCGGCGCGCCCTCGGCGTGGCGCAGGCCGACGGCTTCGTCGACCGGCTGCCGGAGGGCTCGGCGACCCAGGTCGGCGAGCAGGGCCTGAGCCTGTCGGGCGGCCAGCGCCAGCGCCTCGCGCTGGCACGCGCGGTGGTCGGCAAACCCCGCTTCCTGGTCCTCGACGACCCCCTCTCGGCGCTCGACGTGCACACGGAGGCACGCGTGGAGGCGGCGCTGCGGGAGGTGCTGCGCGAGACGACGGCGCTGGTCGTGGCGCACCGCCCGTCGACGGTGATGCTCGCCGACCGGGTCGCGCTGCTCTCCGAGGGCCGCATCACGGCGGTCGGCACGCACCAGGAACTGCTGCGGAGCAGCGAGGAGTACGCCTGGCTGATGTCCGGCGAGGACAACGAGGGGATCGAGAACCGATGACGGAGACGACCGTCGCCACCAAGAACGAACCCCCGGCGACACTCCCCCGGACACCACCCGCGGACCCCTTCGACCGCGACGACCTGCCGACACCCCCCGGCGCGACGGGCGCGCTGCTGCGCTCCCTCCTCGCCGGCCACCGCCTGCGGGTCACGACGGCCGCGCTCGTCCTCCTCCTCAAGGAGGCGGCGATCCAGGCGGGCCCGCTGCTCGTCGCGTACGCCATCGACCGGGGCGTCCCGGCGTTCCGCGCGGGAGACCACGGCCCGGTGGTGGCGGTCGCGCTCGGCTACCTGCTCTGCGCCACGCTCTCGGGACTCCTCCAGTACGCCTTCGTACGGGTGGCGGCCCGCGTCAACCAGGACGTCCTGTTGGACATCCGGGGCCGGATCTTCCGCCACGCGCAGCTCCTGAGCGTCGACTTCCACGAGCGGTACACCTCGGGCCGGCTGATCTCCCGCTCGACGACGGACGTCGAGTCGCTCCGCGAGCTGCTCTCGGAGGGCCTCCAGGAACTGATCGGGGTCGTCCTCTCCTTCGTCTCCATCGCCGCCATCCTCCTCTGGCTGGACCTCGGCATCGGAGCGGTGGCCGTGGCCTCCTTCCTCCCCCTCTACCTGCTCGTACGGATCTACCAGCGCCGCGCGGGCGAGGTGTACGCCGAGCGGTCCACGGCGATCGCGGGCGTGATCGTGAAGTTCGCGGAGACGATGAACGGGATCCGCCCGGTCCGGGCGTTCCGCCGCGAGCGGACCAACGACACCGAGTTCGCGGCCCTCAACCAGCGCCACGAGCGCAGCAACGGCGACGTGCTCCTCGAGATGGCCCGCTACGTGGTCGGTTCGCGCCTGGTCGCGAACACGGCGGTGGCGGGCATGTGCCTGTGGGGCGCGTACCGGGTCGCGGACGGCACGCTGGAACTGGGCGTCCTGGCAGCGGCGGTGCTGTACATGCGGCGCCTGTACGACCCGATCGACCGCCTCGGCATGTTCCTCAACTCGTACGAGTCGGCGGCGGCCAGCCTCGCCAAGATCGCGGGCCTCCTGGCACAGGAACCGGGCGTCCCGGAGACGACGGCCCCCACCCGACTGCCGGAACGCCCGGGCACACCGGGCCGCGAGGTGGTCTTCGAGAAGGTCCGCTTCGCGTACCGGACGGGCGGCGAAGTCCTGCCCGCCTTCGACCTCACGATCCCCGCAGGCCAGACGGTCGCGGTAGTCGGAGCGACAGGCGCGGGCAAATCGACCCTCGCCAAGCTCCTCTCCCGCTTCTACGACCCCACGGACGGCAGGGTCCTCCTCGACGGCATCGACCTCAAGGACCTCACCACCCCCTCCCTCCGCCAGGGCGTGGTCATGGTCACCCAGGAGGCGTTCCTCTTCTCCGGCACCGTGGCGGAGAACATCGCGATCGGCCGCCCGGACGCGACCCGCGACGAGATCGAGGAGGCGGCCAGGGCCATCGGTGCCCACGAGTTCATCGCGAGCCTCCCGGACGGCTACGACACGGACGTACGCAAGCGCGGCGGCCGGATCTCGGCGGGCCAGCGCCAACTGGTGGCCTTCGCACGGGCGCTCCTCGCGGACCCGGCGGTGCTGATCCTGGACGAGGCGACGAGCTCGCTGGACGTACCGGGCGAGCGGGCGGTGCAGCGGGCGATGGACACGGTCCTGGCGGGCCGTACGGCGGTGGTCATCGCCCACCGCCTCTCCACGGTCGAGGTCGCGGACCGGGTCCTCGTCATGGAGCAGGGCAGGATCGTCGAGGACGGCACGCCCAAGGCCCTGGTCTCGGGCGACGGCCACTACGCGAGCCTGCACCAGGCGTGGCGGGACAGCCTGGTGGGCTGAACGCCCCCCACGCTCAGGTCCGCCGCAGCACCACGAAGGCCACTCCGGCCGCAACCACCATCAACAGGGAGGCGCCCAGGGCAGCACCGGCCATGGCCTCGGTGAAGGCCCCCCGGGCCGCGTCGAGGACGGACGCCGAGCCCTCCAGCGCACCTCCCAGCGTCTCCCGGGCGGCGGCGGGGGCGGAGGCGGGCATCGCCGCGGTGTAGACGGCGGCGCCGATCGACCCGAGGACCGCCATGCCGAGCGCCCCGCCCAGCTCCTGCCCCGATTCGAGGACGGCGGCGGCCGAGCCGGCGCGCTCGGGCGGGGCGGCGCCGAGGGCGAGTTCGTTGGCGAGGGTCATGGCGGAGACGAGCCCGGCGGCGTAGAGGGCACTGGCCACCAGGACCACCCAGAGGGGCGTGGCGCGGTCGATCGCGGCGAGCCAGGCGAAGCCGCCGGCGGCGACGAGGAACCCGCCACCCATGACGTACGCCCGGTCGACCCGCCGGGCGAGCACCGCGGCCACCGGGGCGGCGACAAGAACGCCACCGGTGGGGACGAGGCTCCACAGGGCCGCTTCGAACGGGCTCTGGCCGAGGACGGACTGGAGGTACTGGGTGAGGAAGACGGCGAAGCCGACGGTCGCGACCATGGCGAGCAGGTTGACGAGGAGGGAGCCGCCGTAGGCCCGGGTGCGGATCAGCCCGAGGTCGATCATGGGCTGGTCGAGCCGACGCTGCCGCCGAACGAACACGAACCCGAGCAGCAACCCGCCGGCCACGCCCATCGCGGGCAGGACGGCCCAGCCCTCCTTGGCGATCTCCTTGATCCCGTACACCAGGGGCAGCAGGGCGGCGAGCGACAGCGCGGCGCTCAGCAGATCGAACGGCCCGCCACGGGCCGCGCCCTTGGACTCGGGAAGCAGCAGGGGCCCGAGGACGAGAAGCAGGGCCATCGCGGGCAGGTTGACGAGGAAGACGGACCCCCACCAGAAGTGTTCGACGAGCGCGCCGCTGACGACGGGTCCGAGGGAGATGCCGCTCGCCATGACGGAGGTCCACGCGGTGACGGCCGTGGCGCGCTGGGCCGGGTCCTGGAAGAGGTTGCGGATCAGGGCGAGGGTGGCGGGCATGAGGCAGGCGCCGGCGAGGCCGAGAAGGGCGCGGGCGCCGATGAGGGCGCCGGGGCTGTGGGCGTAGGCGGCGGCGACGGAGGCGACGCCGAAGAGGGCGGCGCCGCCGAGGAGCACTCTGCGGCGCCCGACGCGGTCGCCGAGGGCGCCCATGGTGACGAGGAGTCCGGCGAGGACGAACCCGTACGTGTCGAGGATCCAGAGCTGTTCGGTGGCTCCGGGGCGCAGGTCGGCGCTGATGGAGGGGATGGCGAAGTAGAGGACGGAGACGTCCATGGAGACGAGGAGCAGGGGCAGCATGAGGACGCCGAGGGCGGTCCATTCGCGGCGCCCGGCACGGGCGGGTCCTGGTCCGGCGGTGTGTCCGGGGTGTGCGGTGAGTGTCATGGGAGGAAGAAAGCAGCGCGGCGCGTACGGTGCCACTCCCGCCCTAGTGCACCGCACAGCGAACCCCAAAACCCCCAGCTCACATGGGCGTACACCGTCCCGACCGCACTAGTACACTCCACCGGATGACGAACGAGCCGCCCTACCTCGCCATCGCCGCCGAACTCCGCCGCCGCATCCGGTCGGGCGAACTGTCCCCGGGCGACCGGGTGCCGTCGACGCGGGCCGTCACGCGCGAGTGGGGCGTGGCGATGGCGACGGCCACGAAGGCGCTGGGGGTGCTGCGCCAGGAGGGCCTGGTGCGCCCCGAGCCGGGGGTGGGCACGGTGGTCGTCGCACGGACGGACCGGGGCGCGGGACCGGACACAGGACCGGGCGCGGGACCGGACGCGGAGCCCCTCACGCGGCAGCGCCTGGTCGACGCGGCGCTGGAACTGGCCGACGCCGAGGGCCTGAACGGGCTGACGATGCGCCGGGTGGCGACGGCGCTCGGGGTGTCGACGATGACGCTGTACCGCCATGTGCCGGGCAAGGCGGAGCTGGTGCGGCTGATGGCGGACGCGGCCTGCGGCGAGGTGCCGTTGGGGCCGGTGCCGCCGGAGTGGCGGGTGGGTCTTGAGCGGGGGGCGCGCTGGCTGCGCGGGGTGTACGCGCGGCACCGGTGGATGGCGCACGCGATGGCCTCGTTCACGCGGCCGGTCGCGACGCGGAACGCGATGGCGTACCTGGAGTGGGTGTTGCAGTCGTTGCGGGGCACTCCGCTGACGCACACGGAGAAGCTCCACGCGCATCTGCTGATCTTCGCCTACGTGCAGGGCCTGTCGATGGCGGCCGATCTGGAGGAGCAGGCGCGGCAGGACACGGGGATCTCCGACGGCGAGTGGATGGAACAGAATGAGCCACGCTTCGACGCGATCCAGGCGGGCGGTTCGTACCCCGAGCTGAACTCGGTGACCAGCGGCGGCGAGTTCGGTCTGGACCTGGACGCGCTCTTCGAATTCGGGCTTCAGCGAACGTTGGACGGCATCGCGTCCATGATCGACGAAACGTCCGGTTAACGAACACGGACGTACGGGCAGCGGACGAATTCCGGCCAACTTGCTGACGCACTCATGACAGGTCCCCGTCATTCCTGTCACTCTCTCCCCGGTTCTTCGCATCACTGTTCAGCGCTTCACCCGAACGAGTTCCACCCCGAACGTGCTCCACAGCTCTCCTTGCTCTGCCCGGACGGACCCACCCAAGGCCGCCGGTACCCCCCTCGCATAAGGAGTCTGCGTGAGATCCACGCCCAGCCGTCGCGCCACCGCGACCGGCGCTCTGATCGCTGCCGCCGCCATGATCGCCGTTGGCGTCCAGACGGGTTCCGCCACCGCGGCGAACACCCCCTGGAACATCGCCCCCCAGGCCCAGAAGGGCACCTCGGCGAACCCCGGCAAGCTCCCGGCCGACCTCACCCCCGCCGAGCGCGTCGCGCTCATCAAGGCGGCCGACGCCGACAAGGCCGCCACGGCCAAGTCCCTCGGCCTCGGCGCCCAGGAGAAGCTGGTCGTCCGCGACGTCGTGCAGGACCGCGACGGCACGACCCACACGCGCTACGAGCGCACCTACGCCGGACTGCCCGTCCTCGGCGGTGACCTGATCGTCGAGGAGTCGAAGGCCGGCGCCCGTCAGAGCGTCTCCAAGGCTTCCCGCGCGGAGCTGAAGAACGTCGACACCAGCGCCACCGTCACCCCGGCCGCCGCGTCGAAGCAGGCCCTGGGCGCCGCGAAGGCGGAGGGCTCCGACAAGGCCGAGACGAACCGCGCCCCGCGCAAGGTCGTCTGGATGGCCAAGGGCGCCCCCGTCCTCGCGTACGAGACCGTCGTCGGCGGCCTCCAGCACGACGGCACCCCGAACGAGCTGCACGTCGTCACGGACGCCAAGACCGGCGCGAAGCTGTACGAGTGGCAGGCCATCGAGACCGGCACCGGCAACACGCAGTACAGCGGCCAGGTGACCCTCGGCACCGCGCCCTCGTACACGCTGACCGACACCGGCCGCGGCAACCACAAGACGTACAACCTCAACGGTGGTTCGTCGGGCACCGGGACGCTGTTCAGCAACACCACCGACGTGTGGGGCAACGGCAGCCCGTCCAACAAGGAGACGGCCGGCGCCGACGCGCACTACGGCGCCGCGCTCACCTGGGACTACTACAAGAACGTGCACGGCCGCACCGGCATCAAGGGTGACGGCGTCGGCGCGTACTCGCGGGTCCACTACGGCAACGCGTACGTCAACGCGTTCTGGTCGGACTCCTGCTTCTGCATGACGTACGGCGACGGCTCGGGCAACACCAAGCCGCTGACGTCCATCGACGTGGCCGCGCACGAGATGACGCACGGCGTCACCTCCAACACGGCCGGCCTGCAGTACAGCGGCGAGTCCGGCGGCCTCAACGAGGCCACCTCGGACATCTTCGCGGCGGCCGTCGAGTTCTACGCCAACAACGCCAACGACCCGGGCGACTACCTGGTCGGCGAGAAGATCGACATCCGCGGCAACGGCACCCCGCTCCGCTACATGGACAAGCCGAGCAAGGACGGCTCGTCCAAGGACGCGTGGTACTCGGGCCTCGGCGGCATCGACGTCCACTACTCCTCGGGCCCGGCGAACCACTTCTTCTACCTGCTCTCCGAGGGCAGCGGCGTCAAGACCGTCAACGGCGTCACCTACGACTCGCCGACCTCCGACGGCCTGCCCGTCACCGGCATCGGCCGGGCCAAGGCCGAGCTGATCTGGTTCAAGGCGCTCACCACCAAGTGGGGCACGACGACGGACTACGCCGGTGCCCGCACCGGAACGGTCGACGTCGCCAAGGCGCTCTACGGCGCCACCAGCCCCGAGGTCGCGGCCGTCGAGGACGCCTGGGCCGCCATCAACGTGGGCCCGCGCTCCGGCGGCGGCACCCCGCCCACCGGCAAGGTCTTCGAGAACTCGGCCGACGTGTCCGTCCCGGACAACGGCGCCGCGGTCACCTCGACGGTCAACGTCACCGGTGTCACCGGCAACGCCCCGAGCAACCTCTCGGTCGGCGTGGACATCGTCCACACCTACCGCGGTGACCTCGTCGTCGACCTCGTCGCCCCCGACGGCTCGGTCTACAGCCTCAGCAACCGCTCCGGCGGCAGCGCCGACAACATCGTCCAGACCTTCACCGTGAACGCCTCCACCGAGGTCGCCAACGGTGCCTGGAAGCTCCGCGTCCAGGACAAGGCCTCGATCGACACCGGCTACATCAACAACTTCAAGCTCACCTTCCCGTAAGCGGGAAGGCCCACTCGGCCTGAAGTGACAGGGCGGACGCCCGGAGGGATCGTTCCCTCCGGGCGTCCGCGCGTCTGCATACTCTTGGGCGCATGATCAGGGTGCTGCTGGCCGACGACGAGACGATGATCAGGGCAGGGGTCCGGGCGATCCTCACCACCGACCCCGGGATCGAGGTGGTCGCCGAGGCCGGCGACGGCCACGAGGCGGTCGAGCTCGCCCGGCTGCACCGCCCCGACGTCGCCCTGCTCGACATCCGGATGCCCCGGCTCGACGGGCTCGGCGCCGCGGAGGAGCTCCGCAGGACCGTCCCGGACACGGCCGCCGTCATGCTCACCACCTTCTCCGAGGACGCCTACATCGCGCGGGCGCTGGCCCTCGGCGTCAGCGGCTTCCTGCTCAAGTCCGGGGACCCGCGCGAACTCATCGCCGGGGTCCGGGCCGTGGCCGCCGGCGGCGCCGCGCTCTCCCCCGCCGTCGCCCGCCGGGTCATCGACACGCTCGGCGGCGAACGCCTGGGCCGGGCCGCCGAGGCGCGGGCCCGGCTGGAGCCGCTCACCGGCCGCGAGCGGGAGGTCGTCGCCCTCCTCGGCGCGGGTCTCTCCAACCAGGAGATCGCGGACCGCATGTACGTCGTCGAGGGCACCGTCAAGGCGCACGTGAGCGCCGTCCTGGGCCGGCTGGGGCTGCGCAACCGCGTGCAGCTCGCGATCCTCGCGTACGAGGCGGGCATGGTCCCCGATGCGTGAGCGCCTCTTCGACCTGGGTCTCTGGCTGCTGCTGTGCGTCCCGGTGCTGCTGAGGTCGGACCCCAACGACGGCGGGAGCTGGGCGCAGGTCGCGATCGGCATCGTGGTGCTCGGCGGCTGCGTCGCGGTCAGCCGGAGGTGGCCGCTGGCGCCGATCGCGGTCACGGTCGCGGCGAGCCTGCCCGCCACCCTGGAGCTGTTCACCCCCTCGTACAGCCTGGCGCTCATCGCCTTCGGCTATCTCGCGGGGCGCCGCCAGGAGCACACCCGGGGCGCACTGTGGCTGTTCGGCGCGGTGGCCGCGGTCGGCCTGCTCCTCACCCGTATCACCGCCACCTCGCTCGGCCAGTGGTTCACGCTGCTCCTCGCGCTGGCCCTGGCGATCGTCGCGCCCTGGCTGATCGGCCGGTACGTCCGCCAGTACGACCGGCTCGTGCACAGCGGCTGGGAGCTCGCCGACCGGATGGAGCGCGAACAGGCGGCCGTCGCCGACCGGGAGAGGCTGCGGGAGCGGTCCAGGATCGCGGGCGACATGCACGACTCCCTGGGCCACGACCTGGCCCTGATCGCCGTGCGGGCGGGCGCCCTGGAGGTCGACCCGGCGCTCGGCCCGGACCAGCAGCACGCGGCCGGTGAGCTGCGCCGGGCGGCGGCCGACGCGACGGCCCGCCTCCGGGACGTGATCGGCGTCCTGCGCCAGCCCGACGAGGACCCGGCGCCCACGGCCCCGGGCGGCGAACCGGTCGAGGAGCTCGTCTCCCGCGCCCGAGCCTCGGGCCTCGCGGTGACCCTGACGGTGACCGGGTCGGGGCGGGAGCCGGACGGGATGGCCGGCTGGGCGCTGCACCGGGTCGTGCGGGAGGCGCTCACCAACGCGGCGAAGCACGCGCCGGGCGGCGGCGTCGACGTCCGGGTCGACTCCGGCGCCGAGCGCGTCGCCGTGGACGTCGTGAGCGGTCCGGGTACGGCCGGGTCGCCGCTCGCCTCGGGCGGCACGGGGCTCGTCGGCCTCGACGAGCGCGTACGGCTGGCGGGCGGGGTCCTGTCGCACGGGCCCACGCCCGACGGGGGCTTCGCGGTCCGGGCGACCCTGCCGCGCCGGACGCCCACCGGCGCCCCGACCGCCACGCCCTCCCCCACCGCGCCCATGTCGGCCCGGGAGCTGGACCGGGTCCGCCGCCAGGTCCGCAAGGGCCTCGCGCAGGCCATCTGGATCCCGCTCGCGCTGCTCGCCGCGCTCGGTCTGCTCATGGCCGGGGTGGCGCTGTGGACCCAGCACCAGTCGTACCTGGAGCCGGACGACTACGAGCGGATGCGGATCGGGCAGTCCCTCCACGACATCACCGAGGCCGAGGACCTGCCCGACCGGCCGCTGGACGGCCCGCCGAAGGGTGTTCCGGCGGAGCCGCCCGGTGTGGACGAGTGCCGGTACTACCGGTCCACGCTGTTCGCCGCGGTCCCGGTGTACCGGCTCTGCTTCACCGGCGGGCACCTCGCCGACAAGGCCGAGGTGCGCTGACGCCGGCGTGCGCCGGCGCCGTCTACCGCAGCAGGACGCCCGCGCCCTCCCCCGTCGTCTCCTCCGGCAGGGCCAGGAGGCCCGGCTCCGACGGGTGGGCGAGGAGCGGGTGCGCGGGCAGGACGCGGACGGTGCAGCCGAAGGGCCCGGTCCGGTCGAGCTCCAGGGTGCCCGCGTAGGGCAGCCGCCCCTCCAGGTCCGGGCCGCCCGCCGGCTTCAGGGTGGCGGTGCGGGTGTCCGCGAGGGTGTCGTCGGCGTCGACCCGGCCGGTGACGGCCTGCACCTCGACGTCGTCGGGGCCGAGTTCGCCCAGGGCGACCCGGACCCGGACGACCGGGGTCGAGCCGAGCTCCGCGTCCGCCAGGTCGTCCGCGAGCTCGTCGCCGACCTCGACGTGGTCGACGGACACCTTGGGCCAGCCTTCCCGGACCCGGGCCTTCCAGGCCGCGAGTTCCCGCGCCCGGTCCGGGGTGAGCGCCCGGCGGGCGGCGCCGGCGGGGACGTACAACCGCTCGACGTACTCGCGGACCATCCGGTCGGCGAGCACCTTCGGGCCGAGGTCGGCGAGGGTGCGCCGGACCATCGCCGTCCAGGCGGCCGGCACGCCGTCGGGGCCCCGGTCGTAGAAGCGGGGGGCGACCCGGCGCTCGATCAGCTCGTAGAGGGCGGCGGCCTCCAGGTCGTCGCGGCGCTCCTCGTCGGCGGCGGCCGCGCCGTCGGCGGTGGGGATGGCCCAGCCGAAGTCGGACTCGAACCACTCGTCCCACCAGCCGTCGAGGACGGAGAGGTTGAGGCAGCCGTTGAGGGCGGCCTTCATGCCGCTGGTGCCGCAGGCCTCCAGGGGGCGGAGGGGGTTGTTGAGCCAGACGTCGCAGCCGGGGTAGAGGCCGCGGGCCATCGCCATGCCGTAGTCGGGCAGGAAGACGATCCGGTGCCGGACCCGGGGGTCGTCGGCGAAGCGGACCAGCTCCTGCACGAGCCGCTTCCCGCCGTCGTCGGCGGGGTGTGCCTTGCCCGCGACGACGAGCTGCACGGGCCTCTCGGGGTGGAGCAGCAGGGCGCGCAGCCGGTCCTTGTCCCGCAGCATGAGCGTGAGCCGCTTGTACGAGGGGACGCGGCGGGCGAAGCCGATGGTGAGGACGTCGGGGTCGAGGACGGAGTCGGTCCAGCCGAGTTCGGCGGCGGCGGCGCCGCGGTGCCGCCAGGAGGCCCGGAGCCGGTCCCGTACGTCGGTCACGAGCCGTTCGCGGAGGGTGCGGCGCAGCTCCCACAGCTCCCGGTCGGAGGCGTCGGGGCCGAGCCGGCCGACCTCGGGGGCGACCCAGGTGGGGGCGTGGACGCCGTTGGTGATCGAGGTGATGGGCACCTCGTCGGCGTCGAAGCCCGGCCAGAGCCCGGCGAACATGGACCGGCTGACGGCGCCGTGGAGGGTGGAGACGCCGTTGGCGCGCTGGGCGAGGCGCAGGCCCATGGCGGCCATGTTGAAGACGCCGGGGTCGCCGCCGAGCGGGGTCTCGTCGCCGAGGGCGAGGACGCGGCCGGTGTCGACGCCGGGGAGGGCGCCGTCCTGGCCGAGGTGGCGGGCGACCAGGCTGCGGTCGAAGCGGTCGATGCCGGCCGGGACGGGGGTGTGGGTGGTGAAGACGGTTCCGGCCCTGACGGTCTCCAGGGCGGCGTCGAAGTCGAGCCCCTCCCCCTGGAGTTCGCGGATGCGTTCGAGGCCGAGGAGTCCGGCGTGGCCCTCGTTGGTGTGGAAGACCTCGGGTGCGGGGGTGCCGGTGAGCCGGGTGTACGTGCGGACGGCACGGACGCCGCCGATGCCGAGCAGCATCTCCTGGAGGAGCCGGTGCTCGCTGCCGCCGCCGTACAGCCGGTCGGTGACGCTCCGTTCGCCGGGGGCGTTCTCCTCGACGTCGGAGTCGAGCATGAGGAGCGGGACGCGGCCGACCTGCGCGATCCAGATGTGGGCGTGCAGGCTGCGCCCGCCGGGCAGGGCGAGGGTGATCCGGGCGGGGGTGCCGTCGGCCTCGCGGAGCAGGGTGACCGGCAGCTCGCCGGGGTCGAGGACGGGGTACTGCTCCTGCTGCCAGCCGTCGCGGCCGAGGGACTGCCGGAAGTAGCCGTGGCGGTAGAGCAGGCCGACGCCGATCAGCGGGACGCCGAGGTCGCTGGCGGACTTGAGGTGGTCGCCGGCGAGGATGCCGAGGCCGCCGGAGTATTGGGGCAGGGCGGCGGCGACGCCGAACTCGGGAGAGAAGTAGGCGACGGCGGCGGGCGGCTGCCCGGGTTGCCCCTGGTACCAGCGGGGGGCGTGGAGATAGGTGTCGAGGTCCTCTGCGGCGACGGCGAGCCGGGCCAGGAAGTCCCGGTCGGCGGCGAGCGCGGCGAGCCGGGGGGCTTCGAGGCTGCCGAGGATCCGGACGGGATCGGCGCCGGCCACGTCCTCGGAGGCGAGGGACGAGAAGAGCGCGCAGGTGGGTTCGTGCCAGGACCAGCGCAGGTTGTGCGCGAGGTCGGCGAGGGGTCGAAGGGTGTCGGGGAGGACGGGACGCACGGTGAATCGACGGATTGCCTTCACGTGTTCCACCTTCGCAGGCGAGTACGGAGCGGAGTGGACGCACCACGCTGTGCGTCCGTCGTTCCGCTCCGACGTTAGGTCACCTCGCCTCGTGGGGCCACGGCGCGTCGGGGAGCGCGGCGTGTCGGCCCGGTGGGTTTCAGCCGATGGCGGGGAGCCGCACCTCGTACGGGGAGCCCTGGTTGACCGTGTCGGGGTCGAAGGCCCCGGCGGCGGCGTACCGCCCGGCGACGGTGGCGAGTTCCTCGGCCGGGAGGACGTCGTGGATGTCGGTGAAGCCGTGCGGGGCGCGCTCGTGGGCGAGGTTGATGACGACCTCGGGGCCGAGCCGCCGGTTGGCGCGCTGGAGCGCGGTCATGGCGGGCCGGCGTTCGGACTCGTACGCGGCGAGGCCCTCGGCCGGGTCGTCGTGCCGGGCCAGCGCGTGGGCGAGGGCGCGGGCGTCGACGATCGACTGGGTGGCCCCGTTGGACCCGGTCGGGTACATGGCGTGGGCGGCGTCGCCGACGAGGGTCGTCCGGCCGTGGGTCCAGCGGTCGAGGGGTTCGCGGTCGACCATCGGGTACTCGTGCGCGGAGTCGGCGGCGCGCAGGACGTCGGGGACGCTGACGCCGTCGAACTCCCAGCCCTCGTAGAAGCGGAGGAACGTTTCCACGGGCACGGAACGGTCCCAGTCGCCGCGCAGCCGCTCCTCGCCGGAGCCGATGCCGGAGCCGGAGCCGATGCCGGAGCCGGACCCGGAGCCGGCCCCGCTCCCGGACCCGTTGCCGGTCTCCGCCGGGCGGGCCAGCGCCCAGTTCACCAGGACCTCACGGCCCGGCCCCGTCGGCCGGCCCATCGGGTACACGACGGCCTTCTGCCGGTCGTCGCCGGCGATCAGCATGAACGAGCCCACCGCCCGCGCCGGCATCCGGGACACCCCCCGCCACACCAGCATCCCGTTCCACGGCGGCCCGCCCTCGCCCGGGTACAGGGCCGCCCGGACCGCCGACCGGATGCCGTCCGCGCCCACCAGCACGTCCGCTTCGAGCGAGGCCCGGCCCCGCACGGCCCCCGACCGGTGCTCCAGGCGCAGCCGGGGCCGGCCGTCGGGCAGCGGCTCCACCCCGCTCACCCGGACCCCGGTCACCAGCGCCGCCGCGCCGAGCCGGGCCCGGACCGCCCCCGCGAGGACCTGCTGGAGGTGTGCGCGGTGCACCGAGAGCTGCGGCCAGCGGTAGCCCGCGCCGAGGCCGCGCGGCTCGCGGGATATCAGGCCGCCCGAGCGGTGGTAGTAGCGCAGTTCGCGGGTGCGCAGGGCGCCGGCCTCCAGCGCGTCGAGCAGGCCGAGGGCGTCCAGTTCGCGGACGGCGTTCGGCATCAGGTTGAGTCCGGCGCCCACCGGGCGGATCGCGGCCGCCGCCTCGACGACCGTGACCCGCTCGAATCCGGCGGCGTGCAGGGAGAGCGCGGTGGTGAGCCCGGCGATGCCGCCGCCGGCGATCACGATGTGCGGGCTCCGTCCGTAGAGGGAGGACACGGGGACGGAAGCGGGGGAGGAAGCGTGGAGGGACATCGACTGCTCCTTCGGGCCGCTACGCGGCGGCGGGCCCGACAGGGGCCCCTGCGGGACGGCGTCGCACGGTCGCGCGGCGCACCATGGTCTCGTTCTCCCTGGTCAGGTCCAGGATCGAGCGCAGCAGCGCGATCGGGGCGCCGCCGCTGCCCTCCTCGTACAGGCGCACGTCGTCGCTGTACGCCTTGCGGGCGATGCCGATGTGCCGGGCCCGGAACGTCTTGAGGATCCGTAACACCCGGCCGAGCGCGGCCGCCGAGGCCACGAGCTCGGGCGGCAGCCGGTCGACCTCCTCCCAGCTCACCGCCGCCGACAGCTTGCTCACGGCCGACACCCCGCCCCGGTGCCGGGCGTGGAACTCCCGCCAGGCCGGCAGGGCGTACGGCAGGGACTCGGCCAGGAAGGCGTCGTAGGCGGTGTCGGAGCGGTCGCACTGCCACAGCGTCAGGTCGACGAGCCAGAGCGGGACCTGTGCGGCGGCCGGCCCCAGGTAGTCGCGGCCCGCCACCTCGACCTCCTCGAAGTACGGCCGCAGGGTCACCGCGAAGTACTCCGGCGAGACCTGCGCGACCGTGAGGTCGATGGAGTCCACCATCGCCCGTACGTGGCGGGCGATCCGGTCCAGGGCGGCGGCGAAGCAGGGGTCGTACGGTTCGAGCCGGGCGACCCGGGAGCAGTCGTCGAGCGCCGCGACGAGCCCAGGGAAGACCATGCGGACCGCCTCCTGGAGCCGGGCCTCGGTCGGATGGCCGGTGTACGAGCGGCGGCGCGGGCCGGGCGGGTTCCAGGTCGTGTAGTGGTGGACGGTGTCCCGGGGCACCATGTCCGTCCGGCGGCCGAGGAGTTCGAGCACCGGCAGCGCCTCGGGGACGGCGGCGAGGGGCTGCACGCCGTGGCGTTTCAGCGAGCCGAGCAGGATGCCGAGGTCCCGCATCGCCGCCAGCGCGGCCCCGACGCTCCACTGGGCGGCCCGGTCCTGATCGGGGACCAGGGCGCGCAGGGCGACGGTCAGGGCGGCGGTGTCGGCCCGGTCGTTCATCGCGGGCACCGCGGCGAGCAGGGCGTCGGCGCCGAGCGGGTCGGCGGCACGTATGTCCTCGGTGCGATGGCGCGGATCGCCGAACAAGAAAACGCTCCTCTTCTTCAGGGCTCGGTTCGCCTCCGGGGCGCTGGTGCGGCTGTCGACGGTCGACCGTGCTCGGTCCCTCGTTCCTCGGGACCTCTGCGCGCTCTCCCTTTCGACAGCCGCGCGCCCCTTCGGCTCACTCGCCGGTGGTCGTGGGCATCGTTCACGTGGCGTACGGGTGGTCAGAGAGGGTCCGGTACCCGGTCCTCCTCCGATGACGGGTCCCGTTCCGGGAGGTGGAGGCGTACGGAGAGCAGGGCGGCCAGGGCGGCGAACGCGGCGCCGGTGAGCAGCGCGGCGCGGAAGCCGGCCGTCTCGGCGACGGCGCGGGCGGCGTCGTGGGCCTCGGTACGGGAGGTGGCGACGGCCACCAGGACGGCGAGGCCGAGGACGGAGCCGAACTGCTGGCTGGTGTTGACGAGTCCGGAGGCGAGTCCGGTCTCCTCGGGCGCGGCCTCGGCGGTGGCGGCGACGTTGGTGGTGACCATGACGAGCGGCAGCGCGGCGCCCAGGAGCAGGCTGGGTGCGAGGACGGTGGTCGCGAAGGTGCCGTCGGCGGTGAGCGCGAGGGCCAGCCAGAGGGTGCCGGCGCAGAGCAGGGCGAAGCCGAGGGTCATGGTCCGGTGCAGGCCGATGCGGAAGAGGATCCGGCCGGTCTGCGGGGCGACCGCGACGACGACGAGCGAGAGGGGCAGCAGGCCGAGGCCGCCGCCCAGGGGCGCGTACCCGAGGACGCTCTGGAGGTAGAGGCTGACCAGGAAGAACATCGGGAACAGGGTGGTCTGGGCGAGCGCGGCAAGGACGTTGGCGAGGCGGAGCGCGGGGCGCCTGAGCACCGGCGGCGGGACGAGCGGGGCGGCGGCGCGGGTCTCGACGGCGGCGAAGGCGAGGAGCAGCGCGAGTCCGGCTCCGCCGGCGCCGAGGGTACGGGCGGAGGTCCAGCCGGCCTCGGCCCCGCCGACGAGGGCATAGGCGACGAGTCCGAGTCCGGCGGTCGCGGTGAGCGCCCCGGCGAGGTCGAAGCCGCCGGGCGCGACCGCTCCCCCGGTCGCGACCGCTCCACCCGGCGCGTCCGCTCCACCCGGCGCGTCCGCTCCGCCGCGCGCGTCCGCTCCCCCGCGGTCGTCCAGGAGTCGGAGTGCGAGGGCGGCGAGGGCGGCCGCGAGCAGGACGTTCAGCCAGAACGTGGAGCGCCAGCCGAGGAGGTCGGTGAGGGCGCCGCCGAGGACCGTGCCGAGGACGCCGCCGAGGCCGCCCATCGCGGCGAAGGCGCCGAGCGCCTTGTGCCGGGCGGGGCCGTCGGGGAAGAGCAGGAGCAGCAGGGCGAAGGCGGCGGCCGCGGCGAGGGCGGCGCCGACGCCCTGGGCGGCGCGGGCGGCGACGAGCGAGGCGGCGCCGGGGGCGAGCCCGCCGGCGGCGGAGGCGGCGGCGAGGAGGGCGAGTCCGGCGAGGAAGACCCGCCGGTGGCCGAGGAGGTCGGCGACGCGTCCGCCGAGGAGGAGCAGTCCGCCGAAGGTGATCAGGTAGGCGTTGGCGACCCAGGAGAGGCCGGCGGAGCCGGAGCCGAGGTCCGCGCCGACGGAGGGCAGGGCGACGTTGACGATCGCGGTGTCCATGATCAGGAGCAGCTGGGTGGAGGCGAGCAGCGCGAGCGCCCCGCGCCGCGGCCCCGGTGGCGGCGTCGTCACCGGGTCGTCCCCAGGCCGTAGCCGTCGAGGCAGTCCTGGGCGAGCCCCTCGCACTCCCCCGCGGAGCCGGCCCAGGTCTGCATGGTCAGGTAGACGTGCGGGGCTCCGTGGTAGAAGCGCTCGTACTGCTCGTGGCGGCCGGCGAACTCGGAACCGAGCGCGTCCCAGGCGAGCTTGAGGAGTTTGAGGCGGTCCTCCGCGGGGTGGCCGGGGGTGCGGAAGTACTGCCGGACGAGCGGGCCGAGTTCGGGGTGGAGGAGGTCCCGGCCGCTCGCGGGGAGCTGGACGAGGGCGCCGCCCGCGAGGAGTTTGACGTCCTGGACGGCGCGCGGGTAGAGCTCGCCGGCCATGATCCGCTGGGCGAAGGAGATCTCCTGGCCCGGGCGGACCCCGCCGCGGCCCTCGTCGACCTCTTCGAAGGAGGCCTCGGCGGCGAGGACGAAGGCCTTGGCCTGGGCGACCATGCCGAGGAGCCGGCCGAGGGCCTGGGTGACGGGCGGCAGCTTCTCGGTGCCGTGGGAGCGGGCGACGAGGATCGCGAGGCCGGTGAGGAACTCCAGCTTCGTCCAGAAGCGGGTGGCGGACTGGTGGACGAAGTTGAGGTAGGCGGGGGTCTGCCACCAGATGGCGCCGGTGGTGGCCGGGTCCCGGTAGGTGAGGACCCGCTCCCAGGGCACGAACACGTCCTCGCAGACGAGCATCGCGTCGTTCTCGTCGTACCGGGAGGAGAGCGGGTGGTCGAAGACGGACCGGGAGCGTCCCTCGTAGGAGGTGCGGGAGATCAGCTTGAGGCCGGGGGTGTCGAGCCGTAAGGAGAAGGTGACGGCGTGCTCGGTGTCGTCGGCGGCCAGCGGTTCGATGGTGCCGACGAGGATCTCGTCGGCGAAGACGGCCCCGGTGCCGATGGTCTTGGCGCCGCGGACGACGATCCCGCCGTCCCGTTCGCCGACGATCCGGAGCGTGAGGTCGTCCTCGCCGGGGCCGGAGGCCGGGTTGGTGAGGGTGAAGGCGGCGTGCAGGTCGCCCTCGGCGAGCCGGCGGTGGAAGCCGAGGGCGTGCTCGGCGCCGTCGAAGGTCTCGCCGGTGAAGACGCCGGGCAGGGCGGCGAACCCGGCCGCGCCGGCGGCCATGTAGTCGGGGGTGCGGCCGAGGAATCCGTAGCTCGCCCGGGCCGTCGTCCGGAAGGCCCGGCGCCGGGCCACGAGGTCCTCGTAGGCGCGGGGCACGGCGTAGGCGCGCCGCACCCCGCCCTGGACGAGGACGGGGTGGTGCACGGGGTCGTCGGCGAGGTCGTACAGACCGGCGAAGGAGGCCGCCGTGGCCCGGAAGGCGGGGTGCGCGGTGACGTCCTTGACGCGCTCCCCGTCGAGCCAGATCTCGCGCCCGTCCCGCAGCGCCTCCAGATACTCCTGCCCGGACCTCGTCACCGGTCGCTCGCCTCTCCTCGGGGTGTCACGGCTCTGCCGTCCCGAGCCTGTCCGGCGAGGAGCGTCCGGGCAATGAACGTCCGTCCAGGTGTCCTTATGAACCGGCCAGCCCCGGCGTGCCGCCTGGACACGCCGTGAACGGCCCGGTCCGGCTCAGGCGGCCCTGGCGACCCCCGCGCGGTACTCGCCCGGCGTCACCCCGAACCACTTGCGGAAGGCGAGGTGGAAGCCGACGGCGCTCTGGTAGCCGATGCGGGCGGGCAGGGCCGACTGCGGGAGCGACGTCTCGGAGAGGAGCCGTACGGCCTCCTGCATGCGGCGGGCGGCGAGGTAGCGGGCCGGGGACTCGCCGACGAGCTCGCGGAAGGCGGCGGTGAACGCGGAGCGGGACATGCCGACCTCCCGGGCGAGGGAGTCGATCGTCCAGGACTCGGCGAACCGGGTCGCCATCATGACCACGGCCCGACTGATGCCGGGGTGCCGCAGCAGGGGCAGCGAGGCGGGGTTCCCCGCGAGTTCGCGCAGGAGGGGGCGGAGCGCGAGGACGAGGGCCATCTCGAAGGCGCGCAGGGTGATGAGCCGGTCGCCGGGGCCCACGGGCCGGTCGGGTGCGGCGAGCAGCCGGAGGGTGTCGCGCAGCAGCGGCTCCCGGTCGACCTGGGCGCCGTCGAGGACGAGGGCCCAGGGCAGCGAGGTGTACAGGCCGGTGGCGGCGCTGGCGTCGTAGTGCAGTCCGGCGCAGAGCAGCCGGGCCTCGGGTCCCGTGCCCTCGATGACGATCTCGCCGGAGGTGCCGGGCTGCCGTTCGGGCAGGACGGCCTTGAGGGGGACGCCCTGACGCTCGGGGCGGTCGGAGAGGCGGTGCGCGGTGCCGGTGGGGAAGACGACGAGGTCTCCGGCGTGCAGTTCGACGGAGGCCTCCCCGTCGGTGGTGATCCAGCAGTCGCCCTCGACGACGTAGTGGAGGACGGCGCAGCTGCGCTCGGCGTCGCCCTCGATGGCCCAGGGGGCGCGGACGTGCCAGCGGCTGTCGAAGACTCCGGTGAGCCGGAGGGGTTTCAGCAGTTCACTGAGGAGGTCCTCGCGCTGGTCGTGACGGTCGGTTCCCACGGTTTCCATGGACGATCCTTCAACTTCCGCCCCGGTTTGTTAATTGAACGGCCGAAGCCGTCGCGGCGAGCCTGGAAGCAGCCGACACGACAGCAGCGACAGCCTATCGAAGGGCCTCAGAAACACATGTCCAGTGAGATTCCGATGCGGGTGGCGGTCGTGGGCGCGACCGGTTTCCAGGGCGGCGCGGTGGCCCGCCTGCTGGCCGAGCGGCACCACCGGGTCCGTGCCCTGACGCGGCGGCCCGAGGCCGACCGGCCGCCGCTTCCCGGCGCGTTCTTCCTCGCCGGCGACCTGGGGCGGCCGGGCGACGTGCGGCGGCTCTTCGAGGGGACGACGCACGCGTTCGTCACGATGCCGCTGGTGTACGAGCCGGAGCGGGTGGAGGCGTACGCGCGGAACATCGCGGAGGCGGCGCTCGGGGCGGGCACGATCCGGCTGGTGTTCAACGCCAACACGCGCATCCCGCACGGTCCGACGGAGTTCGCCGCCTTCGAGACGCGGCGTCTCGCGGAGCGGGTGCTGCGGGACAGCGGGGTGCCGCTGGTGGTGATCCGGCCGCCGGTCTACCTCGACAACCTGTTCTCGCCGTGGAACGGCCCCGCTCTCGTCGACGACGGCGTGCTCGCCTATCCGCTGCCGGAGTCGGCGCGGACGGCGTGGCTCTCGCACCGGGGCCTGGCCGAGGCGGCGCTGGCGGCGCTGACCCGGGAGGGCCTGGAGGGGCGGACGTTCGACATCGGCGGCGCGACGGCGCTGACGGGCGGCGAACTCGCGGCGGCCTTCGGGCGGGGCCTCGGCCGGGCGGTGCGCTACCAGGAGCTGGATCCGGTCGACTTCGAGCACGGTCTCGCCGGGCTCGTCGGCCCGGCGGCGGCGGCCGGGGTGGCCGGGGTCTACCACTACATGGCGACCGGCGCGGACCCGCTGCTCATGGCGGGCGACGACGGGGTGTCGGCGGAGGTGCTCGTGCTCGAACCGGCCCCGGTGGAGGAGTGGGTGTCCCGCCAGCCGTGGCAGGTCTGGTCGACGGACGCGGAGGAGCCGGACACCTCCCCGCGCCTCTGACAGCCGCACAGGAACCGGCCCCGTCCCCCTCCCGGACGGGGCCGCTTCGCGTGCGCCCGGCGAGTGAGCCGAAGGGGCGCGCCGGGGGAACAGGGGCGGGCGCGCGGAGGATCGTGAGGAACGAGCGATTCGAGCACGGCCGCCCCTGTTCCCCCGGCTCCGGCGCCCCGGAGGTGAACCGAGCCCCGAAAAGGGAGGGGCGGGGCTTTTTTGGTCGTCGGGGTCCTTGCCGGGGTGGCTACGTCCTAGTAGTTAACAAAGCGCCGGATTGCCCACCCGAGAACGGTGGGAAGGCTCCTCCGGTACACACCCCCGGACCCGTGCAACGCGTACTCCCTGTGGACCCGCCATCCGAGTGAACGCGGACAGGAGCGGCCATGCCCGCAACCCGCCGGCCGTCGACGGAGCTAGAAAGAGCGCACCACCACCCGCACCCCCGTAACCCGTCAGGTGATGCTGTGAATCCGCTCATGGGACGCATTCCCGTACTGGACGTACGCCCGCTGGTCGACTGCGGCCGGCGCCCCGCGAAAGCGGTGGCCGGAGAGACCTTCGAGGTGACGGCGACCGTCTTCCGCGAAGGCCACGACGCGGTCGCCGCCAATGTCGTGCTGCGCGGCCCGTCCGGCCGCCCCGGCCCGTGGACCCCGATGCGCGAACTGGCCCCCGGTACCGACCGGTGGGGCGCCGAGGTCACCCCGGACGCCGAGGGCCCGTGGACGTACACCGTCGAGGCGTGGAGCGACCCGGTGGCCACCTGGCGCCACACGGCGAAGATCAAGATCCCGGCCGGGATCGACTCCGAACTGGTCCTCGCCGAGGGGGCCGAGCTGCACGAGCGGGCCGCGAAGGGCGTCCCGAAGAAGGGCGGCGGCCGGGAGGCCGTGCTCGCCGCGGCGGACGCGCTGCGCGACGTCTCCCGCCCGGCCGCGGTCCGGCTGGCGGCGGCGCTCGCCCCGCGGGTCGTCGACTCCCTCGACCGGTACCCGCTGCGCGAACTCCTCTCCTCCTCCCCCGCGTTGCCGCTCCAGGTGGAGCGGGAGCGGGCCCTGTTCGGTTCCTGGTACGAGTTCTTCCCGCGCTCGGAGGGCGTGCGGAAGGTCAAGGGCCGTACGGTCCCGGGGAACTTCCGTACCGCGGCCGAGCGCCTCCCGGCGGTCGCGGCGATGGGCTTCGACGTGGTGTACCTGCCGCCGGTGCACCCGATCGGCGAGACCCATCGCAAGGGCCCGAACAACTCCCTCTCGGCGTCGCCGAACGACGTGGGCGTGCCGTGGGCGATCGGCTCCCCGGAGGGCGGGCACGACGCGCTCCACCCGGACCTGGGCACCTTCGAGGACTTCGACGCGTTCGTGGCGCGGGCCCGGGAGCTGCGGCTGGAGATCGCCCTGGACTTCGCGCTCCAGTGCTCGCCGGACCACCCGTGGGTGGAGAAGCACCCAGAGTGGTTCCACCACCGTCCGGACGGTTCGATCGCGTACGCGGAGAACCCGCCGAAGAAGTACCAGGACATCTACCCCATCGCGTTCGACGCCGACATGGACGGGATCGTCGCGGAGACGGTCCGGGTGCTGCGGCACTGGATGGACCACGGGGTGCGGATCTTCCGCGTCGACAATCCGCACACGAAGCCGGTGGTGTTCTGGGAGCGGGTGATCGGCGAGATCAACGGCGCGGACCCGGACGTGATCTTCCTGGCGGAGGCGTTCACGCGGCCGGCGATGATGCGGACCCTCGGCGCGATCGGCTTCCAGCAGTCGTACACGTACTTCACCTGGCGCAACACCAAGGAGGAGCTGACGGAGTACCTCACCGAGCTGTCCGGGGAGACGGCCGCGCAGATGCGGCCGAACTTCTTCGTGAACACCCCCGACATCCTGCACGCCTACCTCCAGGAGGGCGGCCGGCCCGCGTTCGAGGCGCGGGCGGTGCTCGCGGCGACGCTCTCCCCGTCCTGGGGCATGTACGCCGGCTACGAGCTGTGCGAGGGGACCGCGCTGCGGGACGGCAGCGAGGAGTACCTGGACTCGGAGAAGTACGAACTCAGGCCCAGGGACTGGGAGTCGGCGGAGCGGGCCGGGAGGACGATCACTCCGCTCATCACCGCCCTGAACCGGATCAGGCGCCGTCACCCGGCGCTCCGCCGGCTGCGGAACATCACCTTCCATGAGACCGACAACCCGCAGGTGATCGCGTACAGCAAGCGTTCGGGTTCGAACACCGTTCTGGTGGTCGTCAACCTCGACCCGCACCACACCCAGGAGGCGACGGTCTCGTTGGACATGCCGGAACTCGGCCTCGACTGGCACGAGACCGTGCCGGTGCGCGACGAGCTCACCGGCGAGACCTATCACTGGGGCAGGACCGACTACGTGCGCCTAGAGCCGGGTGTCACACCCGCGCACGTCCTCGTCCTGCGACCGTCCCCGCAGACCGGAGGGTCACCCACATCATGACTGTCAACGAGCCCGTCCCCGACACCTTCGAGGACACCCCCGCCAAGGACCGCGATCCCGACTGGTTCAAACGGGCCGTCTTCTACGAGGTCCTCGTCCGCTCCTTCCAGGACAGCAACGGCGACGGCGTCGGCGACCTGAAGGGCATCACGGCCAAGCTGGACTACCTCCAGTGGCTGGGCGTGGACTGCCTCTGGCTTCCGCCGTTCTTCAAGTCCCCCTTGCGGGACGGCGGATACGACGTCGCCGACTACACATCGGTACTCCCCGAGTTCGGCGA
Source organism: Streptomyces sp. NPDC042346 (assembly GCF_055581845.1). Lineage (NCBI taxonomy): Bacteria > Bacillati > Actinomycetota > Actinomycetes > Kitasatosporales > Streptomycetaceae > Streptomyces > Streptomyces sp. NPDC042346. The sequence goes on along the minus strand of NZ_JBVJEH010000001.1, from coordinate 1,513,252 downwards.
CCTGGCCGACTTCGTCGAGTTCGTCGACTCGGCCCACCAGCGCGGAATGCGCGTGGTCATCGACTTCGTCATGAACCACACGAGCGACCAGCACGAGTGGTTCCAGGAGTCGCGGCGCGACCCCGAAGGGCCGTACGGCGACTACTACGTCTGGGCCGACGACGACAAGCAGTACGCGGACGCGCGGATCATCTTCGTCGACACCGAGTCCTCGAACTGGACCTTCGACCCGGTCCGCAAGCAGTACTACTGGCACCGGTTCTTCTCGCACCAGCCGGACCTCAACTACGAGAACCCGGCGGTGCAGGAGGAGATCCTCTCCGCGCTGAAGTTCTGGCTGGACCTGGGGATCGACGGGTTCCGGCTCGACGCGGTGCCGTACCTGTACCAGCAGGAGGGCACCAACTGCGAGAACCTCCCGGCGACCCACGGCTTCCTCAAGCGGGTCCGCAAGGAGATCGACGACCACTACCCGGACACGGTGCTGCTCGCCGAGGCGAACCAGTGGCCGGAGGACGTCGTCGACTACTTCGGCGACTTCCGCTCGGGCGGCGACGAGTGCCACATGGCCTTCCACTTCCCGGTCATGCCGCGGATCTTCATGGCCGTGCGGCGCGAGTCCCGCTACCCGGTCTCGGAAATCCTCGCGAAGACCCCGGAGATCCCCTCCGGCTGCCAGTGGGGCATCTTCCTGCGCAACCACGACGAGCTCACCCTCGAAATGGTCACGGACGAAGAGCGCGACTACATGTACGCCGAGTACGCCAAGGATCCGCGGATGCGGGCCAACATCGGCATCCGGCGGCGTCTCGCCCCGCTCCTCGACAACGACCGCAAGCAGATGGAGCTCTTCACCGCGCTGCTCTTCTCGCTGCCCGGTTCGCCGGTGCTCTACTACGGCGACGAGATCGGCATGGGCGACAACATCTGGCTGGGCGACCGGGACGGGGTGCGGACCCCGATGCAGTGGACGCCCGACCGGAACGCGGGCTTCTCCTCCTGCGACCCGGGGCGGCTCTATCTGCCGACCATCATGGACCCGGTCCACGGCTACCAGGTGACCAACGTCGAGGCGGGCATGGCCTCGCCGTCCTCGCTGCTGCACTGGACGAAGCGGATGATCGAGATCCGTAAGCAGAACCGGGCCTTCGGCACGGGCACGTACACGGAACTCCCGGCGTCCAACCCGGCGGTGCTCGCCTTCCTGCGGGAGGATGGTGACGACCTCGTCCTCTGCGTGAACAACTTCTCGCGGTTCGCGCAGCCGACCGAGCTCGATCTACGGCGCTTCGCCGGCACCCAGCCGGTGGAGCTGATCGGCGGGGTGACGTTCCCGGCCATCGGCGAGCTGCCCTACCTCCTGACCCTTGCGGGACACGGCTTCTACTGGTTCCGTCTCAAGAAGGGCTGACCGACGGTCAGTTCGGATTCGTCCGGGGTGGGACGGTTTCCCCCGTCCCCCTCTGGGCACTGTGACCCACACACGATTCAGGTCCATACGGGCCTTCTTGCCGGACCCATACGGATCTTCCCCTTCCGACACGTCCCGCACTTCCGGACAGTCCAAGCCGCCATCCGGGACACTCTGCGCATTTGAACGCATACGACGCCCAACTGCGCGCCCCGGGGAAAGGACGCGATGCCATGCCGGAGACCGCATCCACCACCCGGGCCCCGGACGCCCTCCTTCCGTCCCTCGCCCCCCTGCTCCACGAATGGCTGCCCCGGCAGCGCTGGTTCGCGGGCAAGGGCCGCCGGGTCATCGGATTCACGCTGGACGCGGCCACCGAGCTGCTGCCCCTGGACGGCGCGGGACCCGGTCTGCTCCATCTCCTCGTACGGGTCGACCAGCCCGGCCGCCCGGCCGGCACGCCCGCCGACTGCTACCAACTGCTCCTGGGCGTACGGACCCAGCTCCCGCCCCGCCTCGCCCCCGCCCTGATCGGGCGGATCCGGCAGGGCCCGCTCGCCGGACGCGCGGTCTACGAAGGGCTGCGCGACCCGCGGCTCGCGGGACTCCTCTACGAGCGGCTGCGCACCCCGGGCCGGACCGGCCCGCTGTGCTTCCACGCCACGACGGCGCTCCCGCCGGCCCTGGCCCCCCGCATGCTCGACGCCGAACAGTCCAACTCCTCGCTCGTGTACGGCGATTCCTACATCCTGAAGATCTTCCGGCGGGTCAGTCCGGGCGCCAACCCCGACCTGGAACTCCCCCTCGCCCTGAGCCGGGCCGGCTGCGCCCGGGTCCCGGCGCCGGTCGCCTGGTTCGAGTCCGGGGCCGCGACCCTCGGCGTCCTCCAGCCCTACCTCCGGGACTCCCGGGACGGCTGGCGGCTCGCGCTCGACGCGCTGGCCGACGGACGGGAGTTCGCGGCCGAGGCGCGGGCCCTCGGCCGGGCCACGGCCGAGGTCCACCTCGCCCTCGCCGACGCGCTGCCGACCCGGCGGCTGCGGCGGTCCGAGACCGAGCACCTCGCCGCCGCGATGGACCGGCGGCTGCACGCGGCGGCGCAGGCGGTGCCGGCGCTCCTGCCGTACGTGCCGGGGCTGCGGGCCGTCTTCGCCGCGGCCGGCGAGGCGCCCGGCGCGGGGGCGCTCCAGCGCATCCACGGCGACCTGCACCTGGGGCAGACCCTGCGGGGCTCCGACGGCGGCTGGGCCGTCATCGACTTCGAGGGCGAACCCGCGAAGCCCCTCGACGAACGGCGCAGCCCCCAGCCCACGGTCCGCGACGTCGCCGGCATGCTCCGCTCCTTCGACTACGCGGCCCGCACCCACCGCCCGTGGAACGCGGACTGGGCGGCGCGCTGCCGGGCCGCGTACTGCACGGGCTACGCCGAGGTGGCGGGCGCGGACCCGCGCGCCGACCCCGCCCTGCTCCGCGCCTACGAGACCGACAAGGCGGTCTACGAGGTCGTCTACGAGGCCCGCCACCGCCCGGACTGGCTCCCGGTCCCGATGTCCGCCATCGAACGCCTCGCAGCCTCACGGTGACCCGCACCCAGCCGCCCCACCGGGCTGACACCCCACCCCCGTTGTGGGCAGTCGTTCCGCTGGGGCGGAACGGGTGGGCACAACGGGACGGCGCCCTGTCCGGGCGCGTCCGCTCCCTGTGCCCCCCGACGGGCGGGGCGCTGGACGGCGCGGGTCCTGGTGGTGCGGGTCGGTGCAGGGGGCGTAGGCGCCGCCAAGGGCGCCGTCCCGTGTGCCCACCCGTCCCGCCCCAGCGGGACGAATGCCCACACGGGGGGGGGCGGGGCGCCCTGCCCGCGCAGGGGGCGCCCAGACCCGTTCGGCCCAGCCGCAGGCGGGACCGTACCGCTCTCGCCTGCGGCGACCCTCACGCGCCCCGTTCGGCCGAGTGTCCCGCGCCCGCGGGATGCCGTTTCCTACCCCGTACCCCTGTTCCCCTCGCCCCTCAGGAGGCACCCCCGTGACCGCCCGATCCGCAGGCAAGACGTCCCGCGCAAGGAAGACGCCCGCACCGGACCGGACCGCCGTGCGGAAGGCGCCACCCCTCGGTCCGGGTGACCGGGGGCGGCTGCTCGCGGGCGAGCACCACGACCCGCACGGCGTGCTCGGCGCGCATCCGGTGCGCGGTGGCGTCGTGGTGCGTGTGCTGCGCCCGTGGGCGAAGGAGGTGGCCGTCCTCACCAAGGGGCGCCGCGTCGTGCTGCACGACGACGGCGACGGGCTCTTCTCCGGTCTGCTGCCCCTGCTGCGCAAGGTGCCCGCGTACGAGCTGCGGGTCCGGTACGAGGAGGGGGGCGAGGAGCTGGCCGTGGTCGACCCCTACCGGTTCCTGCCCTCCCTCGGCGAGCTCGACCTCCATCTCATCGGTGAGGGGCGGCACGAGGAGCTGTGGACGGCGCTCGGCTCCCACACCCTGGTCCACGAGGGCGTGGCCGGCACCCGCTTCGCCGTCTGGGCGCCGAACGCGCGGGGGGTCCGCGTCACCGGCGACTTCACGCACTGGGACGGCACCGCGCTGCCGATGCGTTCGCTCGGTTCGACGGGCGTGTGGGAGCTGTTCGTGCCGGGCGTCGGCGAGGGCGCCGTGTACAAGTACGACATCACCCGGCCGGACGGTTCGCACACCGTGCGCGCGGACCCCATGGCCCGCCGCACCGAGTGCCCGCCGAACACCGCGTCGATCGTCACCGCCTCGCACTACACCTGGGACGACGCCGAGTGGCTGGCGCGGCGCGGCACCCGCCCGCACCACGAGGCGCCGCTGTCCGTGTACGAGCTGCACCTGCCGTCGTGGCGGCCCGGGCTGACGTACCGGGAGCTGGCCGAGCAGCTGCCCGCCTACGTCCTCGACCTCGGCTTCACGCACGTCGAGTTCATGGCCGTCGCCGAGCACCCGTTCAGCGGCTCCTGGGGCTACCAGGTCACCGGCTTCTACGCGCCGACGTCCCGGATGGGCAGCCCCGACGACTTCAAGTACCTGGTCGACGCCCTGCACCGGGCGGGCATCGGCGTCCTCATGGACTGGGTCCCCGCGCACTTCCCGAAGGACGACTGGGCGCTCGCCGAGTTCGACGGGCGTCCGCTGTACGAGCACGAGGACCCGCGCCGCTCGCACCATCCCGACTGGGGGACCCTGGAGTTCGACTACGGCCGCAAGGAGGTGCGGAACTTCCTCGTCGCCAACGCCGTCTACTGGTGCCAGGAGTTCCACCTCGACGGGCTCCGGGTGGACGCGGTCGCCTCGATGCTCTACCTCGACTACTCGCGCGAGCACGGCGAGTGGCTGCCGAACGAGTTCGGCGGCCGGGAGAACCTGGACGCGGTGGCCTTCCTCCAGGAGATGAACGCCACGGTGTACCGGCGCTGCCCGGGGATCGTGACCTTCGCGGAGGAGTCCACCGCCTGGGACGGCGTGACGCGGGCGACCGACCAGGTGGGCCCCGGCGGCTTCGGCGGCCTGGGCTTCGGCATGAAGTGGAACATGGGCTGGATGCACGACTCGCTGGGCTACGCGGCGAAGGAGCCGGTGCACCGCAAGTACCACCACCACGAGATGACCTTCTCGATGGTGTACGCGTACAGCGAGAACTACATCCTGCCGATCTCCCACGACGAGGTCGTGCACGGCAAGCGGTCGCTGGTCTCGAAGATGCCGGGCGACTGGTGGCAGCAGCGGGCCAACCACCGGGCCTACCTGGGCTTCATGTGGGCCCACCCCGGCAAGCAACTCCTCTTCATGGGGCAGGAGTTCGCGCAGGGCGGGGAGTGGTCGGCGGAGCACGGGCCCGACTGGTGGCTGCTCGACCCGGCGTACGGGGCGGAGTCCGACCACCGGGGCGTGCGGGACCTGGTGCGGGACCTGAACACGGTGTACGCGGCGAACCCGTCGCTCTGGGAGCGGGACACCGTCCCGGACGGCTTCCAGTGGGTCGTCGGGGACGCCGCCGAGGACAACGTCTTCGCGTTCCTGCGCTTCGACGGCTTCGGCTCCCCGCTGCTCGCCGTCTGCAACTTCTCGCCGGTCGTCCGGCACGACTACCGGATCGGTGTGCCGGACACCTTCGCCGCCTGGGCGGAGGTCCTGAACACGGACGCCGCCCGGTACGGCGGCGGGGACGTGGTCGGCACCGACCCGGTGAAGACCGAGTCGGTGCCGTGGCACGGCCGTTCGGCGAGCGTGCGGATGACGCTGCCGCCGCTCGCGACGGTCTGGCTCAGGCCGGCGTGACCTCCCGCGTGGCGCTCCTGATCACGCCCAGGCGCTGGGTCGCCCGGGTCAGCGCCACGTACAGGTCGTTGATCCCGTGCGGGGCGCCGGCGACGATGCCCTCCGGGTCGACGACCAGGACCGTGTCGAACTCCAGGCCCTTCGCCTGCCGGGGGTCGAGGAGGACCACCGGCAGGGTGAGGTCCGGGGCGGCTCCGTGGGCGGCGTCCGGCAGGGCGGCGACCAGGCCGGGGAGCAGGTGGTCCGGGGCGATCACCGCGAGCCGGCCCTCCGTCCGCAGCTCGGCGGCGACCGCGTCGGCGGCCTCCTTCACCGGGTCGTCGACGGTCCGGTCCCAGGGCGCCACGCCGGTGGAGCGGACGGAGCGGGGCGGTTCGAAGCCGGGGTCGGCGGCCCGCCGCACCTCGGCGGCGACCTCCATGATCTCGGCGGGCGTGCGGTAGTTGACCCCGAGGCGGACGTGCTCCCAGCGGTCCTGCACGTACGGGGAGAGGATCCGCTCCCAGGCGCCGACGCCGGCCGGGTCGCCGGTCTGGGCGGGGTCGCCGACCAGGGTCATGGAGCGGGTCGGGCTGCGGCGCATGAGGAGCCGCCAGGCCATCGCGGAGAGCTCCTGGGCCTCGTCCACGATGATGTGGCCGAACGCCCAGGTGCGGTCGGCGGCGGCCCGTTCGGCGGCGGTGCGGTGGTCGGCCTCCTCGTGCCGCTCGGCGAACCGCTCGGCGTCGATGATGTCGTGGGCGGAGAGCACCTCGGAGGCGTCCTCGTCCAGCTCCTCCTTGTCCTCGAACTCGTAGGTGCGCGAGGCGTACGAGACGTCGAGGACGCCCTGCGCGTACTGGATCTGGCGCTGCCGCTCCGCCTCCTGGGCGGCGCGGGCGGCCGAGTCGTCCTCGCCGAGGAGCTCGGCGGCCTCGTCGAGGAGCGGCACGTCGGCGGGGGTCCAGTCACCCGTCTCGCGCCGGATCGCCGCGGCGTCCGCGTCGTCGAGGTGGGTGGGCTCGACGAGGTAGTCGGCCAGGAACTCCTGGGGCGTGAGGGACGGCCAGAGGGTGTCGACGGCGGCGTGCACGTCGGGGTTGGCGGCGATGCCCTTGGCGAGCAGCGCGCGGTCGTCGGGGCCGAGGAAGTTGGGGCCGCCGTAGGGGTCGGCGCCGATGCGGTCGGCGAGCTGCTCGGCGAGCGAGTCCAGGATCCGGAAGACGAAGTAGGGGCGGGCGAGGTTGTGCGGGAGGACGGTCTCGCGGGCCTTGTGGCGGGCCTCCAGGGCCATGTCCCAGTCGATGACCAGGTCCCCGTCCTCGTGCGGGACGACGAGGGGCGCGCCGCGCTCGGGGACCTGCTGGCGGTCCCGTACGGCCGCGGCGAGCGCCTCGGCCATGGCGGCGGAGCCCTTGACGGCGGCGGCGCGGGGGGTGTCGGTGCCGGTGGCGCGGACGCCGGGGAAGAGTTCGGCGGGGGTGGCGAGCAGGACGCCGGTCTCGCCGAGGGACGGCAGGACGTTCCCGATGTAGCCGAGGAAGGCGGGGTTGGGGCCGACGATGAGCACGGCCCGCTTGGCGAGCTGCTCGCGGTGGGCGTAGAGGAGGTACGCGGCCCGGTGCAGGGCGACGGCTGTCTTGCCGGTGCCGGGGCCGCCCTCGACGACGAGGACGCCCTGGTGCGGGGAGCGGATGATGCCGTCCTGCTCGGCCTGGATGGTCTGCACGATGTCGTGCATGCGGCCGGTGCGGGCGGCGTCGAGCGCGGCGAGCAGCACCTCGTCGGCGTCGCGGCTCTCGTGGCCGGTGCGGGTGGCGTCGCCGAGGTCGAGGACCTCGTCGTGGAGGGCGGTGACCTCGCGGCCCCGGGTGGTGATGTGCCGTCGGCGGGAGAGGCCCATGGGCTCGTACCCGGTGGCGAGGTAGAAGGGTCGGGCGATCTCGGCGCGCCAGTCGACGACGAGGGGCGTGCGGTTCGGGTCGTCCCTGCGGATGCCCAGCCGCCCGATGTGGTGGTCGCGGCCGTCGCGGAAGACGAGCCGGCCGAAGCAGAGGCCGCTCTCCCCCGCGTCGAAGGCGGCGAGCAGCCCGGACTGTTCGGCGACGGTCACGTCCCGTTCGAGACGGCCCTGGTTGCTGCCGACCCCGGGGGTGCGCAGGGCCTGGGCGACGGCGGCCTCGGCACGGTCCCTCAGGTCGTCGAGGCGTGCGTACAGATCGGTGATGAATTGCTGCTCATTCCGAAATTCCTCGGTTGACAATTCGACTCCCGGCGCGATACAGTGCGTTTATTGAACGTCTCCGTGCCTTTTGTTTTTCTGGACACGGAATCCATTAATATACGCGATGCAATACCCCGACTGTCAATTCTAGTCGGGGTATTTCTGTGTCACCCGGAATCCACGGGCGAGGAGCCGGACGGCGAGGGTCACCTCCCAGGCGAAGACCGGGAGGGCCGCGAGAGTTCCCGGGGCGGACACCTGCTCGTAGAGACCGAAGAGCACGGCGACCGCCGAGGCGCAGATGAGCCCGCCGCCCACCAGGCCGAGCAGGGCGATCCACCGCGGCGCGAGTCCCGTGCGGAGCATCACGTACGCCAGGACCAGGGTGTTCGCCCCGAGGACGACGTTGGGGCCGAGCAGGAACGCCCAGTCGTGCACCGCGACCAGCGCGCTCGCCGCCACCTCGCCGGCCTGGCCCGCACCGCCGGCCAGGTCCTGCCGCAGGGTCACCACCGCGAGGACGGCGACGATGCCGACGGCGATCACGGCCGCTTCGAGCAGCCGGCCGCACACATAGCCGACCGCCAGGGCCTCGTGGCGACGCCTGATGACGGGATACAGCGCGACCCCCGTGCCGATCACGGCGACGAGCAGCACCATCTCGCACAGCGCCCCGGCCCGGACGCGGGCGTCCGTGCCCGGTCCGACGACATGGGCGGCGCCGTCGAGCACGGGGCCGTACAGCGCGAGTCCCGCCACCGCCGCGACCTCGGTGACCAGGAACAGCGCCCCGGTCACCACCGCGGTCCTTCGTGTCGCGTCCACGAGTCTCCCCTTCCCCTCCAGGGGTGTACGGCGTACACCTGCCTGTCGGAGGACACGGTAGGTGTACGGCGTACACTCGTCAACATGACTCAGCACCGCGGAGCGGCCGATCGCGCCCCCCTGAGCAGGCAGCGGATCCTGCGCGCCGCCGTCGCGCTGGCCGACGGGACCGGGGCCGAGGCGTTCAGCATGCGCCGCCTCGCCCAGGAGCTCGGCGTGGTCCCGATGGCGCTCTACAAGCACGTGGCCAACAAGGACGAGCTGCTCGACGGCATGGTGGACGTCGTCGTCGGCGACATCGCCCCGCCGGTCCCCGGAGCGCCCTGGAAGCCGGCCGTACGGCAGCAGATCCTCGCCGCCCGGCAGGTCCTGCTGCGCCACCGCTGGGCCGCTTCCGTCATCGAGTCGCGCCCCGGGCCGACGCCCGCCGTCCTCGCCCACCTCGACTCGGTGATCGGCACGTTCCGGGACGGCGGTCTCTCCGCGGACCTCACGCACCACGCGATGCACGCGCTGGGCACCCGACTGCTGGGCTTCTCCCCCGAGCTGTTCGCCACCGGCGGCGGGGCGGAGGACGCGTCCGGCGTGTCTGACGAGGCCGCCGCGCAGGCGGCCGCGGCCTATCCCCGGGTCGCGGAGATCGCCGCGGCCGCCGCCCACGACGCGGGCTCGACCGTCGGCGGAGGCTGCGACGACCAGTTCGAGTTCACGTTCGCCCTCGACCTCCTCCTGGACGGGATCGAACGCCTCCACGAGCAGGGCTGGACCTCCGCCCGACAGGTCTAGGGGGCCAGGACGTCCTCCAGCTCCGCCAGGAGGCGGCGCTTCGGGCGGGCCCCGACGATCGACTTCACCGGCTCGCCCGCCCGGAAGACCATGAGCGTCGGGGTCGCGAGGACCCCGTACTTCACCGTGGTCTCCGGGTTCCGGTCGACGTCGATCTCGACGATCCGCAGCCGCGCCGCCTCCTCCGCGGCGATCGCGCCGAGCACCGGCTTCAGCTGCCGGCACGGTCCGCACCACTCCGCGGTGAACTTCACCAGGACCGGCAGCTCGGCCTCCAGCACCTCCGTGCCGAAGTCCGCGTCCGTGACCTCGGCCACGCCCTCCGTGTACGTCGTCATCTCCGTCACCCCTCCGTCTCCGGGGCCGCGTCCGTGTCCGCGTCCCACTCCGTGCCGAGCTCGCACCGGGGTTCCGGGCCGTGCGGCAGTTCCGCCTCGGCCCGCAGCAGCTGGGCGCCCACCTGGGCGCGTACCGCCTGGAGCTGTTCGATCAGGCCGTCCAGTTCGGCGACCTTCCGCCGGTAGACGGCGATCGACGCGGGGCAGGCGTCACCCGTCGGGTGCCCCTCGCGCAGGCAGTCGACGAACGGCCGCGTCTCCTCCAGCTCGAACCCGAAGTCCTGCAAGGTCCTGATCTGCTGGAGGAGCCGCAGGTCGTCCTCGTCGTACGTGCGGTAGCCCTGTTCCGTGCGCCGCGCGGTCAGGAGGCCCCGGGACTCGTAGTACCGCAGAGTCCGCGTGGTGGTTCCCGCCCGCTCGGCCAGCTCTCCGATGCGCATGTCCCCGAACGTAAGCCTTGACGCCGACGTCAAGGCAAGCAGGGAGCGAAGGGGAGGTTCATTGACGATCTGTGAAGGGGAGTGGAGAGGCAAAGCCGTCCCTGTTGTCCTCTTGCCTCCATGCCTCCGCTTTCCAGCGCGGACCGGCACGCGACGCGAGTTCCCTCATCTCAGCCGCGCGGCCGCGGGGCTGTCAAGCGCGCTGCCCGCCGGGCGGCAGCAGTGGCTTCCGCTCCACCGGCGAGGACAGGACGACCGAGGTCGTGGTCCGGCCGAGCGCCGAGGTCTGTTCCAGGACGTCTTCCAGGTGGACGGTGTCGGTGACGGCGACCTTGAGGATCCAGCAGTCCTCGCCCACCACGTGGTGGACCTCCAGGACCTCGGGGCGCGCGGTCAGTTCCAGGGTCCGCGGGTGCTTCAGGGTGTAGCCGCCGTGCGGATTCACCCGGATGAAGGCCTGGATGCCGTAGCCGAGCCGGGCCGGGGAGACATGGGCGCCGTAGCCGGTGACCGCCCCGCTCGCCTCCAGGCGGCGGACCCGTTCGGTGACGGCCGCGGGACTGAGCCGGACGCGGCGCCCGAGCTCGCTGAGCTTGATCCGGCCGTCGGTCTGCAGCAGGTCCAGGATCTGCCGGTCGATGGCGTCGAAAGCGGCTGCCGAGGAATCGTCGGCGGCGGGGCGCGAAGGCCGAGGTTCCTTCGGTGCGGCGGCCGGAAATCCCATGAATACCCCTTCAGACGGCGAGCGCACAACGTAACACTTGTCGTGCGACACAAGGGAGTTGGGAATGATGGACATTCTGGTCATCGGCGGGAATCGCTATTTCGGAAAGCGGCTCATCGCCCTGCTGAGGGAATCCGGACACCGGATCACCGTGCTCAATCGGGGCTCTTCCGCCGCCCCCGAGGGAATGGAACAGCTCGTGGCGGACCGCGACGACGAGGCCGCCCTGGAATCCGTTCTGGCGGGCCGTTCCTTCGATGTCGTCGTGGACCAGGTCTGCTACACCCCGCGCCAGGCGGAGATCGCCCGGCGGGTGTTCCGGGAGCGCACCCGGCGCTATGTGATGACGTCGACGGTGGAGGTGTACGAGTACGAGGACTCCGCCGCGGGCGTGCCCGTCGCCGAGTCCGCCCTCGACCTGGCGGGGGTGACCGTCGACACGGGCCTGGCCTGGGAGGACCCGGAGTTCCGCGAGGCGCACTACGGGGAGGGGAAGCGGCAGGCGGAGGCGGTGTTCGCGGCCGGGTCGCCGTTCGCCTGGACGTCGGTGCGGGTCGCCCACGTGCTGGGCGGCGCGGACGACTTCACGGGCCGGCTCGACCACTACGCGCGGCGCATCCGGGCCGGCGAACCGATCGCCGTCCCCGTGGTGAACCGCCCGGCGACCTATGTGTACGTGGAGGAGATCGCCGCGTTCCTCGCCTGGGCGGTCGAGGCGGAATTCACCGGCCCGGTCAACGCGCATTCCCACGGTCCGCTCACCACGGCCGACATCTGCGCGGAGATCGAGAGGCAGGTGGGCGGCCGGACGGTGTTCCGGGAGGTGGAGGTCGGCGAGGTATCGCCGTTCTCGTTCGCCCGCGCGTACGGGATGGACAACTCCCGTGCTCTCGCTCTCGGTTATTCCTTCCGGCATTCGGCCGAGTGGCTTTCGCTCGCGGTGTCCGAGACGGTCGGCGCGAGGGACGCCGGGGCGACGGGCTCCGGGGCGACGAGTTCCGGAGCGACGGACTCCGGGGCGACGGACATCGGGGCGACGAACATCGAGGCGACGGGCTGATGCGTACGAGAACGCTGGGGGACGTACGGGTCGGGGCGGTCGGCTTCGGCACGATGCCGCTCTCGATCGAGGGCCGCCCCGACGAGGCCCGGGCCGTGGCGACCGTGCACGCGGCCCTGGACGCGGGCGTGACGCTCCTCGACACCGCCGACTCCTACCACCCGCCGGGCGGTGCGCCCGGCGAGGGCGAGCTGCTCGTGGCGCGGGCCCTGGCCTCGTACGGAGGTGGCACGGACGGCGTCCTCGTGGCGACGAAGGGCGGGCGCGGCCGGACGGCGGACGGCGGCTGGACCGTGGACGGGCGGCCCGCGCACCTGCGGCGGGCGGCGGAGGACTCGGCCCGGCGGCTCGGCGGGACGCCGATCGGCCTGTACCAGCTGCACAAGCCGGACCCGGCCGTCCCGTACGCCGAATCACTGGGCGCGATACGGGAGTTGCTCGACGCGGGTACGGTCCGGCTGGCCGGGATCTCGAACGTGGACGGGGAGCGGATCCTGCTGGCCCGCGAGATCCTGGGCGACCGGCTGGTCTCCGTACAGAACCGCTACTCGCCTGCGGTCCGGGAGAGCGAGGCGGAGCTGCGGCTCTGCGCGGAGCTCGGGATCGCGTTCATGCCCTGGAGTCCGCTGGGCGGGATCTCGCGCAGCTCGCTCGACGGGACGTCCGCCCTGGAGGAGGACCCGGAGTTCGGGGGGTTCCACCGGGTGGCGCGGGAGCGGGGGGTCAGTCCGCAGCGGGTGGCGCTCGCGTGGCTGCTCAGCCGGTCGGAGACGGTGCTGCCGATCCCGGGGGCGAGCCGTCCGGAGACGGTACGGGACTCGGCGGCGGCGGCCGAACTCGCCCTCTCTCCCGAGGAGTTGTCCCGACTGGTCGTTCAGTAACCGAAGGCACCGGACCCATTGACGGGGCCGGTGTCTCCAACTACAAAAGCTTCCTGAGAGCGCTCTGAGAGCGCTCTCAGATCCTGTGCACACCCCGCGTACCGTCCCCCCCGGAGGTGTTCCCCTTGCGTTCCCCGAGCCGCGCCAGACGCACATCCCGCACCCCTCTGCTCGCCTCGCTCCTCGCCGGCGCCCTCGCCGCCGGCGCCCTTCTCGGCCTGGGCGGAGCGGGCAGCGCCAACGGCGCCGTCCCGCCCGCCCCCGGCTGGTCGCTCCAGTGGAGCGACGACTTCAACGGCCCCGACCGCGCCCTGCCGAACGGCGCCGACTGGCAGATCGACACCGGCCACGCCTACCCCGGCGGGCCCGGCAACTGGGGCACCGGAGAGATCCAGAACTACACCGCGAGCCCCGACAACCTGCGCCTCGACGGCACCGGCAACCTGCGGATCACCCCGCTCCGGGACGGCGCCGGAAACTGGACCTCCGGCCGGATCGAGACCCGGCGCGCCGACTTCAAGGCCCCCGCGGGCGGCACCCTGCGCATCGAGGGCCGCATCCAGATGCCGAACGTCACGGGTGACGCGGCCCTCGGCTACTGGCCCGCGTTCTGGGCGCTCGGCTCGCCGTACCGGGGCAACTACTGGAACTGGCCCGCCATCGGCGAGTTCGACATCATGGAGAACGTCAACGGCCTCAACTCCGCCTGGGGCGTGCTGCACTGCGGCGTCAACCCGGGCGGCCCCTGCGGCGAGACGACGGGCATCGGCGCCAGCCGCGCCTGCCCCGGCGCGAGCTGCCAGTCGGCCTTCCACACGTACCGCTTCGAGTGGGACCGCTCGACCTCCCCGAACGAGCTGCGCTGGTACGTGGACGACCAGCTCTTCCACAGCGTGAACGAGGCCAGGGTCGGCGCGCAGACCTGGGCCGACATGACCGGCCACGCCGGGTACTTCCTGCTGCTCAACGTGGCGATGGGCGGGGCGTTCCCGGACGCGCTCGCGGGGAAGACCCCGACCGCCGCGACCGTTCCCGGGCGGCCGATGGTGGTCGACTACGTGGCGGTGTGGACGAAGGGCGGCGGCTCGACGACACCGCCGACCACCCCGCCCACGACCCCGCCGACCACTCCGCCCACGACGCCGCCGACCACTCCCCCGCCGTCCGGCTCCGCGCAGCTGTACCTGCGCGCGGGCGGCGGCGCCGGGGACGCGACCACGGCTTCGACGGTCGCGCTCGCCTCGGCGGGCGGCGCCAACCACGACGGGACCCCGGCCGACCCCCAGGTCTTCACCTCGGGGCCGGTCACCCGGACGTACAACGGCGGCGCGACCCAGTTCGACCTGTTCGTGGACGCCGGCACGGCCGTCGCCAACGGGCAGCAGGTTCGGGTCAGTTACGACCGCACCGGCGACGGGAGCTGGGAACGGACGGAGACGTACCAGTACTTCGCGACCGATCCCGTACCGGGCTACGAGCACTACACCCAGGCGCGCGGTCTCCGGTCCGCCACCGGCAGCCACGGCAACCTGGTGAACGGCAAGGTCCGCGTCGAGGTGTGGAACGCCATCGGGAACGGGCCGAGCACGCTCGGCATCGGCAACCAGTCCGTCGTCCGCATCCCCTTCGGCTGAGCGGGGGCGACGGGATGAATCTGATCCGCAGGCTGCTCGCGGGCGCGGGCGCCGTCCTGGTCCTGGCCACCGCCGGCTGCACGACCGCCCGGCCTGACCACACCTCGGACCGCTCCTCGGGCCACGCGGCCCACCAGTACACGTACACGAAGCCCCAGCAGGCGGCGATCGTCGCCCAGGCCGCGGCGCCCGTCCGCGGCTCGGAGTTCCGCGCGGACTGCTTCTCCAGCCACCGCCGGGGCGACGACCCGATCGTCTTCCCCGGGCAGGCGGGCCGCTCGCACATCCACGAGTTCTACGGGAACAGGACGGCGAACGCCTCCTCGACGCTCCAGTCGCTGGCGGCCGGGACCACCAACTGCAGCCCGCAGACGGACCTCTCCTCCTACTGGACCCCGACCCTCTACCAGAACGGCGTGCCCGTCGCCCCCGAGCGCGTCACCGTCTACTACCAGGGCATCACCGACCCCACCCGCGCCGTCGCGCACCCGCGCGGACTGCGCTACGTCGTCGGCAACGCCCTGGCCACCGGACCCGAGCAGAACCCGGCCGCGCGCTGGTCCTGCGTGGGCCGAACCGAGTCCGGGCGGGACTTCCTGAACTGCCCGCCGGGCACCAAACTGGAGAACTACCTGGACTTCCCGACCTGTTGGGACGGGAAGAACCTGGACAGCCCCAACCACCGCGACCACATGGCGTACGCGGCGGGGCCGACCTGCCCGGCCAGTCACCCCGTCCCGGTGCCGCGCCTGGAACTGCTGATCACCTGGCCGGTGAACGGCGGAGGACTGAGCCTGGCGGGCACCCGGAACGGGACCAACGTGACCGACGCACCCGGCTACACCTTCCACGGCGACTTCTTCAACGCCTGGGACGAGGGCGAGCTGAGGCGCCGGGTCGCCGACTGCGTCAACGCGGGCTACGTCTGCGGCACGGACGGACACCCGATCCAGCAGTAGCGGGGCCGGGTCCGGGGCCACGAGGAGGACGGTCCCGGGACCGACAGCACGAGAAGGACGGTCCCGGGGCCGACAGCACGAGAAGGACGGTACCGGCCGCGGCGGCGGCCGGTACCGTCCTTCTCCCGGGGCCCGGATCCGGCTCAAGGCCCGGGACCCGGGGCTCGTCAGACGCCCGCGCGGGCCTTCTCCTCGCCCTCCTCGGTCCGCTGGTCGGGGACCGGAGCGGGGGCGTGGTCGTCGACGAGGGTCTTCTCGTCGAAGGGAATGTGCCCGGCGAGGACCTCCGCCACCCTCGCCTTGTCGATCTCCTTCGTCCAGGTGCCGACGAGGACGGTCGCGACGGCGTTGCCCGCGAAGTTGGTGAGGGCGCGGGCCTCGCTCATGAAGCGGTCGATGCCGACGATCAGGCCCACCCCGTCGACCAGTTCGGGCCGGTGGGACTGGAGGCCGCCCGCGAGGGTCGCGAGGCCGGCGCCGGTGACGCCCGCCGCGCCCTTCGAGGCGATGATCATGAAGACGAGGAGCGAGACCTGCTCGCCGAGCGAGAGCGGGTCGCCCATCGCCTCGGCGACGAAGAGCGAGGCCATCGTGAGGTAGATCGCGGTGCCGTCGAGGTTGAAGGAGTAGCCCGTCGGGACGGTGATGCCGACGACCGGCTTGCTGACGCCCAGGTGCTCCATCTTCGCGATGAGCCGCGGCAGCGCGGACTCCGAGGAGGAGGTGGAGAGGATCAGCAGGAACTCGCGGCCCAGGTACCTCAGCAGCGTCCAGATGTTGATCCCGGCGACCAGGCGCAGGATCGTGCCGAGCACGACGAAGACGAAGAGTCCGCAGGTCAGATAGAAGCCGATCATGATGACGGCGAGGGACTTCAGGGCGTCGACGCCGGTCGCGCCGACGACGGCGGCGATCGCGCCGAACGCGCCGATCGGGGCGACCCACATGATCATGGCGAGGATGCGGAAGACGAGCCGCTGGATGTGGCCGATCCCGCGCAGCACCGGCTCCCCGGCGGCGCCCATCGCCTGGAGCGCGAAGCCCGCGAGCAGGGCGACGAGGAGCGTCTGGAGGACCTCGCCCTCGGTGAAGGCGGAGACGAGGGTGGTGGGGATGATCCCGAGCAGGAAGTCCGGTGTGGACTCGCTCGCGCCCTCGGCCTGCTTGGCGCCGGCCTCGGCGATCTCCTTGGTGAGGTGGAGGCCGGAACCGGGCTCCAGGAGGTTGCCGACGAGCAGGCCGATCGCGAGTGCGACGGTCGACATCACGAGGAAGTAGCCGAGGGCGAGTCCGCCGACGGCGCCGACCTTCGCGGCCTTCCGGACCGATCCGACGCCGAGGACGATCGTGCAGAAGATGATCGGCGAGATCATCATCTTGATCAGATTGACGAAGCCGGTGCCCAGGGGCTTGAGCTCGACGGCGACGCCCGGCGCCAGGAAGCCGACCGCGATGCCGAGCAGTACGGCGCCGATGACGGCCAGATACAGATAGTGGGTACGGTCCCGTCGTGCGGCCACGGGGTCCTCCTCGCGCTGATGGGTGTCCACGTCCCGGTGGACTCCGCGACTATCCATCAGCCTGTGACCGGGGTCACGGTTGCGTACGTTTCGTTCACGACCGAAGCGTCTGACGGGGGTCGACGGGGGGTTGTGGGCCGCCTGCCCGGGGCCCACGGAAGAGGCGGAAGAGGACGGGCGGAAGCGAACGAGCGGAAGAGAACGATTCGGGAACGCAATGCCTTGGCGCAAATTCCGCCGTGCACACTTACCCGCATGCGTTTCCCCCGTACCCGCCCCCGCAGCCTGGCCGGTCAGCTCTTCGCGATGCAGGTCGTGCTCGTGGCCGTCGTCGTGGCGGGCTGCGCGGTCTTCGCGTACGTCACGGACCGGGCCCAGGCCGAGGAGACCGCGCGCCGCCAGTCGACGGCGACCGCCGCGGCCGTCGCCGACTCCCCCTCCGTGGTCGCCGCGGCCCGCTCGGCCGACCCGTCGGCGGTGCTCCAGCCGTACACGGAGGCGCTGCGCCGGCACGCGGACGTCGCCTTCGTGGTGATCATGGCGCCCGACGGGACCCGCTGGACGCATCCGGAGCCGGCCCAGATCGGCCGGACGTACCTCGGTCACATCGAGGAGGCCCTGCGGGGGCGGACCTTCTCCGAGACGCACCTGGGGATCCTCGGCCCCTCCGTACGGACCGTGGCGCCCGTCTACGACGACGGCCGGATCGTCGCCCTCGTCAGCGCGGGCATCACGATCGAGAGGATCAGCGAGCAGGTACGGGAGCAGGTCACCGCCCTGCTCTTCATGGCGGGCGCGGCACTCGCGCTCGGCGGCGCGGGGACGTATGTCGTCAACGCCCGGCTGCGCCGCCACACGCACGGCATGAACGCGGCGGAGCTGAGCCGGATGCACGACTACCACGAGGCCGCGCTGCACGCCGTGCGCGAAGGGCTCGTGATGCTCGACGGGCGGCGGCGGATCGCCCTCATCAACGACGGGGCACGGGAGTTGCTCGGCCTGGACGAAGGGGTCGTCGGCCGCCCGGCCGCCGAACTCGGCCTGCCCGCACCGCTGACGGGCGCGCTGCTCTCCTCCGAGCCGCGGGTGGACGAGACCCATCTGACGGCCGACCGGGTGCTCGTGGTCAGCACCCGCCCGGTGGTGGGCGGGGAGCGGCGCGGCACCGTCGTCACGCTCCGGGACCGTACGGAACTCCAGTCGCTGGCCGGGGAGTTGGACTCCGAGCGCGGGTTCACCGAGGCGCTGCGCTCGCAGGCCCACGAGGCGGCGAACCGGCTGCACACCGTCGTCTCGCTCATCGAACTGGGCCGGGTGGCCGAGGCGGTGGAGTTCGCGACGGCGGAGCTGGAGCTCGCGCAGGCGCTCACCGACCGGGTCGTCGACGCGGTCGGCGAACCGGTCCTCGCGGCGCTGCTGCTCGGCAAGGCGGCACAGGCCAACGAGCGGGGCGTGGAGCTGGTGCTGACCGAGGACAGCCGGATCGACGACGGCCGGGTGCCGGCGGCCCTGCCCTCCCGTGACCTGGTCACGATCCTGGGCAACCTCATCGACAACGCCGTGGAGGCGGTGGGCGGGACCCCGCACGCGCGGGTGAGGGTCACGGTCGCGGCCCGGGCGGGCGACGGCGAGCTGCTGCTGCGGGTCGGGGACAGCGGCCCCGGCGTCCGCCCGGCCGACCGGGACGCGGTCCTGGGCCGCGGCTGGTCGACCCGGGGTCCGGGCCGCGGCCTCGGCCTGGCCCTGGTGGGCCAGGCGGTCTCCCGCGCCGCCGGCACCCTGGAGCTGGCGGACGCGCCGGAGGGCGGCGCGGAGTTCACCGTACGACTGCCGCTGCCGCGGGACGGCGGGCCCGGGGCGGCGGGTGCCGCCCCCGCGCCGAGTGCCGCCCCCGCGCCGGGTCGTCCGGCGGCGCCCGGCACCACTCCCACCGGATCCGAGGTGACCCCGTGAGCACGCACCCCCTCCGTGTCCTCGTCGTCGAGGACGACCCCGTCGCCGCCGACGCCCACGCGCTGTACGCCGGGCGGGTCGAGGGCTTCACCGTCGTCGGGGTCGCCCACTCCCGGGCCGCCGCCGTGCGGCTGCTCGACCGGACGCCGGTCGATCTGATCCTGCTCGACCTCTACCTGCCCGACGGCCACGGCCTCCAGCTGCTGCGCGCGCTCCGCGCCGCCGGGCACTCCGCCGACGTGATCGCCGTGACCTCCGCCCGCGACCTGGCGGTCGTCCGCGAGGGCGTGTCCCTCGGCGTCGTCCAGTACGTCCTGAAGCCCTTCGCCTTCGCCACGCTCCGGGACCGCCTCGCGCGGTACGCGGAGTTCCGGGCGTCCGCCGGGGAGGCATCCGGGCAGGACGAGGTGGACCGGGCGCTCGCCACGCTCCGGGCCCCGCACCCCGCCACGCTGCCGAAGGGACTCAGCGCCCCGACCCTGGAGGCCGTCACCCGTACCCTCCGGGACACCCCGGCCGGGGTCACCGCCGCCGAGGCCGGCGCGGCGGTCGGCATCTCCCGGATCACCGCCCGCCGCTATCTGGAGCACCTCGTGACCGAGGGCCGGGCCGTGCGCGCCCCGCAGTACGGGCAGATCGGGCGGCCCGAGCTCCAGTACCGCTGGCTCGACGGCCGGGCCCGCGGCCACTAAGGTGCGGGGGCTGATGTGCGGGGCCTGATGTGCGGGGGCTGATGTGCGGGGTCTGACCTGCGGTTTCCGTTCCGCGGCTCGGCCTGCGGTTACCGATCGGTTCCCATGTTCCTACGACGTCGCACGTTGGGGGAACGCACCGTAGCCAGCCGTCACGGTCCGCACCTACCGTGGCCGGGTGCACCAACCCTCTCCCCCCTTCAACGCCCTGGCCGCGCGCCGTCTGCGCGAAGGACTCGGCATGGCCCCGGGACATGTCGCGTACGGCCTCCGCGCCCAGTACGGCTTGTTCGTCACCCCCGATACCGTCGCCGCCTGGGAACGCGGCCGCCTCCTTCCGACCGAGCAGGAACTCACCGCCCTCGCGGGCGTCCTCTGGTGCGACCCTTCCGAACTCATCGCCGCCGCGACGACCCTGCGCGAGCACCGGCTGGCCCGCGCACTGTCCGCGGAGGAGCTGGCCCGCCGGATCGGTGTCGCGGCCCACGCGTACCAGCGGATGGAGGACGAAGGCCGTTGGCGCGGCACCGAACGCCAGACGGCCACCCTCGCGGAGGTCCTCGGCCTCGGCCCGCGCGCGCTGATCACCGCCACCGGCGGCGACGAGAGCCTCGCCGAGGTGCTGCGCGACGCGGCCACCACCCGCTGGCAGGCCTACGTGAAACCGGCCGTGAAGATGGTGCCGCTGCCCAAGCGGACCGTGGAGTCGGCCCTCCAGCGGCTGCACTCGGAGTACCACGCGCGGATGGCGGCGACCAGCAGCTGGGGCGCCTCGGGGGCGACGGGCGACGAGGGGCGCGCGTACCTGGAGGGGATCACCGATCACTTCTGGGCGGCGGTGGGTCTGTAGCGGCCGGACCGACGGACGTCCGACCATCGGCCTGGGGGAGGCCGTACAGGGGAGGCCGTTCAGGGGACGCCGTACATTGGCGACCGTGATTCGACACATACCCTTCGAACGACTCCACAACTTCCGTGACCTGGGCGGCTATCGGACCCCCGACGGCGGGACCGTGCGGTGGGAGACCCTCTACCGCTCCGACTCCCTGGCCAAGCTCGCGGGAGCCGGCACCGACGACCTCGCCCGCTTCCGCGCGCTGCGCGTGGCCACCGTGATCGACCTGCGCTACCCGTGGGAGATCGACGCCAAGGGCCGCCTGCCGGAGACCGAGGAGGTCGCCTGGCACAACCTGTCCATCGAGCACCGGCCGTACGACCAGGCGGAGATCGACCCGGACCTCGACCCGTGGCGCTACCTCGCCGACCGGTTCGCCGAGGTCGCCGAGGACGGCGCGGAAGAGATCCGTACGGCCCTGGAGGTCATCGCCGCGGCCGACGGACCGCTCGTCTTCCACTGCGCCTCCGGCAAGGACCGCACGGGGCTGATCGCGGCCCTCGTCCTCGCGCTCCTCGACGTCCCCGACGAGGAGATCCTCGCGGACTTCGCGCTCACCGAGCTGGCCACGGAGCGGCTGATCGCCGACTGGCAGGCGTCGCACCCGGGCCGTGAGCTCCGCTGGCCGGGCTACGGCAGGGCGCCGGCCGAGATCCTTCGGCTGTTCCTCGCGGACCTGCGCGAGCGGTACGGCTCGGTGTACGGGTACGTCACCGGCCACGTCGGGCTCGACCCGGCGGTGGTGACGGCGCTCAGGACCCGGCTGGTCGACCCGGCCTAGGGCCTGTCCGGCGGATCATGGCCGGACAGGCCCTAACTCCGGCGGTCGAAGCTGAAGAGCTGACCGGTCGCGTCCGGCGCGCAGGGGGCCTGGGCCAGTCGCGCCCAGTCCGCCGAGCGGTCGCCGACGACGGTGACGCAGCTGCCGGGCGTCGCGGAGTCCGCCGGAACGATCCGGTAGCCCTCGACGGGGGCGCCGTACGGCTCCAGGACGAACTCCTCGACCCGGCTCGGGTCGCCGCACTCGGAGTCCTCGTACGCGGCGTCGGGTATCCGGCCGCCGGAGGGTATGCCGGAGCAGCCGGGGCCGTAGTCCGGGTGGTCCGAGACGATCCTCCACCGGCCCCCGCCGCGCTCCGTCAGCGAGTACAGCGGCACCTTCGCGTCGGCGCACGGCACCTGGTGGATCTGCCCGGTGCGGGAGCCGCGCCGCTCGCCGAGGCACAGGTCCGCGCCGATCACCCGGATGCGGACGTCCCCGGCGGCGGGCGCGGTGAGGGTACGGGGCGGGTGGGCGCCGTGCCCGTCCCGCAGGACGGCGACGACGCTGAACCCGGCGAGTACGAGACCGGCCAGCGCGACCGTCGCGACGAGGGCGCGGCGTATCCGGGACCGGGGCCCCGGCCGCCGGGCCGCGGGGGCGCCGTCCTGCGGCTCCACCGGCTCCCCGGGCCAGACGACCGCGGGCCCGACGGCCGGCACGGGGTCGGTCTCCGCGTGCGGGCCGTCGCCAGGGTCGGCTCCCCCGACCGGCCCTTCGCCCGCGCCCTCGGCCTCACCAGCGCCAGCGCCCGCGCCTTCGCCCTCGCCCTCGCCCTCGGGCTCGTACACCCCCCGTACCGCGAGCCCCTTCCGTACCGCCTGCCACTCCTCAAGGCCGCCCGGACCCACCCCGCACGCGCGGACGAACGAGAGCAGGAGCTCCTCGCGGGGGACGGTGGCGCGGGCCAGCATGTTGGCGACGGTGGACCGGGGCAGGACGTCGCCGCGCGCCTCGGCCCGGGCCGAGAGCTCGCGGTAGGTCAGGCCGGACCAGTCCTTGAGCGCCTGGAGGCACGCGACGAACTCCGCGGCGTTCCGTGTCTCCCGCGGGTCGGGTGCCTTCTCCCCCGGCATCATCCGCGTCTCCCCCTTCCGCCGGACAGGGTTGGGACATGTCCGGGACAAGCCTCAAGCCTTGTTGATCTCACGCTCCGGCTCAAGAGTGGAACCCGGCAATTCCGGTGGTGATGCCGGTCACGACGAGTGGCCCCGACCCTCCACGGGGGGAGGGTCGGGGCCACTCGGGCGTGTCCGGGTCCCGGAGAGGATCCGGGACAGGTCGGGACGGAGGTCCCGACCGGAAGGACCTTCGGAAGACCGGTCAGGGCACGGCCGGCAGACCGGTCAGAGCACGGCCGGAAGACCGGTCAGGGCACGGTCAGAAGACGGACTCGGCCTCGCGGATCCGGTCCCCGGGAACCGTCTTGAGCTGCGTCACGGCCTCGGCCAGCGGCACCATCTCGATGTCCGTGCCGCGCAGCGCCGTCATCCGGCCGAACTCGCCGCGGTGCGCCGCCTCCACCGCGTGCCAGCCGAAGCGGGTGGCGAGCACCCGGTCGTACGCGGTCGGCGTGCCGCCGCGCTGGACGTGGCCGAGGATGACCGGGCGGGCCTCCTTGCCGAGGCGCCGCTCCAGCTCGACGGCGAGCTGGTTGCCGATGCCCTGGAAGCGCTCGTGACCGAACTGGTCGATCTCGCCCTTCTTGTACTCCATCGAGCCCTCGGCCGGATGCGCGCCCTCGGCGACGCAGATGACCGCGAACTTCTTGCCGCGCGCGAAGCGCTCCTCGACCATCTTGACGAGGTCGTCGACCTGGAAGGGGCGCTCGGGGAGGCAGATGCCGTGCGCGCCGCCGGCCATGCCGGACTCCAGCGCGATCCAGCCGGCGTGGCGGCCCATCACCTCGACGACCATCACGCGCTGATGGGACTCGGCGGTGGTCTTCAGCCGGTCCATGGCCTCGGTGGCGACGCCGACGGCGGTGTCGAAGCCGAAGGTGCGGTCCGTGGAGGAGATGTCGTTGTCGATCGTCTTCGGGACGCCGACGACGGGCATGCCCGCGTCGGAGAGCATCTGGGCGGCGGTCAGGGTGCCCTCGCCGCCGATCGGGATGAGGACGTCGATGCCGTACTGCCGGGCCAGGTCGGGGGCCGACTCGGCGGCCTCGGCCAGCCGGTTGCGCTCCAGGCGCGCGGAGCCGAGGATCGTGCCGCCGCGGGCGAGGATGCCGCTGACGTTGTTGAGGTCGAGGGGGCGGTAGTGGCCGTCGAGGAGGCCCTTGAACCCGTCCTCGAAGCCGATGACTTCGTCGTCGTGGCCGGTCAGCGCCCGGTGCACGACCGACCGGATCACTGCGTTCAGGCCGGGGCAGTCGCCGCCTGCGGTGAGAACTCCGATGCGCATCGTGCTGTGTCTCCTGCTCGGTCGCGGTCCAGATGAGCCACGGCAATTCTCACACGCCCGGCCTGACGGGGACGCTCGTCGCCGCTCCGCGCGTCCCTCCCGGGGCCCCCGTCGGGCTCCCGCGGAGGCCTTTCGTCCCGGGGTTCCGGGCCCTTCGTCCGGCGGGCGACGTAACCACTGGCGGGGGTATTGTCAAGGGGGTAATGCCGCCCTATAGGGGCTTTCCGAGGGCCGCCGGTTGACGCACGAGCGAGCGAGGCACGAGCAATCGACGCACGAGCGGGCGATCGACGCACGGGCCGCGAGGGTGCCGCGAGGCATCCACCCGGCCCGTTCCCCAGGACCGCCCCGATCCGCAGGACTGGACAGGAGACCACGGCGTGACGCGCAGCGTGTACGTGACCGGGATCGACCGCGGTGACGGCCGCCAGGTCGTCGAGCTGGGAGTCATGGAGCTCCTCACCCGCCAGGTGGACCGGGTGGGGGTGTTCCGGCCGCTGGTGCACGACGGCCCCGACCGCCTCTTCGACCTGCTGCGGGCCCGCTACCGGCTCTCGCAGGACCCCTCGACGGTCTACGGCATGGACTACCACGAGGCCTCGGACCTCCAGGCCGAGCGGGGCACGGACGAACTGGTCTCGCAGCTCGTCGACCGGTTCCACGCCGTCGCGCGCGACTACGAGGTCGTCCTCGTCCTCGGCACCGACTTCGCCGCCACGCAGCTCCCCGACGAGCTCGCGCTCAACGCCCGCCTCGCCAACGAGTTCGGCGCCTCCGTCATCCCGGTGGTCGGCGGCAAGGGCCAGCCCTCGGAGTCCGTACGGGCCGAGGCCCGCAACGCCTTCCGCGCGTACGACGGGCTCGGCTGCGACGTGCTCGCGATGATCGTCAACCGGGTGGCGGCCGAGGACCGTGAGGTCATCGCCGAGCGTCTCTCCGCCCGGCTGCCCGTGCCCTGTTACGTCCTGCCGGACGAGCCGGCGCTCGCCGCGCCCACCGTCTCCCAGATCACCCAGGCGCTCGGCGCCTCCGTGGTCCTCGGCGACGACCAGGGCCTCGCGCGGGACGCCCTCGACTTCGTCTTCGGCGGCGCGATGCTGCCGAACGTCCTCAAGGCGCTGACCCCCGGCTGTCTCGTCGTCACCCCCGGGGACCGGGCCGACGTGGTCGTCGGCGTGCTCGCCGCGCACTCGGCCGGAACCCCGCCCATCGCCGGCATGCTGCTCACCCTCGACGAGCGGCCCGGCGAGGAGATCCTGACCCTGGCGGCCCGGCTCGCGCCCGGCACCCCGGTCATCTCCGTAGCCGACAACAGCTTCCCCACCGCGGCCGAACTCTTCTCCCTGGAAGGGAAGCTGAACGCCGCCACCCCGCGCAAGGCGGAGACCGCCCTCGGCCTCTTCGAGCGGCACGTGGACACCTCCGACCTCCTGAAGCGGGTCTCGGTCGCCCGCAGCGGCCGGGTCACCCCGATGATGTTCGAGCACGAGCTCCTCGAACAGGCGCGCACCGACCGGCGCCGGGTGGTGCTCCCCGAGGGCACCGAGGAGCGCGTGCTGCGCGCCGCCGACGTGCTGATCCGCCGCGACGTGTGCGACCTGACGCTGCTCGGCGACGTCGAGGTCATCCGCAAGAAGGCCGCCGAACTGAGCGTGGACCTCGGTGACACGCAGCTGATCGACCCGCAGACCTCGGAGCTGCGCGACGCGTTCGCCGAGAAGTACGCGGCGCTCCGCGCCCACAAGGGCGTCACCGTCGAGCTCGCGTACGACGTCGTCGCGGACGTGAACTACTTCGGCACCCTGATGGTGCAGGAGGGCCTGGCCGACGGCATGGTCTCCGGCTCCGTGCACTCCACGGCCGCGACGATCCGCCCGGCCTTCGAGATCATCAAGACGAAGCCGGAGGCGTCGATCGTCTCCTCGGTCTTCTTCATGTGCCTCGCCGACAAGGTGCTCGTGTACGGCGACTGCGCGGTCAACCCCGACCCGAACGCCGAGCAGCTCGCGGACATCGCCGCCCAGTCGGCGGCCACGGCGGCGCGCTTCGGCGTGGAGCCGCGGATCGCGATGCTCTCGTACTCGACCGGGACGTCGGGCTCCGGCGCGGACGTCGACAAGGTGCGCGAGGCGACGAAGCTGGTCCGCGAGGCGCATCCGGAGCTGCGGATCGAGGGCCCGATCCAGTACGACGCGGCGGTGGAGCCGTCCGTCGCCGCCACGAAGCTGCCGGGCTCGGAGGTGGCCGGGCAGGCGACCGTGCTGATCTTCCCGGACCTCAACACCGGCAACAACACCTACAAGGCCGTGCAGCGTTCGGCCGGCGCCGTGGCCGTCGGCCCGGTGCTCCAGGGTCTGCGCAAGCCCGTGAACGACCTCTCACGCGGCGCGCTCGTCAGCGACATCGTCAACACGGTCGCCATCACGGCGATCCAGTCCCAGGTCCCCTCCCAGGGTCAGGAGCTCCCCGCATGACCGGCACCCCCACCCGCGTCCTCGTCCTCAACTCCGGTTCGTCCTCCGTCAAGTACCAGCTGCTCGACATGGCGGACGGCAGTCGGCTCGCGGCCGGCCTGGTGGAGCGGATCGGCGAGGAGACCTCCCGGCTGGTGCACACCCCGCTCCAGGGCGGCGGCGGGGAGAGGCGCGAGAAGAACGGCCCGATCGCCGACCACGCGGCGGCGCTGAAGGCGGTCGCCGAGGAACTGGCGGCGGACGGCCTCGGTCTGGACTCCCCCGAGCTGGCCGCGATCGGCCACCGGGTGGTGCACGGCGGGCTGCGGTTCAGCGCTCCGACGGTCGTCGACGACGAGGTGCTCGCGGAGATCGAGCGGCTGGTGCCGGTGGCGCCGCTGCACAACCCGGCGAACCTCACCGGCATCCGTACGGCGATGTCGCTGCGCCCGGACCTGCCGCAGGTGGCGGTCTTCGACACGGCCTTCCACACGACGATGCCGGAGTCCGCGGCGCGGTACGCGATCGACGTGGCGACGGCGGACGCGCACCGCATCCGGCGGTACGGCTTCCACGGCACCTCGCACGCGTACGTCTCGCGCGAGACGGCGAAGCTGCTCGGCCGGGCTCCCGAGGAGGTGAACGTGATCGTGCTGCACCTGGGCAACGGCGCCTCCGCCTCGGCGGTGCGGGGCGGCCGGTGCGTGGACACCTCGATGGGTCTGACGCCCCTCGAAGGCCTGGTCATGGGCACCCGCTCGGGCGACATCGACCCGGCGGTCACCTTCCACCTCAAGCGGGTGGCGGGCATGTCGGCCGACGAGATCGACGTCCTCCTCAACAAGAAGTCCGGCCTGGTCGGGCTCTGCGGCGACAACGACATGCGGGAGATCCGCCGGCGCGTGGACGAGGGGGACCCGGCGGCGACGCTCGCCTTCGAGATCTACGTCCACCGTCTGAAGAAGTACATCGGCGCGTACTACGCGGTGCTCGGCCGGGTGGACGCGGTGGTGTTCACGGCGGGGGTCGGCGAGAACGCCGCCCCGGTGCGGGAGGCTGCGATCGCGGGCCTGGAGGAGCTGGGTCTCGCCGTGGACGCGGACCTCAACTCCGTCCGTTCCGACGAGGCGCGGCTGATCTCTCCGGACTACGCGCGGGTGGCGGTGGCCGTGGTGCCGACGGACGAGGAACTGGAGATCGCACGGCAGAGTTTCGCGCTCGTTCAGAGCTCGGCGAGCTCGAACGAGTGAACGCTTGAGCGGGCCCGCGCCCATTTGTACTTTCCGCCAGTCGGAATATTCCGCAGTGAAACAAACCGATAGGATCCGCCTCATGCGCCGTTCCAAAATCGTCTGTACGCTGGGCCCCGCCGTCGACTCGTATGAGCAGCTGAAGGCTCTCATCGAGGCCGGCATGAACGTGGCCCGATTCAACTTCAGCCACGGATCCCAGGCAGAACACCAGGAGCGGTACGACCGCGTCCGGCAGGTCTCCGCGGACACCGGGCACGCCGTCGGCGTCCTCGCCGACCTCCAGGGCCCCAAGATCCGCCTCGAGACCTTCGCCGAGGGCCCGGTCGAGCTGGTGCGCGGTGACGAGTTCACCATCACCACCGACGACGTCCCCGGCGACAAGTCCATCTGCGGCACCACCTACAAGGGTCTGCCCGGCGACGTCTCCAAGGGCGACCAGGTCCTCATCAACGACGGCAACGTCGAGCTGCGGGTCGTCGAGATCGACGGCCCCCGGGTCAAGACCGTGGTCATCGAGGGCGGTGTCATCTCCGACCACAAGGGCATCAACCTGCCCGGCGCGGCCGTCAACGTCCCCGCCCTGTCGGAGAAGGACGTCGACGACCTCCGCTTCGCCCTCCGCATGGGCTGCGACATGGTCGCCCTCTCCTTCGTCCGCGACGCCGACGACGTCAAGGACGTCCACAAGGTCATGGACGAGGAGGGCCGCCGGGTCCCCGTCATCGCCAAGGTCGAGAAGCCGCAGGCCGTCGAGAACATGGAGGCCGTCGTCGCGGCCTTCGACGCGGTCATGGTGGCCCGTGGCGACCTCGCCGTCGAGTACCCGCTGGAGCGGGTCCCGATGGTGCAGAAGCGTCTCGTCGAGATGTGCCGCCGCAACGCCAAGCCGGTCATCGTCGCGACCCAGATGATGGAGTCGATGATCACCAACTCCCGTCCGACCCGCGCCGAGGCGAGCGACGTCGCCAACGCGATCCTGGACGGGGCGGACGCGGTCATGCTGTCGGCCGAGTCCTCGGTCGGCGCGTACCCGATCGAGACCGTCAAGACGATGTCGAAGATCGTCACCGCGGCCGAGCAGGAGCTGCTCTCCAAGGGCCTCCAGCCCCTGGTCCCGGGCAAGAAGCCGCGCACCCAGGGCGGCTCCGTCGCCCGCGCGGCCTGCGAGATCGCCGACTTCCTGGGCGGCAAGGCGCTGATCGCCTTCACCCAGTCCGGCGACACGGCCCGCCGCCTCTCCCGCTACCGGGTGCAGCAGCCGATCCTCGCGTTCACGACGGACGAGAACACCCGCAACCAGCTCACCCTGAGCTGGGGCGTCGAGTCCTTCCTCGTCCCGTTCGTGGAGACCACGGACGCGATGGTCGACCTCGTGGACGCCGAGCTCCTGAAGCTCCAGCGCTACAGCGAGGGCGACACCATGGTCATCACGGCCGGCTCGCCCCCCGGCGTCCCGGGCACGACGAACATGGTCCGCGTCCACCACCTCGGCGGCGGCGAGCACGCCTGACGTCCCGCCTGATCCGTACACGGCTGTGGGCCGCACCCCTGGAGAAGGGGTGCGGCCCACAGCCGTATGCGCGTACGCGTACGGGGATCAGCTGGGCTCGATCGTGTTGTGGAGGCCCTGGACCTTGAGGGTGCCGCCGAACTGGCCCGCCTGCTTGAGCTTCACCTGGGTGAAGAAGGCGAAGGGGACGTCCAGCGGGGGCGGGGACTCCGGACCGAAGGTGATCGGGATGAGGCCGAAGAGGTTGCCCTTCAGTTCCTCGGTGTACATGGTCACCGTGCCGTCGGTGATGGTCGACGTCGAGCCCTTGTCGGAGCGGACGTGGCCGGTGAAGCCCTCGGAGTGGACCGTCAGCTGGTGAAGGTCCTTGATGTCGATGCCGGTCGCGGTGAACTTCAGGACCTTCTTGATCTTGCCGCTGCCGGTCTTCACCTCGACGATGCCGTGGTACTTGAGGCCCTTGAGGGTGAGGAGCGTGCTCTCCAGGCGCCACGGCTCGTCCGGGAGCAGCGGGATGCCCGGCTCCAGTTCGGCCGCGGCGAGTGCCTCGGCGTCGAGCTCGGGGCACGGGAAGCGGGGCTTGGCGCCGTCGGGTATGGACTCGTCCTTCTTGGGGTCGAGGCCCTGGGCGCTCTTCGGGAGCTCCTTGACCGTGGCACCGGCCTTGTCGGCCGCCTCCTCGATCGCCTTCTTGGTCGCGTCGGCGGCCGGGTCGACGGTCGGCTTCGGCTTCGGCTCGGCGGGCGCGGTGGCGGTGGCCGAAGCCGTCGCGGTCGGCTCGTCCGCGGGCGCGGTCGGATCGTCGGCGGTCGCGGGCTTCTGGACCGGGGCCGTCGTCGTCGGAGCCGCCGTCGTGGGCGCGGCCGTGGTGGCCGTCGGCTTCGGGTCCGGGCCGTCGAAGAGGTCCTTGAGCGCGTCGCCCACGCCCAGCGGGTCGAGCGGGTTCGTCGACTTCGTGGGGGTGGGGGTCGGGGTGGCCGTGGCCGAGGGGGTCGCGGTCGGCGCCGGCTCCCTGTTCTGCTGCGTGGTCGCCTGCCCGGTCTCCGTCGCGGTCGGCGTCGGGGTCGGGGTAGCGGTGGCGCTCGCCGAGGCGGTGGCCGTGGCCGTCGGGCCGGTCGTCGCCGTGGAGCTCGGGCTCGCGGACGCGGTCGAGGTCGCCGAGGGGGTCGCCGTCGGCTTCGCGCTCTCCGTGGGCTTGGCCGTGGGCGTCGCCGTCTCCTCCGGAGTCGGCTCGTCCGAGCGGGTCACGCAAGGTCCCGGTGCGAAGGGGATGTCCTTGTCGTCGGCGAGGGCGAGCTTGGGCGTGAGGCCCATGCCCACGAGCACCGCGGTCGGCATGGCGGCCAGCGCCATGGCCTTGCCCGCAGGGCCCTGGATCCTGTTCAGCAGCGACTTGCGCGGGGCCGCGTGCCGCGGGCCCTCCTTCGCGAGCGCCGACTGAGTCTCGTCACCCCGCACTGTTCCTCCCGCCGTTGGCGTCGATCGTCGTTTCGGTCGCCTGGTGCTCCGCCTCGTACTGCTGCGGGATGTCGGCCGCCGGCACGACCGCGGTCTCGAGTTCTGCTCCGGCCTCTTCGGAGGCCTCCGGCCGGCCGTCGTGCTCTGCGTCGTCGGCGCTCTCCTCGACCGGGGGCGCGGGCGCCCACGCGACGGACATGCCGCCGCCGATGAGGGAGAACAGGAACCCGATGACGAGGCCGCCGAAGTTCGACACCGGGATGGAGACGAGCGCCAGGATGATCGTCGCGACGCCCGCGAACACACGGACGATGGGCTGGAACCACATCGTGAAGCCGAGCGTGATGAGCAGGACACCGATGATCAGCGCACCGGCCCCGGCGGTCGTCTGCATGGCGAGCGTGGCGTTGCCGAGCCGCATGTCCCCGTACGGCAGGTAGGCGATCGGCACTCCGCCGATCATGGTGAAGATTCCCGCCCAGAAGGGCCGGGTCTGCCGCCAGACCTTGAACCGGTTGTCCTTGGGGACTTCACGGGAGGCGGGGATCTCGGCGCTCATGGATACAGCTCCCTGGAAGCGGTGTTGCTGAGAAGGTGAAGAAGGTGGTGCTGAGGCCGGAGCGGGCGGGGCCGTACGGGACGGCCCGCACCCGCCGGACCGAATCAGCCCTTGTAGCACTCCTCCGACGTGCCCCGGTGCAGGGACAGGCTCAGGTTGGGGAGCTTGAAGGTGGCGGCCGTCGTGGCCCACGCCTTCTGCCTGACGTTGTTGAGCGTCGCGTCCTGGGCACGCTGACCGAAGCCGAAGGGGTTGGCCTGCGTGTTCGGCTGGATGCCCGGCTTGCCGTCGACGGGCTTGCCGTCGGGCCCGGTGTTGAGCGCACCGGCCGCGATGCCGAGGTCCATCTTGCCGAACTCGGCATCGGCCTTCAGCTCGGAGACATCGAGGTAGATGCCCTTCGCGTAGACCGGCTTGTTCGGCTCCGTTCCGGCCTCGAGCCGGAGCGTGACGGAGTCACCGATGAACGGCACCTTCGGCGTGACCACCGACTGGCACATGTTGGTGATCCAGGCCTCGGAGAAGCCCGAGACGGCGACGGGCTCGGCGAAGGGCTTGCCCTCCAGGTCCTTGCCGCCGTCGACGCTGCCGTACTGGACGAAGTCCTTGCCGACAAGGCTGTCGGCCTTAACCTTGAACTCCTGGCCGGAGATGCTGAAGGACGCGGCCAGCGCGCCCTGGGCCAGGCCGACACCGATCGCAGCCGTCGCGGCCACGCTCGGGACCATGACGACGGCGAACCGCTTCCATCTGGTGCCGCCACGAACCTGGGACTTCATGAGAATTCCTCCTTCTCGGACGTACATCGCCGGAAGGGCCGGGGGGCCCGTCCCGGGATGGGAGAAGAGCTACGTCCTCGGGAAGGGGAGCACCGAGGCATCAGGCGGCGCGATGCGCGTCCGAATCACCGGCGATCACCCCCGAGCGACAACCATGAGCCACGCTTTGCGCGTGACCGGATTGGACAGGCCCCGTTCGGTGCGAGCGGGAACCCCCCTGTCCATGGCCGGCGCCTGGGGCACCGACCGCCCGGTGGGGACCCTTGCCGTGTCCCGGTTGGTTGCCGGGGTGTGCGGTTCGGACCGAGCGTCGCCGATCGTGGTCGATTCCGGGCCGTCGCACAAGGGGGTTCGTTACTCGCTAGTAACGGGTGGATAACCGGGGCATGGCGGGGTGGCGCCGAACGGGCACGCAGGGTGCGGTCGAGTGATGCCCAATATCAGCAGATAGCCGTATGAATGCGGACAGAATCCTCGGTTTGATTTACTGCAAGTAACAGCGGCCGCGATTACCAAGTTTTGGTAAAGCGCGGCCGCTGTTTGTCGCTGTGTCGCCAAATCGTCGGACGATCCGGCGGGTCAGGAACGCCTCGGAAGGCGCCTGGGAAGACGTCCCGGAAGGCGTCTCAGAAAAGGACCCGGGCGAGCGCCTGGCGGGCCGTCGTCACCCGCGGGTCGTCGACGCCGATCACCTCGAAGAGCTCCAGGAGCCGCAGCCGCGCCGCGTCCCTGTCCTCGCCGAACGTGCGGCGCACGGTCTCCACGAGGCGCCCGAAGGCGTCCTCCACGTGACCGCCCACCAGGTCGAGGTCGGCGGCGGCGATCTGCGCGGCGACGTCGGCCTGGTTGTCCGCCGCGTTCTTGCGGACGGCGGCGGGGTCGAGGTCCTGGACCCGGGTGAGGAGCTCGGCCTGGGCCAGGCCCAGCTTGGCCTCCGGGTGGGCCGGGTCGTCGGCGAGCACGTTCTTGTACGCCTGGACGGCGCCGGCCAGGTCACCCGCGTCGAGCGCGGACATGGCCGCTTCGAGGAGGGCGTCGTACGGGCCGGCGGGGCGCGCGGCGGGGGCGGCCGATCCCTCGGCGTCCGCGTCCGCGTCCACGGCGATGCCCGTGAGACCGAAGCGCTCCTCGCCGACCTGGATCAGCTGGTCGAGGGTCTCCCGGATCTGGGCCTCGGGCACCGCGCCCTGGAAGAGCGGCAGCGCCTGACCGGCGACCACCGCGAAAACGGCCGGAATTCCCTGGATGCCGAACTGCTGCATCAGCATCTGGTTGGCGTCGACGTCGATCTTCGCGAGCAGGAAGCGGCCGTTGTACTCGACGGCCAGCCGCTCCAGGAGGGGGCCGAGCTGCTTGCACGGCTCGCACCACTCGGCCCAGAAGTCGAGGACGACCGGGACCTCGGCGGAGCGCTGGATGACATCGCGCTCGAAGCCGGCCTCGTCGACGTCGATCACCAGGGCGGAGGGGGGCACCGCGGCGGAACCACCCTGCCGGGCGGCCTCGGCGCGGACCTGCTCCGCCTTGGCCTTGGCCTCTCCGGCCGCCTTCACCGCGGCAAGGTCGACGACGCCGCTCATGGACATGTTTCGGGGCTGCATGCGTACATCCTCCCCCTTCCGCGCGTGTAACCGGTAAGTCATGGCTGAACCGTGCCGCCCGTACGTCTCCCGCCGGTGTGCGAGACGCGTGGGCAACACGGTTCTTCGTCTTCGATCCGCACCGGGTCCCCACCCGGTGCTTGCCGGATCCCCACCCGGCAGTTGGTTGTCGCTCGGGCCGCTCAAAGCCTTTCGCTACAGGTCGTAGCGTAACTCTCCGGGAGGATCGGCGGGGAGGGCGCGGGAGCGATCCGCTCGGTGAACTGCCTCACATCGCGCACCTCTGGCGCCGTACCTACCGGCGGGTATGGTCGATCCCCATGTGCAGCAGTACCCCCCGCAACAGCCGTACCGGTCGCCCTCGCTCCACCGAGGCCGACGCGGCCATCCTGGAGGCGACCCGCGCCGCCCTGGTCGACCTCGGCTGGTCCAAGCTCACGATGGGGGACGTCGCCGGCCGCGCCGGGGTTGCGAAGACGACCCTCTACCGCCGCTGGGCCAACAAGAACGAGCTCGTGGTGGACGCCGTCGCCGTCCTCTTCGATGAACTCGAACTGCCCGACCTGGGTTCCCTCCAGGCCGACATCGAGCACGTCGTGATCCAGTTCGCGGCGCTCCTCGAACGCCCGGAGACCAAGACGGCCCTGATGGCGGTGGTGGCCGAGTCGACCCGCGACGCACCGCTGCGCGAGCGCATCCGCGCCTCGATCGTCGACCGCCAGAAGCGGCTCGTCCTGGCGGGCCGCCGACGGGCCCAGCAGCGCGGCGAACTCCCCGCGGACCGCGATCCGGTCGCCGTGGACGCCACGGACGACCTGATCTTCGACGTCATCGCGGGCGCGGTCGTCCACCGCGCCCTCGTGAGCGCCGAGCCGGTCGACGGGGAGTGGGTGGCCCGCCTCTCGGCCCTCCTCGTGGGTGGCCTGGGCGCGGTGGCGGCCCTCGGTTAGGTGCCGGAAGTACGTCACCTCGCACGCCGGCAGGGGCGGTACGGGAGTCCCCGTACCGCCCCTGCCGGCGTAGCGATGGCCGACGGTCAGAAGCCCGGCGGCTCGGTGTAGACGCCCCACTCGTCGCGCAGGACGTTGCAGATCTCGCCGAGGGTGGCCTCGGCGCGGACGGCCTCCAGCATCGGGGCGATCATGTTCGAGCCGTCCCGGGCCGCCGCGAGCATCGCGTCCAGCGAGGCGCGGACCTTGGCGTCGTCACGGCGCTCCTTGCGCTCGCCGAGGACCCGGACCTGCTCCCACTCGACCTCGTGACTGACCCGCAGGATCTCCAGGTCGCCGGTGACGGAGCCGTGGGCGCAGTTGACGCCGACGACCCGCTTGTCGCCCTTCTCCAGGGACTGCTGGTACTGGAAGGCGGACTCGGCGATCTCGCCGGTGAACCAGCCGTCCTCGATGCCGCGCAGGATGCCCGAGGTGATCGGCCCGATCGGGTGCTGCCCGTCCGGGTGGGCGCGGCGGCCGCGCTCCTTGATCTGGTCGAAGATCTTCTCGGCGTCGGCCTCGATGCGGTCGGTGAGCTGCTCGACGTACCAGGAGCCGCCCAGCGGGTCGGCCACGTTGGCCACGCCGGTCTCCTCCATCAGCACCTGCTGCGTGCGGAGGGCGATCTCGGCGGCCTGCGCGCTGGGCAGCGCGAGGGTCTCGTCGAGGGCGTTGGTGTGGAGGGAGTTGGTGCCGCCGAGGACGGCGGAGAGGGCCTCGACCGCCGTACGGACGACGTTGTTGTACGGCTGCTGGGCGGTGAGGGAGACACCGGCGGTCTGGGTGTGGAAGCGGAGCCACTGCGCCTTGTCGGTCTTGGCGCCGTAGACCTCCTTCATCCAGCGCGCCCAGATCCGGCGGGCCGCGCGGAACTTGGCGATCTCCTCGAAGAAGTCGAGGTGCGCGTCGAAGAAGAAGGAGAGGCCGGGGGCGAAGACGTCGACGTCGAGGCCGCGGGAGAGGCCCAGCTCCACGTAGCCGAAGCCGTCGGCGAGGGTGTAGGCGAGCTCCTGCGCGGCCGTCGCCCCGGCCTCGCGGATGTGGTAGCCGGAGACGGAGAGCGGCTTGTACGCGGGGATGCCCTGCGCGCAGTGCTCCATCAGGTCGCCGATGAGACGCAGATGGGGCTCGGGCTCGAAGAGCCACTCCTTCTGCGCGATGTACTCCTTGAAGATGTCGGTCTGGAGCGTGCCGTTGAGTACGGCCGGGTCGACGCCCTGCCGCTCGGCGGCGACCAGGTACATGCAGAAGACGGGCACGGCAGGACCGGAGATCGTCATCGAGGTGGTGACGTCGCCGAGCGGGATGTCCTTGAAGAGGACCTCCATGTCGGCGGCGGAGTCGATGGCGACACCGCAGTGGCCGACCTCGCCGAGCGCCTTCGGGTCGTCGGAGTCGCGGCCCATGAGGGTGGGCATGTCGAAGGCGACGGAGAGGCCGCCGCCGCCGGCCTCCAGGATCATCTTGTAGCGCTCGTTGGTCTGCTCGGCGTTGCCGAAGCCGGCGAACTGGCGGATGGTCCAGGTCCGGCCCCGGTAGCCGGTCGCGTGGAGTCCCCGGGTGTAGGGGTACTCACCGGGCCAGCCGATGCGCTCGAACCCCTCGTAGGTGTCGCCGGGCCGGGGCCCGTAGACGGGCTCCACGGCGTCGCCGGAGAGCGTGGTGAAGTCGGCGTCCCGCTTGCGGGCCTTGTCGTAACGGGCCTGCCAGCGACGGCGGCCTTCCTCGATGGCGTCAGCGTCCATACCCTCGAATTTACTAGGACGTCCTAGTAAATGTCGATGGCAAACCTCCGCACATACGTGCGGAGGTGGGGGTCAGGCCTTCACCGGCTCCGGCTGCACGCCGCTGACCAGCGGCAACGTCTCGCGGACGACCTTGCGCTCGACGAAGAAGGCGGCGAAGGGAATCGTCCCGGACAGCAGCACCCACAGGAGCTTGCCGAACGGCCACTTGGCCTTGGAGCCCAGGTCGAAGGCGAAGACCAGGTAGATGATGTAGAGGACGCCGTGGGCCTGGGAGACCGCGAAGGTCACGTCCTCACCCATGTCGAACCCGTACTTGAAGACCATGCACGTGCAGAGCACGAGCAGCATGACGGCGGTCACGTAGGCCATGACGCGGTAACGGGTCAGCACGCTGGATTTCATGCCGTCGAGCGTAACGGCACGTTCCGGGCGATCTTCGCGCGGGTCAGCTCTCGTCGAAATCGTGCGCGCTCACCCGCAGCGGGCGCAGCATCGCGAAGATCTCGCCGCACTCCTCCGCGTCGTACGCGCCGAGACCGAACTCCATGTCCATCAGGTCGCGGGTCGCGGACTCGACCACCTCGCGCCCCTTCTCGGTGATGGTCGCGAGGGTGCCGCGGCCGTCGTTGGGGTTCGGGCGCTTGGCGACCAGGCCGGACTTCACGAGCCGGTCCACGGTGTTCGTCACCGAGGTGGGGTGCACCATCAGCCGCTCGCCGATCTTCGACATCGGCAGCTCGCCCGCCTTGGAGAAGGTGAGCAGGACCAGGGCCTCGTACCGCGCGAAGGTCAGCCCGTACGGCTTGACGACGGCGTCGACCTCCGCGAGGAGGATCTGGTGGGCGCGCATGATCGAGGTGATCGCGGCCATCGAGGGGACCGGGCCCCAGCGCTTCTGCCAGAGTTCGTCGGCGCGGGCGATGGGGTCGAAGGGGAGACTGAGCGGCTTCGGCACGCGTCGACCTTACCCATGGGGAACTTGGCGGTCAGCCCCGTCTCATTTCTCGGTCGCCCCGGAGGCCCTCAGCTCCGCCGCGGCGGCGAGCAGGCAGAGCGTGCCGACGACGCCCGTGCCGGCGACGACCGTGTGGACGGGGGCGAACTCGGCCGCGATCCCGGCTCCCGCCATGCCGATCCCCTGGACGGTCATCATGCCCGCCGTCATCAGGGTCATGGCCCTCCCCCGCTGGTCCTCGGGGACGGCGGCGACGAACCAGGCGTCGAGGCCGAGGGTGTACGCGCCGGTGGCGCCCGCCAGGAAGAGCGCGACGACCGCGAGGGCGACGCCGGGCTCGGGGGCGTACAGGAGGTAGGGGAGGACGCCGGTCACCGCGAGCGGGAGCACGATCCGGGAGCGGGTCACCGCGTCGAGGAAGGACCCGGCGAAGAGCTCGCCCGCGATGGTGCCGACGGGCAGCGCGCACATGAGAAGACCGAGGGCGGCGGTGGAGACGCCGATCTCGTCGGCGTACGGGGCGGCGAGCGCCTCCGGTACGACGGCGAACAGCGGCGGCACCCAGAACATCAGCATCAGGGCGCGCACGCGCCGGTTCCGCAGGACGGCCCAGGTGCCGGCGAGGCCGCTCGCGGCCGACTTCCCGGCGGCGCGGGCGGGGCGGCGGGCGGTGCCGAGGCGCAGCAGCAGCGCCGAGACGAGGAAGGTCACGGTGGTGACGGCGAGGGCGCCGCGCGGCGGGACGACGGTGAGGAGGACGCCGCCGACGGCGAAGCCGGTGAGGAGGGCGCTCTGCGAGACGATCCGCAGGAGGGAGCGGCCGAGGACGAAGAGGTCGCCCTCGCCCAGGATGTCGGCGAGGGTCGCCATGCGGGTGCCGTTGAAGACGGGCGAGACGACGGCGATGGCGCAGCGCAGGACGAGCAGGACGGCGACGGGGGTCGCGGGGACGACCATCGCGGCGACGCAGGCGGAGCAGACGAGGTCGCAGACGACGAGGATCCGGCGGGGCGGGAGGCGGTCGGTGAGGCCGGCGAGGAGGGTGCCGCCGATGAGGTAGGGGAGGAAGCCGAGGGCGAAGGTGAGGGAGGAGAGGAGCGGGGAGCGGGTGAGGTCGTAGACGAGCACGGTGAGGGCGAGCTCGCTGACGACGACCCCGAGCAGGGAGAAGAGGTGCGCCACGAAGACGAACCGGAACTCCCGCACCCGGAACACGGCCCGGTACCCGGGGCCGGGCGGTGGCTCCGGAGCGGCAGCGGGCAGGGAGGTGGCGGGAGAGGCGGTGTTCGGCATGACGGCAGCGTGCCGTCGGGTGGCGCCCGCGCCCTAGACTTTCGGCTCCACGCGAATGTTCCGATGCTCGGCTGCTCCGCTGTTCCGTTGCTCGGCTGCTCCGCTGTTCCGTTGCTCGGCCGTTCCGCCGTTCCGCCGTTCCGATCCTCCGCGTCCTGGAGAGGGTGCCCCGTGCCGTACCACCTGCGCTTCGGCGAGGCCGATCCGCTGCGGATCCGGTTCGCGATCTCGCCGCTCTGGGAGACGCACTCCGCCGTGCGGGTCCTCGCGCGGCCCGGGAAGCAGAGCTACCACCTGCCGTGGATGCGGCGGATCGCGGGCGCCGCGCGGGGGCTCGACCTCGGGCCGCTCCAGCTCCTCATGCCGCTCCGCGGGCACAGCCCGGACTTCCTCTATCCGCCGCCGCTCGGGCCCGCCGCCACCTTCGACGAGGAGATCGCCGCCGTACGGGACACCGACCCGGCCCTCGCGCTCGTCGACTTCGAGCGGGCGCTCGCCGAGACGCCGGGGGCGGCCGCCACGGAGGAGGGGCGGCGGCTGCTGGCCGATCCGGCCGACGGGGTGCGGCGGCTGACCGTGCTCCTGGAGGCGGCCTGGGAGGCGCTGATCGCTCCCGAGTGGCCCCGGCTGCGGGCGCTCCTGGAGGCGGACGTGGCGTACCACTCGCGCCGGCTCGCGGAGGGCGGGCTCGAACGGCTCCTGAGCGAGCTGCACCCGGCCTTCGCCTGGGCCGCCGAGACCGCGACCCTCCAGGTCGCCTACGCCGGGGAGCACGACCGCCCGCTGGACGGGCAGGGGCTCGTCCTCATGCCCTCGGTCTTCACCTGGCCCGACGTGGTGAGCGGCTTCGATCCGCCGTGGCAGCCGACCGTGGCCTATCCGGCGCGCGGGATCGGCGGGCTGTGGGCCGAGCCCCGGGACCGCACGCCGGAGGTGCTCGCCCGGCTGCTGGGCCGCGCCCGGGCGGACGTCCTGTGCGCCCTGGACGAGCCGACGGGGACGACGGCGCTCGCGCACCGTCTCGGCCTCGCGCCCTCCTCCGTCTCCGCGCATCTGGCGGTGCTGCGGGACGCGGGGCTGCTCGCGTCCCGGCGGTACGGCCACCAGGTGCTGTACGAGCGGACGCCGCTGGGCATCGCGGTGTCGCAGCCCGGAACGGAATGACCGTCATGCCACGATGGCCCCGATTATCCCGCACCTCCCGCGTATGCCCGCCGCACCCGCCGTACCCGACCCTGGGGGCCGGATGTCCCGCCGCACCGTCATCGCCGCCGCCCTGACTCTCGTCTCCGCGCTGCTCCTGACCGGATGCTCCGGCGACGACTCCGCGAGGACGCCCGTCGGCCCGCCGTCCGCGGCCGGCGAGGGCTCGGCGGGAGAGGCACCGGCCCCCTCCGCGGGCTCCCCCTTCTGGGTCGACCCGGAGAGCGACGCGGCGAAGCAGGTCCGGCAGTACGAGGCGCAGGGCAGGACCGAGGACGCCGAGGTCCTGAAGCGGATCGCGGAGCGGCCGGTCGCGGACTGGCCGGCCGGGGACGACCCCGTCCCCGAGGTCACGCGCGCGGTCCGGGGCGCGGCGGCCGAGGGCCGGACCCCGGTCTTCGTCGCGTACAACATCCCGCACCGGGACTGCGGGATGTACTCGGCGGGCGGCTCGCACGACGCGCGGGCCTACCGGACCTGGGTCGACTCCTTCGCGTCCGCGATCGGGGACTCCTCCGCGATCGTCGTCCTGGAGCCGGACGCGGTGCCGCACATCGTGGACGGCTGCACCCCGTCGCAGTACCACGACGAGCGGTACGGGCTGCTCGCCGAGGCGATCGAGCGGCTCAAGCGGCAGCCGCGCACCCGGGTCTACCTGGACGCGGGCAATCCGGCGTGGATCGACGACCCGGGCAAGCTGGTGGAGCCGCTGCGCCGGGCGGGCATCGCCCGCGCGGACGGCTTCTCGCTGAACGTCTCCAACTTCCAGACGAACGACACGGTGAAGGGCTTCGGCTCGATGCTCTCGGGGCTGCTCGGCGGCACCCACTTCACGGTGGACACCAGCCGGAACGGCGACGGCCCCCTCCCGGGCGACCGGGCGGAGGCCTGGTGCAATCCGCCGGGCCGGGCCCTCGGCGTACCGCCGACGGACCGGACCGGGGACGAGCTGGTCGACGCCTATCTGTGGATCAAGCGCCCCGGCGACTCGGACGGTCAGTGCAGGGGCGGCCCGGCCGCCGGGACGTGGTGGCCGGAGTACGCCCTGGGCCTCGCCCGGCGGGCGAAGGCCTGAGGTCCGGGACCTGAGCGCAGGGACCTGAAGCCCGGGACCCGAGCGCCGGGGCAAGCGCTCACCCCACCTGGATCCACTTCGCCTCGCTCGGGATGCCCTTCGCGTCCGTCACGAAGAGCATGTACCAGCCGGGCGGCACGAGCGTGCGGTCCTGCGGTACGTCGACGGTGACCGTCCTCCCGTCCTGTCCCTTCATCAGGCCGAGCTCCACCGAGCGCTGTTCGACGTCCGTCGTGTGGGTGACGGCGCTGGGCCGCATCAGCCGGGCCCCGGCGATCCGCCCGGCGTCGGCGGTCCTGAAGGTGGCGCGGCCGTTCTGGTCGAGCTCCCGCGGCCCCTCCCCCAGGGCGGGCCGGTCGGCGCCCGCCCGGTGGAGGTAGGGCGGGGTGAAGACCTCGATGCGCTGCTCGAACGTGCCGAGCTTGGTGTTGTCCTTGTCGTCGAAGAGCGGGTCGGAGCCGAAGGTGGCGACCCGGCCGTCGGGGAGCAGCAGTGCCTCGGAGTGGTAGTTGCGGCCGACGGTGGGTTCGGCGGCCTCGGTGAAGGCGTTGGCCTTCGGGTCGTAGAACTGCGCCTTGAGGATGTCGCTGCCGCTGCGGCCCCGGTACTCCTCGGACCCGCCGCTGGTGAAGACGGTGTCGTCGGGCAGCAGGACGCTGCTGAGGTAGCGGGTGCCCTGCGGGAGGGCGGGCCCGTCGGTGAAGACGGGGCTGTCCTTGGAGAGGTCGACGATCGAGGTGCGGGCGGTGGACTTCGGGGACTCGCCGACCCCGCCGCCGCCGAGGACCATGACCTTCTGGTCCTGGACGGGCGGCAGCAGCAGGGAGGCGGAGGTCTCCAGCTGGTCGGGGTCGGTGAGCCCGCCGAGCTTGGTGAAGGAGTTCTTCTCCAGGTCCCACAGGCCGGGTTCGCGGCCCTTCTCGGCGGGGCCGTAGCCGGCGTTGGAGCCGGTGTAGAGGACCTTGCCGCCCTGGGTGAGGAAGAGGGAGGGGTAGGTGGGGAAGTAGCGGAAGGGTCCCTTGGACCACTTCTTGGTCTCGGGGTCGTAGATCTCGTTGTCGCCGGGGACGACGTCGCCGACGTCGTTGAGCCCGGAGACGGCGAGGACCTTGCCGTCGTCGAGGGTGAGGAGAGTCGGGTACCAGCGGGCGTCCTTCATCGGGGCCACGGGGATGTACTTCTCGGCCCGGGGGTCGAACTCGTAGGCGCCCTTGATGCCCTGGAAGTCCTGCTTCTCGGTGGTGAGCTTCTGCGCGAGGCCGTAGACGTCGTCGGCCTCGTCGCCCTTGAGGCCGACGACCTCGTACTGCGCGGCCTCGGTGGTGAGGGCCTGCGGGCCCGCCTTCCTCGCCTCGACGAAGACCCGTGACTCGGCGGCGGTGACCTTGGTCTCCCAGGGCTTCATCTGGCCGCTCTTGAAGTACGAGATCTCGAACTCGCGCTTGGCCTTGGGGACGGTGACGTCGAACTTGGAGACGTACTCGACCCCGGACGGGGAGCGGAAGACGGTGCCCTTCTTGAGGGTGACCGCCTTGTCGGGACTCTCGTTCTTGACCCGCATGCCGCCGCCGGCCTTCTTCACGCCGTCCCCGAGGACCTCGTAGCGGGCGGTGCCGCCGGCGACGAGCAGCCGCCCGTCGGGGAGCTGGGTGTGGCCGGAGCAGAAGAAGTCCACGGGGGTGGGGATCTTCTTGAAGGTGTTCTTCACCGGGTCCCAGAGGATGGTCTCGAAGGTCCCCGCGTCGAAGTTCTTCTGGTCGTTGCCCGAGCCGGCGATCAGGAGCACCTTGCCGGTGTGCAGGAGCGCCGCGTGGATGGCGTTGATGCGGTACTGCTCGGGGACGTCCACCTCCGCCCAGGAGCCGAACTCCTGCTGGTAGCCGGGCTGGGCGATCTTGTACGCGTGGTACTTCTCCTCCGCGAAGGAGACGGCGGCGGGGGCGTTGAGCGCGGCGAGGACCACGACGGCCCCGCTGCCGAGCAGCGTCTTCTTGAACTTCTTCGACGGCCGGTAGGCCATGGCTCAGTTCCCTCCGGTCGTCGTCGGGGCCGGGGCGGCAGGCGTGGGCGGGATGGCGGCCGGGAGGACGGCGACCCCTTCGCGGGCGACTCCTTCGCGGGCGACCCCTTCGCGGGCGTCCGCGAGGCCGCGGCTGCGGGCGCGGGCCCTCGCGCGGTCCCGGACGCGCCGCACGCGCCGGGCCCGTACCGATGTCCACACCCAGAGGAGGGCCGGGGTCAGGGCGATGACCAGGGCGAGGGACGCCCAGGTGCGCATGGCCGCGTGGGTGTGGCCGTAGTGGACGGAGGCGGCGAGCGAGGCGATGAGGATCACCGCCCAGTAGAGGTGGATGCGGAAGGTGGCGACCCGGTCGGGGCTGGCCTCGCCGCCCTTGGGGGTGACGACGAAGCGGCCGCGGGTGCGGAG
Organism: Streptomyces sp. NPDC042346; assembly: GCF_055581845.1. Taxonomy (NCBI): domain Bacteria; kingdom Bacillati; phylum Actinomycetota; class Actinomycetes; order Kitasatosporales; family Streptomycetaceae; genus Streptomyces; species Streptomyces sp. NPDC042346. The sequence goes on along the minus strand of NZ_JBVJEH010000001.1, from coordinate 1,470,108 downwards.
GGCCGCCGAGCCGAGGGACTTGAGGTAGATGGGCGCGGAGAGCGCGGACATCGCCATGCCGGCGAGGCCGCCGGAACCCTCGGGTTCGTGGGGCGAGACGTTGTGCCGCCGGTTCCAGAGGTAGAGCCCGATCTGGAGGGCGACGGCGTCGCTGTAGATCATCAGCCACACCTGGGTGGAGACCTGGGTGCCGGAGGCGCCGAACCAGAGGTAGAGGACGCAGCTGAGGATGCCCACGAACCAGTTGACGGCCGTCATCGGGTAGTAGACGAGCATCAGCGTGTAGTTGAGGAAGCGGCCCGGCGGGGTGCGGAAGGGCGCCTTCCAGAACTGCTTGACGATCGTCTCGTACGTGCCCCGGGACCAGCGGAGCTGCTGGGTGAAGAAGTCGGTCCAGGAGGCCGGGCCCTCGCCGACCGCGAGCACGTCGGGGGTGTAGACGGAGCGCCAGAAGCGGCCGGTGCGCGGGTTCTTCCTGCGGTGCAGTTCGAAGCCGGTGGCCATGTCCTCGGTGACGGAGTCGTACAGGCCGCCGATCTGCTGGAGGGCGGAGATCCGGACGATGTTGTTCGTGCCGACGAACATGGGCGCGCGGTAGCGGTTTCCGGCCCGCTGGATGAGGGCGTGGAAGAGGAACTGCTGCGACTCGGCGGCCTTGGTGACGATGTTGGTGTAGTTGCCGTAGACCTGCGGTCCGACGACGAAGGCGATGTCGGGGTCGCGGAAGTAGCCGAGCATCCGCTCCAGGAAGTTGGGGAGCGGGACGTGGTCGGTGTCGACGGAGGCGAAGAAGTCGTACGCGTTCCCGTGCATGGCGAGCCAGGCGTTGTAGTTGCCGTGCTTGGTCCTCGCCTTGTGCACGCCCTTCCTGCGGTTCCACTCGGGGACGCCGGCACGGGTGAAGTGGCGGACTCCGAGCTCGGCGCAGAGCTCCTTGGCCTCGGCGGAGTCGCCCTCGTCGAGGAGCCAGACGTCCAGCGGCCCGTCGTGGCGCAGCCGGACGGCGCCTTCGAGGGTGGCGCGGACCATGGAGAGCGGTTCCTTGCCCGGGACGTACGTGGTGAGGAAGGCGACGCGGGTGCCGGGCTCCTCGTGGACGGGTATCGGGTCGCGGGCGACCATCGTGGCGTGGGCGATCGACGTGACGTTCACCAGCATGAAGAAGCAGATGAGGCCGATCGACACGAGCATGACGGTGTCGAGGTGGACGAGCCAGGGTTCGCCGCCCTCCCGGACGGTCCAGTGGCTCGGCCAGACGAGATAGGCCAGGAGCACCGCCGACAGGACCGGCGCCAGGCACATGAGCAGGACGGCCCTTATTCGGTGCGGCTCCTTCGAGAGCAGACTCCGGTACTGCACCGTGTAGGCCGCGGGGTCCGTGTCCGGGTCCGTGAGCGGACCGGCGAGTCGGCTGTAGGTGTCGTAGTCGTAGCCTTCCGGCCGCACGGTGCCTCCAGCTGTCGTCGAACGGGTCGATACCCCAACAAAAGGGGACTTCGTTCGGCGTGTCGACTGGAGTAGTCCGAGTGGGCGTCCTTACCTGTTGCGATCACTGTGTCGACGCAGCGTGTACGTGACGGCCTTCCGGGCGACCGGGTTCAGCTCCTCGATCGCGGCCATCAGGAAGCCCAGCTGTTCGAGCGCGGTGAGCGCGGCCTCCGCGCCGGCCGGGTCGACGCCCTCGTACAGTTCGAGGCCGACGAAGGAGGCGGCGACGGCGCGGGCGAGCCCCGCGGGGTCGGCGAACCCGTCGAGCGGGGTCCCGGCGAGGACCCGGACGAGGACCTGCTCGATCTCGGCGATCCACAGGTCGAGCCCGGCGGCGGTGGCCGGGGCGAGCCGGGGGTGGGTCTGGGCCCCGGCGAGCAGCTGCCCGAGGACGGCGACGTGTCCGGCGTCCCGCTCCTCCGCGTGCATCTCGCGCCCGAAGGCGAGCAGCTCGGAGAGGCTGCCGACGGAGCGGAGCCGCTCGCGGTGGCGGGCGACGCGCAGTTCGGCGCCGTGCCGGCAGGCGGCGGCGAGCAGCTCGTCGACGGAGCCGAAGTGGTAGAAGACCAGGGCCTGGTTGACCCCGGCGGTGGTTGCGATCGCGCGCGCGGAGGCCTTGGCGATGCCCTGCTCGACGAGGGTGCGCAGGGCGCCGTCGAGCAGCTTGTCCCGGGTCTCCTGGCTCCGCGCGTCCTGACCCCTCGCGCCGCCGGCGGCCTTCCCGATCGCGGCCTTCCCGATCGCGGTCTCCGCACTCACGCCCGTACCTCCTCGCGCACCGGGCGCAGCCCCGCGCGCACCCCGTGGGAGCCTACGTCGGCGTATGCGGCGGTGAACGACCCCTCGTAGCCGAAGAGCGGACCGAAGTGCCGGTTCACCACCCGGACGTCGATGCGGAAGCGGCCGGTGCGCTCGTCGAAGGACTCGCGGACCTCGGCCCGGCCGCCGACGAGCTCGGGGACGCGCACGTCCAACGGGCCTTCGCGGAAGCGGTGTTCGCCGGAGGTGATGAGGAGCGAGCCGTCGGGTTCGGCGGACAGGTGCAGATCGCTGGCGAGGTGCTGGTGGGTTCCGAGGTAGTCGAGGACGCACCCCCGCTCGGGGCTGTGGACCATGGTGGCGTCGAAGCGCCGGGGGCCGCCGGGCAGGGCGAAGGTGCGGACGAAGGTGACGGTCTCCCGTCCGTACGAGTCGGCGTACGGCACGTTCTCGATGCTGAAGGGGACGTCCCGGCCGGTGCGGGGCAGCAGGATGTTCCGCAGCCCGCCGACCGCGAGGAAGGGCTTCACGAAGGCCCGGCCGTGCCAGATGCGGTCCATGACGCCGCGTCCGACGCACAGCTCCCCGCTCGCGAGCCCCACCGAGAAGCGCCGCCGGAGTTCCGGGTGCAGCCGCTCGAACTCGGCGTCCCCCATGGCGGTACGGAAGATCGAGGGCGCGCTCCGGGTCGTCACGGCTGCTCCAGGGTGGCGAGGAGCCGGGGCTCCCGGCTGCGGGCGGGCGGGGTGCGCAGACAGCGGCGGGCCGCGGGGGCGCGCGACGAGGGCGGTACGAGGACGGCGGCGGCGAGCCCGAGGACGGTGAGCGGCACGGCGTAGAGGGACACGAGCCCGAGGGGCAGCCGGGTCAGGGCGATCGGCACGGCCACGAGCAGCACCCGGACGGCGGCTTCGAGGAGCCAGCGGTTCCGTGAGCGCTCGGGGGTGACGCCCCGCTCGCACCAGAGCCGCAGCCGGTCGAAGGACCAGGCCGTGGCCCAGCCCATGAGGGGCCGGAAGAGGAGCCGGTCGGCGGCGCGGCCGAGGAGGCCCCAGCGGGGCCGGTAGTCGTAGCCGGTGAGGAAGCGGATGCCGTCGGAGGTGGGGACGTACCGCCAGTAGCCGCTGCCCTCGGCGAGGAGCGACAGCGGGTGGGACGAGGAGAAGCGGAGGGCGGAGACCCGGTCGCCGCCGGCCCGGTGGCGCTCCCCCGCGGAGACACCGGTGCCGGCGACGGCCAGGAAGGGCAGGACGCGGGTCGCGTACCGGAAGCGCTGGGGCTCGTCCCCGGCCTTCGGGAGGTAGGAGATCTCCGTGAACCTCAGGTCCCAGCGCTGGTGGCGGCCGGGTTCCTGCGTCCGCTCCCAGAGCGTGTCCAGGTCCGCGTGCACACGTGTCTCGATGTAGAGACCCATGGGTGTCCCCCCCAGCTCATCCAGCATCTTGAGCGACTGCTCAAAACTGCCCGCGAGTGAAGGTAGCCGATTTTGAGCACTCGCTCAACCAGCGAATACGAAGAGACCCCCGGCCCTGATCAGGACCGGGGGTCTCCGCTGCCGCGATGCGCCGTCAGGCGCCGAGGTGGCGCTCCACCGTCTCGACCTTCGAGGTCAGACCGTCCGTCACGCCGGGACGGATGTCGGCCTTCATGACGACCGAGACGCGCGGCGCGCGGGCCTCGACGGCGGCGACGGCACGCTTCACGACGTCCATGACCTCGTCCCACTCGCCCTCGATGGACGTGAACATGGCGTCGGTACGGTTCGGGAGGCCGGACTCGCGGACGATCCGGACGGCGTCGGCGACGTACTCGCCGACCTCCTCCCCCACGCCCAGCGGGGTGACCGAGAACGCGACGATCACGCCTTCACCGCACCCTCGGCGCTCTCCGCGCGGGCGCGGGAGGCGATGACCGCGTCGGCGGCCTCGCGCTTCAGCTTCCGCTCGGCGTAGAAGCCGCCGAACGGCAGCACCGAGAGGACGAAGTAGAGCGCCGCGGTGCCGAAGCTCCACTTGGTGCGGTTCCAGGCGTCCAGCCAGAAGAGGACGTACAGGATGAACAGCACGCCGTGGACCGCGCCCATGACCGGCACCGCGTTGAAGTCCGTCGTCCGCTTGAGCACCGAGCAGACGAGCAGAAGCAGGAACGAGACGGCCTCCGGCGCGGAGACGAGCCGGAGCCGGTGGAGGGAGGAAGCGGTCTTGATGTCCACGGAGGGGGTCACCTTCGTTCGATCTTGTGAACGGATGCACAAGGGCCCGTCCATTGTGCACGCCGACTTTGCTGTCTCTTTATCCGGGTCCCCAGTACCTTCCTCGGGTGGCAACGTTCCGACTCCAAGGCAGCAAAGTGCTCGCCGTCTCCATGACCGGCGACTCCGTCAAGGCGAAGAACGGCTCGATGGTCGCCTACGACGGCCAGATGGCGTTCAAGAAGATGAGCGGTGGCGGTGAGGGTCTGCGCGGCATGGTGACCCGCCGGCTCACCGGTGAGCAGATGGAGGTGATGGAGGTACGCGGCCAGGGGACCTGCTGGTTCGCCGACCGGGCCTCCGAGATCAACCTCGTGTCCCTGCACGGCGAGAAGCTCTGGGTCGAGGCGAGCAATCTGCTCTGCACCGACGCGGGGCTGCGCACCGGCACGACCTTCACGGGCCTGCGCGGCGGCGCGACCGGCAACGGCCTCTTCACGACCACCGTCGAGGGCACCGGGCAGGCGGCGATCATGTCCGACGGTCCGGCGGTCGTGCTGCGGGTGACTCCGCAGTACCCGCTCCAGGTCGACCCGGGCGCGTACATCGCGCACCAGGGAAACCTCCAGCAGCAGTTCCAGTCCGGTGTGACCTTCCGCACCCTCATGGGCGAGGGCGGCGGCGAGGCGTTCCAGATCCGCTTCGAGGGGGACGGCCTCGTGTACGTCCAGCCGAGCGAGCGGAACACGATCGGGGGCGACGTCTGATGCCGTTCCGCGAGATCAACTCGAAGATGGTCGAGGCGACCGTCGTTCCCGGGCAGCGGATGTTCAGTCAGCGCGGGGCGATGCTCGCGTACCGCGGCGACGTCACTTTCACGCCGAACATGGCGGGCGGTCAGGGCGGCGTGATGTCGATGATCGGCCGTCGCGTGGCCGGCGAGGCGACGCCGCTGATGACGGTCGAGGGCAACGGCACGGTGATGTTCGGGCACGGCGGCCACCACATCCAGGTGATCGGCCTGACGGGCGACACCCTGTACGTGGAGGCCGACCGGCTCCTGGCCTTCGACGGCACCCTGGAGCAGGGCACGATGTTCATGGGCTCGCAGGGCGGGGTCATGGGCATGGTCCGCGGCCAGGTGACCGGCCAGGGCCTCTTCACCACCACCCTCAAGGGACACGGCGCGGTGGCCGTCATGGCGCACGGCGGGGTCGTCGAGCTGCCGATCGCCCCGGGCCGCCCGGTCCACGTGGACCCGCAGGCGTACGTGGCCCACCACGGCGACGTACGGAACAAGCTCTCCACCGCGCTGGGCTGGCGCGACATGGTGGGGCGCGGCTCCGGCGAGGCCTTCCAGCTGGAGCTGAGCGGCAGCGGCGCGGTGTACGTCCAGGCCTCGGAGGAGAAGCTGTGAGCACCCCGGTGATCCACGACCCGACGACGCTCCCGTCGGACGACAACGTGAATCCGTACACCTTCTGCGTGGAGCTCAAGGGCTCCCAGTGGTTCCTGCAGAAGGGCAAGATGATCGCCTACTACGGGCGGATCGAGTTCAACGGCATCGGTCACGGGCGGCTCGACCGGCTGGTCCGGACGTCGTTCCACTCACCGCTGCACGCGAGCGACTGGGTGGTGGCCGAGGGCAGCGGCAAGATGCTGCTCGCGGACCGGGCCTTCGACGTGAACTCGTTCGACCTGGACAAGGGCAACCTGACGATCCGTTCGGGCAACCTCCTCGCCTATCAGCCCACGCTCGCGCTGAAGCAGTCGATCGTGCCGGGCTTCGTGACGCTGATCGGCACGGGCAAGTTCGTCGCCGCGTCGAACGGTCCGGTGGTCTTCATGGAGCCGCCGATGCGGGTGGACCCGCAGGCGCTGGTCGGCTGGGCGGACTGCCCCTCGCCGTGCCACCACTACGACCACGGCTACATGACGGGCGTGATGGGCGGCGTACGGGCCCTGACGGGGATCGGCGGCACCTCGGGCGAGGAGCACCAGTTCGAGTTCGTGGGCGCGGGTACGGTCCTGCTCCAGTCGACGGAGCTGCTCATGGCCGAGCGGGCGATCGGCGGTCCGCCCGCGCAGGCGGGAGTGCCGGGCGGTCACGGGGCGCACGGTTCCGGCCAGGCCGTGCCCGGTTCGGTACCGCGCCTTCCCGGCCAGCTGGGCGACCTCCAGCGGCGCTTCGGCCTGTGAGCGGTAGTCTGCGGAGTGTGACGCCCTCGAACGTCTGCGCCCGCGCCGAGCGGGTCGAGGACCGGGGTGTACGGCCCGGGTCGAGGACCGGGGCGCCCGGCGCCCGGCGCCCGGTGCCCGGCGTCACACTCCCAGACTTCGTCAAGAATTCAACTTCTTAGGTAGAATCCATACATGGAGACCGAGACGGCCACCCCGTGGCTCACCGACGGCGAGCAGTGCGCCTGGCGCACGTTCCTGGACGTCCAGAGGATGCTGGCGCACCAGCTGGAGAAGGACCTCCAGCCCTTCGGCCTGACGATGAACGACTACGAGATCCTGGTGAACCTCTCGGAGTCGGCGGAGCGGCGGCTGCGCATGAGCGACCTCGCCACGGCCACCCTCCAGTCGAAGAGCCGGCTCTCCCACCAGATCACCCGGATGGAGAACGCCGGACTCGTCCGCCGCGAGAACTGCGAGTCGGACCGGCGCGGCCTGTACGCCGTCCTGACGGACGACGGCATGGAGACCATGCGCAAGGTCGCCCCGCACCACGTCGAGTCGGTGCGCAGGCACTTCATCGACCAGATCGGCGCCGACGCCCTCGGCGACCTCCACGAGTCCCTGAAGCCCATCGCGGAGCAGCTCCGCGGGCGGCGCGGCAAGCCGTAGCCGCCGAGCGCGTACGAAAAGGGCCTCCCCGGCGATCCGGGGAGGCCCTTTCGCGTACCGCTCAGTTGCCCGTCAGGCTCGCGACCAGCTCGTCGGAGGCCGCGTACGGGTCGAGGTCGCCCGCGACGATCCGCTCCGCGAGCGCGTCCAGGCGCCGGTCGCCGTGCAGGTCGCCGATGCGCTCGCGCAGGGCCGTGATGGTGATCGTCTCCACCTCGCGCGCGGCACGGGACCGCCGGCGGTCCGCGAGCACCCCGTGCTCCTCCATCCACGCGCGGTGCTTCTCCAGGGCCTCCACGACCTCGTCGATGCCCTCGCCGCGCGCCGCGACCGTCTTGACGATCGGCGGCCGCCAGTCACCGGCGGACCGCGCCTCGCCGAGGCCCAGCATGTGGTTGAGCTCGCGGGCGGTGGCGTCCGCGCCGTCCCGGTCGGCCTTGTTGACCACGTACAGGTCGCCGATCTCCAGGATGCCCGCCTTCGCGGCCTGGATCCCGTCGCCCATGCCCGGCGCGAGGAGCACGACCGAGGTGTCGGCCTGGGAGGCGATCTCCACCTCGGACTGCCCGACGCCGACCGTCTCCACGAGGATCACCTCGCAGCCGGCCGCGTCCAGGACGCGGATGGCCTGCGGGGCGGACCAGGCGAGACCGCCCAGATGGCCGCGGGTGGCCATCGAGCGGATGTAGACGCCCGGGTCGGAGGCGTGCTCCGACATCCGGACCCGGTCGCCGAGCAGCGCTCCCCCGCTGAAGGGGGAGGACGGGTCGACGGCCAGGACGCCGACCCGCTTGCCCGCCCGCCGGTACGCGGAGACGAGCGCGGAGGTCGACGTGGACTTGCCGACGCCGGGCGAGCCCGTCAGGCCCACCACGTAGGCGTTGCCGGTCAGCGGCGCGAGCGCCGCCATCACCTCGCGCAGCTGCGGGGACGCCCCCTCCACGAGCGAGATCAGCCGGGCCACGGCCCGCGGCCTGCCCTCGCGCGCCTGGGCGACGAGTGCGGGGACGTCCACCATCTGCACTGCTCCTTAGGTGCCGGAATTACTTGCCGGTTACTTGCCGGCGACGCGGACGATCAGCGCGTCGCCCTGCCCGCCGCCGCCGCAGAGGGCCGCGGCGCCGATGCCGCCGCCGCGCCGCTTGAGCTCCAGGGCGAGGTGCAGCACCACACGGGCGCCGGACATGCCGATCGGGTGGCCCAGGGCGATGGCGCCACCGTTGACGTTCACCTTCTCGGGGGTAACGCCGAGGTCCTTCATTGACTGGACGGCGACCGCGGCGAAGGCCTCGTTGATCTCGATCAGGTCGAGGTCGTCGACGGTCAGGCCCTCCTTCTTGAGGGCGTGCAGGATCGCGTTGGACGGCTGCGACTGGAGCGAGTTGTCCGGGCCGGCCACGTTGCCGTGGGCGCCGATCTCGGCGATCCAGTCCAGGCCCAGCTCCTCGGCCTTGGCCTTGCTCATCACGACGACGGCGGCGGCGCCGTCCGAGATCTGCGAGGAGGTGCCGGCGGTGATGGTGCCGTCCTTGGCGAAGGCCGGGCGGAGCTTGCCGAGGGACTCGACGGTGGTCTCGGCGCGGATGCCCTCGTCCTTGGAGAAGACGACCGGCTCGCCCTTGCGCTGCGGGATCTCGACCGGGGTGATCTCGGCCTCGAAGATGCCGTTCTTCTGCGCGGTGGCGGCGCGCTGGTGCGAGAGGGCGGCGATCTCGTCCTGCTCGGGGCGCTGGATGCCCAGGCGGGTGTTGTGCTTCTCCGTGGACTCGCCCATGGCGATGTTCTCGAAGGCGTCGGTGAGGCCGTCGTACGCCATCGCGTCGAGCATCTCGATCGCGCCGTACTTGTAGCCCTCGCGGGAGTTCGGCAGCAGGTGCGGGGCGTTGGTCATCGACTCCTGGCCGCCGGCGACGACCACGTCGAACTCGCCCGCGCGGATCAGCTGGTCGGCGAGCGCGATCGCGTCGAGGCCGGACAGACACACCTTGTTGATGGTGAGGGCCGGGACGCTCATCGGGATGCCGGCCTTGACGGCCGCCTGACGCGCGGGGATCTGCCCGGCGCCCGCCTGGAGCACCTGGCCCATGATCACGTACTGGACCTGGTCGCCGCCGATGCCCGCACGGTCGAGGGCGGCCTTGATCGCGAAGCCGCCGAGGTCCGCGCCCGAGAAGGACTTGAGCGAGCCGAGCAGGCGACCCATGGGCGTGCGGGCGCCCGCGACGATCACTGAGGTGGTACCGGTCGTTCCAGACATGAGGCACGGCCCCTAGGGATGAGGAGTGAACGAGGGTTTACCGCCAATGTACTGAGGGGCGCGCTGCGAGGTCACCGGGCAGCCGGTGTGATCGCGCGCACGTTGCGTAACCGCCTTCCTGGCGATGGACTAGGGGGCATGCTGACGCGAATCGACCACATCGGGATCGCCTGTTTCGACCTCGACAAGACTGTCGAGTTCTACCGTGCGACATACGGCTTCGAGGTCTTCCACACCGAGGTCAACGAGGAGCAGGGCGTCCGCGAGGCCATGCTCAAGATCAACGAGACCTCCGACGGCGGGGCCTCCTACCTCCAGCTCCTGGAGCCGACCCGGGAGGACTCGGCGGTGGGCAAGTGGCTCGCCAAGAACGGCGAGGGCGTGCACCACATCGCCTTCGGTACGGCGGACGTCGACGGCGATGCCGCGGACATCCGCGAGAAGGGCGTCCGGGTCCTCTACGACCAGCCGCGGATCGGCTCGATGGGCTCCCGCATCACCTTCCTGCACCCCAAGGACTGCCACGGCGTGCTCACGGAACTGGTCACCTCGGCGAAGCCCTCCGCTGACCACTCCTCAGCGGAGCACTGACCTCCGGATTCCTGGCCCGGTAGAGTGGGCGGCTCCGGGCCGGGGCCGGTCGGGGCTGCTCCGCGTGGCACCGAAGTCGGGATGTCGGGGTCGTCCGATCTGCCACGATTCCCCGGGGGTCCGTCCTCGTCGGTGAAGACGGTGCTCGTTGGAGTTGCGGACAGGGTTGGGGTCTCCCCTGCTCGGAGAGCTCGGGGAAGGATGGACCGCGCAGTGCGGGGCTACGAACGCCAGGAGAGCCACCGAGCTGAAGACGACCATCTCGCACGGTTCGAAGCCGAGATGGACCGGCTGAAGACCGAGCGGGAAAAGGCCGTCCAGCACGCCGAGGACCTCGGTTACCAGGTCGAGGTCTTGCGTGCCAAGCTCCACGAGGCGCGCCGCACCATCGCGTCCAGGCCCGCGTACGACAGCGCGGACATCGGCTACCAGGCCGAGCAGTTGCTGCGCAACGCGCAGGCGCAGGCCGAACAGCTCCGGCAGGACGCCGAGCGCGAGCTGCGCGAGGCCCGCGCCCAGACGCAGCGCATCCTCCAGGAGCACGCCGAGCACCAGTCGCGGCTCCAGGCCGAGCTGCACAACGAGGCGGTCCAGCGCCGCCAGCAGCTGGACCAGGAGCTCAACGAGCGCCGGCAGACCGTCGAGGCGCACGTCAACGAGAACGTCGCCTGGGCCGAGCAGCTGCGTGCCCGTACGGAGTCCCAGGCCCGCCGCCTGATGGAGGAGTCCCGCGCGGAGGCCGAGCAGTCGCTCGCCACCGCCCGCGCCGAGGCCACCCGGCTCGCGGAGGAGACCAGCCGCCGCGTCGGCGCCGAGGCCGAGGCGGCCCGCGCCGAGGCCGAGGCGATCCTGCTGCGCGCCCGCAAGGACGCCGAGCGGCTCCTGGGCGCCGCCTCCAGCCAGGCGCAGGAGGCCACGAGCCACGCCGAGCAGCTCCGCTCGACGACCACCGCCGAGACGGACCAGGCCCGCCGCCAGGCCACCGAGCTGTCCCGCGCCGCCGAGCAGCGCATGCAGGAGGCCGAGGAGAAGCTCCGGCTGGCCCGCGCCGAGGCCGAGAAGGCCCTCACGGAGGCCAAGGACGCCGCCGCCAGGCAGCTCGCCTCCGCGGAGTCCGTCAACGAGCAGCGCACCCGCACGGCCAAGACGGAGATCGCCCGGCTCGTCGGCGAGGCCACCAAGGACGCCGAGGCCCTCAAGGCCGAGGCCGAGGAGAAGCTCCGCGAGGCGACCGCCGAGGCCGAGAAGCTGCTCTCGGAGGCCTCGGAGAAGGCCCGTACGGCCGTCGCCGAGGACTCCGCCGCCGCTCTCGCCAAGGCCGCGCGCAGCGCCGAGGAGATCCTCACCAAGGCGTCCGACGACGCCCGCGAGACCACCCGCAAGGCCGCCGAGGAGGCCGAGCGGGTCCGCCGCGAGGCCGAGGCCGAGATGGACCGGCTGCGGGCCCGGGTCGAGGAGCAGGCCGACGAACTGCTCGGCTCGGCGAAGGACGACACCAAGGAGTACCGCGCCAAGACGGTCGAGCTCCAGGAGGAGGCCCGCCGGCTGCGCGGCGAGGCCGAGCAGCTGCGCGCCGAGGCCGTCGCGGAGGGCGAGCGGATCCGCGGCGAGGCCCGGCGCGAGGCCCTCCAGCAGATCGAGGAGGCCGCCGGCACCGCCGAGGAGCTGCTCACCAAGGCCCGTACGGACGCCGAGGAGCTCCGCACCAAGGCCGGCGCCGAGGGCGAGCGGGTCAAGTCCGAGGCCGTGGAGCGCGCCCAGACGCTCCGCGCCCAGGCCGAGGAGACCCTGGAGCGCACCCGCGCCGAGGCCGAGCGGCTGCGCGCCGAGGCCGAGGAGCAGGCGGAGTCGGTCAGGGAGACGGCCGAGGAGGCCGCCGCCGGGCTGCGCGCGGACGCCGAGCGGGCCGCCGAGGCCCGCCGCGCCGAGGCCGCCGAGGAACTGACCCGGCTGCACACCGACGCCGAGACGAAGGTGGCGGCGGCCGGCCGGGAGCTGACCGACGCCCGCGCCGAGAGCGAGCGGATCCGGCGCGAGACCGCCGAGGAGACGGAGCGGCTCCGCACGGAGGCCGCCGAGCGCATCCGTACGCTCCAGGAGCAGGCCGAGCAGGAGGCCGAGCGGCTGCGGGCCGAGGCCTCGGCCGACGCGTCCACCACGCGCACCGAGGCCGAGACCGCCGCCGTACGGCTCCGCACGGAGGCCGGCGAGGAGGCCGAGCGCCTGAAGTCGGAGGCGCAGGAGACCGCCGACCGCGTCCGCGCGGAGGCCGGGGCCGCCGCCGAGCGGGTGGCCGCCGAGGCCGCCGAGGCGCTGGCCGCCGCACAGGACGAGGCCAACCGGCGCCGCCGCGAGGCCGAGTCGACCCTGGAGTCGGCCCGCTCCGAGGCCGGCCGGGAGCGCGAGCACGCCCGCGAGCAGTCCGAGGAGCTCCTCGCCGCCGCCCGCAAGCGGGTCGAGGACGCCCAGGCCGAGGCCCAGCGCCTGGTCGAGGAGGCGGACGCGCGGGCGACCGAGATGGTCACCGCGGCCGAGCAGACCGCCCAGGAGGTGCGGGACTCGGTGGCCGGGCTGCGCGAGCAGGCCGAGGAGGAGATCGCCGGGCTGCGCAGCGCCGCCGAGCACGCGGCCGAGCGGACGCGTACGGAGGCGCAGGAGGAGGCGGACCGGGTCCGGGCCGACGCGTACGAGGAGCGGGAGCGGGCGTCCGAGGACGCCTCCCGCACCCGGGCGCGCGCCCAGGAGGAGTCGGAGGCCGCGAAGGCGCTGGCCGAGCGGACGGTCGGGGACGCGATCGCCGAGTCGGAGAAGCTGCGGGCGGACACCGCGGAGTACGCGCAGCGGGTACGGACCGAGGTGACGGACTCGCTCGCCTCGGCGGAGCAGGACGCCGCCCGTACGCGGGCCGACGCCCGGGACGACGCGAACCGGATCCGTTCGGAGGCCGCCGAGCGCGCCGAGACGGCGGTCGGCGAGGCACGGGCGGAGGCGGACCGGATCGGCACCGAGGCCGAGCGGGTCCTCGACGAGGCCCGCAAGGCGGCCGACAAGCGCCGCAGCGACGCCGCCGAGCAGGCCGACACCCTCGTGGGCAAGGCGACGAGCGAGGCCGAGCGGGTCACGACGGAGGCGCTCGCGGAGGCCGAGCGGGTCACCGCCGAGGCGACCGCGGAGGCCGAGCGGCTCACGGCCGAGGCCGCCGAGCTCCTGGAGAGCACCGAGCAGGACGCGCGCCGGCTCCGTACCGAGGCCGAGCAGGTCAAGGCCGACGGGGAGGCGCACGCGGAGGCGCTGCGGACCGCGGCGATCACGGACGGCGAGCAGGTCCTCGACGAGGCCCGCAAGGCCGCCGACAAGCGGCGCAGCGACGCCGCCGAACAGGCCGACGCACTCATGGCGGAGGCGACGAGCGAGGCCGAGCGGCTCACCGCCGAGGCGGTCGAGCTCATGGAGACGACCGAGCAGGACGCCCGGCGGCTCCGTGCCGAGGCCGAGCAGGTCAAGACCGACGGGGAGGCGCACGCCCAGGCGCTGCGGACGGCCGCCCTCGCCGACGGCGAGCAGGTCCTCGACGAGGCCCGCAAGGCCGCCGACAAGCGCCGCAGCGACGCCGCCGAGCAGGCCGACGCGCTCATCGCCGAGGCGACGAGCGAGGCCGAGCGGCTCACCCGCGAGGCGGGCGAGCTGTCCGACGCGGTCACGGCGGACGCGCGCGCCGACGCCGAGCGGGTCGCGGCGGAGGCCGCCGAGCAGGCCGCGCGGACCATCGCCGAAGGCGAGCGGGCCAAGGCCGACGCGGAGGCCGCGGCGGCCGCGACGGTGGCCGCCGCGCAGCAGGACGACGAGCGGATCCGCAGCGAGTCGGAGCGGCTCAGGGCGGACGCCGAGGCGGCGGCCGAGCAGATGCGGTCGGAGGCCCGCGCGGAGGCGGACCGGACGCTCGACGAGGCCCGGGACGCCGGCGCGCGGAAGCGTTCGGACGCGGCCGAGCAGGCGGACCAGCTCATCGCCAAGGCCCAGGAGGAGGCGCTGCGCGCCACCACCGAGGCCGAGACTCAGGCGGACACGATGGTCGGCGCGGCCCGCAAGGAGGCCGAGCGGATCGTCGCCGAGGCGACCGTCGAGGGCAACTCGCTGGTGGAGAAGGCCCGTACGGACGCCGACGAACTGCTCGTCGGGGCACGCAGCGACGCGACGGCCATAAGGGACCGGTCCGAGGAGCTGCGGGGCCGCGTCGAGGGCGAGATCGAGGAACTGCACGAGCGGGCGCGGCGCGAGAACGCCGAGCAGATGAAGACGGCCGGCGAGCGCGTCGACAAGCTGGTCAAGGCCGCCACGGAGCAGCGCACCGAGGCCGAGGAGAAGGCCAAGGAGCTGGTCTCCGAGGCGAGTTCCGAGGCGAGCAAGGTCCGCATCGCGGCGGTGCGGAAGGCGGAGGCGCTCCTCAAGGAGGCCGAGCAGAAGAAGGCGTCGCTCGTCGCGGAGGCCGAGGGCATCAAGGCGGAGGCCGAGCGGCTGCGGGCCGACGCGGAGGCCGAGGCCGAGCGGACCGTCGCCGAGGGCAAGCGGGAGCTGGAGGTGCTCGTGCGCAGGCGCGAGGACATCAATGCCGAGATCTCCCGTGTCCAGGACGTGCTGGAGGCGTTGGAGTCTTTCGAGACGCCGTCGGCGGGGGCGAAGGACGGGCTCAAGGCGGGTGTGTCGACGGGGGCCACTCGTTCGAGTGGCAAGTCCCAGGACGGCTAGCCACTCAAAAGGCTGGACATTCTCCAGATCAAACGGGCATACGCTCGATGACACGCCGCTTCGGCCCCTAGGATTCCCTCTAACACCTCACCGGTCTCATTCGACAGGAAACCCATGAGCGACACTTCCTCCCCCTTCGGCTTCGAGCTCGTGCGGCGCGGTTACGACCGCGGTCAGGTGGACGACCGCATTACCAAGCTCGTTTCCGACCGCGACAGCGCACTGTCCCGCATCACCTCGCTGGAGAAGCGCATCGAGGAACTCCACCTCGAAACGCAGAACGCCCAGGCGCAGGTCACCGACGCGGAGCCGTCGTACGCCGGCCTCGGTGCCCGTGTCGAGAAGATCCTCCGACTCGCCGAGGAGGAGGCGAAGGACCTGCGCGAGGAGGCCCGTCGCGCCGCCGAGCAGCACCGCGAGCTCGCCGAGTCGGCCGCCCAGCAGGTGCGCAACGACGCGGAGTCCTTCGCGGCCGAGCGGAAGTCGAAGGCCGAGGACGAGGGCGTCCGGATCGTCGAGAAGGCGCAGGGCGAGGCCAACTCGCTGCGTGGCGAGGCGCAGAAGGACGCGCAGTCGAAGCGCGAGGAGGCGGACGCCCTCTTCGAGGAGACCCGCGCCAAGGCCGCCCAGGCCGCCGCGGACTTCGAGACCAACCTGGCGAAGCGCCGCGAGCAGTCGGAGCGCGACCTGGCCTCGCGTCAGGCCAAGGCCGAGAAGCGCCTCGCGGAGATCGAGCACCGCGCCGAGCAGCTCCGCCTGGAGGCCGAGAAGCTGCGTACGGACGCGGAGCGCCGCGCCCGTCAGACGGTGGAGACCGCGCAGCGCCAGGCCGAGGACATCGTGGCCGACGCGAACGCGAAGGCCGACCGGATCCGCAGCGAGTCGGAGCGCGAGCTCGCGGCGCTGACGAACCGCCGCGACTCGATCAACGCCCAGCTGACCAACGTCCGCGAGATGCTGGCGACCCTGACGGGTGCCGCCGTCGCGGCGGCCGGCTCCCCGATCGACGACGAGCGCGCGGCCGGCGTCCCGGCCCAGCAGTCCCGCTGAGGCCCCGCGGCCCCAGGAGCAGCACGTCGCGGTAACGCGTAGGCGACAGCTCGCAAAACCCCCCGTCACTCCGGTGGCGGGGGGTTTTGCGCGCCCTTAACTTGGTACGCATGATCGAGCTTGAGGGCCTGACCAAGCGCTACGGAACGAAGACAGCGGTCGACCATCTCTCCTTCCAGGTCCGGCCGGGCGTCGTCACCGGTTTCCTCGGGCCGAACGGGGCGGGCAAGTCGACGACGATGCGGATGATGCTCGACCTGGACAACCCGACCAGCGGTACGGTCCGGATCGACGGCAAGCACTACCGGGACCTCGCGGAACCGCTCAAGTACATCGGCGCGCTGCTCGACGCCAAGGCGATGAACGGCGGCCGCTCCGCGTACAACAACCTGCTGTGTCTCGCGCAGTCCAACCGGATCCCGCAGAGCCGGGTGGGCGAGGTGCTCGACCTGGTGGGTCTGACGCCGGTCGCGAAGAAGAAGTCGAAGGGTTTCTCCCTCGGCATGGGCCAGCGGCTCGGCATCGCCTCGGCACTGCTCGGTGATCCCGAGATCCTGATGTTCGACGAACCCGTCAATGGTCTGGACCCCGAGGGAATTCACTGGATCCGCAATCTGATGAAGGCCTTGGCCGGCGAGGGCCGGACGATCTTCGTCTCCAGCCATCTGATGAGCGAAATGGCGCTGACGGCCGATCATCTGATCGTGATCGGGCAGGGAAAGCTGCTGGCCGACACGTCGATGGCGGATTTCATCCAGCAGAATTCCAGGAGTTATGTGCGGATGCGTTCTCCGCAGCAGGAACGGCTGCGGGACGTGCTCCACACCAACGGATTCACGGCCATCGAGGTGGGCGACGGACACCTCGAAGTGGACGGGGCGACGACCGAGAAGCTGGGCGAGCTGGCGGCGGAGCACGGGCTCGTACTGCACGAGCTGAGCTCGCAGCGCGCCTCCCTCGAAGAAGCGTTCATGCAGATGACGGCCGGTGCGGTGGAGTACCACGCGCACGGCACCGACGTACACGGCGCCGCACCGGCGCCCGGCCCCCAGTGGGGCTCGACCTCCAAGGGAGCCTGAACGATGGCAGCGGCATCCGCGGTTCTCCAGTCCGAGTGGACCAAGATCCGGACGGTGTCGTCGACCGTCTGGACGCTGGCGAGCGCCCTCCTCGTCACGGTGGTGATGAGCGCGGCGCTCTGCGCCCTGTTCAAGTCGACCTTCGACGATCTCAGCGAAGTGGAGCGGGCCACCTTCGACCCGACGTTCGCCAGCTTCTCCGGGATGATCCTCGGCCAGCTGGCGATGGTGGTCTTCGGCGTCCTGGTGGTCGGCACCGAGTACTCCTCGGGCATGATCCGCACCTCGCTCGCGGCGGTCCCGCAGCGCGCCACCTTCCTCTTCTCGAAGATCGCAGTAGCCGGCGGGCTCGCCCTGCTCGTGGGCCTGGCGACCAGCTTCCTCTCCTTCTCCCTCGGCCAGGCGCTCCTCGGCGAGCACCGCACCACCCTCGGCGCGGACAACGTGCTGCGCGCGGTGGTCGGCGGAGGCCTCTACATGGGGCTGATCGCGATCTTCTCGATGGGCGTGGCGGCGATGCTGCGCTCCTCGATGCTGTCGCTGGGCATCCTGGTGCCGTTCTTCTTCCTGATCTCGCAGATCCTCTCGGCGGTCCCGAAGGCCAAGGAGGTCGCCCTCTACTTCCCCGACCAGGCCGGCTCCAAGATCATGCAGGTGGTGCCGGACGCGATGGGCACGGAGGAGGCGCCGTACGGGCCGTGGGGCGGGCTCGGGATCATGCTCGTCTGGGTGGTGGCGGCGGTCCTCGGCGGCTACCTGGTGATGAAGAAGCGCGACGCCTGACCCGTAGGGGTCCACCTGGGAATCTCCCGGAGATTCCCTTCCGCTTCCCTTCCGCTTCGCTGGAACCGTCAACGGCTGGATAAGCTCCTCATTCATACGGGGGGCTCCGGCCGTCGGCCGCCACGCCCCGACACGGATGCGACGACCTGTCGATGGGGCTGGAGAATGATCGAGGCAGTCGGCCTGACGAAGCGCTACGGCGCCAAGACGGCCGTGTACAACCTTTCCTTCCAGGTGAGGCCCGGTGTGGTCACCGGCTTCCTGGGCCCGAACGGGTCCGGGAAGTCGACGACGATGCGCATGATCCTCGGGCTCGACCGGCCCAGCGCGGGTCAGGTGACGATCGGCGGCCACCCCTTCCGGCAGCTCCCGAACGCGCCCCGGCAGGTCGGCGCGCTCCTTGACGCCAAGGCCGTGCACGGCGGCCGGAGCGCGCGCAGCCACCTGCTGTCGCTCGCCCAGCTGGCGGGCATCCCGGCGCAGCGCGTCGACGAGGTCCTCGGCGTCGTCGGCCTCCAGGACGTGGCCAAGCGGCGTTCGAAGGGCTTCTCGCTCGGCATGGGCCAGCGGCTCGGCATCGCGGCGGCGCTCCTCGGCGACCCGCAGGTGCTGCTCTTCGACGAGCCGGTGAACGGCCTGGACCCGGAGGGCATCCTCTGGGTCCGGAACCTGATGAAGAAGCTGGCCGCCGAGGGCCGGACCGTCTTCGTCTCCAGCCACCTCATGAGCGAGATGGCGCTGACGGCGGACCACCTGATCGTGATCGGCCGGGGGCAGCTGCTCGCGGACATGAGCGTCACGGACTTCATCTCGGCGAACTCCGCCGACTTCGCCCGGGTGCGGACGCCGCAGACCGAGCCGGCGCAGCGGGAGAAGCTGACGGCGGCGCTCATGGAGGCCGGCGGCCAGGTGCTGTCCGAGCCGGACGGCGCGCTGCGCGTGACGGGCCTGCCCCTGCCGCGGATCAGCGACCTGGCGCACGGCGCGGACGTACGGCTCTGGGAGCTCTCCCCGCACCAGGCCTCCCTGGAGGAGGCGTACATGCGGATGACGCAGGGCGCGGTGGACTACCGTTCCACCGACGACCGGCTCGCCCACCTCCAGGCGCCGCAGCAGCCCGGGCAGCCGGGGTACGGGATGCCGCCGCAGCAGCAGCCGATGTCCCCCGAGGTGCCGCAGCAGGGCTGGTACGCCCCGCCGCCGCCCGGACAGAACCCGTACGCCGGGGCTCCGCAGGCCCCCGCGGCGCCGAGCCCGTACGCCGCGCCGCACCAGGCCGCCCCGAGCGCGCCGGCGGCCCCTCCGACCGCTCCGGCCGCTCCGCAGCCGGGCACCCCGCAGCCGAGCGACACCACCAAGGACGCCCGATGACCGCCCCCACCCACCACCACGCTCCGGCGCCGCACGCCGCCTACGTCTCCCCCATCCCGGTCCGCCGGGCGCACCTCGGGGACGCGCTCGCCTCCGAGTGGACGAAGATCCGCTCGGTCCGGTCGACGTTGTGGACGCTCGGCGTCATGATCCTGCTGATGCTGGGCATCGGCCTGGGTGTCGCGGCGATCGCCGCGACCTCCGAGGCGCCGATGGGCGAGGAGTCCGCGCTCGGCTTCGGCTTCTTCGGGATGCTTCCCGCATCGATCTGCGTGATCACGCTCGGGGTCCTGACGATCGCCTCCGAGTACGGCACGGGCATGATCCGTACGACCCTGACCGCCTGCCCGAGCCGGGCGCGGGTGCTGACGGCGAAGGCGCTCGTCTTCTTCCTGCTGGTCTTCACGGTCACGACCGTCTTCGCGACGCTGGTGGCGGTGGCCCAGGTCGCCATGGTGGACGCGCGGGAACCCACGGGCGGCGAATGGCTGCGGGCGACGGTCGGCGCGGGCGCCTACCTGGCGATGCTGGGTCTGCTGTCGCTGGCGCTCGGGACGCTCATCCGGCACTCGGCCGGCGCGATCACCGTGATGATCGGCCTGCTGCTGCTTCCGCTGGTGGCGGCGCTGTTCATGTTCTCGGAGGCGCTCCGGTCGGTGCAGGAGGCCCTCTTCACCTACGCGATCCCCTCGCAGATGATCGCGCTGTACAGCGAGCGTCCGCCGTTCGGCGACAGCGGCCCGGCGGGCTGGGAGCCGCTGCTGATCGTGACCGGCGTCACGGCCGCGGCGCTGGCCGGCGCCTACGCCCTGCTGAACAGCAAGGACGTGTGAGGACGCCGGCGAGGACCGGGGCGGACAGTCCCCGGTACGTCGGCTAGTACTTCGGCGCGTTACGGGACCGCTGCACCCTGCTGGTGCGGCGGTCCTTCGCGTTCCAGCAGGCCTTGTGCCAGTGGCGCCGGTCGTCCACTCCCCCGTACTCGGGCCAGGCGACGACGTGCGGGGCCCCGGGCGGGATCTCCTGGTCGCAGCCGGGGCAGCGGTAGCGCTTCCCGGGCGAGCTCGCTCCGGCGACGAGGCGGACGTACCACTCCTCGCCCTGCCAGGTCTCGCTGCGCTGCGCACCGCCGTACCGGTCGCCGGGTTCGCCCGGCTGCGGCTGCTCGGGCTTATCGCCGCCTCGGGAACGGTTGTGGCGCGGGGACACGGGCACACCTCACGGGGTCTGGGAACACGGACCGTTCTCTCCAGCCTACGGGCCGCGATGCGGTGCCCCGGGCCCCGTCCACGGCGGCTTAGCCGAAAATCGCAAGAACTTCATGAACGGCCGTTGCCTTTGGCACGTGTCAGACGTTGTTGCCTGTGCGAGGGGAGATACGCGTCGGCCGCAAGGAGGCAGAAGGCGATGCGCGTGGGTACGTTCGTTCTGGCCGCCCAGTTCCCGGGCCAGGGACAAGGGGAGGCGTTGCACCGGGCGGTGCGGACCGCCGAGGTCGCAGAAGAGGCGGGGCTCGACTCCGTCTGGCTCGCCGAGCACCACTTCGTGCCGTACGGGGTCTGCCCCTCGGCCGTGACGCTCGCCGCGCTGCTCCTCGGCCGCACCCGGCGGCTGCGGGTGGGCACGGCGGTGAGTGTGCTGCCGACCGTCCACCCGGTCGCCCTGGGAGAGCAGGCCGCGCTGCTGCACCTCACGTCGGGCGGCAGGTTCACCCTCGGGGTGGGGCGGGGCGGTCCCTGGGTCGACCTGGAGGTGTTCGGCGCGGGCCTGGAGGCGTACGAAGGAGGCTTCCCCGAATCGCTCGATCTGCTGCTGCGGTGGCTGGGCGAGCCCCGGGTCGGCGCCGAGGGGGAACGATTCGCTTTCCGCGAGGTGGCGGTGGTGCCCCGCGCGGACGAGCTGATCGGCGGCGGGGCGGGGCCCGAGGTGGTGGTGGCCTGCACCTCGCCGAAGAGCGTGCGGCTCGCCGCGGAGCGGGGGCTTCCGATGCTGCTCGGGATGCACTGCGGCGACGAGGACAAGGCCGAGATGGTCGCGGCCTGGGCGCGCTGCGCGCGGGAGGCCGGGCGGGACCCGGACGAGATCGCGCGGATCGGCGCCGGGCACGTCTCGGCGGGGGTGGCCCAGCTCGCGGACCGCGGCCCGGACGCGGCCGAGGCGCTGGTGAAGGCGATGCCGGGCTGGCTGAAGCAGGGGCTCGACGCGCATGTGACGGTCGACGGCCGGCACCGGGCGATGCGGGACCCCGTGGCGTACACGGAGCTGCTGTGCCGACTGCACCCCGTGGGTACGCCCCGGCTGGCGGCGGACCGGCTCGCGGCGACGGCGGAGCGTACGGGCATCACGCGGTTCGCTCTGCTCGCGGAGGGCTCGGGCGACCTCGCGGCGACCGAGGAGAACGTCCGGCGGCTCGGCGCCGAGGTCCTTCCGCTGCTGGTCTGACCGGGCCGCGGCCCGGCGGAGAGAGTGCGCTGCCGCTCCGGCATCTCCGCGCGGTCGACGCGTGTCGGCACGCGTCGACCGCGTCTCCCGCAATGCGGAGCGGCAGCACCATGTCTCAGCAGTCGCGCAGTTCCGGCGACTGGTTGAGCAGCTGCCCCCGTACGGACGTGAAGCGGGCGAGCCGCTCGTCCACCGCCGGGTCCAGCGGGAACACCGCCACGCGATGGCAGTTCTGGAAGGCGAGACGCACCCCGAAGTGCCGCTGCAGGGCGCCACGAATGGCATCGCTCGCGAGCGCGCGCAGCAGCTGACCACGTGCCTGCTCATTCGGCGGCGGCGTCTGGTTGTCGGCGAATTCTCCGCCGTCGACCTTCAGCTGAGCCACCAGAGAACTGATCATCTCCCATGCGAAGGGCAGGGAGGTCCGGACGCAGTCGACGAAGTCGGCTTCGTCGACCTCGCCTCGCTCGGCCTGTTCCAACAGTGCCGGTGAGACGTCGAGCGACATGGGTTCTCCTCTCGCGACCCCGCGGACGGGGTCTTGCGGGCAGGGGCGAAGGCCGGGCCGCCCGCCACGCAGCGTGCACGGACGACGACCTCCAGCTTCCACGGTAAGCGCGCAGACCTGGTCGCACCAGAAGATTGGGAACACAACAGGCTGATAACCGACGGGTGTTCGGCTCAGGATGATGCCCGAATCGCGCGGAAGAGCGCCCGTCTTGTAGCGTTGCGGACCATGCGTCTCGTCATTGCCCGTTGCTCCGTGGACTACGCGGGTCGGCTCACCGCCCACCTGCCCTCCGCACCCCGTCTGATCCTGATCAAGGCCGACGGGAGCGTCTCGATCCACGCGGACGACCGGGCGTACAAACCGCTCAATTGGATGTCCCCGCCGTGCACCCTGAAGGAGGGTGCGGACGGTGAGGCGGGCATCTGGACCGTGATCAACAAAGCGGGCGAGAAACTGATCATCACGATGGAGGAAATCCTCCACGATTCCTCGCACGAGCTCGGTGTGGACCCCGGTCTCATCAAGGACGGCGTGGAGGCCCACCTCCAGGAGCTCCTCGCCGACCGCATCGAGACCCTCGGCGAGGGGTACACCCTGATCCGCCGCGAGTACCCGACGGCGATCGGCCCGGTCGACATCCTCTGCCGCGACGCGGACGGCGGGACGGTCGCGGTGGAGATCAAGCGGCGCGGCGAGATCGACGGCGTCGAGCAGCTGACCCGCTACCTGGAGCTGCTCAACCGCGATCCGCACCTGGCCCCCGTGAAGGGCGTCTTCGCGGCGCAGGAGATCAAGCCGCAGGCGAAGGTGCTCGCGACGGACCGCGGCATCGGCTGCGTGGTCCTCGACTACAACGCGCTGCGCGGCATCGAGGACGACAAGCTCCGGCTCTTCTAGAGCCGACGGACGAAGCGGTACGAGTACGGGGACGGCCCCGGGTGCGGTGAGCGCGCCCGGGGCCGTCCCCGTATTTCGTCTTCCGTATCCGTATCCGTTTCCGCTTCCGCTTCCGGACCCGGGTCAGGCGATCGGCGTCTCCGAGGCGGCGGGGGTGTCGGAGGCGGACGGGCCGCCGAGGGACGCCGAGGCGGAGTTGCTCGGGGAGTTCTCCCCCGGCGGCGGAGCGCTGGTCGTCGGCGGCGCGGTGGTCGTCGGGGGCGGGGTCGTCGGCGGGGTGGTCGACGGCGACGGCGGGGTGGTCGACGGAACCGGGCTCGACGAGGTCGGACGCGGCCCGCCGGTGCTGGCCGACGGGCTCGACGGCGGCCGGGTCGTGGTGGGGGCGGTGGTGCCCGTAGGACTGTCCGACGGGGACGGCGCCGAGGACGACGGGGACGAGGACTCGGACGCGTCCGTCGAGCTCGGGGAGCCGGTGGCGCCGGGGCTCGTCGGCCCGTTCGACGGCGAGGTGCCGTCGGAGCCGGAGGGGCTCGGGGAGCCGGAGTCCGTGGGCTTGCCCGACTCGCCGGTGTCACCCGGCTCGTCGCCCTCCCCCGCGTCGCCGTCGGCCGGCGCTTCGGCGCCGTCGAGACCGTCGTCGGTGCCGTCGTCGGTCGCCGTGCTGTCGGAGGTGACGCGGTTCGTGGCGGGGTCCTCGCCGTTGCCGGAGGTCGCGCCGAGGGTGACGACGGTGCCGAGGACGGCCACGAGGAGCGCACCGGCGCCGACGGCGGCCAGGTTGCGGCGGGCGCCGGTGAGGATGCCGCCCTTGAGGCCCGGGCGGCGGCTGCCCTGGACGGTGTCCGGGCGGGTGATGAGCGTGGGGCCCTCGTCGGCGAAGTCCGGGAAGGCGGGCACCGGGGAGGTCGCCGGGCCGCGCACGGGGCCACCGGGCAGCGGGGCCGTCAGCGGCTCCGGGACCGGGGGCGCGGGACGGGGGGTGGTGCGGCGCAGGGCCGGGGTGCCGCGCGGCGGGGAGACGGGCTCCTCGGCACGGGCCGCGGCCGACGTGCCGTGCTCTCCCGAGAGGTCGGCGACGAGCGCGAGCGCCCGGCGGCCGGCGACGGTGCCGCGCTTGTCGGCGAGCACCCCGCGCATGCCGATGGAGGCTTCCAGCTCGGCGCGGGCCCGCTCCAGGTTTCCGGCGCAGATCGCGAGGACGCCGAGCTCGTGGTGGAAGTACGCCTCCTCGGCGACGTCCCCGGTGAGCCGGGCGGCCTCCTGTCCGGCGCGCAGGACCCGCTCCCAGGCGCCCCAGTGCAGTCCGGCGGCGAAGGCGGGCGCGGCGGCGCGGGCGAGGAGGACGGCGGTGGTCCGGCGCTCTCCGTCGGTGCCGGCTTCGGCGCCGGCGACGAGTGCGGTCAGGGCGGCGAGGAGGGCGTCGGACTCGGCGGCGGCGCGCTCGGGCGTGACGGAGGGGTGGCCGGCCCACCAGGCGTAGTGCTGGGCGGTGGTGTGGACGCGGTCGGCGGCGTCGTGCTCGTACCCGTGGGCGAGGAGCTGGGTGAGGACCCCGGCGGCGAGCCGGTAGCGGGTGCCGACCGGGGAGAGCAGTCCGCAGGCGACGAGCTCGCCGAGGGCGGCGTCGGCGTGGGTGTCGCCGACCAGGGCCGGCAGGTGGGCCTGGTGCGGGACCTCGCCGCCGAGGGCCACGGCGAAGCGCAGGGCGGCCTGGGCGGAGCGGCTGAGCCGGGAGGCGAGGAGGGCGGCGGGCGCGGCGCCCTCGCCGAGGCTGGGCAGGGGTATCTCGCGGAGTTCGACGTCGGGGTCGTCGACGCCGTCGAAGGCGGCGGCAGCGGCAGCGGCGGCCGCCGCGGGGTCGGTCGGGCCGAAGGCCTCTTCGAGGGCGCCGAAGGCGTCGAACTCGGCCGGGGTGACGCGCAGCCGGTCGCGCTGGCGCAGCAGGGCCCCGGCCTGGACGAAGCGGAGGGGCAGGCCCTCGGACTCGAACCACAGGTCGCCGGCCCAGTTGGCCTCCTCGTCGGTGAGGGTGCGGCCGACGGCGCTCTCCAGGAGCTTGAGGGAGGCACCGCGGCCGAGGCCGGCGAGGGCGACCTCCTCGACGTGGGCGCCGGCCGAGGGGGCGGGCGCGTCGGGGGCGGCGGCGAGGAGGAAGGCGCACTCGGGGGCGGCGGCGAGGAGTTCGTCGAGGGCGGCGCCGCCGAACTCCAGGTCGTCGACGACGACGACGGCGCCGATGTCGCGGAGCCGGTCGGGGAGCGTGGTCCGGTCGGGCCGGTGGTTCGGGGCGTACCGGACGGTGCTGAAGAGCTCGTGGAGGAGCTCGGTGGGGGTGCGGTGGTGGCCGGAGAGGCGGACGACGCCGTCGGGGGCGAGCTCCGCGCAGTCGGCGGCGACCGCGTCGAGGAGGACGGTGCGGCCGGAGCCGGCGGGGCCGGTGAGGCGGGCGGAGCGGCCGCGGGCGAGGATCTCGGCGAGCCGCTCGCGCTGTTCCTGGCGTTCGAGGAGGGGCAGTGCGGGGGCGGCGGGCCCGGGCGGTACGGGCGGGGCGGCGGCGCGGGCGGCCTCGGCGCGCTCCTCGGGGGTGCGGCGGCGGGGGGCCTCGGGCTCCTGGCCCGGCGGGCAGGGCTCTATCTCGCTGCCGTCGACGGGGTTGACGGTGAGGAGCAGCTCGCCGGAGACGAGGCGGACGACGCGGGCGCGTGCGGGGGCCGCGGGCGAGCGCTCGGGCAGGGCGGCGCCGAGCGCGGGGCGGGCGTCCTCGCCCTCGGTGTCGTGACCGTACTGCTCCGACCCAGGGTTGATCGGGTCCATGGTCCAAGCCCCCAAGAAGCGGTGTCAGGTGCCCGCCGGGTGGGTCCGTCAATGTGCAGGCGACCGAACCCTAGACCGTGGTCAGGCGGTCGGGAACAGCCGGGGGGCTTCAGAGACCAAGACGTCACGGTCTTGTGAGGATTGAGCGTGACGCCTGGTTCACACAGCTGCTTCACAGGGCCGTGTCCCCCCTGTCACCTCCGCCCGCCGGGTCCCACCCGCACCGGAGACGCCCCGCCGGGTACCGCCGCGCCGGAGACGCCTCGCAGGGTCCCACCGCACCGGATCCGCCCGCGAGCTCACGCCCGTACCGGATCCGCCCGAAAGCTCACGCCCATACCGGTTCCACCCGCGAGGTCACACCCGGGGCAGCGACTCCGCGGCGAGGCCGCCCTCGATGGCGAGGATGCGGTGGAGCTTGGTGGCCACGAGCAGCCGCTGCATCTGGGGCGGCACCCCGCGCAGGACGAGGCGCCGGCCGCAGCGGCCGGCTCTCCGGTGAACGCCCATGATCACGCCGAGCCCGGTCGCGTCCCAGGAGTCGAGGCCGGTCAGGTCGAGTACCAGATCGCCGACTCCGTCGTCGACGGCCGAGTGCAGGACCGTACGGGCGTCCGCCGCGCTGCGGACGTCGAGGCGGCCCCCGACGACCAGCTCGACGTGGTCGCCCCTGATGTGCATATGCGCTCCCCGAGTGTGCTCCGTCTTCGCAACAACTGACTGCCGCACCGGCAGATACGTTGCGCCTTGTCAGCGAACCGATACCGAAATTCACCCCACGGAGTGAGGGCGGGGTGGCGGGCCGGACTCAGTGCTTGTAGAAGCCCTGCCCGCTCTTGCGCCCGATGTCACCCGCGTCCACCATCCGGCGCATCAGCTCCGGCGGCGCGAACTTCTCGTCCTGGGACTCGGTGTAGATGTTGTTGGCGGCGTTCACCAGGATGTCGATGCCGGTGAGGTCGGCCGTGGCGAGCGGGCCCATGGCGTGGCCGAAGCCGAGCTTGCAGGCGATGTCGATGTCCTCGGCGGTGGCGACGCCCGACTCGTAGAGCTTGGCGGCCTCGACGACGAGGGCCGAGATGAGGCGGGTGGTGACGAAGCCGGCGACGTCGCGGTTGACGACGATGCAGGTCTTGCCGACGGACTCGGCGAACTCCCGGGCGGTGGCCAGGGTGCCGTCGCTGGTCTTGTAGCCGCGGACCAGCTCGACGAGCTGCATCATCGGGACCGGCGAGAAGAAGTGGACGCCGACGACGGCCTCCGGGCGCTCGGTCACCGCGGCGATCTTGGTGATCGGGATCGCGGAGGTGTTGGAGGCGAGGACGGCGCCGTCCTTGGCGATCTTGTCGAGCGAGCGGAAGATCTCGTGCTTGACGTCGAGGTTCTCGAAGACGGCCTCGACGACGATGTCGGCGTCGGCGACGGCGTCGAGCTCGGTGGTGGCGGTGATCCGGCCGAGGGCGGCCTCGGCGTCGGCCGCGTCCATCCGGCCCTTCGCGACGAACCGGTCGTACGACGCCTTGATGCCGTCGGTGCCGCGGGTCAGGGCGGCGTCGGTGACGTCACGCAGGACGACGTCCCAGCCCGCCTGTGCCGAGACCTGCGCGATGCCGGATCCCATGAGTCCGGCCCCGATGACGGCGAGCTTCCTGGCCACGATGTTCCACCCCTCAACGCCTGTTCACTTCTGGCTCTCCGGCGGAGATTAGCGGTCGCGGGGCGCCATGTGACCGCTAAGTAATGCGCGTCACGCCCTCTTTGACGGACGTCACACTCGCGACACCTCTTCCGTGCCCCATTCCGGTCGCGACATACCCCTAGGGGGTATAGAGTCTCCGGCATCCGCCCGCCGGTCGGGGCTCGGGGCCGAGGCCCGGAGAGGAGGTGCCGTCATGCGTCCGTACGCCCGGGGAGCCGTCCCAGCGCCCCTGCTGCTCCTGACCGGCATGGTCAGCCTGCAGTTCGGGTCCGCCTTCGCGAAGCGGCTCTTCGAGGAGACCGGACCGACCGGCGCGACCCTGCTGCGCCTGCTCATCGCCGCCACCCTGCTCTGCCTGCTGTCCCGGCCCGCACCCCGGCTCCTCCGCACCCACTGGCGGTTGCTGCTCCCCTACGGGGCCGTCTTCGCCGTCATGCAGTTCGCCTTCTACGAGGCGACCTCCCGGCTGCCCCTCGGCGTCGTCGTGACGCTGGAGTTCAGCGGGCCGCTGCTGCTCGCCGCGTTCACCTCCCGGCGCGCGCTCGACCGGCTCTGGGTGGCGGTCGCCGCCGCCGGTCTGCTCGTCCTCGGCGGTACGCGCGGCATGGACGATCCGGTCGGCCTCGCGGCGAGCCTGCTCACCGGCGCGGCGCTGACCGGCTACATCCTGCTCGGCGGCCGGGTGGGCCGCGCGGTCCCCGGCGGCTCCGGACTGGCGCTCGGCCTGGCCGTGGCGGCCGTCCTCGCGCTGCCCACCGCTCCGGCGCTCGGCCTGCCCTCCCCCGGCGTCCTGCTCGAACCGCGGGTGCTCGGGGCCGCCCTCGCGGTGGCGGTCCTCACCACCGTCGTCCCGTTCTCGCTGGAGTTCGCCGCGCTGCGCCGGCTGCCGCCGCGGGTCTTCGCCGTGCTGTCCACGGTGGAGCCGGTCATCGCGGCCCTGGTGGGCCTCGCCCTCCTCGGCGAGCGGCTCTCCCCCGCCCAATGGGCCGCCGTGCTCTGCGTGGTGACGGCGGCCGTCGGCACCGCCCGCCGGCCGTCCGCACCCGACGAACCCCCCGGCCCCGCACCGTCCGATCGATCCCCTTCCCGGAAGAACGGAGTGCACACGTGAACACCCTGACCACTTCTCACACCCACACCCACACCCACGCCGACACCCGCACCCGCACCCGCACCGTCCCGCCGCGGGTAGCCCCGCTCCTGGAGACCGTCGACCCCGCCCACCGCTCGGCGGTCCTCGTCGCGGGCGGCTACGTCGAAGCGACCGCCGGCATCGGGGAGTTCTCGCTGAGCTCCTTCGCCCTGGCCCAGGAGACCGGCGCCGCCGCCCGCCGCCTGCACCGGGGCAACAAGGTGGTGTACGACGTCATCGTCAACGACCTCGGCCTGTCCTGTTCCGACGACGTCTGTACGCTGCCGGCCGCCGGCCCCGCGCAGACCGACCTCGGCCCGCTCGCCGCCGCGGCGGCCGCGGCCGGGACCTCCTTCACCGTCACCCGCGAGCGCACCCTGCGCAATCGCGCCGCGCGCACCATGAAGCGCCGGCTGCGCGACCCGGCGGAACACCCGCTGTTCCTCCTCGACGGGGACGAGATCGTCTTCCGTTCCCGCCAGTACGAGAAGGTGCTCGCCGGGGTCGTCAAGGACGACCACGTCGTCCCGCGCTGCCCGTTGATCGTCGCCGAGTACTTCGCGCGCTACTTCGCCCGGCTGCGGGCCGCCTTCCCCGACTGCGCCCGCCGCCACGTCGTCGACATCAGCTCGCTCGCCGACCGGGACAAGGTGACGAAGGGCGCCGAGATCTACCTCCGCACCCAGGCGGTCCCCGGCGAGGAAATCGTGCTGGTCTTCGCCGACGCGGCCTGCGCCGATCCGATCGCCCTGCCCTACACCGCCGACGACTTCTGACGGACCGCCACCGAGGACAGGGAGTACCGGCATGGCCACGATCTATCTCGACCACCAGGCGACCACCCCGGCGGACCCGGCGGTCGTCGAGGCGATGACCTTCGCCGCCACCCACTGCTACGCCAATCCGTCCAGCCCGCACGCGGCCGGCATCCGCGCCTTCCGCGAGGTCGAACGGGCGCGCGGGGCCGTCGCCCGCCTCATCGGGGCGGCGCGCAGCGAGATCTACTTCACCTCGGGCGCGACCGAGGGCAACAACCTGGCGATCAAGGGAGTCGTCACGTCCCGCGAGCGGCGCCATGTGGTGACCACGGCGGTGGAGCACAAGTCCGTGCTCGACAGCTGCCGTTCCCTGCGGGCCGACGGGCACGACGTGACGGTGCTGCCCGTCGACGCCGAGGGCAGGGTCTCCGCGCGCCAGGTGGCGGCGGCGCTCCGGCCGGAGACCGCGCTGGTCTCGGTGATGCTCGCGAACAACGAGATCTCCACCGTCCAGCCGGTGGCGGAGATCGGCGCGGTCACGCGGGCCGCCGGAGTGCCGCTGCACTGCGACGCGACCCAGGGCGTGGGTTCGCTGCCCGTCGACGTCCGGGCGCTCGGGGTCGATCTCCTCACCTTCTCCGGGCACAAGATCTACGGCCCGAAGGGCATCGGCGTGCTGTACGTCGCCAACCGCCTGTCGGACCGCGCGCCGCTGGCACCCCTCCTGCACGGCGGCGGGCAGGAGCGCGGTCTGCGCGCGGGCACGGTCAACACGGCCGCCGTCATCGGCCTGGGCACGGCCGTCGGCCTGCTCGCGGCCGGCCGGGAGGCGGAGGCGGTACGGCTGGCGGGGCTGCGGGAACGGTTCCTCTCCACGCTCGCGGAGCTCGCCCCGTACACGCTGAACAGCGGTACGGGGCCGGGGTTCCTGCCGCACGCGGTGAACCTGTCCTTCGAGGGCACGGACGCCCAGCAGCTCCTCCTGGAGGTCACGGACATCGCGGTGTCGACGGGTTCGGCCTGCAACAGCTCGGCTCAGGAGCCCTCGCACGTCCTCACGGCCGCCGGTCTCGCGCCGGAGCGGATCCGGGGCAGCATCCGGGTGGGCTTCGGGCGCTTCACGACCGAGGAGGAGGTCGTCCGTGCGGCCCGCGCGCTGGCGGCCGGGGTCTCGCGCCCGGCGGTCGGGGCCGTCTGACGCGGGGGGGGGGCGCCCGCGTACCGGAACCGGAGGACCGGGCGGGCCCCTCAGCCCTCGCGTACGGCGTAGGTCAGGACCCGCTCGCCCAGCAGCTCCTCGATCTCGTCGAGGAGGACGAGGGCCTCGCGGGAGACGGTCGTCGCCTTGCGTCCCGCGGTCATCTCCCGGGTGATGTAGGCGACGACCGTGGTCTCGATCCAGGCGAGCTGGCCGCCGACGAGCAGCGGCAGCGGGTCGTCCGCGTCGGCCCCGGTCTCCTCGCGCAGGGTGGTGACGACGGCGTCGTGGACCTGCTGCTGGAGGTGGAAGAGCCGGGCCTTGAGGGTGGGGGCGTGCTCGATGACGTTCATGAAGGCGTCGAAGCCGTCCATGAGTCCGTACGCGGGCGAGACGGCGCCGATGTCCTGGCGCAGTTCGCGCAGGACGGCGGCGGCGGCGGACTCGCCCCGGTCGCGCCCGCGGATCATCCGGGCGAGGCGCTGGGTGACGCCGTCCATCCGGTCGAGGAAGAGGTCCTCCTTGGCCGGGAAGTAGTTGTAGACGGTGTTGACGGAGACGTCCGCCGCCTCGGCGACGTCGGCGACGGTCACGGCCACGAAGCCGTGCTCCAGGAAGAGCCCGGTCGCGATGTCGGAGATCCGCTGCTTCGTCTCGCGCTTCTTGCGTTCCCTGAGTCCCTCGGCCATGCCCACATCCTAGGCTCCCTGAAATTTTGCGCCCTCTCAAAACTTGGTGGCATTGCAAAATTTCAGTGACTCTGTTTTTCTAGTCGCCATGCCCATCATCAGCACGGCCGGGCTCGCCCGGACCTTCCCCACCAAGAACGGCCCCGTGGAGGCCGTCCGCGGGATCGACCTGACCGTCCGGCCAGGCGAGATCCTCGGACTCCTCGGCCCCAACGGCGCCGGCAAGACGACCACCCTCCGCATGCTCACGACCCTGCTCCCGCCCACCGGCGGCGCCGCCACCATCGCCGGCCACGACCTCGTCAAGGACCCCGCGGCCGTCCGGCGGCGCATCGGGTACGTCGCCCAGTCCGGCGGCCTGGACCCCCAGGAGACGGTCCGCTCCGAGCTCGTCCTCCAGGGCAGGCTCTACGGCCTCGACCGCACCCGCGCGACCGCCCGCGCCGAGGAACTCGCGGCGGAGCTCGACCTCACGGACCTGCTCGACCGGCCGACCCCGGCGCTCTCCGGCGGCCAGCGGCGCCGCCTCGACCTCGCGATGGGGCTCACCCACCGGCCGGAGGTCCTCTTCCTCGACGAGCCGACGACCGGCCTCGACCCCGGCAGCCGCGCCGACCTGTGGGCCCTGGTGCGGCGGCTGCGCGACGAGTACGGCACGACCGTCGTCCTCACCACCCACTACCTGGACGAGGCCGACGCGCTCGCCGACCGGCTCGTGATCGTGGACAAGGGCACGGTCGTCGCCGAGGGCAGCCCCGCCGCCCTCAAGGCCGAGCACGGCGCGGCCACCCTCCAGGACGCCTTCCTCTCCATCACCGGGCGCGGCCCGGCCCCCGTCGACACCACTCCCGTAGCCGTCTAGGACCTCTGATGCTTCTCCACGACACCGCGCTGCTCTTCGGGCGCTACGCCCGCCAGACCCTGCGCTCCCCGTTCCAGATCTTCTTCGGCGCCCTGATGCCGCTGCTCTACCTGTTCTTCTTCGGGCCCCTGCTCACCGGCCTCCCGCTGGGCCGTGAGGGCGACTCCTGGCAGATCCTCGTGCCCGGCCTGCTGCTCCAACTCGGCCTCTTCGGCGCCTCGTTCGCCGGCTTCTCGATCATCATGGAGAAGAACTGGGGCGTGTTCGACCGGATGCGGGTCACGCCCGTGAGCCGGCTCGCGCTGCTGCTCGGCCGGGTGCTGCGGGACGCCGCGCTCTTCGTCTTCCAGGCGCTGCTGCTCGTCGTGGTGGCCGTGCCGATGGGCCTCAGGGCGCCGCTCGCCGGGATCCTGATCGGCTTCGGCTTCGTCGCCCTGCTCTCGGCGGCGCTCGCCTCGCTCTCGTACGCGCTCGCGCTGAAACTGCCGAGCCCGCAGGAGTTCGGCCCCGCGATCAACACGCTCGCGATGCCGTCGATGCTGCTGTCCGGCCTGATGCTGCCGATGGCCCTCGCCCCCGGCTGGCTGGACGTCGTCTCGCACCTCATGCCGTTCCGTTATCTGGTGGACGCGGTCCGGGAGGTGTACATCGGCCACTACACGACACCGGCCGTGCTGTACGGGGTGCTCGTCGCCCTCGGCCTGACGGCGCTCGCCGTGACGGTCGGCACACGAACGTTCCGGAGCGCCCACGCCTAACTAGGCTGGACCCCATGGTCAATCTGACGCGCATCTACACCCGTACCGGCGACCAGGGCACCACCGCCCTCGGTGACATGAGCCGGACCGCCAAGACGGATCTGCGGATCTCGGCCTACGCCGACGCCAACGAGGCCAACGCCGTCATCGGCACGGCCGTCGCCCTCGGGCAGCTGGACGAGGAGGTCGTGAAGGTCCTCGTCCGCGTCCAGAACGACCTCTTCGACGTGGGGGCGGACCTCTGCACGCCCGTGGTGGAGGACCCCAAGTACCCGCCGCTGCGCGTCGAGCAGGCGTACGTCGACAAGCTGGAGGCCGACTGCGACCGCTTCCTGGAGGAGCTCGACAAGCTGCGCTCCTTCATCCTGCCGGGTGGCACGCCCGGTGCGGCACTGCTGCACCAGGCGTGCACGGTGGTCCGGCGGGCGGAGCGCTCCACGTGGGCGGCCCTTGAGGTGCACGGCGAGTCGATGAACGCCCTGACCGCCACGTACCTCAACCGGCTATCGGATCTGCTCTTCATCCTTGCCCGGTCGGCGAACAAGGAGGTCGGGGACGTGCTCTGGGTCCCGGGCGGGGACCGCTGAGCCTTCGACACCCTGCGGGGCCCTCTTCGGCCAGATCGCGTAGCTGAGCGCGATCAGGCCGTGGATGCCGACCGCACGCCAGGCGAAGAAGATCCAGCTCCGCAGCGAATCGGTGTTCCCGTCGCCGCCGACGTACCAGACCGCCAGGAGCAGCAGCACGGAGGCGACGGACGCGGCGATCACCGAGCCGAGCCAGATCCGGCCCTCGTGCCGGGCGCGCGCCATGCCGTACCGCGGCGGCTTCGGGGGCGGCGGGCAGCCGCCGAGGCGGTGGGCGGCGTGGCCGTCGAGCCACTGCACGGTCCGGTGGCCGTGGCCGACGGTGTAGCCGATGTAGACGGCGGCGAGCCCGTGCCGCCAGCTCGGTTCGGCCCCGTTCTTGAGGTCGATCGCGGTGACGACCAGGAGCAGGACCTCCAGGAGCGGCTCGCACAGCAGCAGCGCCGCTCCCGCCCGGGGCATCTTCAGGAGATAGCGGGTGGCGAGGCCTGCGGCCAGCAGGACCCAGAAGCCGACCTCGCAGATGACGACCAGCGCGACGATCACGACGGTTCCCCTTTCGGTTCCCCCTCAGCGTCCCGTGGGATCGGGCGCGGTTCGTCGTCGCCGGTGACGAAGTCCGTCTACATCGTTCGACGGAGGGACGGATCGGCCCGGACGAGGAGGTCCCCGCACGTGGGGGCGTGTTGGATGGGTACGTGACGCTCCCCCGCCCGAAGACGCTCCCCCACCCGATGACGCTGCCCCGCCCGCACCGCACCGACCTGCTCATCGCCGCCTCGGGTCTCGCCTGCGGCCTGCTCCTGTGGTCGTTCGGGCTGTACACGACGGGCGACCGCGTCTTCGACCAGCGCTGGGCGACGCTGGTCCCGCTGACCGTGATGGCCGGGACGGAGGCCCTGCGCCGTACCGCTCCCCGGGCCGCCCTGAACATCGGGACGCTGGCGATCGTCGGCGACCAGTTCACCAACGGCAATCTCGCCACGGTCCTGATGTTCACGGACGTGGTCTACGCGGCCGTGGTCTACGGCACGCCCGCGCGGGCCCGGCGCATCCCGTACACCATGGCCCTCATCACCGTCGCGACCACGGTGACGTTCCTCGTCTGGTGGCAGAACGCGATCGCGCTCCTCGTGGGCGTGATCACCGGCATGGTCGCCTTCCTCCCCGCGATCACCGGCGCGGTCGTCCGCAACCACCGGGACGCGGCGGACGCCGCCCGGCTGCGCGCCGAGCAGACCGCGCTCCTCGCCGAGATGGACCGGACGCAGGCGGTGGTGGCCGAGCGGTCGCGGATGGCGCGCGAGCTGCACGACATGGTGGCGAACAACCTCTCCGCGATCGCGATCCACTCGACGGCCGCGCTCTCGCTCGACGAGCCGGCCACGACCCGGCAGGCGCTGACCGTGATCCGGGAGAACAGCGTGGCGGGGCTCGCCGAGATGCGGCGGCTCATCGGGCTGCTGCGGGACAGCAGCGGGGACGCGGAGCCGGCCGCCGCGCCCACGCTCGCGGGTCTTGACGCGCTGGTGGCCCAGTCCACGGCCAACGCCGAGCCGAGCGGTCTCGTCCTCGTCCTCGACGACACCCGGAGGAGCACCGCGGGCCTCCCGGCGCCGGTGGAGCTGGCCGCGTACCGGATCGTGCAGGAGTCCCTGACCAACGCGCTCAAGCACGCGGCGCCCGGCGAGGTGCGGGTGACCCTGGGGCAGGATCCGGGCGCGCTGTGGGTGCGGGTGACCAGTCCGTACGGGGAACGGTCCGGCCCGACCGCGCCCGGTTCGGGGGCCGGCCTGGTGGGGATGCGGGAGCGGGTGGCCCTGCTCGACGGGGTCTTCGAGGCGGGTCCGGTCACGGACGACGAGGGACGGAAACGGTGGCGGGTCCGGGCGGAACTGCCCGTGCGCGCGAACGACGAGGAGCGGGCATGACGGTGCGGGTGGTGGTCGCCGAGGACCAGAGCGCGGTACGGGCGGGGCTCGTCCTGATCCTGGGCAGCGCCCCGGACATCGAGGTGGTCGGGGAGGCGGCGGACGGGGAGCGGGCGGTGGAGCTGGCCCGCGAACTCCGCCCCGACCTGGTCCTGATGGACGTGCAGATGCCGCGGATGGACGGGGTGACGGCGACCGGGATCGTCGTGTCGGAGGGGCTCGCGGACGTCCTCGTCCTGACCACCTTCGACCTGGACGCGTATGTGTTCGGTGCGCTGCGGGCGGGCGCCGCGGGCTTCCTGCTGAAGAACGCGGAGGCGCGGGAGCTGATCGAGGCGGTACGGACGGTGGGGCGCGGCGAGGGTCTCATCGCCCCGGCGGTGACCCGGCGGCTGATCGCCGAGTTCGCGGCGACGGGCCGCCCGGCGCGGTCGACGACCGGGAGGGACCCCGCGGTGCTCGACGCCCTGACGCCCCGGGAGCGGGAGGTGCTGTCGGCGCTCGGCGGCGGTCTGTCGAACGCGGAGATCGCGGTACGTCTCGACATGGCGGAGGCGACGGTGAAGACGCACGTCAGCAAGGTGCTGGGGAAGCTGGAGCTGCGGAGCAGGGTCCAAGCGGCGGTCCTGGCACAGGAGTTGGGCGTGTAGGCGAAGTCGGCGACGTTGGTCTGGACCTCTTGACGATTGGTCCAGACCTTCCTACGCTCGCGGGGCGCGCGCATCTTCACGGACCACCCCCACCTTGTCCGTCCGCAACTTGAGGAGCACCGTTGAGCACTCAAGCACCGACGCGCAGAACAGGGTTCAGACACCGGGCCGCCGCCGGTCTGACCGCCCTGATCCTGCCGCTGGCCGCCATGGTCGGCCTCGCGACCCCCGCCGAAGCGGCCACCTCGGCCACGGCGACGTACACCAAGTCGTCCGACTGGGGCACCGGCTTCGGCGCCAACTGGACCATCAAGAACACCGGCACCACCAGCATCAGCTCCTGGACCGTCGAGTGGGACTACCCCGCCGGCACCGCCGTCACCTCCGCCTGGGACGCCACCGTCACCAGCTCCGGAAACCACTGGACCGCCAAGAACGTCGGCTGGAACGGGACCCTCGCGCCCGGCGCCTCCGTCTCCTTCGGCTACAACGGCTCCGGCTCGGGCGCGCCCACCGGCTGTAAGATCAACGGCGCCGCCTGCGACGGCACCTCCCAGCCGGGCGACAACCCGCCCTCGGCCCCCGGCACCCCGGTCGCCTCCGCCATCACCGACACCTCGGTGAAGCTGACCTGGACCGCCGCGACCGACGACAAGGGCGTCAAGAACTACGACGTCCTGCGCGACGGCACGAAGGTCACCACGCTCACCGGCCTGACCTACACCGACCAGGGCCTGAGCGCCGGCACCGACTACAGCTACACGGTCGTCGCCCGCGACACCATCGACCAGACCGGCCCCGCCGCCGGCCCGGTCCCCGTCCGCACCACCGGCGGAGGCGGCACCCCGCCCCCCAACGTGGTGAAGATGGGCTACTTCACGAACTGGGGCGTCTACGGCCGCAATTACCACGTGAAGAACATCGTGACCTCGGGCTCCGCGTCCAAGATCACCCACATCAACTACGCCTTCGGCAACGTCACGGGCGGCAAGTGCACCATCGGTGACGCCTACGCCGACTACGACAAGGCCTACACCGCCGACCAGTCCGTCGACGGCGTCGCCGACACCTGGGACCAGCCGCTGCGCGGCAACTTCAACCAGCTGCGCAAGCTGAAGAAGGCGTACCCGAACATCAAGATCCTCTGGTCCTTCGGCGGCTGGACCTGGTCCGGCGGCTTCGGCCAGGCCGTGCAGAACCCGACCGCCTTCGCCCAGTCCTGCTACGACCTGGTCGAGGACCCGCGCTGGGCCGACGTCTTCGACGGCATCGACCTGGACTGGGAGTACCCGAACGCCTGCGGTCTCTCCTGCGACACCAGCGGTGCGGCCTCCTTCAAGAACATGATGCAGGCCATGCGCGCCAAGTTCGGTGCGAACAACCTGGTCACCGCGGCCGTCACGGCCGACGCCTCCGCCGGCGGCAAGATCGACGCCGCCGACTACGCGGGTGCGGCGCAGTACATGAACTGGTTCAACGTCATGACGTACGACTTCTTCGGCGCCTGGGCGGCGCAGGGCCCGACGGCCCCGCACTCCCCGCTCACCTCCTACGCCGGCATCCCCCAGGCGGGCTTCAACTCCGCCGAGGCGATCGCCAAGTTCAAGGCGAAGGGCGTCCCTGCCTCGAAGCTGCTCCTCGGCATCGGCTTCTACGGCCGCGGCTGGACCGGCGTCACCCAGGACGCCCCCGGCGGCACGGCGACGGGCCCGGCGGCGGGCACGTACGAGCCGGGGATCGAGGACTACAAGGTCCTGAAGACCTCCTGCCCGTCCACCGGCACCGTCGCGGGCACGGCGTACGCCAAGTGCGGCACCAACTGGTGGAGCTACGACACCCCGGCCACCGTGAACTCGAAGATGAGCTGGGCCAAGAACCAGGGCCTCGGCGGAGCGTTCTTCTGGGAGTTCAGCGGTGACACCACCAACGGCGAGCTCGTCGGCGCCATCAACACCGGCCTGAACTAGCAAGCGGCACGACGAAGCGGGGGCCGGCGCAGCACGCCGACCCCCGCTTCTTCACGCGTCAAGCGACCGGGAACTCAGGCAACGTTCACCCTCTGGCCGGGAGGCGCCGCCTCCAGCCAGGCCATGAAACCGGTCCGGGCGTCCTCGCTCATCGCGAGCTCCAGCCGGACGCCGTCGTACGTACAGGCCTGGATCACCGCGTCGGAGAGCAGCGCGAGCTCCTCCTCGCCCTCGGGCATCCGGCGCTCCTGCGCCACGATGACCGAGCGCTCCAGGACACGGCGCGGGCGGGGCGCGTAGGAGAAGACACGGAACCAGGCGATCTCGTCACCGCTGTAGCGGGCGACGCCGTACACCCAGCCCTTGCCGGTCGGGTCCGGCTCGTCGGGGATGTCCCAGCGCAGGGAGCAGTCGAAGGTGCCGCCGGCACGCTGGATCAGCCTCCGGCGCAAGCCGAAGACGAAGAGCCCGATCACCACCAGTGCGACGACCAGGCCGCACACGAGCAGAGCGAGGAACATCTTCACCGACCTCCTCGCTGCGTCCCGTGGCCGGCACAGCCGACCCAACCGAAATACACCTGCATCTGCATCGCCTCAGCCGCGGCACGGTCCGGATAATTCCAGACCGTGCCGCGGCTGAGGGCACTTCTACTCGGCGCGGTCCGTCAGCGGACCGATACCGCGCGCAGCCGGACATCGGCGCGCCGCTCGGCGGCGGCGTCGGAGTCCGACTTCGCACGCTCCAGCGCGCGCTCGGCGCGCTGGGCGTCGATCTCGTCCGCCAGCTCGCAGATCTCCGCGAGCAGAGACAGCTTGTCGTCGGCGAAGGAGATGAATCCGCCGTGGACGGCGGCGACGACGGTCGCGCCCTCACTGGTACGGATGGTCACCGGGCCCGACTCCAGCACACCGAGCAGCGGCTGGTGGCCGGGCATGACGCCGATGTCGCCGGAGGTGGTACGCGCGATGACCAGGGTGGCCTCGCCGGACCAGACACTCCGGTCCGCGGCGACCAGCTCGACGTGCAGCTCAGCAGCCAAGGGTGGCTCCTCGGGTCACCACCCGGCGGTCGTGCCGGGTGTTGGGGTCAATTCTAATGGGCGTGGTGAGGGGGGCGGGACGGATCCCGCCCCCCTCGGGAGCACGGGGCTCAGGAGACGCCAAGCTCCTTGGCGTTCTTCTTGAGGTCCTCGACGCCACCACACATGAAGAAGGCCTGCTCGGGGAAGTGGTCGTAGTCCCCGTCGCAGATCGCGTTGAACGCGGCGATCGACTCGTCGAGCGGAACGTCCGAACCGTCCACACCGGTGAACTGCTTCGCCGCGTGGGTGTTCTGGGACAGGAAGCGCTCGACACGGCGGGCGCGGTGGACAACGAGCTTGTCCTCCTCGCTCAGCTCGTCGATACCGAGAATCGCGATGATGTCCTGGAGGTCCTTGTACTTCTGCAGGATTCCCTTGACGCGCGTGGCGGCGTCGTAGTGGTCCTGCGCGATGTAGCGCGGGTCCAGGATCCGGGACGTGGAGTCCAGCGGGTCCACGGCCGGGTAGATGCCCTTCTCGGAGATCGGACGGGAAAGAACCGTCGTCGCGTCGAGGTGGGCGAAGGTGGTGGCCGGAGCCGGGTCGGTCAGGTCGTCCGCGGGGACGTAGATCGCCTGCATCGAGGTGATCGAGTGACCACGGGTCGACGTGATGCGCTCCTGGAGGAGACCCATCTCGTCGGCCAGGTTCGGCTGGTAACCCACCGCGGAGGGCATACGGCCGAGCAGGGTCGAGACCTCGGAACCGGCCTGGGTGAAGCGGAAGATGTTGTCGATGAAGAAGAGAACATCCTGCTTCTGCACATCGCGGAAGTACTCCGCCATGGTCAGACCGGCCAGGGCGACGCGGAGACGCGTGCCCGGCGGCTCGTCCATCTGGCCGAAGACAAGCGCGGTCTTGTCCAGAACGCCCGCTTCTTCCATCTCGACCATGAGGTCGTTGCCCTCACGGGTGCGCTCGCCGACGCCCGCGAAGACCGAAACACCGTCGTGCAGCTTGGCCACACGGACGATCATTTCCTGGATCAGAACGGTCTTGCCGACACCGGCACCACCGAACAGACCGATCTTTCCACCCTTGACGTACGGGGTGAGGAGGTCGACGACCTTCAGGCCGGTCTCGAACATCTCGGTCTTGGACTCGAGCTGGTCGAAGGCCGGGGCCTTGCGGTGGATCGTCCAGCGCGGCGCGTCGGCCACGGTGGAGGCATCGGCGTTCAGCACCTCACCCAGCGTGTTGAACACACGGCCCTTGGTGACGTCACCGACGGGAACGGTGATGCCCGTGCCGGTGTCGGTCACCGGGGCCTGGCGGACCAGGCCGTCGGTGGGCTGCATGGAGATGGCGCGGACGACGCCGTCACCGAGGTGCTGGGCGACCTCGAGGGTCAGCGTCTTGGTCGCGCCCTCCTCGGTCGGGTCCATGACCTCGACGTGCAGCGCGTTGTAGATCGCCGGCATCGCGTCGACGGGGAACTCCACGTCGACGACCGGGCCGATGACCCGGGCGACGCGGCCCGTGGCGGCGGCCGTCTCAACAGTGGTCGTCATTACTTGTCACTCCCCGCGGTCGCGTCGGCCAGGGCTGCGGTGCCACCGACGATCTCGCTGATTTCCTGGGTGATTTCGGCCTGGCGGGCCGCGTTGGCAAGTCGGGAGAGATTGTTGATCAAGTCTCCCGCGTTGTCGGTGGCCGACTTCATCGCGCGGCGCGTGGCGGCGTGCTTGGAAGCAGCCGACTGGAGCAGCGCGTTGTAGATACGGCTCTCGACGTACCGGGGCAGCAGGGCGTCGAGGACGTCCTCCGCCGACGGCTCGAAGTCGTACAGCGGACGGAGCGTGTCCGAATCGCCGGCCTCCTTCGCCACCTCGTCGAGGCTGAGGGGCAGCAGCCGGGCCTCGACCGCGGTCTGCGTCATCATCGAGACGAACTCGGTGTAGACGATGTGGAGCTCGTCCACGCCGCCCTCCGCCGTGTCCTTCTCGATCGCCTCGATCAGCGGTGCCGCGATCGTCTTGGCGTCGCCGTACGACGGCTGGTCCGTGAACCCGGTCCACGTACCGGCCAGCTTCCGCTCGCGGAAGTTGTAGTGCGCGATGCCTCGACGGCCGACGACGTAGACGGTGACCTCGCGGCCCTCGCCCTCCAGCTTCGCCGTCAGCTTTTCCGCCGCCTTGATGGCGTTGGAGTTGAAGGCGCCGGCCAGACCGCGGTCGCTCGAGAGGAGCAGGACCGCGGCACGGATCGGGTTCTCCGCCTCGGTGGTCAGCGGGTGCCGGTCATTGGCACCCGTGGCCACCGCCGTGACCGCGCGGGTCAGCTCGGTCGCGTACGGAGTCGATGCCTGTACCTTGCGCTGCGCCTTGACGACACGCGAGGCGGCGATCATCTCCATCGCCTTGGTGATCTTCTTCGTCGCGGTGACGGATTTGATGCGACGCTTGTAGACCCGGAGCTGCGCTCCCATGAGTCAGGTCCCTTCCGTCGTCACTTCGAGACGTTGACGGCGGCAGGAGCGTCCTCGCCCAGCAGCTTGCCGTCAGAGGTCTCGAACTGCTTCTTGAACTCCGCGATGGCGTCACCGACGGACTGCAGGGTGTCGTCGGACATCTTGCCGCCCTCACGGATGGAGGTCATGAGACCCGAGTGGTTCTGGCGGAGGTACGCCAGGAGCTCGGCCTCGAAGCGACGGATGTCGGCGACCGGGACGTCGTCCATCTTGCCGGTGGTACCGGCCCAGACGGAGACGACCTGGTTCTCGGTGGGCATCGGCTGGTACTGAGCCTGCTTGAGCAGCTCGACCATGCGCTGTCCACGCTCCAGCTGCGCCTTCGACGCGGCGTCCAGGTCCGAACCGAAGGCGGCGAACGCCTCCAGCTCACGGAACTGGGCCAGGTCCACACGGAGGCGACCGGAGATCTGCTTCATCGCCTTGTGCTGGGCGGAGCCACCGACACGGGAGACCGAGATACCGACGTTCAGGGCCGGGCGCTGGCCGGCGTTGAACAGGTCGGACTCCAGGAAGCACTGGCCGTCGGTGATGGAGATGACGTTGGTCGGGATGAACGCCGACACGTCGTTCGCCTTGGTCTCGACGATCGGGAGACCGGTCATCGAACCGGCACCGAGCTCGTCCGAGAGCTTCGCGCAGCGCTCGAGCAGACGCGAGTGCAGGTAGAAGACGTCACCCGGGTAGGCCTCACGGCCCGGCGGGCGGCGCAGCAGCAGCGACACGGCGCGGTAGGCGTCGGCCTGCTTCGACAGGTCGTCGAAGACGATCAGGACGTGCTTGCCCTGGTACATCCAGTGCTGACCGATGGCGGAACCGGTGTACGGCGCCAGGTACTTGAAGCCGGCCGGGTCGGACGCCGGGGCGGCGACGATCGTCGTGTACTCGAGCGCACCGGCCTCTTCCAGGGCGCCGCGAACGGACGCGATGGTCGAGCCCTTCTGGCCGACGGCGACGTAGATGCAGCGAACCTGCTTGTTCACGTCGCCCGAGCGCCAGTTGTCGCGCTGGTTGATGATCGTGTCGACACACAGAGCGGTCTTGCCGGTCTGACGGTCACCGATGATCAGCTGACGCTGACCACGGCCGACCGGCGTCATGGCGTCGACGGCCTTGTAGCCGGTCTCCATCGGCTCGTGCACCGACTTACGGGCCATAACGCCCGGGGCCTGCAGCTCGAGGGCGCGGCGGCCCTCGGTCGCGATCTCGCCGAGGCCGTCGATCGGGTTGCCGAGCGGGTCGACAACGCGGCCGAGGTAGCCCTCACCGACACCGACGGAGAGGACCTCGCCGGTGCGCTGCACCGACTGTCCCTCCTCGATGCCGCTGAATTCGCCGAGGACGATCGCACCGATCTCGCGCTCTTCGAGGTTCAGCGCGAGGCCGAGGGTGCCGTCCTCGAACTTCAGCAGCTCGTTCGCCATGGCCGAGGGAAGACCCTCGACCTTCGCGATGCCGTCGCCGGCCAGGCTGACCGTGCCGACCTCCTCGCGCGAGGCCGCGTCCGGCTGGTACGACTGGACAAAGTTCTCCAGTGCGTCCCGGATCTCCTCCGGCCGGATCGTGAGCTCCGCCATCTGGGTTCCCTGCTCTCCTTGTTGGGCCCGAAGTTTCTTAAGGGGTCTGGGGGCCGACCCCCAGGAATCTTCTGCAATCTCTGCACGGCCCAACCGGGCCGCTAATGATGCTGTGATGCTTGTTGCTGTGGTGGCCGCAGCCGTCAGCCGGCCAGTCGCCGGGTCGCCTCGCCGAGGCGCTCCGCGATGGTCCCGTTGATGACCTCGTCGCCGACCTGCACCGTGATCCCACCGAGGACCGCCGGGTCCACGTCGAGGTTCAGGTGCATCTCCCGGCCGTACAGCTTGGC
The DNA here is from genome assembly GCF_055581845.1 of Streptomyces sp. NPDC042346. Taxonomy (NCBI): domain Bacteria; kingdom Bacillati; phylum Actinomycetota; class Actinomycetes; order Kitasatosporales; family Streptomycetaceae; genus Streptomyces; species Streptomyces sp. NPDC042346. The sequence goes on along the minus strand of NZ_JBVJEH010000001.1, from coordinate 1,426,624 downwards.
CAGAACGGCACCGAGGCGCTGCTTCTGCTGGTCGGACAGCGGCACCGCCGTGGTGACGACGGCGACCATCCGGTTCCGGCGCGCCGCGGCGAGCTTGGAGAGGGACTCGAGTCCCGCTTCCAGGCTACGTCCCCGGGGCTGGGTCACCAGACGGACGACCAGGCGCTCGGTGGTCGCGTGGGCCTTGCCGCCGAGCAGGCTGCGGAGCAGCGCGCCCTTGGCGGTGGCCGTGGCGGCCTTGTCCGTCAGCGCCGAGCGGAGCTCGGGGCTGGAGGACACGATCCGGCCGAACCGGAACAGCTCGTCCTCGACGCCGTCGAGCGCGCCCGCCTTCTGCGCCGCGGTGAGGTCGGCGATGTTCGCCAGCTCCTCCGCCGCGTCGACGAGGTCACGCGAACGCGACCAGCGGTTGCGCACCATGCCCGAGACCAGGTCGACGGCCTCGCCGCCCACCTGACCGCTCAGGAGTCGCTGCGCGAGCTCGGCCTTGGCCTCACCCGACTGAGCGGGGTCGGTCAGGACCCGGCGCAGCGACACCTCGCGGTCGAGGAGCGCGGTGACGGCGGTCAGCTCGTCCGAGAGCTTCGTCGCGTCGACCGGCGTGTTGTCGGTCAGCGCGTCGAGGGACTCGCGGGCGGCGGACAGTGCCTCGCGGCTCGCTCCGTTCATCGGACGGCCTCCGCCTTCTCCTCGAGCTCATCGAGGAAGCGGTCGATCGTCCGGCTCTGGCGGGCGGTGTCCTCGAGGGACTCGCCGACCAGCTTGCCGGCCAGGTCGGTGGCGAGCTTGCCCACGTCCTGACGCAGCGACGCGGACGCGGCCTTGCGGTCGGCCTCGATCTGCGAGTGGCCGGCCGCGATGATCTCCTCGCGCTGGCGCTGGCCTTCCGCCTTCATCTCCTGGATGATCGCGGTGCCCTGCTCCGTCGCCTCCTGGCGAAGACGCGCGGCCTCGTGGCGGGCCTCGGCGAGCTGGGCCTTGTACTGCTCCAGCACGCTCTGGGCCTCGATCTGGGCCGACTCGGCCTTCTCGATGCCGCCCTCGATGGCCTCGCGACGCTCGTCCAGAACCTTGTTGATGTTCGGGAGGAGCTTCTTGGCGAGGAAGCCGAAGACGATGACGAAGGCGATCAGGCCGATGACGAGCTCGTCAAGATGCGGGATCAGAGGAGGCTGGGGCTCCTCCGCCTGCGCAAGAAGAAGCGCGTTCACATCAGTGCCTTCCGTAAAAGAATCGGGCAGTCGGTCCGGCTTACTGGTAGACGAAGCCCATGACGATGCCGATGAGGGCGAGCGCCTCACAGAAGGCGAAGCCCATGATCTGGTTGGTGCGGATCAGGCCGGCAGCCTCGGGCTGGCGGGCGAGAGCCTGCGTACCGTTACCGAAGATGATGCCGACGCCGACGCCGGGGCCGATCGCGGCGAGGCCGTAACCGATCGAGGCGACGTTGCCGACGACGTTGGTCTTGGCGCTGCCACCTTCGGCGGCAAGGTTGATCATGTCGAGAGCAGCGGACATGCCGTTACTTCCTTCTCTTTCAATGACCCGGTGGGGGTTGGCCACCGGACGACTGATGGTTTCGGGGGTGGAGCTACGGGGCCGGAACGGCTCAGTGGTGCTCGGAGAGCGCGCCCTGGATGTAGCTGCAGGCCAGGAGCACGAAGACGTACGCCTGGACGGCCTGGATGAAGAGCTCGAAGGCGGTCATCACGAGGACCATCACGAACGAGGCACCGGCGTAGACGAAGCCCAGGCCGTTCATGAGGTACCAGGTGGCCAGCGAGAACATCACGATCAGCAGGTGCCCGGCGAACATGTTCGCGAACAGTCGCACCGCGTGCGTGAAGGGCCGGATCAGGAGGTTCGAGAAGAACTCGAGGACGACGACCATCGGGAGGATGGCACCGAGGGACTTGTCGTAGCCGACGATGTTCTTCCAGCCGCCCACGAAGCCGTGCTTCTTGAAGGTGAGCGAGATCCACATGACGTACACGATCAGCGCGAGACCGGCCGGGAAGGCGATCAGCGAGGTGACCGGGAACTGGGCGAGCGGAATGATCGACCAGAGGTTCATGATCCAGACGAAGAAGAACAACGACACCATGAAGGGGACGTACTTCTCGCCGTCCTTCTTGCCGATGATCTCGTAGACGATGCCGCGGCGCACGAAGTCGTAACCGGCCTCGCCGACCATCTGCATCTTGCCGGGGATCAGCTTGGGCTTGTTGAAGGCGGCCCAGAAGAACCCGACGACCACGATCGACCCGAGCACGGCGAGCAGCATCGGCTTCGTGATCTCGATGCCGGCCACCGTGGCGATGGGCTCGTACATGAACGTGTGCAGGCCCGGAGCCGGGAAGCCGCATCCACTGAAGATGTGGCAATCCGGGTCGAAGGCAAGCGTCTGGTCAGCACTCACCGCGGGCTCCTTCAGCGTGGCGCATAGGTACGGCAACCTCGTTGTGTCGGCGCGGCACGCAGCCGCGGGTCGGCACTGGACTGGTCTTACGGATAAGGGGGCGGCGGTTCGGCATCGAGCCTCGCGCTGGGACAGGCGTCTCGGATGCCCGCGCCCGCAATGCCGCAGTTGGCACCGGACGATAGCAGGAAGCCGAACGTGGCTTTATCCCGGCCCTACCCTTCACGACTTCGACCCCGTGTTTCCGGGGTCGATGTACGTGATCTTGGCCTTCATGTACGCACGGGCCTGCGCGGCGACCCACACCACGGTCGTCGCGAGCAACGTGAAGGCGAAGGCCTTGAAGTCGAACAGCGTCGTGTTCTTGAGCAAGGCGAGAAAGATGAAGAGCACCAGCAACTGGGCCGTGTAGAGCATCAGCCCCATGGCCTGGAAGAGGTGCGGAAGCGACTTCGCCGTCCGCTGCAGAACCAACTGCCCGATCCCCATGAAGAGGATCACGACCAAAGTGCCGACGACGGCGCCGATCGCCCCCTTGCCACCCGCGAGCACGCCGCTGATGACCGTGGCGACAGCGCCGACGACAGCGGTGGGAACGATGGTGTGCAGAAGGATGCGTGCGTCGTTGGACGGCATGGCGGTGTCTCCGCTTGCTGGAGGGGGCGATGGTGTCGTCATGGACGAGCGTAAGCCCGGTCCGAGGTGGGTCTCGGGGCCAACGGACCGTCGCACTACGGTCTTTCGGCTCTGTCGCCGGGTCTCGTGAACGGTATCACAAACTATTTGATGAGGTCTTTACCCGTAAGGTGTGCCAACTGTCACACATGAGGGTTAGTCCGCGCGTGTGTGCGCGACACGAGGGCGAGTTGTCTGCTATTGGCCGCCGAAGCGGCTTTCGTCAACTCGGTGTTCCGGCCTTCCGCCGATCGGTGAAGCGCCCGCGGTTGCCGATGGCGGTGGACCCGTGGAGCCCCGCGGGCACCGGAACCAGCTCTTCCGTGACGACCGCGTCCTCGTCGGCGTCGACGCCGACGCTCGCCGCGGTCTCCAACACCCTTGCCGGCTTGCGGCGTCGGTAGCGCGGCGGCACCACGGCCTGCGCCCAGCGCGGGGCCCGCGGCGTGAACCGCGGCAGCAGGAGCAGCACCAGACCGATCGCGCTGAGCACGGTGATGCCGAGGACGATCCACATCGAGGCCGAGTGGACCGAGTACGCCAACGTCCCGAAGGCGATCAGCGCCGACCAGAAGTACATGATCAGCACCGCGCGGCTGTGCGAGTGCCCGATCTCCAGGAGCCGGTGGTGCAGGTGCCCGCGGTCGGCCGCGAACGGCGACTGGCCCTTCCACGTACGGCGCACGATCGCGAGGACCAGGTCCGCCATCGGGATCGCGATGATCGTCAGCGGCAGCACCAGCGGGATGAAGACGGGCAGGGCGGCGTGGGTGGCCTCCCGGGTCGAGCCCTCGAAGATCTTCAGCGCGTCCGGGTCGACCTGGCCGGTGATCGAGATCGCCGAAGCGGCCAGGATCAGGCCGATCAGCATCGAGCCCGAGTCGCCCATGAAGATCCGCGCCGGGTGCATGTTGTGCGGCAGGAAGCCCAGGCACATGCCCATGAGGATGGCGGTGAAGAGCGTCGCGGGGGCGGCGGCCTCGATCGTGTAGCCGTACCAGAGCCGGTAGGCGTACAGGAAGAAGGCGGCGGCTGCGATGCAGACCATGCCGGCGGCGAGGCCGTCGAGACCGTCGACGAAGTTGACGGCGTTGATGGTGACCACGACCAGGGCGACCGTGAGGAGCGTGCCCTGGCCCGGGGTCAGGGAGACCACGCCGACGCCGGGGATCGGCAGCCACAGGATCGTCAGACCCTGCGCGACCATCACGCCCGCCGAGATCATCTGCGCGCCCAGCTTGATGAGCGCGTCCAGCTCGAACTTGTCGTCGAGGACGCCGATCAGCCAGATCAGCGCGGCGCCGGAGAGCAGCGCGCGCGGCTCGTTGGACAGTTCGAAGACGCTGCTCAGGTTCTGCAGGTGGTCGGCGACGAGCAAGCCCGTGCACAGCCCGAAGAACATGGCGATGCCACCGAGCCGCGGTGTCGGTTCTCGGTGTACGTCGCGGGCGCGGATCTCCGGCATCGCCCCGGTCGCGATGGCGAACTTCCGCACCGGACCGGTGAGGAGGTAAGTCACCGCGGCCGTGACACAGAGCGTCAGCAGGTAATCACGCACGGGCTGCCCCACAGGAATCGCTGGCCATCTCAGCCCCACACCCTAGCCGTGCCATCCATGTGCTTGGAGACACGCGGGCCCCCCGAACGGTTGCGCTCGGGTCCTACTCAGCGACCATACGGGGGAAAACGCCCGGTCAGAGCACGTACTTCCGCCCTGACGCGGGCGGTCTCGGCCGGATCATCACGCAGCGCGGCGGTGAACAGTGCGGCAATTCTCGCCATCTCCGGGGCGCCCATGCCCTGGGTGGTGACGGCGGCCGTGCCGAGCCGGATGCCCCGCCCCTCCCCGTACGGCAGCGCGCAGGTGTCGAGCACCATGCCGGCGGCGGCGAGACGGGCGCGGGCCGTGCGGCCGTCGATGCCGAGGGGCGCGGGGTCGGCGGTGATGAGGTGGGTGTCGGTCCCGCCGGTGGTGAGCGCGAAGCCCTCGGCGGCGAGCGCGGCGGCGAGGACCTGCGCGTGTTCCACCACCTGATGGGCGTACGTGGCGAACGCCGGAGTGGACGCCTCGCCGAACGCCACCGCCTTGGCCGCGATCGTGTGCATCTGGGCGCCGCCCTGGGTGAACGGGAACACCGCCCGGTCGATCCGGTCCGCGAGCTCGGCACCGCACAGCACCATCCCGCCGCGCGGTCCGCGCAGGACCTTGTGCGTGGTCGCGCAGACGACGTCGGCGTACGGGACGGGGCTGGGGGCCGCTCCCCCGGCGACCAGGCCGATGGGATGGGCCGCGTCGGCGATCAGATACGCGCCGACCTCGTCGGCGATCTCGCGGAAGATGCCGTAGTCGAGGTGGCGGGGGTACGAGATGGAGCCGCAGACGATCGCCTTGGGGCGGTGGTGCCGGGCGAGGGCGGCGACCTGCTCGTAGTCGACGAGGCCGGTCTCGGCGTCGACGCCGTACGGGACGAAGTCGAACCAGCGGCCGGAGAAGTTGGCGGGTGACCCGTGCGTGAGGTGCCCGCCGTGCTCCAGGCCCATGGCGAGGACGGTGTCCCCGGGCCTCAGGAGGGCCGCGTAGGCCGCCAGGACGGCCGAGGAGCCGGAGTGCGCCTGGACGTTCGCGTGATCGGCTCCGAAGAGCGCGGTGGCCCGTTCCACGGCGATCCGCTCGGCGGCGTCGGCGTACTCGCAGCCGCCGTGGTGCCGGGCGCCGGGATAGCCCTCGGCGTACTTGTTGGCGAGCGGGGAACCGAGGGCGGCGAGGACGGCGGACGAGGTGAAGTTCTCGGCCGCGATCAGCTGCAGACTGTCGCTCTGCCGCCGCTCCTCGCCGAGCAGCACGTCGGCGATCTCCGGGTCCTGCCGGCGCAGGACGTCGAGATCCTCATCGGGGGGCGCGGTGACCGGCATGCCACCAATGTAGGCACGCACCCCCGACACCGCGCGGCGACAGCGCCCGACACGACCGCGGCACCCCGCACGCACTCCGTCAGTCGCGCGCCGAGACGCATCTCAAGGCCGTCAGACGTCAGTCGCGCGCCGAGACGCCCGTCAGTGCGGTCACCACCGGTTCGAGCGCCTGGTTGATCTCGTCGCCGATCGAGCGGAAGAAGGTGATGGGGGCGCCGTACGGGTCGTTGACCTCGTCCGCGTCCACCGAGGGGGCGAGGAGCCACCCGCGTAGAGCGGCGGCCGCGCGGACCAGGGCTCGGGCGCGTTCGACCATGCCCTCGTCGCGCGGGTCCGGGAGCGTGGCGGGGTCGATCGCGCGGACGAGGCGGGTGAACTCCTTCAGGGTGAAGGTGCGCAGGCCCGCCGAGTGGCCCATCGAGATGACCTGTGCGCGGTGGTCGCGGGTCGCCGTGAGGACCAGGTCCGCGCGGATGACGTGCTCGTCGAGGAGCTCGCGGCCCACGAAGCCGCTGTAGTCCGCGCCGAAGTCGGCGAGGACCAGTTCGGCGTTGGCCTCCATGGGGGCGCCCTCGTGGCCCCAGGTGCCCGCGCTCTCCACGATCAGGCCGCCGCCGAGAGGGTCGCCGAGGCGGTCGCACAGGGCATGGCGGGTCAGCCGCTCGGTGATCGGCGAGCGGCAGACGTTGCCGGTGCTGACGTGGAGGATGCGGAAGGTGCTGCTGTCGTCGAACCCCGCTATGCCACGCCCCTCAGGGGCGGTCAATGTGCCACCTCGAGGTCGGGTACGACCTTCCGGAGCTCCTCCGGGGACAGCGCGCCCTCGCGCAGCAGCACCGGCACCTTGCCCGTGACGTCGACGATGGAGGACGGGACGATGCCGGGCGTCGGGCCGCCGTCGAGGTAGACGGAGACGGAGTCCCCCAGCATCTGCTGGGCCGCGTCGCAGTCCTCCGGGGACGGGTGGCCCGTCAGGTTGGCCGAGGAGACGGCCATCGGGCCGACCTCGGTGAGCAGCTCGATGGCGACCGGGTGCAGCGGCATGCGGATGGCGACGGTGCCCCGGGTGTCGCCGAGGTCCCACTGGAGGGACGGCTGGTGCTTGGCGACGAGGGTCAGCGCGCCGGGCCAGAAGGCGTCGACGAGCTCCCAGGCGTGCTCGGAGAAGTCCGTGACCAGGCCGTGGAGGGTGTTCGGGGAGCCGATGAGCACGGGCGTGGGCATGTTGCGGCCCCGGCCCTTGGCGGCCAGCAGGTCCGCGACGGCCTCGCTGCTGAAGGCGTCCGCCCCGATCCCGTACACGGTGTCGGTGGGCAGCACGACCAGCTCGCCCCGACGGACGGCGGACGCGGCCTCGCGCAGACCGGTCACACGATCGGTGGCCTCGTTGCAGTCGTATCGCCGTGCCATCAGTTCCCGGCCTCCTCGTACACGTGCTTGGTCATGGCGGTCATGCCGGTCATGGCATGGCCTTGCGGGCGGTCGCGAAGCGCGGCCGGTTGTTCAGGTCCGGGTGGTCGGCGGCGTCGGCCCAGCCGGCCTCTTCGTTGAAGATCCACGGCACCTGCCCGCCCTGGGTGTCCGCGTGCTCGATGACGACGAGGCCGCCCGGGCGCAGCAGCCGGTGGGCGGTGCGCTCGATGCCGCGGATGGTGTCGAGGCCGTCCTCGCCGGAGAAGAGGGCCATCTCCGGGTCGTGGTCACGGGCCTCGGGTGCCACGTACTCCCACTCGGTGAGCGGGATGTACGGCGGGTTGGAGATGACCAGGTCGACCTGGCCGTCCAGCTCCGGGAGCGCGGTCAGCGCGTTGCCCTGGTGGACGGTGACGCGGGAGCCCTCGGCGTTCTTCCGGGTCCAGACGAGGGCGTCGTCGGAGAGCTCCACCGCGTGCACGCGCGAGCGCGGGACCTCCTGCGCCATGGCTAGGGCGATGGCCCCGGAGCCGGTACAGAGGTCGACGATGAGCGGTTCGACGACGTCCATGGCGCGTACGGCGTCTATGGCCCAGCCGACGACCGACTCGGTCTCGGGGCGGGGCACGAAGACGCCGGGCCCCACCTGGAGCTCCAGGTAGCGGAAGAACGCCCGGCCGGTGATGTGCTGGAGCGGCTCGCGGGCCTCGCGGCGGGCGATCGTCTCCCAGTAGCGGGCGTCGAAGTCCGCGTCCTTGACGTTGTGCAGCTCCCCCCGCTTGACGCCGTGCACGAACGCGGCGAGCTCCTCCGCGTCGAAACGCGGTGAGGGCACGCCGGCGTCGGCCAGCCGCTGGGTGGCCTGGGCCACCTCGGCAAGCAGCAGGTTCACGCTGGTCCTCCGTGGTGCGGGGTGGGGCTTACGGAACTTACGCCGCGGCCAGCTTGGCGGCCGAGTCGGCGTCGACGCACGCCTGGATCATCGGGTCCAGATCGCCGTCGAGCACCTGGTCCAAGTTGTACGCCTTGAAGCCGACGCGGTGGTCCGAGATGCGGTTCTCCGGGAAGTTGTACGTCCGGATCTTCTCGGAGCGGTCGACGGTACGGACCTGGCTGCGACGGGCGTCGGCGGCCTTGGACTCGGCCTCCTCCTGCGCGGCGGCGAGGAGCCGGGAGCGCAGGATGCGCATGGCCTGCTCCTTGTTCTGGAGCTGGCTCTTCTCGTTCTGGCAGGAGGCGACGATGCCGGTCGGCAGGTGGGTGATGCGGACGGCGGAGTCGGTGGTGTTGACCGACTGGCCGCCGGGGCCCGACGAGCGGTAGACGTCGATGCGCAGGTCGTTGGCGACGATCTCGACCTCGACCTCCTCGGCCTCGGGCGTGACGAGCACGCCGGCGGCGGAGGTGTGGATGCGGCCGGCCGACTCGGTGGCGGGGACGCGCTGCACGCGGTGGACGCCGCCCTCGTACTTGAGGCGGGCCCAGACGCCCTGGCCGGGCTCGGTGGCGCCGTTGCCGCCCTTGGTCTTCACGGCGACCTGGACGTCCTTGTAGCCGCCCAGCTCGGACTCGGTGGCGTCGATGATCTCGGTCTTCCAGCCGACGCGCTCGGCGTACCGGAGGTACATGCGGAGCAGGTCGCCGGCGAAGAGGGCGGACTCGTCGCCGCCCGCGCCCGCCTTGATCTCCAGGATGACGTCCTTGTCGTCGCTGGGGTCGCGCGGGACGAGGAGCAGGCGGAGCTTGTCGGTGAGCTCCTCCCGCTGCTTCTCCAGCAGCTTGACCTCGGCGGCGAAGTCGGGGTCGTCGTGTGCGAACTCCCGGGCGGTCTCGATGTCGTCACCGGTCTGCTTCCAGGAGCGGTAGGTGGCGATGATCGGGGTCAGCTCGGCATAGCGCTTGTTCAGCTTGCGCGCGTTCGCCTGATCGGCGTGGACCGAAGGGTCCGCGAGCTTGGTCTCCAGGTCGGCGTGCTCGCCGACCAGTTCCTCGACCGCCTCGAACATCGGGGGCTCCTGGTTTTCGTCAGTTCTACGGGACGGCAAAGCGCCGGTCCCGGCCACCCGCGCGGGGCGACCGTGGACCGGCGCAGGGGCTCGCTACTTGGCGGCAGCAGCCTTGCCGAAGCGGGCCTCGAAGCGGGCCACGCGGCCGCCGGTGTCGAGGATCTTCTGCTTGCCCGTGTAGAACGGGTGGCACTCGGAGCAGACCTCGGCACGGATGGTGCCGTCGGTCAGGGTGCTACGGGTGGTGAACGACGCGCCACAGGTGCAGCTGACCTGGGTCTCGACGTACTGGGGGTGAATCTCGCGCTTCAAGGTGTCTCCTAGTTTCGGGAGGGCTCCGGGTCGCCTCCGCGGATTGCGGAAGACGTGAACCGGGGCCGACGTACCAGTCTGCCAGGACCGGCCGCATCTCCCCAAACCGGGGTCCGGCCGAAAGTATTCCCCCGGCCTGTCACCGACCCTCCCCCGGCCGTCCCCCGGCCGTCCCCCGACCGTCCCCGGCCGTCCCCGGTCGTCGTCGGCTGCCCGGAGGGGCTACTTCACGACGCCGTCGGCCTTGCCCGTGGCGGCGTCCTTCGTCGCCGACGCGGGGATCGGCCTGTCGGTCTTGAGGGCCGTCCAGACCTGCTGGGACTGGGCCTCCAGCGGGACGACGCGGTTGGGGTCGGCGGGGTCGTACTCGACCGGCAGCGTGACCATGTGGACGTTCTGGGGGCTGATGCCGGAGAGGCCCTTGGCGAAGCCCATCAGCTCCTGGACCGAGTCGAGCTCGGAGTCCGGGGTGACGGCCTTGGTGGCCGCGTCGGCGAGGTCGAGGAGCTTCGCCGGGTTGGTGAGGACGCCGACGTCCTTGACCTGGTCGATGAAGGCCTTCATGAAGGCCTGCTGGAGCTGGATGCGGCCGAGGTCGCTGCCGTCGCCGACGCTCTTGCGGGTGCGGACGAGGCCGAGGGACTGCTCGCCGTCGAGGGTGTGGGTGCCCGGGGCGAGGTCGAGGTGGCTCTTGGAGTCCTGGATCGGCTGGGTGGTGGTGATCTCCACGCCGCCGAGTTCGTCGATGAGCTTCTTGAAGCCGGTGAAGTCGACCTCGATGTAGTGGTCCATGCGGATGCCGGACATCGCCTCGACGGTCTTGACGGCGCAGGCCGGGCCGCCGACCTCGTACGCCGTGTTGAACATCGCGCGCTGCTCGCCGGGGACGGAGGTGCCCTTCCCGTCGGTGCACCGCGGCCGGTCGACGAGGGTGTCGCGGGGGATGGACACCACGCTGGCCTTCTTGTGGCCCTCGGAGACGTGGACGACCATCGCGGTGTCGGAGCGGGCACCGCCCTCGTCCTTGCCGTACGTGGCGTTGTCGCCGGAGCGGGAGTCGGAGCCGAGGACGAGGATGTCCATCGAGCCGTTGTCGACGTCGTCGGGGCGCTCGGCGCCGAGCTGGGCGTTGATGTCGACGCCCTTGATGTTGCCGTCGAGCTTGACGTACACGTACCCCAGACCGGCCCCGCCCAGGACGAGGACCGCTGCGGCCCCCGACAGGAGGATCGTGAGGCGGCGTCGGCCCTTCGCGGGCGGCTTGCGGCGGCGGCCGCTTCCCGCGCCGGGTATTCGGCCGCTGTTGTTCTGCTCGGTCATCGTCTTCCCTCAGGCCCTCGGTTCACCATGTGTGACGGCGAAGCACCCAAAAGGGTTGCATGCGGACCTGTGAGGTTTCGCTGAGCAACGCACTGCGCCCACCGTGCGGGGCACGGTGGGCGCAGTGGTTTACGCAGGTCACGACTGGGTTACGAGATCGAAGTCCCGCTCCGGTCGCGCGACCGTCGTGTGACGCAGGTCACACGTCAGTCGTCGTTCTTGCCGCCAGGCGTCGTCTTCTGGATCTGGAGCAGGAACTCGCCGTTCGACTTCGTCTGCTTCATCTTGTCGAGAAGCAGCTCGATCGCCTGCTGCTGGTCGAGCGCGTGCAGCACACGGCGCAGCTTCCAGGTGACGGCGAGCTCGTCGGCGCCGAGCAGGATCTCTTCCTTACGGGTGCCGGACGCGTCGACGTCCACCGCCGGGAAGATGCGCTTGTCGGCGAGCTTCCGGTCGAGCTTGAGCTCCATGTTGCCGGTGCCCTTGAACTCCTCGAAGATCACCTCGTCCATGCGCGAACCGGTGTCGACCAGCGCGGTGGCGAGGATGGTCAGCGAGCCGCCGTCCTCGATGTTGCGCGCGGCACCGAAGAAGCGCTTCGGCGGGTAGAGCGCGGTCGAGTCGACACCACCGGACAGGATGCGGCCGGAGGCCGGCGCCGCGAGGTTGTACGCGCGGCCCAGGCGGGTGATCGAGTCGAGCAGGACGACGACGTCGTGACCCAGCTCCACGAGACGCTTGGCGCGCTCGATGGCCAGCTCGGCGACGGTCGTGTGGTCCTCGGCCGGACGGTCGAAGGTCGAGGAGATGACCTCGCCCTTGACCGACCGCTGCATGTCGGTGACCTCTTCCGGACGCTCGTCGACCAGGACGACCATCAGGTGGCACTCGGGGTTGTTGTGCGTGATCGCGTTGGCGATCGCCTGCATGATCATGGTCTTGCCGGTCTTCGGCGGGGCCACGATCAGACCGCGCTGGCCCTTGCCGATCGGCGACACGAGGTCGATGATCCGCGTGGTCAGCACGCCCGGGTCGGTCTCCAGACGGAGCCGGTCCTGCGGGTAGAGCGGGGTCAGCTTGTTGAACTCCGGGCGGCCGCGGCCGGAGTCGGCGGCCATGCCGTTCGCGGAGTCCAGGCGGACCAGCGCGTTGAACTTCTCGCGGCGCTCGCCGTCCTTCGGCTGACGCACGGCACCGGTGACGTGGTCACCCTTGCGCAGGCCGTTCTTGCGGACCTGGGCGAGGGAGACGTACACGTCGTTCGGGCCGGGCAGGTAGCCGGAGGTCCGGATGAACGCGTAGTTGTCGAGGATGTCGAGGATGCCCGCGACGGGGATCAGGACGTCGTCGTCGGAGACCTGCGGCTCGCCGGCCTGGAAGTCGTCACGGCCACGACGGCCACGACGGTCGCGGTAGCGACCGCGACGGCCACGACGGCCGCCCGCCTCGTCGTCGTAGTCGTCCTGCGGGCCGGCCTGCTGGCCACCCTGCTGACCCTGACCCTGGCTCTGGCCCTGACCCTGACCCTGGCCCTGGCCCTGCTGGCCCTGACCCTGGCCGCCCTGGCGCTGACGCTGACCGCCCTGGCCACCGCCCTGCTGCTCGTCGCCCTTGCCGCGCTCGCGCTGACGGTCACGGCGGTCACGGCGCTCGCCGCGCTCCCCGCGCTCGCCGCGGTCACGGCGGCCACGGCCCTCGGCGCCGTCGACGGCACCCTCGGCCTTGGCGTCGGCCTGCGCGTCGGTCTTGACCTCGGTACGGGTCTCGGCGCGGGCCTCGGTCTTGACGACCTGCGCGGCCTCGGCCTTGGCCTCGCCCTCCGGCGAACCGGCGGGGGCGGTGGCGCGACGACGACGGCGCTCACCGGCCGGCTGGTCGTCGCTGGCCGGCTGACCCGGGATGTCGATCTGCTGCTGGGCGACGGCCTTCTCGGCCTTCTCGACCTTGGGCGCGGCGGCCTCGGCAGCGGTGTCGCCCGTACGGGCCTTGGAGGTGGCGCGGCGCTTCGGCTTGGTCTCGACGGCCTCGGCGGTCTTGGCGGGGGCGGCGGAACCGCCACCGGCCTGCGCCTCCTTGATGACCTCGATCAGCTGGCTCTTGCGCATCCGCGCAGTGCCCCTGATGCCGAGGCCGGACGCGACCTGCTGCAGCTCGGCCAGGACCATGCCGTCGAGGCCGGTGCCGGAGCGGCGGCGCCGTGCGGTGCCGCCGGTGGCAGCACCTGCGGCGGGCGCGGCGGTGTCGACACTGTTGTCGGCAGTCACGCCCATCAGATCGGTGGTGTCGCTCACGAAGGGTCCTTCCCTGGAGCGGACGTCGGCCATCTGGCTCGGCGACCGGTTGTGCTGTCCGGCAGGGTCCTGGCTTGTGGACCGTGTCCGGGGCGGTGGTCCCGCCGGGTACGGCGGAGAGAGAAACGTGCTGTGGGTCCGGCCCGAGCGCCCCCTGCTCGGCCCTCACTGCGAAAGAGCGAGGGGTGTCGTGCCGGTTCCGGAGCGTGCTCGAAACTGCTCAGGCAGGCTGCTCAGGCAGTTGGGGAGGCTCCCGGAAGAATCGGTGGTCCCTGATGGGGACACTCAGCACCGCGCCACAAAGGCGCCGGGTGCTGACTTGAGGTTAACACTACCGGCTCCGACAAACATTCCCCCTCTCCCTCACCGGCAATCTCGTGTCCGGAGCAGTGCGGGGACGCTGCCCGGCGCCCCCGCGCCGCCGTGCCCCTAGGGCGCCAGCGGCAGCACGCTCGCTCCGGACGCGTCGAGGTCGAGCCGGTTCGCGGCCCAGCCCTCGCCCGCCAGTCGGGCGACCTTGTCGGCCGTCCCGTGTTCGGCCAGCGCGAGCACCGTGGGGCCCGCGCCGGAGATGACCGCGGGGACGCCGTCCGCGCGCAGTCGGTTCACAAGGGCGATGCTCTCCGGCATCGCGGGGGCCCGGTACTCCTGGTGCAGCCGGTCCTCGGTGGCCGAGAGCAGCAGCTCGGGGCGACGGGTCAGGGCCTCGACGAGGAGGGCGGCGCGCCCGGCGTTGGCCGCGGCGTCCACGTGCGGGACGGTGCGGGGCAGAAGTCCGCGGGCGGTCTCGGTCAGTACCGCCTTCCCGGGGACGAAAACCACCGGAACGATGGAATCCGAGGGATCCATCCTGATCGCCCGCGCGGCGCCGGACTCGGTCCAGGCGAGCGTGAAGCCGCCGAGCAGACAGGCGGCGACGTTGTCGGGGTGCCCCTCGATCTCGGTGGCCAGTTCGAGCAGGGCCGCCTCGTCGAGCTTGGCGTCCCCGCCTATGGTCACGGCGCGGGCGGCGACGATGCCGGCGCAGATGGCGGCGGAGGAGGAGCCGAGGCCGCGGCCGTGCGGGATGCGGTTGGCGCAGACGACCTCAAGACCGCGCGGCTGTCCGCCGAGCAGGTCGAAGGCCGTGCGCAGGGAACGTACGAGCAGGTGGCTCTCGTCGCGCGGGAGGGTCTCCGCACCCTCGCCGGCGATGTCGACGTGCAGCCCCGAGTCGGCTACCCGGACGACGACGTCGTCGTAGAGGCCCAGCGACAGGCCGAAGGCATCGAAGCCCGGGCCGAGATTGGCGCTGGTGGCGGGGACGCGCACCCGTACGGCGGCGGCGCGGAACGCTGGACCGGCCATCGCTCGATGACTCTCCTTGATTGCGACAACAGGTGGTTCACACAACAGGCTTGGCTTGAGAGGTACTCGGGGACCCGGGGGCCGTTTCGGCCACGAAGGCGACAACGGCAACAACACCGCGCATATGCGTCGGGGCGGGTTCGGTACAGCCTATCGAAGGAAGGTTCTGTGGCGACATAGGGCGCACAGGAGGCGCACGATGCGTGTCGCGGGCCAACCTGTGCGCCTATGTACGTTCCTGATCGGGTTTCGATCAGCGCTTCACCCCGCGCGAGGGCGGGGTGAAGCGGTGGGATCAGGCCAGGCCGAGACGCTCGGCGGCGGCCGCGGCGTCGACGGGGACGGTGACGGGCTGCGGCGCGCCGGCCACGGCCCAGTCGGGGTCCTTCAGGCCGTTGCCCGTGACGGTGCAGACGATCGTCTGGCCCGGGTCGACCTTGCCCTGCTCGGCGGCCTTCAGGAGACCGGCGACCGAGGCGGCCGACGCGGGCTCGACGAAGACGCCCTCCTGGGCGGCCAACAGGCGGTAGGCGCGCAGGATCTCACGGTCCGTCACCTCGTCGATGAAGCCGCCCGACTCGTCGCGCGCGGCGATCGCGTAGTCCCACGAGGCCGGGTTGCCGATGCGGATCGCGGTGGCGATCGTCGACGGGTCCTTGACGATCTCGCCGCGCACGAGCGGCGCGGAACCGGAGGCCTGGAAGCCCCACATGCGCGGCCGGTGGGTGGACATGGCGTCGGCGGCGTACTCGGTGTACCCCTTCCAGTACGCCGTGATGTTGCCGGCGTTGCCCACGGGCAGGACGTGGATGTCGGGGGCGTCGCCCAGCATGTCCACGATCTCGAACGCGGCGGTCTTCTGACCCTCGATGCGCACCGGGTTGACCGAATTGACCAGCGCCACCGGGTAGTTCTCGGAGAGGCTGCGGGCCAGCGTCAGGCAGTCGTCGAAGTTGCCGTCGACCTGGAGGATCTTCGCGCCGTGGATGAGCGCCTGGCCCATCTTGCCGAGCGCGATCTTGCCCTGGGGCACGAGGACGGCCGACACCATGCCGGCCCGTACCGCGTAGGCGGCGGCCGAGGCGGAGGTGTTGCCGGTGGACGCGCAGATGACGGCCTGCGCGCCCTCCTCCTTGGCCTTGGTGATGGCCATGGTCATGCCCCGGTCCTTGAAGGAGCCGGTGGGGTTGGCGCCCTCGACCTTGAGGTGCACCTCGCAGCCCGTGCGCTCGGAGAGGACCTGAGCGGGGACGAGCGGCGTGCCGCCCTCACGGAGCGTGACGACGGGCGTCGTGTCCGTGACCGGAAGGCGGTCCCGGTACTCCTCGATGATGCCGCGCCACTGGTGGGTGCCCTTGCTGGTCATGGGTCCTTTACTCCCCTTCAACACGCATGATGCTGGCGACACCGCGTACGGTGTCGAGCTTGCGCAGCGCCTCGACGGTCCCGGAGAGGGCGGCGTCGGGCGCGCGGTGGGTGACGACGACGAGAGAGGCCTCGCCGTCTCCGTCCTGTCGACCGTGCTGGCGCACCGTATCGATGGATACGCCGTGCTCGGCGAAGACCGTCGCGACCTGGGCGAGGACGCCCGGCTTGTCGGCCACGTCGAGGCTGATGTGGTACCGCGTCACCACGTCGCCCATGGGGCTCACGGGCAGCTGGGTGTACGCGGACTCGCCGGGGCCGTTGGCCTCGTTGAGCTTGTTGCGGCACACGGCGACGAGGTCGCCGAGGACGGCCGAGGCCGTCGGGGCGCCGCCGGCGCCGGGGCCGTAGAACATGAGCTGCCCGGCGGCGTCGGCCTCGACGAAGACGGCGTTGTACGCCTCGCGGACGGAGGCGAGCGGGTGGCTCAGCGGGATCATCGCGGGGTGCACGCGCGCGGTGACGGACTCGCCGTCGGCGGCCCGCTCGCAGATCGCGAGCAGCTTGATGGTGCAGCCCATCTGCTTCGCCGAGGCGAAGTCGGCGGCGGTGACCTCGGTCATGCCCTCGCGGTAGACGTCGTCGAGGCGCACGCGCGTGTGGAAGGCGATCCCGGCGAGGATGGCGGCCTTGGCGGCGGCGTCGAAGCCCTCGACGTCGGCGGTCGGGTCGGCCTCGGCGTACCCGAGGGCGGTGGCCTCGTCGAGCGCCTCGGAGTATCCGGCGCCGGAGTTGTCCATCTTGTCGAGGATGAAGTTCGTCGTGCCGTTGACGATGCCCATCACACGGTTGATCTTGTCGCCGGCGAGGGACTCGCGGAGCGGCCGGATCAGCGGGATGGCGCCGGCGACGGCGGCCTCGTAGTACAGGTCCTGGCCGTGCTGCTGGGCGGCGGCGTAGAGCGTCGCGCCGTCCTGCGCGAGGAGCGCCTTGTTCGCGGAGACCACGGAGGCGCCGTGCTCGAACGCGGTGGTGATGAGGGTGCGGGCCGGCTCGATCCCGCCGATGACCTCGACGACGACGTCGATGTCGCCCCGTTTGACGAGGGCGGTCGCGTCGGTGGTGATCAGCTCGGCCGGGACGCCCCCGCGGACCTTGTCCGGGCGGCGGACGGCCACGCCGGCGAGCTCGACCGGGGCGCCGATGCGCGCGGCGAGGTCGTCGGCGTGCGTCGTCATGATGCGCGCCACCTCTGAGCCGACCACTCCACAGCCCAGCAGCGCCACCTTCAGCGGACGCGTACGCATCATCCGACCTCTTTCTCGTACTTCTGCTTCGTATTTCTACGTTCGTATTTCTACGGTGGGACCAGTCTCACTCACCGGACGGGGGTTTCCGCCCCCTGTCCGGATCCTGAGACATCTATTTCATCACTCGGTTATGACTCGACTATTTCATCACCCGACGTCGAGGCGCAGGAGATCTTCCTCCGTCTCGCGCCGGACGATCACCCGCGCCTCGCCGTCACGGACGGCGACGACGGGCGGCCGGAGGGCGTGGTTGTAGTTGCTGGCCATGGAGCGGCAGTACGCGCCGGTGGCGGGCACCGCGATGAGGTCGCCGGGGGCCAGGTCGGCGGGGAGGAAGGCGTCCCGTACGACGATGTCACCGCTCTCGCAGTGCTTGCCGACGACGCGGGAGAGCATCGGCTCGGCGTCGCTGGTCCGCGAGACGAGGCTGACGCTGTACTCGGCGTCGTACAGGGCGGTGCGGATGTTGTCCGACATGCCGCCGTCGACGCTCACGTACGTCCGCAGCCCTTCGAGGGGCTTGACGGTGCCGACCCGGTAGAGCGTGAAGGCGGTCGGCCCGACGATGGCGCGCCCCGGCTCGACGGAGATGCGGGGCGTGGCGAGACCGGCGGCCTCGCACTCCCGCGTCACGATCTCGCCGAGCGCCTTGGCGATCTCGTGCGGCTCGCGCGGGTCGTCGTCGGAGGTGTACGCGATGCCGAGGCCGCCGCCGAGGTCGATCTCGGGCAGCTCGATCCCGTGCTCGTCCCGCACCTCGGCGAGCAGCTGCACGACGCGGCGGGCGGACACCTCGAAGCCGGCCATGTCGAAGATCTGCGACCCGATGTGCGAGTGGATCCCGATGAGCTCGAGCCCGTCGAGCTTCAGCGCGCGGCGCACGGCCTCGGCGGCCTGCCCGCCGGCGAGCGCGATGCCGAACTTCTGGTCCTCGTGCGCGGTGGCGATGAACTCGTGCGTGTGGGCCTCGACGCCGACGGTGACGCGGATCTGCACGCGCTGCCGCTTGCCCAGCGACTGGGCGATGTGCGCGACCCGGACGATCTCCTGGAAGGAGTCGAGCACGATCCGTCCGACGCCGGCCTCGACGGCCGTGCGGATCTCGTCCTCGCTCTTGTTGTTGCCGTGGA
Organism: Streptomyces sp. NPDC042346; assembly: GCF_055581845.1. Lineage (NCBI taxonomy): Bacteria > Bacillati > Actinomycetota > Actinomycetes > Kitasatosporales > Streptomycetaceae > Streptomyces > Streptomyces sp. NPDC042346. Next base: position 1,408,123 of record NZ_JBVJEH010000001.1, on the reverse strand, counting down.
AGGCGATGCGCTCGGCGGGCATGCCGGCGGACAGCGCGGTGGTCAGCTCGCCCCCCGAACACACATCGAGATTCAGCCCCTCCTCCTTCAGCCACCGCACGATGGCCCGGGAGAGGAACGCCTTACCGGCGTAGAACACGTCGGCGTCCTTGCCGAAGGCCTCGGCCCAGGCGCGGCAGCGGGCGCGGAAGTCGGTCTCGTCGAGGAAGTAGGCGGGCGTGCCGAACTCCTCGGCGAGCGCGTCGACACCGATCCCGCCGACGGTGGCGACCCCCCGCTCGTCCCTCGCGACGGTCCGGGCCCACACCTTCGGGTCGAGGACGTTGAGGTCGGCGGGCGGCGCGGAGTAGTGCCCCTCGGTGAGGACGTCTGCGTGGCGGGGGCCTGCGGGGTGGGCGGAACGGCTCATGTCTGCTCTTCTGCTCTTTCAGATCCGGTCGGGTGCGCTGATGCCGAGCACGGAGAGGCCACCGGCGAGCACCGTCCCGGCGGCTTCGGCGAGCGCCAGCCGGGAGCGGTGGGCGGCCGAGGGTTTCTCGTCGCCGAGCGGCAGGACGGTGTGCTGGAACGCGAGCAGCGCGTCGGCGGTGGCTTCCAGGTGCCGGGCGAGCCGGTCGGGGGCGCGGTGGCGGGCGGCGGCGAGGAGGACGACGGGATGGTCGCCGAGGACGGAGAGAAGCTCAGGTCCTCCGGGAGCGTCAACGGGAACCTCGGCCACGGGACTGACACCGAGCTGCTCCCCGTTGACGAGCAGCCTCCGCACCCGGGAGTACGCGTATCGGACCCGGAAGAGGGAGTTGCGCTCGTGCTGGGCGAGGAGGGGCGTCCCGTCGAGGGGCCGGTCGTGCGGCGCGGCCCGCAGGAGGGCCCATCGAGCGGCGTCGCGCCCGAGCCTGTCCTCTTCGTACGTCCCGGGCTGTACGTACACCCGCTCGCTGCCGCCGCCCCCGGCCTCGGCCCCCTGGGAACGCAGCAGGCGCACCACGACGTCGGTCACGAGAACGGCCCGCGACTCCGTCACCTCGGCGAAGCTGACGGTGGTGCCGGAGAGGGAGGTGCCGTGCCCGTACACGAGCCCCTCACGGAGAACCGTCCGGACGAGATCACTCCCCGCGTCGCTCCGGAGGGTGAAGTTCAGAAACCCGGGCCCGGTGATCTCGACACCGCTGAGCCCGGGTGCGTCACGGAGGCGTTCCTCGATGATTCCGGCGACCTCGCGGGCGCTGCGTCCGGCGGACCTGGCAAGGGTGAGGGCGACGTTGCTGGCGTACTCCCCGGCGCCGCCGGGCCGGGCCCGCTCGACCTTGACCCGCGGGGGCACCTCGACCCGCAGCGCACCGTCGTCGACCGCACGGCGCACGGCGTGCAGCACGGTGAGGGAGAGGTCCGCGGGGGTCACGGGGCAAGCCTAGGGGAGGAGGGGGGTACGAGCGCGAACCGGTTTCGCCATGCGGGCACCCGGTCCGTCCCACTCGCTCCTCACAGAGCGCCGGGCGCACTCCCGGCGCGCCGGGATTCCTCTCGGATTTCGTCCCGCCCCTCCCCTGCGGGCGGCTCCTCTCCCCCGTCCTGCCCGGTGGCCTCCCGACGCTCCCGGCGCTCGTGGTGCATCAACTGACGCACGACACGGACGAGCTCGGAGGGCTCGAAAGGCTTGGCAAGAAAGGCGTCGACACCGGCACCGCCCCCACCGGCCACGTCGTGCTCGCCGCAGGCACTGATGATCGCCACCGGCAGATGTCTGGTCCGCGGATCGGCCCGCAGCCGCTCGGCCGTCTTGATCCCGTCCAAGCGGGGCATGACGACATCCAGGGTGACGACATCAGGACAGACCTGATGTACGACATCCAGACACTCGGCACCATCGGCCGCGGTCACGACCTCGAACCCCTCGAGTTCGAGATTGACCCTGATCAACTGCCGGATCACCTTGTTGTCGTCGACAACGAGCACCCGACCGGACACGCCTGACACACGAATGAGAGTAGGACGCCCCGAGGGGCTGCGTCCGGGTTTTGCCCACTTCCGACCCGTGCGAGGGACCCAGCCCCTGGTGACACCACGGAAATACCTGTTCACAGGCACGCCCAACGAGCTGGTAGTGTTCAACCCGTCGCCGCCGAACGCGGCGGACGCCCCCGTAGCTCAGGGGATAGAGCAACGGCCTCCGGAGCCGTGTGCGCAGGTTCGAATCCTGCCGGGGGCACTTCGCAGGAAGTGCCACACAGACCCCGTGATCAGCGGAAACGCTGAGCGCGGGGTCTTGTTGTATGTGCAGCCGCATGTCGCCCTGAGCCGCCGTATGTCGGGGTCTGTGGACGAGGCGTGGACGGGATCTTGGGGCATCGCCGCAGGTGAGCGCCAGCGGAAGCGGTGCCTACAGGGGCAGCCGCCAGCGCGGAGAGGAACGCCACTCGCCCTCACGAACTGCACTCCTGCCGATCGGCGTCTGGCTATACGCGCTCAGAAGTACCTGGGTGGCGACCACTTCGAGCTCATCACGTCTGCGGCAGCTCCACGCCAAGCTCACTACCCCACGACTCGACTGAGTCGAGGTCCCTCTCTCACGTCCGCGCGGTCCGGAGCGTGCCTTTCAATTCGCGACTCGACTCGCTCCACGGGATACACATCCACACACGAGCGCCTGTACACGCGTGAGTTCTCGTGAGTAGGCTTGAGTCAGCAAGCACAGCCTGGAGTATGCGTGAGAGAGAAGGATCAATGCGCCTGATCGATGGCACTCCACAGGAGATCGCTGAGTTCCTTCGGCTCACCGGCACGGACGAGGACAGTGACTCAGGGGCACCCGCCGAGGTCGCCACCGAGACACCGGTCGATGCGCTGGAGTGGGCCCAGATCAGCGATCTAGTCAGTGGTCGAGCCCGCAGCGCAGATGTCGCCAAGCGAGTGCTGGACTTCTTGCGAGGGGTGGTTGACCTCGGCGATGTCGAGATCGGTCCAGGCGCGTCCGAGCGCACTCCGGACGGTCTCACTGACTACGTGATGGTGCACGACGCCGGCATCCGGCGCTACGGGGCTGTGGCATACGTCAAGCCGCGAAGCGGTGGCCTGACGTTGCGCTTGACCAGGGAGGACGTGAGCGATCTCAACGAGTCGCACGTCAGCTACCGCAATGTCCGACCGGGGCACCAGTACGTCGTGAACTGCCCACTTCGCGACGACGATTCTGTTAAGGCAGCGCTGAAGCTGGTGCAGCTGGCTCTGGCGAAGGTCCGCAAGTAGGCGAAGAGATCAAGCCCCACGACTTACCGCGAGCGTTTGAGGGCCATTCGTCCATCGGCCCGCGCACAATGCACAACGGCGAGGCCCCTGGGATATCTCCAGGGGCCTCAGGCACATCCAGTGACCTCACTCGTACTCGCGGAGCAGGTCCTCGATGCGGCGGTTGGCGACGTCCTGACGCCCGTCGAGGCACTTCGCGTAGCGGGTCAGCAGGACCTCCACGCTGTTGCCAGCACGCTCGGCCACCTCGGTCGGGTCGACACCGGCATTGAGCCAGGTCGACAGCGCCGAATGCCGAAGGTCGTACGGCCGACTCGCGAGAGGCGAGGCGGCGACGGCCGGCGGAAGCGCGAGGAGCCGGGCTTCCTGCCAGACGCGGTAGTAGGTCGAGGAGGGAACTACCGATCCCTTCTCGCTGAAGAACAGGCGCCCGTCGTCGGCTGTGCCGAACGTGCCCAGATGATCACGGAGAACGGCAACCAGGTGAGGCGGGATGGGCACACGCCGAACGTCCTCGGTCGGTCGGTTCTTCAGCCCGCGGTCGTCGTGGGTCTCCCCCGAATCCGTCCATTGCTTGCCGACTGACGGCCGGGTCCGATGCAGGAGTGCCGAGCCCCAGCCCTGCTCGGGAAGGACGAGGTCCGTCTCGACCAGGCCAACGGCTTCTGCCGGGCGAAGGCCGCCGAAGTACATCGCGGCGAAGAGGCCGACCAATCGACGACCGCGAGCCCGCCGATACCCACCGACGTAGGAAGCAGCCGTCAGCAGATCGCGAGCCTGCTCCGGGTTGGCGACGACGCGGGGATCGACCTGGTTGGACACCTTCGGCTTCTGCCAGCGGACAGCCGTGATCGGGTTCTCCCGCAGCTCCCCCAGGTCCACGGCGTAGTTCGCTGCATTCACGAGGGTCCGACGCTTGCGCCGTACGGTTTCCGCAGCAGCCGCGGTCCCGTCGAGCTTGAGTTTCAGGGCATCAAGCACCGCACGAGCCGTAGCAGGCTCAGCAAGATCAGCGAGTGGCCGAGAAGCCTTGGATACCCAGTGAAGGACGTTCCGCACGTCGTCCGGCACTTCTCGCTCAGCGGGCCCCGGAATCACGAAGGCCCAGTTGCGCAGTGCTCTACGGATCAACTGGTCGGTCGGGCGTCCGGGGCGGTCATCAAGGAGTTCCACCGTGACGCTGGTAAGCGATTCATTTATGCCGTCTCGCGTATTCGGGGCGGCATGAGGCCACTTCATCGCCAGGTACCTGAGGGCGAAGTCGTACCACGATACGGCTGACTTCTTCACCTCCATCGAGGCAGGCAGACCAGACTCCGTATCGAACTCTTCGCCATCCCGCATCGCTCGCATGAGCTTCGTGCGGTAGTGATCTGCGAGCGCCTTGGTACGGAACGACTCAGACGAGACGTTGCCCGCCACAGACCAGCGGACACCGTACGAGGGAGTCTTGGTGTCGCGCTTCCGGACGCTCCAGACCTTCACATCGAGCGACTTCACGCAGCCGTCTCCAGTCCGCGGAGCCAGGTGTCGAAGTCACTCCGCCACACTCGAAGCTCTCCGTTGGGAAGCTTGAAAGCAGCCGGCCCATGCCCCAACTCCCGCCAGCGGTAGAACGTACGCCGCGACACCCCGCCCAGGGCCGCGAGGATCTGCGGCACGGTCATCAGTTCGTCCTTCACAGCAGTTCATCCCCCTGGGCTTCGAGTTCGGCGCGGATCTCTCGGGCGTGTTCGCGGTTGTGTTGGATGTCGCGGCGGATGTTGGCGGCGAGCCAGGACTCGCCGGGGGTGGAGCCGTGGCCGGCGTAGGCCCAGTGGGCGACGACGAGGACGGTGGACTCGGGGTGTTCGTCGGGGTCGGGCAGGCCGAGTGCGGTGCGTTGTTGGGCGGCGCGGTAGTCGGCGCGGACCTGGCGTAAGGCGCCGAGGGTGGTGGAGTAGCGGCGGGATTTGGTGGAGAAGTGGCCGCGGAAGCCGAGCATGTGAGCCCACGCGCGGAGCCGTCGATTGGGGTAGGCCGGATCGAGGTCCATGCAGGCTTCCATGAGGCGCCGGGGGTGGTCGGGGACGTCGAGGAGGATCAGGGCCTCCTTGTTGCCCACCGGCTGGTCCACGGCACCGGTGGTCTCGGCGGCCTTGGTGGCGTACTTGGCGACGTAAGCGGCGACGGCCTCCTCCGTCAGCTCCTCCCCGTCTCCGAAGGCGCCGATGGGCTGGATGTCGAGCTGGGTGCCCCACTGGAGAACCCAGTCGTTGACGAAGCCGTATTCCTCGTTGGCGGGGACGACGACGCGGACGCGGGCGGCGGCGGCGCGGATGGCGTCGGTGAGGAGGTCGAGGGTGGCCCAGTGCGGGGGCGGGGTGTGGGGTCCGGTGGGTCCGTCGAAGCGGATGACGGCGTGGAAGTGGACGGCGCCGCGCTTCTGGTACTCGGCGACCTTGCCGAAGGAGACGCGGGACTGTTCGCGGGCGGCTTTCTGTGTGAGGCCGGCGCGGGCGGCGATCTCGCGGCGGAGGTAGATCGTGAAGTAGCGCCATAGCTCGGAGGCGTGGTTGTTCCACAGCACCGCGCCCGCGTAGTCGTACGCGTACGGGTCGAGCGGGATGCCCAGCTCCGGGGCATCCTCGGGGTGGCGGGTGCCGCAGCGGCAGGGGCGGTTGTCGGGCCGGTTGTGGACGGGGCCGAAGGACGGGGCGGTGAGGGTGGCGAAGACGCGGGGGTGTTCGCGGATGGTCTCCGGGGTGCCTTTGTCGGGGTTGCCGACGAGTCCGGCGCGGATGAGGTGGTAGGTGTCGCCTGCGTAGGTCCAGGCGCAGGCGGGGCAGCGGGAGGCGCGGCGGTTGCCGCAGGCGACGCGCAGGACGCCCCCGGGTTCGGCGTCGGTGTTGTAGGCGTGGAGCAGGGTCTTGGTGACCGGGTCGAGGGTCTTGGTGCCGCCGGTGAGGCGGATGGGGGCGGTGCATCCTCCGGTGCGGCGGATCTGTTCGGTGAGGCGGTCGAAGCCGGGAGACCCGGCCATCCGGAGCAGGTCGCTCAGGGTGGCCGGGTCCAGGCCCGCCTGGAGGGCGGCGTGGGTCAAAGCAGTCACTTCCCCGCGCGGGCGAAAAAGGCCGGGGCGGTACGGGTGCCGGTGCCCTTGCAGGCCGGGCAGTTGGCGGCGAGGGTGCGGCGCTGTCCGTCCTGGGTGGTCGTCCCCGTGGCGATGTGGACGGTGGCGAAGCCGTCGCAGTCGCGGCAGACGCGCACGGTCGGGGTGGTCTGGGACATGATGAGTGCTCCCTTTCGGGTCCGTTGAATCTGGAGTGGGGTTCAGGCGCCCGGGGCGGCGGAAGTTTGGCGACCGAGGCCGCCCCGGGGGCCGCTCAGCGTGTGTTGCGCCTGCCGTGGCCCTTGGCCGCGTACATCGACGCGTCAGCGGCCGAAAGGGCGTCGGTCAGGAGCGGGACCGGCAGTTGGTCGCGGTGGCAGTGGCCGACCGACGCGGAGACCCGCAGGGTTCGGCAGTTGTGCGTGACCGGCTCGGCCAGTGCGGCCCGAAGGGCGAAGAGGCCGGCGGTGTGGGCGGGGTCGGTGACGATGGCGGCGAACTCGTCCCCGCCAAGTCGGGCGGCGACCCCGTGGCGTCCGCACCAATCGGCCAGGCGTGCCGCGGTGGTGGTGAGGACGGTGTCTCCGGCCGCGTGGCCGTGGGTGTCGTTGACGGCCTTGAAGTCGTCCAGGTCGACCAGGACCACGAGCGCACCCGGGTGCTTGCTGATGAGGTGCTCGGCGCGGGTGGTCCATCCGGCGCGGGTGTGCAGGCCGGTGAGGGGGTCACGGCGGGCGGTGGCCAGGCGGCGCAGGAGGAGTCCGCCGTGCAGGGCCCAGCCGAGGGCCGGTAACCCGGCGGCGGCAAGGGTCTGGGTGTCCATGGGGTCACCGGCCCTTGCGACGGTTACGGATGGGCTTGATGGGCGGGATGGCGTCGTAGGCGTCGCGGCCCTGCTGGAAGGAGGCCCGGTCGGTGTCGCTGACGTGGGTGGAGCCGAGTTGGCGGGTGATGCGACCAAGGGCCTTGCGGTCGCCGTGGCGTTTGGCGATGGCGTACTCGCGTCCCAGCTCCGCCATCTCCTGACTGGCCGGGGTGCCGTTGGACTTGCGGCTGAACAGACCCATGTCAGTGCTTCCTTTCCTGGTTCATCAGGGACTTGAGGACCACCGCGCACACCGCGACGGAGACACCGGTGATGGCGACCGCGAGGAGCATCGAGACCAGGACGGCGCCGACGACCAGGACGACCGCGCCACTGCCGGCGGCGAGGGCGAGCGCGCTGCCCGGGGTCAGCTGGACCGAGGTGGCGCGGGCCGGGGCGGTCGGCACCGGGGCCTGGGCCGGGGCGGTCGGCTCGATGTCGGCCGCGGTGGGGGTGGGCTGGATGAGCGGGGTGGCGATGCCGGTCGGGAGCGGGTTGACCGGGATGTGCGGTCGGAGCATGGCGGGTCTCCCTACTTGGTGATCGGGTCGATGATGGGAGTGAGGAGGCTGTCGGCGAGGAGGTAGCCGCCGAGGAGGAGGACGGCGACGAGCCACCAGGGCGGGCGGATGAGCTTGATGCCGAGGCCGCCGACGACGATCAGGGCGAGCCAGAGCGGAACGTCCATGACGCGGATCTCCTATGTGGTTAGCGGGGGTTGCAGCGGTGGGTGCTGGCGGCGAGTTCCGCGGCGGCGCGGGTGTTGTAGTCGGCGGAGAAGTCGCAGCCAGGGGCCGTGCACACGGCGGTGTGCTTGGTCCGGCCCCGGCCGTCGTGGTGGGTGCCGATCTGAACCGGGCCGATCTTGATCACGTGGTGGAAGCGGTTGGGGCGCACGGGTCTTACCTCCTTCCTGGTCAGGCGAGTTGGAGGGCGATGGAGTCCGCGAGGGCAGCGGGCAGGCCATGGCGGGTACGGAGGGTCTCCGCGTCGATCGGCGCACCGGTCTGGGCCCGGTGGGCGTCCGCGATCTTCTGGGCATGCGCCAGGAGCGCGGGCGGAACTGCCACAGCAGGCACCTCACGAGCGGGCTCCGGCTTGGGCTGCACTTCCTGCGGCGTGGGGTCCTGCGGGATTTCTGCCGGGGCAGGTTCGGCCGGCGGCAGCTCGGGTGCCGGTTCCGGGGAGTGTTCGACGATGAGGTCGACGGCGGGTTCGGGTTCCGGCACAGGTGTGGGTCCGGGTGTGGGGTGGGGTGCGTGGGCGAGGAGGGTGCCGCCGAGGAAGGCGAGGGCGGGCCATCCGGCGACGAGGATGCGCAGCCAGTCCGGGACGTCGGTCATGTCGAGGAGTCCGGCGGTGGCGACGTTGGCGCCGAGCGAGGCGATGAGGGCGATGGCGAACCACAGCCAGGCATCACGGTTGGCACTGTTGGCGCGCATCCGGCGCCAGGCGGCGACCAGGAGCAGGTCGACGGAGACGGGGTAGGCCCACGCCTTCCAGCCGTCCTGACCGGCCGCGGCCGCCAGGTCATGCAGGTGGGCGAAGGACAGGGCCCCGGCGATGACGGCCTGGATGAGGACGGCATCGAGGCGGAGGGTGCGGAACATGAGGGTCACCTCCTTTCGGGCATGGGGGAGGTAGGGACCTGGCGTGAGACGGTCACGCCAACCGCGGTGGGGAGGGGTGCGCTAGGCGGTGGTCGGCGCAGGCTTGACGAGCGGAACCGACTCCGGAGCGACGCCGGAGGCCGGAAGGACCGGGCGGTAGCCCGCGAGAGCGGGCAGGTCCGGGGTCAGGTGCGCGTACACGGCGCAGATCGCGGCCGCTTCGGCGGCGGTGAGGGCGGGGGTGCGGATGCGGGACCAGCCGCCGGAGGTGTCACCCGCGACCGCGATGCCGGGCCGGTCGGGCGGGATGGTCAGCACGGTGACCACGGCGTCGGGGGCGATGTCGCCGACGCCCATTTCGGCGGTCTGCTTGTCGTTGACGCGGTGGACGGTCCGGCCGGTGAGCTGGGCGCGGAGGGCGGTGGCGCCCTTGCCGAGGTCGGAGCCGAACCGCTGCCCGCACACCTCCAGGAAGATGCCTGCCGCACGGGCCATCTGCCCCAGACGGATCAGCTGGGTGACCATCCGGTCCCGGCGTTCCTCGTCCTTCTTCGTCGCGACAAGGAACAGCTCCGCGACCTCGTCGACCAGGACCACCACCGGGGCCGGGCGGACGTCGTCGGGGAGGTCCCAGATGTCGCCGACCCCGTGTTCACTGAGGAGGTCGAAGCGCTCTTCCATCTCCCCGACCAGGACCTCCAGGAGGCCGTCCGCCTCCTCTGGCGTAATCGCGAGGGCGGAGAAGCGGGGCGCGTAGACGCGCTGTTCGACACCGCGCTTGCAGTCGATGCCGACCAGGGCCACCGGCAGCCGGGCCAGCCCGGCGACCAGGTTCCGCTGATACATCGACTTGCCCGACTGGTTCGCACCGAGGGTGAGCGCGTGCGGGACCTTGAGGTAGTCACGGACGAACGCGGTCCCGTCCTCCCGCAGGGCGACCGGCACGGTCATCGGCCCGGAGTGCACCCGGCGACGGGGCATCCGGACCTTCCGCAGGACGTCGTAGCCGGTCATCCGCAGCTCCACGAACCCCGGCTTGGTCTCCACAACGTTCACGGAGTGGACGCCCCAGGCGTGCCGCAGGCGTTCGGAGGCCGCCATCACATCAGCGGGTTCGAGTCCGGCCGGGAGCCGAAGGGTGACCAGCAGGCCAGTCGAGGTGACCCGGATGCGGCGGACCTTGGGCGGCACGGGCTGCACGTCGGGGCGGCGGGCGACGGTACGGACCATGAACGCCCTCAGGCGGGACGGCTGGACCGTCAGCCCGCACACGTCCATCGTCGAGCGGTACGTCACCGCGAACCGCGTGGTCGCCACCGGCAGACCGATCAGCGACCAGAAGACACCCGGCGCGCGGACCTTCGCGTATCCGAGACCGCCGGCGGCCCCGGCGAGCGGGAGGCCGACCTCCCATAACGTCGACAGATCCGTCATGGTCAGGCACCCATCGGGGTGACAGCGACGGCGCGGAACGAGATGCCGTGCCGGGTCTGGCCGTTGAACGTGTTCTCCCAGTCCCGGGCCTTGAGCCCGATGACCGACACGGGCATACCCGGCGCGAGCCCGTCGGGGAGACCCGTCTCCGGGATGGTCACCTGGTAGAGGTTGCCCTCTCCCTCGTCGGAGATCAGGAGTCCGACCGTGGAGAGACCGGCGCCCGTCTCCCGGTCCATGGCGCGCTCACCGGTCTGCTTGCTCACGAGCTTCGGCGCGGGAGCCGTGGCCACGAACACCACGGCGGTCGAAAGGTCAATCTTGAAGGACGGCATGTCCACTCTCCCGGTAAGGGGGGCTTAACAGCCCGGGCGTTGGAACCCCAACACTGGTAAGGGGGGGTTAGCACCCAAGATGCCTGCGACTGGTGCAAGGTGTCAAGCCCCCCTTAACATGTGGGTATGAAGTCAGCCCTATGTCCGGTTCCGCGAGGTGTTCGCCGTGATTGAGGAAGTGCGGCGGGTCGCCGCCATGCAAGATCACGCACTCCGCGTGAAGGCCGCCGTGGAGCTGATGGGGGACTTGCAAGCCGCTGTCGTCGAGACCTCTCGCATGCGTAAGGAGAGCATCGCTTGGCTTCGCGACAACGGGCACTCCATGGCGGACGTCGCCAAGATGATGGGCGTCAGCCGGGCGCGCGTGGCACAGCTCCGCGATGCCGGCCCCCCGCCGGAGCGAGCGTTCCTCGGTACCGAGCACGCCCAGGTGCTCGTGCCCATGCGGCCGGGCGAGCGGGATTACGTAGCGCTCGAAGACAGCTCCACGGGACAGAAGCTGTTGGCCCTGGCGCACCGGCTTCAACTCGACGGAGACCTCGGCTACATCCCGACCTCCGGCGAGATCGACCTCAACCGTGATGACCTGATGGTCGTCTGCGGCCCAAAGACGTCACCCGTAACCGCCGAAGCGCTGGGCAAAGACCCGCGGCTGGCCTTCGAGACCCTGCCCGATGGGCGCTGGGCCTTGATCGAGCGGGACGCCGGCACCGTACACACCTCCCCTACCGACGACCCCGAGACGCCGTCGCCGACGGATGTCGCGTATTTCGGCAGGCTGCTGAGGCCTGACGGGCAGGGCAACTTCCTGCTGATCGCTGGCGTCCACGCGGTCGGTTCGCTGGGCGTGGCCCACTTCCTCTCCGAGAACGTCGCCGACCTGTACAAGCAGGTGGGGACGGCACCGTTCTCCATGGTGATCGCCGCGGACTATGACCCGAGCACCAAGGCGATCAGCAGTAGCCGAGCGCTGAGCGCTGTCCTGATTCACGAGACCGCCTGACGTGCTCGTCGACGCCGCCAGTTACTCCCGCCCCGGGGGCTCGAATGAGGACTTCGTGCTCTTCGACTCCACCGCGGCTGTGGTTCTGGACGGCGCCGGTATGGCACCGGGCATGCAGTCGGGATGCCGACATGGAGTCGCCTGGTACGTGGAGCAGTTGGGGACTTTCCTGCACGCGGAGGCCACCCAGGCAGACAGGTCCCTAGCGATCTGCCTGGCTACAGCTATCGAGTCGACGACAAGCTTGCACCGGGACACCTGTCTGGTCGATGACCCGCTGTCCCCTTCCGCGACGGTTTCCGTGACTCGCGTGCGAGGCGACGTCGTCGAGTGGCTCCTACTCGGTGACTGCACGGTTCTCATCCAGAGCGACGGCACAGTGACGGCCACAACGGACGACCGCCTTGCCCATGTGGCACCACACGCCCGCGAAGCTCTCGCCAGGGCAGTCCCAGGGTCGCCAGAGCGACAGCGAGCCCATGAAGTCTTGGTTCAGGAAGAGCGCAGCCAGCGCAACGTTCAGGGCGGGTACTGGGTGGCAGCAGCCGACCCGACAGCAGCAAGCCAGGCACTCACCGGCTCAGAGAGTACGGCCCGCGTCGAGGGCGTAGCCCTGCTGACCGACGGCGCTGGACGACTGGTGACGACGTTCCACTCAACCGACTGGCAGGGCTACATGGGTCTGCTCAGCCACAGTGGCCCCGAAGACGTGCTCCGGCAGGTCCGCGAAGCGGAAGCATCCGACCCCAGCCTCAACAAATGGCCACGAAGCAAGCAGCACGACGACGCCACGATCGCGTACCTCCACCCATAGGCGCAGTGGAGTTGTTACAGATTTCTCTACCTCATCAAGGCACTCGCCGCGCACGGCGCGGCGCGCGCGGCCCGTCGCCCGGGCCTGCGCTCCTGTCTGCGCCCCGCTCCAGCCCGGCCGCCGTCCGCACGCCTGACAGCTTGGGTTGATGGGCAGCCAAAGCAGGCCTTCAAGCACGGCAACCGTCACATGGCACGCGTAGCCACGAGCGCCGCCGACTGCGGCCACGACGGGCGACCAAAAGACGGCCAGCAGCCAGGGAGGGGTGCCCTCTTGCGCATGGCCGGCCGACTGCCAGGCCTGAGTAGGGCCGGGCGCCGTACCCCCGCCGTCACGGATGACGGGAGCGTGAGGCGACCGCACCACTGGAGATGGGCGGGCGGGGAGCAGCTGCTGCCGCGAAGTGGCGGAGGCCGGTGTGGTCGCTCCGCGTCGGTACCGGTCTCGCTGTGGCCAATGAGATCGTCGTTCAGTCATCTTCCGGCAGCTCGTAGTCCCTTGATCATGTCCGGCCAGGACCTCAACCGAAGCAGCTCCACCGACCCGGGAAGCCGACCACACGAGGGTGGAACCGGCGTGTCGATTCTTAACGGATACCAGACAGGCGAAAACGCAGCACGCTAACCTAGTTGACGAGGCGTGAAGTAGTCCGCCGGCTAGCCCAGACACGACGTGAGGGAGATTTGATGGACGCTGACGACTCCGGCGCATCCAAGATCGAGATCCAGATCGACTCCGACGACGAATTCGGCGAATCGTACGAGGAACCAGGACAGCTAACAGCTGAACAGGTTCAGGGGAGCGTGATTTACACCGTTGACTGGACAATCGGTTCCGTTATCGAACAAATCGACGCAGATCCAAACGACCCAGATTCGCAAGGCGTCATCTTCACGTCCCCGCCATTCCAAAGGCGGACGGCCTGGAACAATGATCGCCAGAGCCTATACATCGAATCCTTGATGCTCGGACTTCCGGTACCCCCCTTGGTGCTGGCCGAGAGCCTGATAAACCCTAGCCACTTCTACGTATTGGATGGAAAGCAGCGCCTCACCGCTCTAAAGAACTTCGTTAAGGGCGACCCGGAAAAGCTGAAGCTACGGGGCCTCGAGCTCCTCGGAGACCGAATTTCCGGGAAGGACTTTGACGAAATTCGCCTCAGCACGGACACCCGTAAACTGATTCAAACAATGTACGCTCAGCCAATCCGAACCATCGTGGTAAGGAATTGGAGAACCCCTGCGCTTCTGCATTTGATCTTTTCGCGCCTAAACAAGGCGAGCGTTCCTCTGGCGTCACATGAATTGCGCCAAGCCCTGTATCCCGGACAGCTAACGTACTTCATCAACAAGGAAAGCGCGGAGAGTCGCCCCCTCCTCAAGGCGCGACGCCTCAAGGAGGCAGACACGAGACTCAGGGACGCCGAGACCCTTTTGCGTTACGTTGGATTCAAGACCAACTTGAACAAATACGGAGGAGACCTTCGCGATTTCCTGGACCGGGTACTCAGGGGAGGGAATGATCACTACTCGGAAATCGAGGGAAACCTGCGGGACCTGCTTGCTGGCTTGGAAATGGCCATCGAGACAACATTCGAAATCTTCGAACGAACGGCGTTCCTGCGATTCGATGCCGACCGAGCAAAATACATGCCGCGGTTCAACGTGGCAGTCTTCGATCTGATGACCTGGTATTTTTCAGACCCTCGCATCAGTGACCTAGCAAAGAATAACGCGGAGCGAGTTGTCGAAGCCTTCGAAGAGCTTTGTCGAAGTAACGCGAGCTTCTCATCCTTCCTCATCTCCACGACGAAGCGATCTGACGCGGTAAACGGGCGAATTGATCTCTGGGGAGAGGCCCTGGGGCGCGTCATCGGAATTCCGCTGCGCGGCAACGATTTCCTCCTCCCTTTCCTTCCGATCGCGGCTCGTAAGGCGTGACGAATGGCATACATGCATCTGGGCGCCCATATCGGTCACCCCTGCAGAAGATCACGCCGAATAATCGTCCTTCAGAGTCGAATCAGCGAGTTGGCTTCCTCGCTGTCCATCACCAAGAACCTGGTATCCCAAAGCCAAGCCGATACTGACAGATTGCATGCATTTCGCGTACTCATGCACGCAGAGGTGCAACACTATGTTGAGAGTATCGCACGCAATGTTCTGGATGTGACCGAACGTCAGTGCCGACTCGGCCGCCTCACACATGCAGGGCACCACCTGCTCGTATTTCAGTCCCTCAACCCTCTGGCCAACACCCGCAGTTCAGGGAATGCGAGCTACCCAGACTTCTCGCCGGACGGGCTCCAGAAAAGCTGGTCAACGACCGCCAGTTCCCTGATGAAAGCAATTGAAGCACACCGGAAAAGGATCACTCAAAATAATGGCATCAAGCCCTCAAATTTGAATATGATCCTACTCCCCTTGGGTTTCCGTGACACGTTCTTCACTACGCATTTTCGCGACAAGATGAACGAGTTGGGAGAAAAGCGCGGCCAGGTCGCTCACGGCGCAGGCGCCCTGATCCCGACAATTCCAACGGGAGCCGGTGAGCTGAACAGGTTTCAAGTCATCGAGTCCGGACTATCCGATATGGATAGATACGCACCCAGGGTGCTAATTCCCGCTTGGCGCTAGCCTTGAGCATTTGTCCGAACTTATTTCCATAAGGGGACTACCCGCCATGTCTTTGCCTCCTCCGGTGCGGTGGACGCTCCAGCCGGGCGACGCCATCCCCCGCAAGGATCTGCACAGCATCTTTGGGGGACGGACGCAGGGCGGCATCGGCCCGTCCGCGAAAACTCCCAACGTGTTCGTATTCACTGATCCGGTGGCCGGCGAGAAGCACGGCTATTACGACGACTGGATGCCGGACGGCCACTTTCACTACAGCGGAGAAGGCCAGTACGGAGACCAGCGCATGCTTTCCGGCAACGCCAGCGTCCTTAACCACCAGGCCGAGGGACGCACACTGCGGGTTTTCGAGGGCGCCCGCGGGACCGTCACTTACCAGGGTGAATTCGTCGTTGCCCAGAAGGACCCCTGGTACGAGGCTGACGCACCGGAGACCAACGACGGCCCGCTCCGTAAGGTCATCATCTTTCGGCTCAAGCCGGTCGACACCGAGCCGAAGAACCCTGCCACCAAGCTGGGACGCCTCCTCGGCGGCGACCCGAACGAGGTGGACGAGCTCCCCCTGGAGCGAAACGAGACCGAGAAGTCGTTCGTCAACCCCAACGGCGAGTCCTACGAGGCCGAGCGCCGGGAAGCCAAGCTGGTCAAGGCCTTCGCCGACTACCTCGCGAGCAAGGGACACGAATCCTGCCGGCACAGAATGCTGCCTCCCGGTGAGAGCCGCCCCCTATTCACCGACCTCTACTGCAAGCAGCTCGGTCTCCTCGCCGAGGCAAAGGGCAGCGTCACCCGCGAGAACGTCCGCATGGCCATCGGGCAGCTCGCGGACTACAGCAGGTTCGTGGACCACGCCGTTCGCGCCATCCTTCTGCCCTCCCAGCCCCGCAAGGACCTGCTCAACCTCGCGCAGAGCCAGGGATGCGTCGTCATCTGGCCTGAAGGTAAGACCTACGGCAGCACCGAGCCCAATCTCATCCCGTAGCCGCCTACCTCAGATCGCCGGTCCGCGGCCTACTCGTGGACCGGCTGGAGGCCGCTTAGCGATTGTAGGGCGCTGACCTGCGGGAACGCGTGAGACGCACGCGGCCTCCGGAGCCGTGTGCGCAGGTTCGAATCCTGCCGGGGGCACTTCGCAAGAAGTGCCACACAGACCCTGTCCACAGCGGAAACGCTGAGGACGGGGTCTTGTTGTATGTGCGGGCGGGTGCCGGGCAGAAACGCAGACGGTCCCCGGGACGGCTCCGGGGACCTTGCGTGGGCCCCCTAGTCGGCAGTCACTCCCCAGTAGCCGATCTGGACGGGCTCGCCGTCGCGATAGAGAACGGTGCAGTTGCCCTGGGCGCGATCGGGGAAGTCCAACCGCCCTGAATCGAGAGCCTCGTCCCATTCCTCGTACGTGGGTTGGCCTCCGGGGGACCAGGCGCGCACCTCGTCATCGGTCAAGGGAAGGCACCGACAGCGCACCTCGCTCGGTCGCTCGTAGGCCCCGGGACGGGTCCCAGGGCCCAGCGGAGTGCCTCAGTCGCCTTTCACCGAATCCTGCGGGGGCACCGCGCACGGTGGAATCGTCACGGACGGGCCTTGGGGTGCACGTTCCGTCGCGTCTCGGCCGCAGAGCGCGCGGTGGTAGCGAAGGTGCGCTTCGCTGATGCGGTGGGCGGTATGCCGGCGGAGGACCTGGCCCGTGGGGTTGTCGTCCGCCGTCCAACGGACGGCGTCTTGATCGTCAATGTAGATCGCCAGCGTGTCGAACTGGACGTGGTGATTCGGGCACAGGACAAGCAGGTTGGACTGCTCGTCGGGGCCGTTGTGAGGTCGTCCGAGACCGCGGATATGAGCGGCTTCGCTGTACGTACCGAAGCGGGTCTTCAGCTGGAGATCACAGATCTGGCAGTGGTCGCCGTGCAGACTCTTCACCCGTGCCCTCAGTACCGGATCGCGCACGGCACCGGAGGACGCGACCGTGCGCCGTGCTGCCGGGCCCCCTTCGCTCACGTCGTCCTCTGCGGAGTCCTCGACGCCGCTCGCGCGTTCGTAGCCGGCCAACCCCAACCGTTCCATGAGGGCCTGCTGGTCGACGTCGGCCAGGTACGTCTCTCTCAGGACGGCCACCGCCTGAGACCGGATATAGGGGTCACCCAGCAGCCGTCCGACCTGTTCGGTCACTCCTCCCTCGGGATTGAGCCTGTCGAGCGTTGCAGCGTGAGTCACGGCAGCCAAGTCGCCGGGGAGACCGTGAACATCCCACAGTCGGCTCGTCTGCAGGTGCCAGAACGGGTACTCGGGGGTGACGGAGGAGTCGGGCAGGCCGAACTCGGCCAACAGTCCGCCCACCTCGTCGCGGAACTCCCGCCACGGCGCAAGGTGCGGCTTGCCCGTCGCCACTCTGGAGATACCCCACAGCAGCGCCAGCGGCTTGTGCCTGGCCCGGCGCCCTGCTCTCGTATGGACCCTGAGGTTCCTCAACCTGTCCATGAGCTTGCTGACCGTGAGTTCGGCGGACGAACCGGGCGCCGGAGGCGCGGCCGATTCGGAGTCGGGGGCGGGGGCGGGGGCGGAGTCGCCTCGTCCGCGTGGGGTGGGGACCGTCACCGTGGACGCGTACTCGTTCCTGGGAGGGCTGATCGACCCGCGGCGCGCGTCGGGCAGGGCAGCCTGCCCCGTCTCCACCCACTGGCGCCAGGCACGAGGAGCGAGCTCGAGCGCCTCTGCGGCCGACAGGTCAGGGTTGCCCCGGGCCTCGATCCAAGCCCAATCGACCCGATCGTCCTCTGCGGTCAGGTCCAGGACGGACAAGTCGTACCGGTAGTTGGGGAAGGGCCTGCCCTCCGACTGCTGCTCGATCTGTTCGGCGTTGTCGATGACCGCCACGCCACAGAACTCGACGTACCCCTTCGGCGTCTTGTTCCGGGAAACCGCGGCGAACACCAACAGCGGCACGGCCGGTGCGCGCTGCTCTGCCGAGCGCCCTCGGTGTTCCGCCAGCGTCTCCAGCAGCACGGCATTGCCCTGGGTGGTTCCCACCGGCACGGTGTGATCGGCCCTGTGGTCTCCGAAGTAGCTCATGCGACCGTTTTTCAGGTCGAACACGTCATGCCAGGGAGTTTCGACCGTCCCGGCCTTCCACGGGCTGGACCGGATCAGGATGCACGGGCGACGCCGCCCGTCGGATGCGGTGATCCTGGCAGCCGGGTTGATGCCCTTGCTGAGCTGGATCTGAGCAAGATTCTCGGACGCTGTGGCGTGATGAATGTTCGGGTACCCGTCGATGTGCGTCACCGCGGGATCCCTGTTCCGAGCAGATCGGAACACCTCACCGACACGCAAGTGGCTTCCCACCGGGCCTCCCCCCATGACGCAGCTCTCTGTCACCGATCCTGCCAGGCCGACGTTGGCGCCCCCTCCGGGTTGCGACGCGAAGACCCCGTCCGCAGCGGAAACGCTGGGGGCGGGGTCTCTTGTGTGCGTGCGTGGCGGTGCGGGGTTACTTCACGTTGATCGCGGTCCAGGCCTTGGCCACCGCGGCGTACTCCGGGCTCGTCGCGCCGTAGAGGTCCGTGGCCGCCGAGAGGGTGGCCGTGCGGGCGCCGGCGTAGGTGGTGGAGGAGGTCATGTAGGTGGAGAGGGCCTTGTACCAGATCTTGTAGGCCTTCGTGCGGCCGATGCCCGTGACGGTGGAGCCGTCGCTGGTCGGGGAGTTGTAGGTGACGCCGTTGATCGTCTTCGTGCCGCTGCCCTCGGAAAGCAGGTAGAAGAAGTGGTTCGCCGGGCCCGAGGAGTAGTGGACGTCGAGGCGGCCGACCGAGTTGGACCAGAAGTCGGCGGAGTTGCCGTCCTTGCTGGGCTTGTCCATGTAGCGGAGCGGGGTGCCGTTGCCGCGGATGTCGATCTTCTCGCCGATGAGGTAGTCGCCGACGTCGGTGGCGTTGGCCGCGTAGAACTCGACCGAGGTGCCCAGGATGTCGGAGGTGGCCTCGTTCAGGCCGCCCGACTCCTTGCTGTAGCGGAGGCCCGCGGTGGAGGCGGTCAGGCCGTGGGACATCTCGTGGCCCGCGACGTCGAGGGAGGTGAGCGGCTTGGTGTTGCCGGTGCCGTCGCCGTACGTCATGCAGAAGCAGGAGTCCGACCAGAACGCGTTGACGTACGCGTTGCCGTAGTGGACCCGCGAGTAGGCGGCAGCGCCGTCACCGCGGATGCCGTTGCGGCCCAGTTCGTTCTTGTAGAAGTCCCACGTGACGGCCGCGCCGTAGTGGGCGTCCGCGGCCGCGGTCTCCCGGTTCGTGGCCAGGCCGTTGCCCCAGGTGTCCGTGCTGTTCGTGAACAGGGAGCCCGTGCCGTTCGTACCGCCGGCGAGGTCGTACGTCTTGTGGCCGCCGCGCGTCGTGTCCGTGAGCGTGAACGACGGCGCCGTGCCGAGCGTGACCTGGCCGCTGTACTGGGTGTTGCCGGTGCCCGTCTCGATCGCCTCGTAGGAGTAGAGCTCCTTGCCCGTGGCGGCGTCGGTGATCACGTGGCGCTCGCTCGGGGTGCCGTCCGGCTGCGTGCCCGTGACGGTCGTCTCCCACGCCAGCGCCGGCTTGCCCGTGGCCGCCCAGATCACCTTGCGGGCCGTGCTCCTGGCCGTCGCCGCCGGGGCCTTGGCCTCCGTCGTCGGGACCGATATACGGGCGCCGGTCGCCTTCGTCGTCGCGCGGGCGCCGTCCTTCTTCTGGTGCACCACCAGGTCGCCGCCCAGGACCGGCAGGCCCTCGTACGTGCGCTCGTAGCGGGTGTGGACCGTGCCGTCGGCGTCCTTGACGACGTCGCGGACGACCAGCTTCTCGCGGTCGGCGAGGCCGATCGCCTTCGCGGTGGCGGCGGCTCCCGCCTGCGCCTCCTGGACGGCCGCGGCGCGCTGCGGGCCGGTGAGGACGAGCGCGGTGGCGCCCGCCTCGCGCTGGGCGTCGGCACTGGCGGAACCGGTCTGGACTCCGACGACGATCATGGCCGCCGAGGCGATGAGGGCGGTCGAGAGGGCGGTACGACGGTACGAGGACTGCTGGCGGATCACGCGGGCTCCTTCGCTGAAGCACGTGGGGATCGTGGGGGGGGGTGGTGCGGCTGTGAGCGTGCCAGCGAAGGAGATTATTTGGCAGGTCTACGACAAGGATTTGACCATCTGTTGTCCGAAGTTCGGTCATTCCTGTCCGGTGTGCGGGGAGTTGACCTGTCCCCCGGCACTCTGCGCGCAGCCCAGAGGCCCCCGGATTCTTGTCCGGGGGCCTCTGGGTGTGTAGGGGGGGGCGGGGGGTGGGATTGGGTTAAGTGGGGGTGGGGCGGAGGGTGGGGAGTGGCGTGGGCGGTGGCGTCTACGCCGGGCGTTTGCGGGTCGTCTTCTTTGCCGGGGTCTTCTTTGCCGACGTCGTCTTCTTCGCCGGTGTCTTCTTGGCCGCCGCCGCCGTCTTCTTCGCCGCCCTCGCCCTCGGCTTGAGCTCCGTCACCTCCGCGTCCTCCCCCCGCGCCTCCTTCGCCGCCCGCACGCTGTTCTCCAGCGCCGCCATCAGGTCGATGACCTGGCCACCGCCCTCCTCGCCCGGTGTCGGAGGCGCCACCGCCTCGCCGCCCTCCGCCTTGGCCGCGATCATCTCCTCCACCGCCGTGCGGTAGTCGTCGTGCAGCGTGCCGAGGTCGACCTCGCCGAGGGTCGCCATCAGGGCGTCCGCCAGGTCGAGTTCCGCCTCCCTGACCGTCACCGGCGTCTCCGGCGCCACTCCCTCCGGCGCCCGGATCTCGTCCGGCCAGAGCAGGCCGTGCATCGCGATCACGTCGTCCACGACCCGGAGCATGCCGAGCCGCTCCCTTCCCCGTAGCGCGAACTTCGCCACCGCCACCTTGTCGCTGCGCTTCAGCGCTTCGCGGAGCAGGGTGTACGGCTTCGCCGCGGGGACGCCGTTCGCCGAGAGGTAGTACGCCGCCTCCATCTGGAGCGGGTCGATCTCCCCGGCCGGCACGAAGGCCACGATCTCGATCGTCTTCGCCGTCGGGAGCGGCAGTGCGGCCAGGTCCTCGTCGGTGATCGGGATCATCGTCCCGTCGGCCTCCTCGTACGCCTTGCCGATCTCCGCCGCCGCGACCTCCTCGCCGTCGAGCTCGCACACCTTCTTGTAGCGGACCCGGCCGCCGTCCTCGGTGTGGATCTGGCGGAACGAGACGGACCGGCTCTCGGTGGCGTTCACCAACTTGATCGGGATGCTGACCAGCCCGAAGGAAATGGCGCCGTTCCAGATAGATCGCACGGTTTTCTTCACTTTCGCGCAGAAATGCCAGATACGTACGGTACGCGTGGGATTCTCATCGTATGACGCCCATCACAGAGGTGGAGGGGCGGCGCCTGGCGCTCAGCAACCTGGACAAGGTGCTCCACCCGCTCACCGGCACGACGAAAGGCGAGGTGCTGCACTACTACGCCACCGTCGGGGCCGCGATCCTGCCGCATCTGCGCGATCGGCCCGTCTCCTTCCTGCGCTATCCGGACGGTCCCGACGGGCAGCTCTTCTTCACCAAGAACCCCCCGCCCGGCACACCCTCCTGGGTGAACACCACCCCCGTCCCCCGCTCCGAGGACCCCCGGGCCCGGCAGGTCGTGATCCAGGACCTGGCCTCCCTGATGTGGGCCGCGAACCTCGTCGTCGAGTTCCACACGCCCCAGTGGCGGACCTCCTCCCCCGCCGTCGCCGACCGGCTCGTGTTCGACCTCGACCCCGGACCGCCCGCCACCGTCGTCGACTGCTGCCGGGTCGCGCTCCACCTGCGCGAGCGGCTCGCCGCGGACGGCCTGGAGGCCTTCGCCAAGACCTCCGGCGCCAAGGGGCTGCACCTGCTGGTCCCGCTCGTACCGACGCCCTCCGAGCGGGTCTCGGCGTACGCGAAGCAGCTCGCCGTCGAGGCGGAGGCCGCGCTGCCCCGGCTCGTCGTGCACCGGATGGCCCGCGCCCTGCGGCCCGGCAAGGTCTTCGTCGACCACAGTCAGAACGCCGCCGCCAAGACCACCGCCACCCCCTACACCCTGCGCGCCCGCGCCCGGCCCACCGTCTCGGCACCCGTCACCTGGGAGGAGGTCGCCGGCTGTGCCGAGCCCGCGGCCGATCCGGAGGAGCTCGTTCTGTCGATGGACGACATCACGCCACGTCTGGAGCGGTACGGAGAGCTCCTGGCGCCTCTTTTCGCGCCCGCGCGCGCCGGAAGCGTGCCGTGAACGCGGACCGCGGGGAGGCCGGGGCCGTCGCGCTGCCGCCGCCCGTCGACGTCATGCGGCCCCGGTCCGCCGACGAGATCCCCGCCCAGGCGGAGCCGCCGCGGGAGCTCCAGTACTCCCTCAAGCTGGACGGCTTCCGCGCCCTCGCCTTCGTCCTCGACGACCGGAAGGTGGTCCTCCAGTCCCGCTCCGGCCGGGACCTCGCGCCCGAGTTCCCCGAGATCACCGCCCACCTGCGCGCGCAGCTGCCGCCCGGGATCGTGCTCGACGGCGAGCTGTGCGCCTACCGGGACGGGCGGCTCAGCTTCACCGACCTGCTCCGCTCGCACGGCGACCGCGTACGGGCCGGGGTCCCCGTCTCGTACATCGCCTTCGACCTGCTCGCCGTACCGGGGCGCGACGTGCGCGCGCTGCCCCTCCGTGACCGGTGGGAGCTGCTCGGGGCGGCCCTGCGGGAGGCGGAACCGCCCCTCCAGCGCGTCCTCGCCACCCAGGACGAGGCGACCGCCCGGGGCTGGTTCCGCGACCTGCGCGACGCCGGCGTCGAGGGCATCGTCGCGAAGTCCCTGAGCTCGGCCTACCGGGCCGGCGGCACCTGGGCCTGGCGCAAGATCCGGCACGCCGATACGAGCGACGGCCTCCTCCTCGGCGTGATCGGCCCGCCCGAGCGGCCCCGGGACCTGCTCGTACGGCTCCCCGACGGCCGTACGGTGACGACCTCGCCCCGGCTGACCCCGGCGCAGTCCCGTCAGGTCGGCGCCCTCGTGGCCGACCGCGTCGGCGCCCTCGCCACCGACCCGGAGCACGGGCCGGTGCGGTCGGTGGAGCCACCCCTTCCCGTCGAGCTGCGCCGGCTCGCGGGGCGGCATGACAACGCCGCGTTCGTCCGCGTCCGGTCCGAGGGGTGAGCGGGGGGTGTGACGGGGGCGAGGTGGCGGGGTGAGGTGGGGGTGGGGTGTGTCGTGTGGGCGTAGCTGCCTGTGTGGATACCTAGAGCAACCGGGCCGCTCCGCCCCGTACATGGCGCAAACAGAGCGCAACGGGGCTCCCGCGCGCGGCCGGTGGCGTCGGCACGGCGTTGTTGCCCCTCCTGTGGTGCACACTTGCTCACTGGTACAGCGCTCACGGGGAAGGCGGCCTGGCAATGCTGACGGGGATCGAGGAGGTCGACTGGGCCTCGTTGGGGCACGCCTACGGCCCCGCGGACGACGTGCCGGCACTGCTCCGCGGACTCGCCTCCGCCGATCCCGCCGAGCGGGAGACCGCCCTCGACGGCATGTACGGCGCGGTGCACCACCAGGGCGACGTCTACGACTCGACGCTCGCCTGCATCCCCTTCCTCCTCGAACTCGTCGCCGACTCCGCCGTCCAGGACCGGGGCGGCATCGTCGAGTTGCTCACCAGCATCGGCGGCATCGAGCTGGACGACGACGAGGAACTGGACGAATTCGACCCGGAAGACGAGGAGTTCATACCGGCGGCCAACTACGCGATGGCCGCGGCCGCCATCGCCGCCGGGGCCGACGTGTTCCTCGGGCTCGTCGGGGACCCCGACCCCGAGGTGCGGCTCGCCGCGCCCTGCGCGCTCGCCTCGCTGCACCCCGACCCCGCGCGCGTCCTGACCCTGCTGCGCGAGCGGCTCACCGTCGAGCGCGACACCGAGGTGCGCCTCGCCCTGGTGGCCGCGGTCGGGCGGATCGCCCTGCGGCACGCGTCGCTGCGCGCCGAGACCGTCGAGTGGCTCGACTGGCTCGCGCGCGCCGCGCAGGACCCCGGGCTCCGGCTCGCGGCCCTCGCCCAGCTCGCGCGCTGCGCGCCGAGCGAGATCCCGGACGACATCGTGCGGTGGGTGACGGAGCTCCTGGAGGAGATCAGGACCGTCGCCCAAGGCGCCCAAGGCGCCGAGGGCTGTGGCGGCGGTACGGGGGCCGACGGCGGGCGGCCCGCCACGCCCACGCTGATCGGACAGGTCCGGGAGCTCCTGGAGGAGCAGGTGGCCGGACGGCCCGCCCCCTGGACAGAGGAGCTGCTCCGGACCCTGCACTCCGCGCTCGACGACCGCGTCGACGACCGGATCGCGCTGATCCTCGCCCAGCTGCGCAGCCCCGACCGGTGGCAGCGGTCGGACGCGATCTGGCTGTGCGGCGGGCTGATCCGGGTGTGGCGGGGGCGGTACGAGGAGATCGTCCGGCTCGTCGGCGCGCAGCTCCACGACCCGGAGCCGCGGCTCCGGGAGGCCGCCACCTCGTTCCTCGAACGGCTCTTCGAGCTGGGCGGGCCCGCCGCGGACGCGCTGGTGATCCGGCTGACGGCCGAGACGGCCGGACGGGGCGGGGCCGGTGCCCTGCGGGACGGCTCCGGCGGGCTCGTCGGGCGGTCCGGGCGGGACGGGGCGCTCCTCGCGCTGGCCCGCGCCGGGGACACCCGTGCGGTCCCGCTGCTCGCGCGCGCCCTGGAGGAGCCCGAGGTGCGGCGCGAGCTGCTGTACGCCATGGACGGTCTCGGGCCGGCCGCGGCGGGCCTCGCCCCGCTGCTGCGGCGCCGGCTCGCCGAGGTCGAGCTCGACGAGGGGCTGTTCGACCGGGCGGCGCCGTTGCTGTACGCCCTGGCGGCCGTACGGGGCGGCCAGGCGCTCCCCGAGGTGCTGCGGGTGCTGCGCGGTGCGCCGGAGCACCGGCGCGACTGGGTGCGGGAGGCGGCCCTGCGGACCCTGGCGGCCTTCGGCCCGGCGGCCCGGGAGGCCGTACCGGAGCTGCGCGTCCTGCTGGCCGCGGAGTCGGCCGCGGTCTCCACGATGGCCGCGCGTGCCCTGTGGGCCGCCGAGGGGGACAGGGGGGACGTACTGCCGACCCTGGAGCGGTGGCTGCGGCCCGGTTCCTCGGCCCCCGACTGGTGTTGCGCGGCCCTGTCCCTGGCCGCGATCGGCCCGGCGGCGGCCGGTTCGGCGGCCGCTCTCCGGCCCGGGCTCGCCTCGCGGGACCTGTGGGTACGGGTACGCAGTGCGACGGCCCTGTGGCGGGTCTCCGGGCGCGCCGACGAGGCGCTTCCGGTGCTGCTGGCGGCCTGGGAGGAGAACCGGCACGCGCGCGTGGACATCGCGGAGTGTCTGGCGGAGATGGGCCCGGCCGCGTCGGAGGCCCAGCTCACGATGCTCACCGAGCTGACCCGAAGACGTCGCCACAACGCCCGCGAGGGCGGCTCCGGCAGCCACGACATCCACCAGGACGAGAAGCTCCTGACCTTGTGCCGGGCGGCCCTGGCGCGGATGGAGCGGGGCGCGTTCTGAGGAGCGAGCGCGGCGCGTTCTGAGGCACGCGGGGCGCGTTACGAGGAGTGAGCGCGGTGCGTTACGAGGAGCCGGCGGGGCGCCTTCCGCGCGGGGAGTGGCGAGCCCGCTGAGGAGCGAGCGGCCACGTGAACCCTGCCGCGCCCGCTCGGCGGGCGTCAGGCCCGGGGTGCCTTCGGGCGGTCGTCGCGGACCAGGAAGACCGCGACCAGCGCGAAGACGACCATGAGGACGGTGACCGCCGCGGTCAGGAGCGACCAGCCGCCGGACCCGCCCGTGACCCCCTCGCCGACCCCGCCGGCCGCCAGGAACGTCGTCGGGTCGGTGATCGCGTGCAGCACGATCGCGGTCCAGATCGTGCCGGTCACCCGCATCGACAGGTACATGCAGGTACCGAAGGCGAACGTGTAGACGACGGTCGCCAGTACCGTGACCGCCGCCATGCCGGAAAGCACGTTGACGACGTGCATCAGGGCGAAGAGCGCCGACGACACGACCATCACGAAGCGCTCGGGGTGTCCCGCGCCCCGGAGCATCCGCACCACGACGCCCCGCGTCGCGAGCTCCTCCGCCACGCCCACGCAGACGCCGACCAGCAGGATCAGGGCGATCCGGTCCGCGTCCCAGGTGCTCCAGTCGGTGGCGCCGACGTGTCCGACGACGGCGAGGAGGACGAGTGCGGGTGCGATCCACATCCAGCCCCGGCCGCGCACGCGCTGACGGCCGAAGACGTCCCGCAGCCAGCCGGCCGCGGCGGTGAGGCCGACCAGGGCCGCCGCGCCGATCGCGATCGGCAGGACGAGCCCGAAGAAGATGCTCGCGCCCGTCCCGAGCACGTCATCGGTGTCGATGTCGTCCCCGAACAGCACCGAGACGAGCTGCCCGACGAGCAGGTAGAAGACCAGGTAGACGGCGACGACCAGGACCGCCTTCGCCGTCGTCGGCCGGTCGAAGAACCGTCGCACCCGGGATGCGGGCCGCCGCTCACCGGTCTGCTGCGTCATGCTCATGTGGTCCCCGCCCATCCGTGCCCGTACATCCGTCCCTGCCCGCAGAACCGGGAAGACCGTCGTTTGTCGAGCAAAGGCGGTCAATCCGCCCAGTCGCACAATAGGCCAATCATGGCGCGGGACGGACATCACGCCAGCACTCCCCTATCGGGGAGCAAAAGGAATATCTCTCCGCATATGGTCGACTGGATGGTCGACAGGCAGGTCGACGGGAAGGTCGACCGGAAGGTCGACGGGACACCGGACCGCCGCCGCAATGGAGAACCAGGAAGAGGAACGCATGAGACCGCTCGGCACAGCAGCCCTCGGCATCGCCGGGGTCCTGTGCGCCCTCGCCGCCCTGACCGGCTGCGGCGGCGGGGAGGGCGGGCTGAGGAGTGCCGGGCCCACGCCGACGGCCGTCGGGCCCGTACGGCTCTGGCCCGATCTGCCGCCCGCCACCGATCCCCCGATCGACTACGGCGAGTCGGACATCCAGCGCGTCCCCGGCGTGAAGGTGCCGGACAACGACGTCCACCACGTCGCTCCCGTCGCGGTCGTCCTCGCCGAGGTGCGCGCGCACCCCGACACGTACTCCGGCGGGGACGGCATGTACGAGGAGACCGCCCGGGCCATCGAGGCCTGCGGCGCGAAGCCCGGTGCGTGCCCCGTCCTGCGGCCGTACTACCGCGACCTCACCGGCAACGGCCGCGACGAGCTGATCGTCGGGATCCGGATGCCCGACCAGCAGGTCGGGGTGCGGGTCTACCTCGCCGAGAACGGCGGACTCACCCGGATCATGTCCACCGTCGACCAGGTCATCAGCGTGGAGCTGGCCGGCCGCGACCTGATCATGCGGGTGAGCTCGGCCGGCATCCCCGGGTACGAGTACCGCACCGCCTGGTCCTGGGACGAGCAGCAGGGCAGCATGCTGCCCACCCGGGACGAGATCGTCCGCGTCAAGCCCCCGGGCGCCGGGGCGTCGGCCGTGCCGCCCGCGCCGCAGCTCGTGAGCCCGACGCCCACCCCCGCGCTGCCGGCGCCCGCGTCCACCCCGGTGCCCGTCCCCCTGCCCGTGGAGCCGGGCCCGTGAGAGCGCCCCGGCTGCCCGGCTGGACCGCGACCCTCACCTGGAAGGCCGCGGTCTTCATCACGGTCATGTGCTGCGCCCTCGCCGCGCTCCTCGGCATCCTCGTCCACGTCTCGGTGACCGGCCAGACCGCGCACGACGCCCGGGAGAAGGCGCTCACGCGGCTCACCGAGGTCAGCCGCCTGTACGAGGCGGGCGAGCCGCTGCCCCGGTTCTCCGGCATCGACCCGCCGGGGCTCCCGGCCCCGCTGCGGGCGCTCGCGGCCCGGGGCGAGCACGGCACGATGGTCGCGGACCACCAGGGCCGGCCGACGATGTGGGCGGCGGGCCCCGCGGACGGCCGCGCGCTCGCCGTCCGCTTCGACTACACGCAGAGCGCCGAGACGATCGACGCGCTGGACCGGTCGATCGTCGGCTCGTCCGTCCTCGCGATCGGGGCGACGCTGCTCGTCGGCGCCTTCGCCGTCACCCGGGTCACGCGCCGGCTGCACCTCACGGCCCAGGTGGCCCGGCGGATCAGCGCCGGTGACCTGGACGCGCGCGTCAACGACCCCCGTACCGCGGACCCTTCGCGCCCCCAGGACGAGGTGGCGACGGTCTCCGGGGCGCTCGACACGATGGCCTCCTCGCTCCAGCGCAAGCTGCAGAGCGAGCAGCGGTTCACGGCCGACGTGGCGCACGAGCTGCGGACCCCGCTCACCGGGCTGTCGGCCGCCGCCGAGCTGCTGCCGGAAGGGCGGCCGTCGGAGCTGGTCCAGGACCGGGTGCGGGCGATGCGCGACCTCACCGAGGACCTCCTGGAGATCTCGCGGCTCGACGCCCGCAACGAGACCGTGGACCTGGCGGTGCACGAGCTCGGCCCGCTGGCCGCGCGGGTGGTCCGCGCCTCGGGCACGCCGACGGAGGTGCGGATCGTCCGGGACGCCACGGTGGAGACGGACCGGCGGCGCCTGGAGCGGGTCCTGGGCAATCTGATCGCCAACGCGCACAAGCACGGGGCCCTTCCGGTGGTGCTGACGGTGGACGGCCCGGTCGTGACCGTGCGGGACCACGGGCCCGGCTATCCCGGGTACCTGCTGGAGTCGGGGCCGCAGCGGTTCCGCACCGAGAGCGGGGGCAAGGGGCACGGTCTCGGGCTGACGATCGCCGTGGGGCAGGCGGAGGTGATCGGCGCCGAGCTCGTGTTCGCGAACGCCGAGGACCGCGGCGCCGTCGCCCGGCTGCGCCTTCCCGAGTACGTACACCTCGCCGAACCCGAACCCGAGCCGGCACCCGAGCCCAAGCCCGGACCCGAGCCCAAGCCGGACCCCGAGCCCGGCCCCGTACCGGAGGACTGAACAGCACCACACGGCACACCGTCACACAAAAGGGACATAGGGCATACCGCTTGCTACGTTGCGGACCATGACCACACCGCGCACGGACGCTCCCCCTCCCGGGGTCCGCATCCCGAAGCGCCGCGGCGTGGAACTCTCCCTCCTCGTCTGCGCCGTCTTCATCTCCGTCTCCGGCTACGCCGCCGTCGGCCTCGCCCGCAGCGGTGCCGTGCCGCCGGACGCCGCCCGCTACGGCGCCGGGCTCGGGCTGCTCGCGCTCGTCGCCCATCTCGCGGTCCGCTTCCGCGCCCCGTACGCCGATCCGCTGCTGCTGCCGATCGCGGTGCTGCTCAACGGCCTCGGCCTGGTGCTGATCTACCGCCTCGACCTGGAGACGCCGAACGACCAGGCGGCGGCGACCCAGCTGGTCTGGTCGACGCTCGGGGTCGCGCTCTTCATCGTGGTCGTCCTGCTGCTGCGCGACCACCGCACGCTCCAGGGGTACGCGTACGTCTCCGTGGCCGCCGCGCTCGCCCTGATGATCCTGCCGATCTTCTTCCCCGCCGTGAACGGCGCCAAGATCTGGATCCGGATCGGCGGGCTCTCCTTCCAGCCCGGCGAGTTCGCGAAGATCCTGCTCGCCGTCTTCTTCGCCGCGTACCTCTCCGCGAACCGCAACGCCCTCGCGTACACCGGCCGCCGGATCTGGAAGTTCCAGTTCCCCACGGGCCGGGTGCTCGGGCCCATCGTGGCGATCTGGCTGCTGAGCGTCGGCGTCCTCGTCCTGGAGCGGGACCTCGGCACCTCGCTGCTCTTCTTCGGCCTCTTCGTGATCATGCTGTACGTGGCGACCGGCCGGACCGGCTGGATCGCGGTCGGACTCGTCCTGGCCTCCGCCGGGGCCTTCCTCGTCGGCTCGCTCGAACCGCACGTGCACAGCAGGGTGGCGGACTGGCTCGACCCCTTCGCCTCGATCCGGGCGGGCGACGGGCCGGGGCAGCTGGCCCAGTCGCTGTTCGCGTTCGCCGCCGGGGGCATGCTCGGGACCGGACTCGGGCTCGGACACTCGGTCCTCATCGGCTTCGCCGTGAAGTCGGACTTCATCCTGGCGACGGCCGGCGAGGAGCTCGGACTCGTCGGCCTCACCGCGCTCTTCCTCCTGTACGCGCTCCTCGTCGCCCGCGGCTACCGCGCCGGCCTCGCGCTGCGCGACCCCTTCGGGCGGCTGCTCGCGATCGGGCTCGCGTCGATCGTGGCGCTCCAGGTCTTCGTCATCGCGGGCGGGGTGATGGGGCTGATCCCGCTCACCGGCATGGCGATGCCCTTCCTCGCCCAGGGAGGCTCGTCGGTGGTCACCAACTGGGTGATCGTGGCGCTCCTCATCCGGGTCAGCGACTCGGCCCGCGCACCCCAGCCGGACTCCGCCGACACCGGGACGCTCGCCCCGGTCAGGGAGGACGCCCCGTGATCCGTTACATCCGGCGGGCCGCCGCCCTCTGCCTCGTCCTCCTCGTCGCGCTGCTCGTCAACGCGGCCCGCGTGATGGTCTTCGAGGCCGAGGAGCTCGACGACAACCCGGCCAACCGGCGGATCGCCATCGACCGGTACGCGGAGCCGCGCGGCGAGATCGTCGTCGACGGGAAGCCGGTGACCGGCTCCCGGGACAGTGGACAGCAGCTCCGCTGGGAACGGACCTACCGGCAGGGGCCGTTGTACGCGCCGGTCACCGGCTACGCCTCCCAGACGTACGGCACCACGCTCGTCGAGCACGCCGAGGACGCGCTCCTCGGCGGAACGGACCCGATGCTCGCGCCGCTGCCCCTCTGGAACGACCTCACCCGGGGCCGGCAGCCGGGCGGCGACGTGGTGACGACGGTCCGCGCCCCGATGCAGGAGGCGGCCTACCGGGGGCTCGACGGGAAGCGGGGCGCGGTCGTCGCGGTCGAGCCGTCCAGCGGCCGGATCCTGGCGCTCGTCAGCTCGCCCTCGTACGACCCCGGGGTCCTCTCGGGGACGGGCGCGAAGGTCGCGACGGCGTGGAAGCGGCTCAACACCTCGCCCAACCAGCCGATGCTGAACCGCGCGCTGCGCCAGACGTACCCGCCCGGCTCCACCTTCAAGATCGTGACGGCCGCGGCGGCCCTGGACGCGGGGGTGGTGCGGGACGTGGACGCGCCGACCGACACCCCGGACCCGTTCGTCCTGCCGGGCACCCGGCAGGTGCTGCCGAACGAGGCGCGGGGATGCGGGGACGCGTCCCTCGCGTACGCGATCCAGTGGTCGTGCAACACCGTGATGGCCGGGATCGGGGTGGAGGTCGGGCTCGGCGGGATGGTCGACGCGGTGGAACGCTTCGGCTTCAACGACACCGGCCTCCGGGTGCCGTCCTGGGTCGCGAAGTCCAACTTCGACCGGGACATGAGCCCGGACCAGCTGGCGCTCTCCTCGATCGGGCAGTTCGACACGACGGCGACCCCGCTCCAGATGGCGATGGTCGCGGCGGCCGTGGCCAACAACGGGGAGATCGCCCAGCCGTACCTCGTCGACCGCACCACGACCTCCGGAGGGTCGACGGTGGACCGTACGGGCCGCCGCAGCTACCGGCAGGCGATGAACCCCTCGACGGCGATCCAGCTCCAGCGGCTGATGGTGCGGGCGGTCGAGGAGGGCACGGGCACGAACGCGGCGATCCCGGGGGCCCGGGTCGGCGGGAAGACCGGCACCGCGCAGCACGGCCTCGGCAACACCGGCACCCCGTACGCCTGGTTCATCGCCTGGGCGCAGGCGGAGGGCACGGCCCAGCCGGCCGTCGCGGTGGCGGTCGTCGTCGAGGACGCCGAGGCGGCCCGTACCGACATCAGCGGGGGCGGCAGCGCGGCCCCGATCGCCCGGGCCGTGATGCAGGAGGCGCTGCGCCTGGAGGCGGAGGCCCGGGACTAGGACCCGCGGGGGCTGGGGGACCGGCAGGACCAGCGGGAACCGGCAGGAGCCGTGAGACCCGCGGGAGCTGCGGGACCGGCAGGGTAGGCCCAACCGCGGCAGGCCCTACTCCGTGGCCGCCCCGTCCTCGATGGCCTCCTCCACCTCCGCCACCCGTGCCCGCTCCTCCGCCGCGAAGCGCTCCGCGTCGAGCCGCTCCGCGATCTCCTCGTCCTGGGTCATGAGCAGGTCGAGGTTGGAGTCGCCGAGGTCGAAGACGCCCATGTCCAGATAGGCCTTCTGGAGCCGCTCGCCCCAGAGGCCGATGTCCTTCACGCAGGGGACGATCCGGCTGAAGAGGAGCTTCCGGAAGAGCTGGAGGAACTCGCTGCGCTCGCTCAGCTCCTCGGCCTCCGCCTTCGGGATGCCGAAGTTCTCCAGGACCTCGACGCCGCGCAGCCGGTCGCGCATCAGGTAGCAGCCCTCGATGACGAACTCCTCGCGCTCGCGGAGCTCCGCGTCCGACAGCTGCCGGTAGTAGTCGCGCAGGGCCATCCGGCCGAAGGCCACGTGCCGGGCCTCGTCCTGCATCACGTACGCCAGGATCTGCTTGGGCAGCGGCTTGTCGGTGGTGTCGCGGATCATGCCGAAGGCGGCGAGGGCGAGCCCCTCGATGAGGACCTGCATGCCGAGGTAGGGCATGTCCCAGCGGGAGTCGCGCAGGGTGTCGTCGAGCAGGCTCTGGAGATTGTCGTTGATCGGGTAGAGCATGCCGATCTTGTCGTGGAGGAAGCGGGCGTAGATCTCGGCGTGCCGGGCCTCGTCCATGGTCTGGGTGGCCGAGTAGAACTTGGCGTCCAGGTCGGGGACGGACTCGACGATCCGGGCGGCGCAGATCATGGCGCCCTGCTCGCCGTGGAGGAACTGGCTGAACTGCCAGGAGGAGTAGTGCCGGCGCAGGTCGCCCTTGTCCTTCTCGGTCATCTTCGCCCAGTGGCGGGTGCCGTAGAGGTTGAGGACCTCGTCGGGGGTGCCGAGCGGGTCGTACGGGTCGACGTCGAGGTCCCAGTCGATCCGGGTGGCGCCGTCCCACTGCTTGTCCTTGCCCTTCTGGTAGAGGGCGAGGAGGCGCTCGCGGCCGTCCTCGTACTCCCACGAGAAGCGGGCCGCACCACCGGCCGGTACCTGCCAGACGGGTCCGGCGGGGGTGTTCACGTAAAGGTCGTGCGTCGACACTGACGACTCCTTCCGTCCGTTTCCAGCAGGCTCACACGTTGGTAGACGGATGGTCAACAAGTCGCGCGCAAGGGATTGACGGGGTTACTGACGGGCAGTCTCATAAAGGTGACCCCCGGTAACGTCCCCGGTGACGATTCCGGTGACGCCCCCGGCAACGCGACGGCGAGCGCAGTGAGGTGCCTCCCCCATGACCCCCTTCACCGAGCCCGACTTCGGTCTCCTCCGGGACGCCCTGGGGCCGCTGCGCGACCGTGAGCAGGTCGCCGAGCGGCTCCTGGAGTCCTCCCGCAAGCACTCCTACGATCCGGACACCGAGCTCGACTGGGACGCCCCCTTCGAGGACGGCAAGTGGTTCTGGCCGCCCGAGCTGCTCTCCCTCTACGACACCCCGCTGTGGCGCCGGATGTCCGAGGAGCAGCGGATCGCGCTCTCGCGCCACGAGGCGGCCTCGCTCGCCTCGCTCGGCATCTGGTTCGAGATCATCCTGATGCAGCTGCTCGTCCGGCACATCTACGACAAGTCCCTGACCAGCCATCACGTCCGGTACGCCCTCACCGAGATCGCCGACGAGTGCCGGCACTCGATGATGTTCGCCCGGCTCATCCAGCGGGGCGGCACCCCCGCGTACCCGGTCCCCCGGCTCTACCACAACCTCGCGCGCCTCCTGAAGACCGTCTCCACCACCCCCGGCTCCTTCGCCTCCACCCTGCTCGGGGAGGAGATCCTCGACTGGATGCAGCGACTGACCTTCCCGGACGAGCGGGTGCAGACCCTCGTCCGCGGGGTGACCCGGATCCATGTGGTCGAGGAGGCCCGTCACGTCCGGTACGCCCGCGAGGAACTGCGCCGCCAGATGGTGACCGCCCCGCGCTGGGAGCAGGAGTTCACCCGGCTGAGCTGCGGCGAGGCGGCCCGCGTCTTCTCCACCTGCTTCGTCAACCCGCAGGTGTACGAGGCCGTCGGCCTGGACCGGCGCGAGGCCGTCGCCCAGGTGAAGGCGAGCGGGCACCGGCGCGAGGTGATGCAGTCCGGGGCCAAGCGGCTGACGGACTTCCTCGACGACATCGGCGTGCTGCGCGGGGCGGGACGCCGGCTCTGGCGCTCCTCGGGGCTACTGGCCTGACGGGAGAGCGGGGCCGGGGCCGGTCCGGGGGCCGTACGCCCGGCACGAGCGCGGTTCGGGGCGG
Organism: Streptomyces sp. NPDC042346; assembly: GCF_055581845.1. Taxonomy (NCBI): domain Bacteria; kingdom Bacillati; phylum Actinomycetota; class Actinomycetes; order Kitasatosporales; family Streptomycetaceae; genus Streptomyces; species Streptomyces sp. NPDC042346. The sequence continues at coordinate 1,373,835 of NZ_JBVJEH010000001.1, read as the reverse complement.
TTCGGGACCAGCACTCCTGGTCCGAGCGCGGTTCGGGTCCGGTTCAGGGCCGGTTCGGGACCGTACGCCTGGGCGGGGCGTTCCGCGGATACGCTGCGGAGCATGACGAGCGCCGCCACACCCGCGTACCGCAGGCTCACTGTCGAGGAGCGGCGCGGGCAGCTCCTCGACGCCGCCCTGGGGCTCTTCGCCCACCGGACGCCCGAGGACGTCTCGCTCGACGACGTCGCCGAGGCGGCCGGCGTCTCGCGGCCCCTCGTCTACCGCTACTTCCCCGGCGGCAAGCAGCAGCTGTACGAGTCCGCCCTGCGCTCCTCCGCCGACGCCCTGAACCGCTGCTTCACCGAGCCGCCGGTCGGGGCGCCGACGGAGCGCCTCGGCCGGGTGCTCGACCGGTACCTGGCCTTCGTCGACGAGCACGACGCCGGGTTCAGCGCCCTGCTGCGGGGCGGCAGCGTCGCCGAGACCTCCCGGACCACCGCGATCGTGGACGAGGTGCGGCGGGCCGCCGCCGAGCAGATCCTCGTCCACCTCGGGGCGGAGCGGCCGGGCCCCCGGCTCTCCATGCTGGTACGGACGTGGATCGCGGCCGTGGAGGCCGCCTCGCTCATCTGGCTCGACGAGGAGAAGCAGCCCCCGGCGCGCGAGCTGCGGGAGTGGCTGGTCGACCATCTCGTCGCCCTCCTCGCGGCGACCACGGCGAGCGACGAGGAGACGGCGGCGGTCGTCGGGCGGCTCCTCGCGCAGGAGACGCCCGAGGGGCCGGTGGCGACGCTCGCCCGCAAAGTGATCCCGGTGGTGGGCGAGGCGGCCCACCTGCTGTGAGCCGGTGGGGGCGGGAGGGCCCGGAGGGGTGAGACTGGAGGGGTGAGAAGCGAGAACACGCCCTTCCGCGGCGGCCCCCTCGACGGCACGGTCCTGCCGATCCTGGTCGGTCCGACCGGCCACCCGCCGAAGTGGTACGAGGTGCCGGTCCCGGCCCATGACGGACGCCCGCCGATGCTGCACGCGTACCGGCGCGAGCCCGCGGGGCACACGAAACGGCTCGGGATCCAGCGCGGCTGGGTCTACGAGTACGCCCCCGAGGGCCGCGAGCGGCGCGAGCTGAAGTGGCCGTGGTCCAAGCCGGGCGGCGGGGCGAACGGCGGGGCCGGCGAAGGCGCGAGCGGCGGGGCGAGCGGTGGCGCGCGGCCGACGGATGCTGAGCCGAACGGGTGAGCACGCCGAGCGTGCCCCGATTCATACGGTAATCGGATGAAGTGACGCGTCATCATCCCCCTGGAGGTGGTGACGTGTCGCGAAGGCTGCTGCGTACGGTCTGCACGGGGGCGCTGGCCGCGGCGACGGCCCTCACGGGGGTGGTCCCGGCGGCGGGCGCGGGGCCGACGGACCCGCCCGTGGACCCGGCGGCGCAGGCCCCGATCGCCTGGGCGGACCCGGCGGCGGAACCGGTCTACCCGGTGGACCCGGCGGCCGGGGTGCACCCGGCGGACCCTGCGGCCGGGGTGAACCCTGCGGGCCCGACTCCCGGGGTGGACCCGGCGGACCCTGCCGCGGAAGTACCTCCGGTGTCCCCGGACGCGCCGGACGACTCGGCCGCGCAAGCCGATCCCGTCGCCCCCCTCACCGATCCCGTCGACCTCACCGCCACCCCCACCCCCACACCCACGCCCACGCCCACACCCACGCCCGCCCCCGTCGACGACGCATCCGCGCTGCCGCCGCCCGGCGGGGACTCCGTCACCGGGCTCCTGACCCGTCTGCGGGCGCTCTACCAGCAGGCCGAGGAGGCCACCGAGCGGTTCAACGCCGCCGAGGAGTCGCTCAAGCTCCAGGCCGCCGACACGAAGAAGGTCACGGCCCGGCTCACCGCCGCCCGGACCGAGCTCGCCCGGGGCCGGGCCGCGGCCGGACGGCTCGCCAGGGAGCAGTACCAGGGCAGGGCCGTGTTCGACGCGTTCCCCTCGTACCTCCAGGCGCTCTTCGCGCGGGACCCCCAGTCCGCCCTGGACCAGGGACGCCTGCTGGCCCGCGTGGCCCGCGACCGGGCCGGCACCGTCTCGCGGCTCGAAGGGGCCGAGCGGCGGGCCGGCGCACTCGCGAGCGCCTCCCGCAAGGCCCTCGACCGGCAGCAGACCCTCGCCGCCGCGCAGCGCACCCGGCGCGACGAGGTGACGACGAAGCTGCGCGAGGTCGAGAAGCTGCTCGCCTCCCTCTCACCCGAGCAGCTCGCCCGGCTCACCGAGCTGGAGCGCGTCCAGACCGCGGGCGCGCAGCGCGAACTCCTCGACTCAGGCGCCCTGGACGGCCTCCGCACCCCGTCCCGGGCGGGCGCGGCGGCCCTGAGCTTCGCGGTGGGCCAGATCGGCAAGCCGTACGTGTGGGGGGCCGAGGGCCCGGAGTCGTACGACTGCTCGGGGCTGACGCAGCAGGCGTGGGCGGCGGCGGGGCGGGAGATTCCGCGGACGAGCCAGGAGCAGTGGGCGACGCTGCCCCGGGTGTCGCTGTCCGAGCTCCGCCCGGGGGACCTGGTGGTCTACTTCCCGGGCGCCACCCATGTGGCGCTCTATCTGGGCGAGGGCCTGGTGGTGCAGGCGCCGCGGCCCGGCGGGAAGGTGAAGGTCTCCCCCGTCGCGGCGAACCCGCTGCTCGGCGCGGTCCGCCCCGATCCGGGCGGGGAGGCCCTGGAGGCGTACGCGCCGCCGACGCTTCCGGCGGGGGCCGAGGAGGGCGGGGACGAGGGGTACGACCGCTCGTGAACTGCCCTTCGCCGTAAGCCTCTTGCCCTCACAAGTAATAAGCGCCAAGCTTGCTGGGTCCTTACAGTTGCCCGCCCCGGACTGGGAGCCCCGTCATGCCCAAGCTGCTGCCGGACACCGGACCGCAACGCACCCTCGCCGCGTCGAACTTCGTCTACACCGTCGGCAGCGGCCTCTTCCTCACCGCCGGGGTCCTGTACTTCACCCAGGCCGTGCACCTCCCCGCCGCCACCGTGGGACTCGGGCTCGGCATCGCCGGGCTCCTCTCGCTGGCCGTGGGCATCGCCGTCGGCCATCTCGCGGACCGGCACGGCGCCCGCGCGGTCTACGCCGCGACGCTGCTGGTCCAGGCGGTGGCCACGGCGGGCTTCGTCCTCGCGGACGGCTTCTGGCCGTTCGTGCTCGCCGTCTCGACGGCCACCGGGGCGAAGGCGGCCGGACTCGCAGCCCGCGCACCGCTGATCCGGCACTACGGCGGCGACCGGCCCCAGGAGTTCCGCTCCTATCTGCGGGCCGTCACCAACGTCGGCATCTCCCTCGGGGCGCTGCTCGCGGGCTGGGCCGTCCAGGTCGGCACCCTCGACGCGTACCGGATCCTGGTCGTCGGCAACGCCCTCGCGTTCGCCGCGGCGGCGGCCGTCCTGGTCCTCCTGCCGCCCGTCGCGCCCGCGCCCGCCGCCGAAGGGCCCCGCTGGATCGCCCTGCGGGACCGGCCGTACCTCGTGCTCACCGCGCTCGACGGCGTCATGGCCATCCAGTTCAAGGTGCTCACGGTCGCCGTCCCGCTCTGGCTGGTCGGGGCCACGACCGCCCCGCACTGGCTGGTGTCGGGCGCGATGCTCGCCAACACCGTCCTCGTCGTCGGACTCCAGGTCCGGGCGAGCCGCGGCATCGACTCGCCCCGGGCCGGCGGCCGCGCCTACCGTCGCGCCGGAGCGGCCTTCCTCGCCTCCTGCGGCCTGGTCTCGCTCTCCGCGGGCGTCCCGGCGTGGGCGGCCGTCGCCCTGCTCCTGACCGGCGTGGTCGTCCACACGGTCGGCGAACTCTGGCACGCGGCGGGCGGCTTCGAGGTGTCCTTCGCCCTCGCCCCGCCTCACGCCACCGGCCAGTACCTGGGCGTCTTCGGCCTGGGCGCGGGCCTCTCCGAGGCTCTCGGCCCCGGGCTCCTGATCGCCCTCTGCATCACCTGGGGGCGCCCCGGCTGGTTCGTCGTCGGCGCGCTCTTCGCCGTCGCCGGTCTCCTGACCCCGCTCGCGGTCCGCCGGGCGGAGGCCGCACGTGCCGGTGCCGGGGCTCAGTCGAAGAGGGACATGACGCCGAGCACCCAGACCGTCGCGAAGGCGACGGCCCCCACGACGCACCCGGCGCCCGCGAGCACCCCGCCGACCGACCAGGGCGCGTCGGGGGCCTCGTACGCCTCGTCGGGCTCCGCGTAGGAGTCGGGGTCGTCCCAGTCGACCGGGTGCCCCAACTCCTCGGCGCAGGCCGCCCTCACCGCCACCAGCCGCTCCTCGGCGAAGGCGGTACCGGCCAGCGCTTCGGGGCCGCGCCACGCGAGGGCCTTCATGCGCCACCCGGGAGACCCGTACCGCTCCTCGAAGGCGGCGGTCTCGTCCGCGTCCCGGTCCACTTCGAGATACATCCAGCGCCCCGCCTCCGCGGCGTCGCCGTACAGCCGGTACACCTCGGCCAGACGCCGGCGGAGGGTCAGGTCGTACGGGAAGGACGAGACGAGGCCCCGCAGGCGCTGACGCGCCATCGGCACACGGCCGGCGGCCAGGTCCGCGTCCACACGGGCCAGGGTGTTCGAAAGGGACATGCCTCATTGTCGAACACCCTGGTACCGCGTCTCGACCGGATTTCGCCGCCCGGACCACTGCCCAGAGCGCCGACCGGCCCTCGCCGTCAGGCGCCGGCGACCTCGGCCAGGTACGCGTTCGTCTTCTCGGGGTCGAAGAAGAAGTTCTCGAAGTCGGACGGGTCGTTGAAGCCGTTCGCGAAGCGGTCGGCGACCGGCTGGAGCCGGCCCGCCGCGCCGATCAGGTTGAGGACGTGCTCCGGCGGGACGCCCAGCATCGCGTTCGTCCACTTGGTGACGTGCCGCGCGGTGTCCCAGTAGCGGTCGAACGTGGCCTGCATCCAGGTCTCGTCGAAGGGCTTGTCGCCGTGCGCGACGATCGCGTCGAGGTACGTGGCGGCGCACTTGGACGCCGAGTTGGAGCCCTGGCCCGTGATCGGGTCGTTGGCGACGACGACGTCGGCGACACCGAGGACGAGGCCGCCGCCGGGCAGCCGGCCGATCGGGTTCCGGACGGTCGGCGCGTACCGGCCGGCGAGGGTGCCGCCCGCGTCGGTCAGCTCGACCCTGGTGGCCCGCGCGTACTCCCAGGGCGTGAACTTCTCCATCAGCTCCAGCGTCAGCGCCAGGTGCTCGGAGGGGTCCTTGACGCCCTGGAAGACGTCGATCGGGCCGCCGGGAACGCCCTCCCAGAAGAGGATGTCGGCGCGGCCGCCGGTCGTCAGGGTCGGCATGACGAAGAGCTCGCCGACGCCCGGGACCAGGTTGCAGCGGACCGCGTCGAAGTCCGGGTGCTCGGGGCGCGGGCCGAGGCCGTGGACGTACGCCACGGCCAGCGCCCGCTGCGGCTCCGCGTACGGCGAACGGGACTCGTCCCGGCCGAACATGGAGACCAGCTCGCCCTTGCCCGCCGCGACGAGCACCAGGTCGTAGGTGCGGGAGAAGTAGTCCAGGTCGCTCACGGCCGCGCCGTGTATGACGAGCTGGCCGCCGCGCTGGGCGAAGGTCTCCATCCAGCCGGCCATCTTCACGCGCTGGTCGACGGATTGCGCGTAACCGTCGAGCTTGCCGACCCAGTCGATCGCGCGGCCCGAGTCGGGGGCGGCGACGGAGACGCCGAGGCCCTCGGTCCTGGGGGCCTGCGACTCCCAGAAGTTGAGGCCGAGGTCCCGCTCGTGCTGGAGGGCCGTGTCGAACATGCACTGCGTGGACATGACGCGCCCGGCGCGGATCTCGTCCGCCGTCCGGTTCGACATGAGGGTGACCTCGTACCCCTGCGTCTGAAGTCCGAGGGCGAGCTGCAGACCGGACTGGCCGGCGCCGACTATGAGTATCTTCCGCATGGGTGGTGCTCCTGGCGACTGTGAGAACTGCTCGTGAGAACTATTCGGGGGTGGCTTCGAGCGCGTGCGCGACCATGGAGAGCAGGGTCTCGACGACGCTGTAGCGCTTGCGCGCATCCATGATCACCACCGGCACGTCCGCGGAGACCGTCAGGGCCTCCCGGACGTCCTCCGGCTCGAAGCGCTCGGTGCCCTCGAAGTGGTTGACGGCCACGATGTACGGGAGGCCGCAGCTCTCGAAGTAGTCCAGGGCCGGGAAGCAGTCGGTCAGCCTGCGCGTGTCGGCGAGCACGATCGCCCCGATCGCCCCGCGCACCAGGTCGTCCCACATGAACCAGAAGCGCTGCTGTCCCGGCGTACCGAAGACGTACAGCACGAGGTCGTTGTCGAGGGTGATCCGGCCGAAGTCCATCGCCACCGTGGTGGTGAGCTTGTCCGGCGTGGACGTGAGGTCGTCGGTGTCCTCGCTCGCCCGGGTCATCAGCGCCTCGGTCTGGAGCGGGGTGATCTCCGAGACCGCGCGGACGAAGGTGGTCTTGCCCACGCCGAAGCCGCCCGCGACCACGATCTTCGTCGCGATCGGGGCCCTGGTGTGGTCGAGCTGCCAGTCCTGGGCGCCGTCCTCGGTATCGAGCAGGGGATCCCCGGCCCGCGGCTGGACGGGGATGCCGGCGACGGCCGGCGGTTCGGAGACGGCGGTGGCGTCAGAGACGACGGAGTCCACTCAGCACCCTTTCGAGGAGCGCGCGGTCGGGCTGGCCGGTGCCGTGACCGGTCCCGTACACACGGATCTTTCCCTGGTCGGCCAGGTCACTGAGCAGCACCCGGACGACCCCCAACGGCATCTTCAGCAGTGCCGAGATCTCCGCGACCGTACGCATCCGACGGCAGATCTCGACGATGGCCCGCATCTCCGGCATCAGACCGCGGGCGCCGGGCCCGCCGTCCGTCAGGACCTTGCGCGCGGGGGCCGCTTCGAGCGCCGCCACGAAGGTCTCGACGAGCAGGACGTGGCCGAAGCGGGTCCGGCCGCCGGTCAGCGAGTACGGGCGGACGCGCGAGGGGCGCCGCCCGTCTCCCCGTACCGGCAGTTTGTGGGCGTGAAAGGCGGCGGACGCGGACGCAGACGTCACTGGGTGCTCTCCATCACTGGGTGCTCTCCATCGATTTGCGCAGCTCACTGCGGACTTCGGGGGTGAGTACGTGTCCGGCGCGGCCCACGAAGAGCGCCATGTGGTACGCCACGACGCTCATGTCGCAGTCGGGGGTGGCGTGCACGCCGAGCAGCGAGCCGTCGCTGATCGACATCACGAAGACGCTGCCCTCCTCCATCGCCACCATGGTCTGCTTGACCCCGCCGCCGTCCATCAGCCGTGCCGCGCCGATGGTGAGGCTGCCGATGCCCGAGACGATCGTGGCCAGGTCGGCGCTGGAGCCGCGCGGCCCGTCGGGACGGCCGGCTTCGGCGGCGGCCGTCGCGGCCTGCTGGGTGGCCGGGTCGGACGAGAGCAGCATCAGCCCGTCGGAGGAGACGACGGTGACCGAGCGGACTCCCGGTACCTCCTCCACGAGATTGCCCAGCAGCCATTGCAGGTTGCGGGCCTCCGTGCTCAGTCCGAACGTTCCCGTCGCAGTCAACTGCGTGCCTCCTCGACTGTGTCCCCCGTCATCTCCTCTGTACGTGCAGGCCTTGCGGCGTCTATCCGCGCCGAGCCACTCTCCATCTCCGCCTCGACGTCCCGGCGTCCGGCGTTGGCGCCCTGGTGGAAGCCGCCGAGCCGGCGGCGCAGGGCCTCGGCGTCCACACCTCCCTGACGGGGGGTGGTGGGGGCTTCGGCCTTGCGGACCACCTGCGGGGTGCGCTTGGGAAGGCCCTTGTCGGTGACCCGCTCCCACTGGGCGACGCGGGGGCCCGGAATCGGCTGGTCGGAGGCCGGTTCGGGGGCCGGGGCGGCCGACGGGGCGGTGGGGGCCGAGGGGGCGGTCGGTGCGGCCGTGACAGGCGGGGCCGGGGCGACCGGGGCGACCGGGGGCTCGACGCGGGCGGCGGCGGGGGCGTCCCCGTCGGCGGCGCGCTCGTGGGCGTCCGGCTCGGGCTGCGGGTCGGGCAGCCGGACCTGGAGCGTGGTCTCGGAGACGGACTCCACGTATCCGGCGGGCTCGGGTGCGGGCTCGTAAGCCTGCTCGGGCTCGTATGCCTGCTCGGGCCCGGGCTCGTACGCCTGCGCGGGCTCGTACGCCTGCGTCGGCTCCGGCTCGGGCGCGTACTGCTGCTGGGGCTCGGAGGCCTGGGCCTGCGCGTGTTCCGGCGCCTGGCCCCCGTCCGGCGTCCGGGGCTCGGTCGTGCCCGCCGCCTCCGCCGCCAGGAACGCGCGCTCCGCGGCCTCCACCAGCGGGTCGCGGGTCCGGGACGGCAGGGTGTTGGAGTTGGCCTCCGCCGCCGAGCCGGGCAGGTGGAGCGTGGGCGCCGCGCCCGCCACCCGTACCGGCGGCTCCGACACGGCCGCGGGAAGGGCCGCGGGCAGCAGGGGCAGCGGCAGGACCACGACGGCCGCGATGCCGCCGGGCTTCTGCTCGCGCAACTGGACGCGGACGCCGTGGCGGGCGGCGAGCAGGGCGGTCACCCGCATGCCGAGCCCCTCGCCCTCGAAGCGGTCCGGGTCGGCCTCGGCGAGGCGCGCGTTGAGCTCGGTGAGCCGGGAGTCGGTCATGCCGATGCCCGCGTCCTGGACGGAGAGCATGACCTCGCCGCTCTCCAAGAGCCAGCCGGAGAGCTGGACCTCGGCGTCGGGCGGCGAGAACGACGTGGCGTTCTCCAGGAGCTCGGCGATCAGGTGGCTCAGGTCGTCCGCGGCGAAGCCGGCGATCTGGGCGTGCGGCGGCAGGGACTGGATGGTGACCCGCTCGTACCGCTCGATCTCGCTGACGGCGGCGCGCAGGACGTCGACGAGCGGGACGGGCCCGGCGTGGCCGTGGACGTGCTCGTGGCCGGCGAGGACGAGGAGGTTCTCGCTGTGGCGGCGCATGACGGTCGCCAGGTGGTCGAGCTTGAAGAGCGTCGCGAGGCGGTCCGGGTCCTGCTCGCGCTCCTCCAGCTTCTCGATCACGCCGAGCTGCCGCTCGACGAGCCCGAGGCTGCGCAGCGAGAGGTTGACGAAGGTGTGGTGGATGGTGCCCTTGAGGCGTTCCAGGTCGGCGGTGAGGAGGGCGACCCGGCCCTGGAGGTCGGCGCGCTGGGCGGCGATCTCCGCACCGAGCGTCTCCTTCGCGGCGGCGAGTTCGGCGTGCTCGCCGGTGAGCCGCTCGCTGTGGGCCGCGAGGCCGGAGAGCTTGCCGTGCAGGGTGTTGAGGGAGCGGACGACCTGGGCGAACTCGTCGTTGCGGCCGGTGAAGCGGACCGGCTCCTCGGCGTGCGGCTCGGGGGCCCCGGCGAGCCGGGCGGCGCCGATGCGGAGCACGGCGAGCGGCCGGGTGAGGGTGCGGGCGACGTAGGTGGAGATGCCGATCGCGACGAGGAGGCAGCCGCCGAGGAACGCGATGCGCAGTTCGAGGGCGGTGACGTCGTCGTCCCGGAGCGCGGCGAGGTGCTCGACCCGCTCGGCGGCGAGACGGGACTCGACGCCGCGCATCTGCTCGATACGGGCGGACAGCGCGGCCTCCAGGCCGGCCGGGTCGGTCTCGCGCTCGGACTCGGTCAGCCGGGGCTGGTCGGTGAGGGTGGCGAGCGAGCGTTCGGCGCTCTTGACGTCGGGTCCGGCGACGGTCGCGGCGATCGCGTCGCGGGCGGTGGCGCCGGCGGCCTGGTCGAAGTCGCCGAGGGCGGCGAGTTCCCGGACGCGGGCCTGCTGGGCGGCGGCGGTGAGGGCGTCGCGGGCGCGCTCGGCCTCGTCGGCGCCCTCGGGCACGTCGGGGACGTAGGTGCCGGTCTCGGCGTCGTAGTGGACGTCCCCGGTGGGCTCGGGCTGCGGCACGGCGAGCGCGGCGAGGAGCAGGCCCCGGGCGGCGGAGGCCTGTTCGACGGCGCGGCCGAGGGCGGCGGGGGCGCGGGTGGCCTCGGTGAGCGCGGTGTCGGCGGCGCGGGGCGGGGTCTTCTCGGCGAGCTCGTCGGAGAGGGCCTGGAGTTTGGTGATGACGTCCGAGTACGCCTTGTGGGCCTCCAGGGCCGTGCCCTTGCCGGTGAGGGCGGTGCGGCGGATGGAGGGGACGCCGGCGAGGTCGCGGCGGAGCTCGGTGGCGGCCGCGGGCCTGATCTCGTCGATCTGGCGGTCGACGCGGGCGGACCGGACGTCGGTGACCTGGCGCTTGTCCTTGGCGGCGCCGGTCTGCGCGTCGCGGCCCGCGGCGATGTAGGCGACGACCTCGTCGCGCTCGTCGGCGAGGGAGTGCGCGAGGGTGACGGCCTGCCGGTCGAGCTCGGCGAGGGTGACCAGGCGCTGGGAGTCGCTGAGGTCGGCGGAGGCCGCGAGGACCGCGGGGGCGCCGGCGGCGAGGACGGTCACGCCCACGAGGGCGACACCGGCGACCAGGCGGTTGCGGACGCGCTTGGCGCGGCCGGCCGGGGGCTGCGTCTGCGACTGCTTCTGCGTCGGCGTCTGCTTCTGCTTCTGCGCGGGGAGCGTCGCGGCGGGCTCCGAAGGGTGGCCGCCGGCGGGCGCCGTGGCGGTGCCGACCGGGGTCGGCGGTACACCGGGGGTCTGGCTCCGCGCGCCGTTCTTGCTCCGAGGCCGCTTCTTCTCCACCGGTGCTCGCATTCTTGACTCGTCCGCCCACAAAGCAGAGGTGACGACCGGTCACGTGGAGCGCCCCCACCCCTGGTACGGCTTCCGACCATTCCAGCGCTTCTGGGAAGGGGGCGCGCATCGGCCGCTCCGCCACCCGAACGAGTGAACAACACTCATGAGTTGGCGAACAACTCCCCGGGGCGGGGTCCACGGGCCTCCACGGGCCCCCGGTTGGATCTTCCGCGCGGGCTTTGGCAGGATGCCCGCCCGCAGCTCCGCGGAGGTCCCGGTTCCGCCTCGCGCGGCGCCACCGGCGGCTTGGTACAGGCCTTTTCCGGCCGTTGGGAGGTGCCGTGAAGGAGTGCGGCGGGGCGGGCACACTGGACATCATGCGCAGCGACGTCGCCACCCTCCCCGGCAGCCCCGAACGCCCCAACGAGGACTGGGCAGCCGCAGCTCTGCCCGCCTCGGGCGGCGGGGGGACGGTCGTCGTCCTCGACGGCGTCACACCACCGGCCGGTCATGACGGTTGTGTGCACACGGTGCCGTGGTTCACCGCTCGCCTTGGCGGGGCTTTGACCGAACTGTCCGCTTCCCGCCCGGACATGCCCTTGCCCGAGATCCTGTCCCGGGCAATCCGGCGCACCGCGAACGCTCACCGGGACACCTGTGACCTTTCTCACGTGCGTACGCCGCAGGCGACCGTGGTGCTGGCCCGCTGGGACGAGTCCTCGGTCGAACATCTCGTCCTCTCCGACTCCGCTCTCCTCCTGGAGGCGCCGGACGGATCGGTCCGGGCGGTGCTCGACGACCGGCTCGACCGGGTCCCGGACGAGATCCTGCGCTCCCTGGAGGCGACGGACCGGCTGCGGAACCGGGAGGGCGGCTTCTTCACGGCGGCGGCCGACCCGGCGGTCGCGGAGCGGGCGGTGACGGGGACGACGCCGCGCGCGGAGGTACGGGCCCTGGCGGCGCTCACCGACGGGGCGAGCCGCTGGGTGGAGCTGTTCGGCGCGGGCGACTGGGCGGAGTGCTTCGGCGTCCTGCGCGAGGAGGGCCCGTCGGGTCTGCTGCGGCGGGTGCGGGCGCTGGAGACGGCGGACGCGGAGGCGGGCGGGGCGCGCCGCTGGAAGACGCACGACGACGCGACGGCCGTGTACGCGGAGCTGACCTGAGGCCGCTCCGGCCATCCGGCCCCCGGCCCCCGACCCTCCGGCCCTCCGGCGAGCGAGCCCCTCGGCTCAGCCCTCGGACCGGACGTTGAAGTGGTGGAGGAGTCGCGCCAGTTCGGCGACCTCGGTGCGGTCCCAGTCGACGAGCTTGCGGACGTACCGCTCGCGCCGGGCGTCCCGCACGTGCCGGAAGCGGTCCCGGCCCTCCTCGGTGAGGCGGACCAGCGAGGCGCGCCCGTCGGCGGGGTCGGGGTCGCGGACGACGAGCCCGAGCATTTCGAGCGCGCGCAGCTGGCGGCTCATGGTCGCCTTGCCGACCCCGAAGTACCCGGCGAGTTCGGTGGCCCGCTGGGGGCCGGCGTCGTCGAGCCGTACGAAGAGTCCGTAGGCGGCGGGCTCCAGTTCGGGGTGGACCTCGCGGGCCATCTCGCCGGACTGGGCGCGGGCGCGGCGCAGGAAGACCGCCAGTTCCCGTTCGAGGGCGAGGAATTCCGGGTCGACCCCGGCGGGCGGGACGGCCCGGCCTTCACTTCCCGTACCGCTTCCGTGCACGTCAGCACCTCCCACGCGTTCTCCGGCGGCTTCCCGGCGGCCCTCTGCGGCTTCCCGATGGTTTTCCGGCCGCTGAAAGTTTCTTCCCGTCACGGCGATCGCCGCAGCTCCTTCAGTATTTCGCAGGAGTAGACCAACGGCGGTATCCGGGCCCCCTTCCGCCGGGCGGGTCTACGTGCGTAGCGTCTCTCCCGACTCAATGACATGTCCACACCAGGACGTGTCGACATCGGTCCCCCACCGCCTTTCGGAGGCACGCATGCGTGTGCACAGATCCGGAACGACCCTCGCCGGTGCCGCCCTCGCGGCCCTGGCCCTCCTCCTCCCCCTCGCCGGGCCCGCCGGCGCCGCCCAGGATCCGGGTGCCCGGCAGGTGCCCGCCCGTGGTTCCGCCTCCATGGGCATGGGCGTCCTCGCGCACGACGGGCGCGGCGCCGCGCCCGGCGGCGGCTCGACCCTGGCCGTCCAGACCGAAGGCGTGGACGTCTCCGGGCACCAGGGGAACGTCGCCTGGTCCACGCTGTGGAACAGCGGCGTCAAGTGGGCCTACGTCAAGGCCACGGAAGGCACGTACTACAAGAACACGTACTTCGCGCAGCAGTACAACGGCTCGTACAACATCGGCATGATCCGGGGCACGTACCACTTCGCCACCCCGGACACGACGACCGGCGCCGCCCAGGCCGACTACTTCGTCAACAACGGCGGCGGCTGGTCGAAGGACGGCAGGACCCTGCCGGGCGTCCTCGACATCGAGTGGAACCCGTACGGCGCGACCTGCTACGGCAAGACCGCGTCCGGGATGGTCGCCTGGATCCAGGACTTCGTGAACCGGTACAAGTACCGGACCGGCCGGGACGCCGTCATCTACACGGCGACGAGCTGGTGGAAGCAGTGCACCGGCAACTACGGGGGCTTCGCCTCCACCAACCCGCTGTGGATCGCGCGGTACGCCGCCGAGGTCGGCGAACTCCCGGCCGGCTGGCTCTACTACACGATGTGGCAGTACACGTCCTCCGGCCCGACGGTCGGCGACCACAACCACTTCAACGGGGACTACTCGCGCGTGCAGGCGCTCGCCAACGGCTGACCCTCACGGCTGACCCCTCACGACTGATCCCTCACGACTGATCCGTCCCCTCTTCCGCGGCGGCTCTCCGGGTGTACGGCACCCCGGGGGGCCGCTTCGGCTTTTTCCGCCCGCCCCCTTGCCCATTGGTATGGACCAATGCGACGCTCTACGGCGGTCGCCCGGAATTCAACTTCTGCGTACCCAGCGCGCGTTGCTCGTCCCGTTCTCCCCCACGCACGAGAGAGAGCCCCCGCATGGCCTCCTACCGCCGTACCTCCGCCGTCGCCGTCTCCGCCCTGTCCGCCGCCGCTCTCGTCGGCCTCACCCCCACCACGGCCGGTGCCCACGGCGCCGTCTTCAACCCCGTGAGCCGCGTGGCGGCCTGTTACGCCGAAGGCCCCGAGACGCCCAAGTCGCAGGTGTGCAAGGACCTCGTCGCCGACTCCGGCACCCAGCCGCTCTACGACTGGAACGAGGTGAACATCGCCAACGCCGACGGCCAGCACCAGGCCCTCATCCCGGACGGCAAGCTCTGCTCGGCGAACCGCGCCAAGTACCGGGCGCTGGACTGGGCGCGCACCGACTGGCCGGCGACGGCCGTCAAGGCCGGCTCCTTCGACTTCAAGTTCCGGGCGACCGCCGCCCACTCGGGCACGATGACGGTCTACATCACCAAGGCGGGCTTCGACCCGACGCAGCCCCTGAAGTGGTCGGACCTGGACGCGACCCCGGTCGCCGTCTACAACACCACCCGCACGGCCACGGACGGCTACTACAACTTCACGGGCAACCTCCCGGCCCGCACCGGCCGCCACATCGTCTACAAGGTGTGGCAGCGCAACGACAGCCCCGAGGCCTTCTACAGCTGCTCGGACGTCACCTTCGGCGGTGCGGCGGCGGCGCAGACCCAGCTGAAGGCGCAGGCCCCGACCGAGGCGAAGATCGCGGCGGGCGCCGACCTCTCCACCGTCAGCCACGCCGGCCACGGCGGCGACGAGCACGCCCCGGCGCTCTCCGCAGAGGCCGCCGGAGCCCCCGCCTCGCCGCTCCCCCTGGCCCTCGCGGGCGCGGGCGCCCTCGCCGCCTTCGCGGGAGGCACCCTGCTCCTGGGCCGCCGCCGGAACTCCTCCGCCTCCTAGGAGCCGGAGGTACCGAGCGGGAAGAGGGCGGTGAGCCGGGGCAGTGCCATCCCCTCCGGCCGAGCCCCCCGGACGTCCTCGCCCTCTTCCCACTCTCCCGCCGCCTCGGCGGCGTCCTCCGCCTCCTCGACGGCGTCGAGGAACTCCTCGCCGTCGTCGTCCTCCTGGCCGGTCAGCTCGTCGTACGCGTCCTGGGCGACGTAGTCGAGCTCCTCCCACTCGGGCCACTCGTCGTCGTCCCACTCGTCGCGGTGCCGGCCGACGAGGACCCGGATCCCGGGCACGTCGGCCAGGGCGTCCGGGTCGGCGACGACCGAGTCGTACACCTTCCGCCCCTGCCCCACGAGCCAGAGCGTGAAGTAGTGGAAGCCGTCGTCCGTGCAGCCGCCGCCCTCGACGCGGTTCGCCGCCGCCCACACCGCGCGGGTGTCGGCTCTCTCGCACGCCCTCTCCAGCCGCACCTGGAACGCCACGCTCTCGGTCTCCGGGCGCCGCACCAGCTCCGCCCGCAGCCACTCCAGCCGCTCGTCCCGGTCACCGGGACGGCGGCTCAACTCGTCGATGAGAGCCCAGAAGGCGTCGTCGTTCATGCGTACGAGCATGACAGCCTCGACTGACATCCGGGTACGGGGATTCGGGGACGCCGGAGCGGGGTGTCCCTGATCAGGACACCCCGCTCACCGCCGGGGAGTTACGCGGCCACGCCCACCGGCACCGCCGCCGGGGCGAGGGCGATCTCCAGGACCTGCCGGACGTCCGTCACCGGGTGGACCTCCAGCTTCTCCAGGATCTCGGCGGGGACGTCGTCCAGGTCCGCCTCGTTCCGCTTGGGGATCACGACCGTCGTGATGCCCGCGCGGTGCGCCGCGAGCAGCTTCTGCTTCACGCCGCCGATCGGGAGGACCCGGCCGGTGAGGGAGACCTCGCCGGTCATGGCCACGTCCGTACGGACCTGGCGGCCGCTCAGCAGGGACGCGAGGGCGGTCGTCATCGTGACGCCCGCGCTCGGCCCGTCCTTGGGGACCGCGCCCGCCGGGAAGTGGATGTGCACGCCCCGGTCCTTGAGGCCGGTGACGGGCAGTTCCAGCTCCGCGCCGTGCGAGCGGAGGAAGGAGAGCGCGATCTGTGCGGACTCCTTCATCACGTCGCCCAGCTGGCCGGTGAGGGTCAGACCGGCGGCACCGGTCTCCGGGTCGGCGAGGGACGCCTCCACGAAGAGGACGTCACCGCCCGCGCCGGTCACCGCGAGTCCGGTGGCGACGCCCGGCACGGCCGTGCGGCGCTCCGCCGGGTCCTGCGCGGACTCGGGCACGTGGTGCGGGCGGCCGATCAGGTCCCGCAGGTCGTCCGGCGTGACCGTGAACGGCAGCTCGCGGTCGCCCAGTTCGTGCTGGGCCGCGACCTTCCGGAGCAGCCGGGCGATGGCGCGCTCCAGGGTGCGGACGCCGGCCTCCCGGGTGTACTCGCCGGCGAGCCTGCGCAGGGAGGCGTCCTCCAGGACGACCTCGCCCGGCTCCAGGCCGGCCCGCTCCAGCTGGCGCGGGAGCAGGTGGTCGCGGGCGATGACGACCTTCTCGTCCTCGGTGTACCCGTCGAGCCTGACCAGCTCCATGCGGTCGAGCAGGGCCTCCGGGATGGCTTCGAGCACGTTGGCCGTGGCCAGGAAGACGACGTCGGAGAGGTCGAGTTCGACCTCCAGGTAGTGGTCGCGGAAGGTGTGGTTCTGGGCGGGGTCGAGGACTTCGAGGAGGGCTGCCGCCGGGTCGCCCCGGAAGTCGGAGCCGACCTTGTCGATCTCGTCGAGCAGGACCACCGGGTTCATGGACCCGGCTTCCTTGATCGCCCGGACGATCCGGCCGGGCAGGGCGCCGACGTAGGTCCGCCGGTGGCCGCGGATCTCGGCCTCGTCGCGGACGCCGCCGAGGGCGACGCGGACGAACTTGCGGCCCATCGCGTGGGCGACGGATTCGCCGAGCGAGGTCTTGCCGACGCCGGGCGGGCCGACGAGGGCGAGGACGGCTCCGCCGCGGCGGCCGCCGACGACGCCGAGGCCGCGTTCGGCGCGGCGCTTGCGCACGGCGAGGTACTCGGTGATGCGCTCCTTCACGTCCTCGAGTCCGGCGTGCTCGGCGTCGAGGATCGCCTGGGCGCCGGGGATGTCGTACTGATCCTCTGTGCGCTCGCTCCAGGGCAGTTCGAGGACGGTGTCGAGCCAGGTGCGGATCCAGGAGCCCTCCGGGGACTGGTCGCTGGACCGCTCCAGCTTCTCTACCTCCTTGAGGGCCGCCTCGCGGACCTTCTCGGGCAGGTCGGCGGCCTCGACGCGGGCGCGGTAGTCGTCGGACTCGTCGCCCTCGGCCTCGCCGTTGAGGTCGCGGAGCTCCTTGCGGACGGCTTCGAGCTGGCGGCGGAGGAGGAATTCGCGCTGCTGCTTGTCGACGCCTTCCTGGACGTCCTTGGCGATGGTCTCGGCGACGTCCTGCTCGGCGAGGTGCTCGCGGAGCTGGGCGGTGGCGAGCTTGAGGCGGGCGACCGGGTCGGCGGTCTCCAGGAGCTCGACCTTCTGCTCGACGGTGAGGAAGGGCGAGTAGCCGGAGTTGTCGGCGAGGGCGCCGACGCCGTCGATCTGCTGGACGCGGTCGACGACCTGCCAGGCGCCGCGCTTCTTGAGCCAGCTGGTGGCCAGTGCCTTGTACTCCCTGACCAGCTCGGTCACGGAGCCGGGCAGCGGGTCGGGCAGGGTCTCCTCGACGGCGCTGCCCTCGACCCAGAGGGCGCCGCCGGGCCCGGTCGTGCCGGCGCCGATGCGGACGCGGCCGAGGGCGCGGATCAGCGCGCCGGGGTCGCCGTCGGACAGGCGTCCCACCTGCTCGACGGTGCCGAGGACGCCGGTGCCGGCGTAGGTCCCGTCGACGCGGGGCACGAGCAGCACCCGCGGTTTGCCGCTTTCCGGGCGGGCGGCGGCCTGGGCGGCCTCGACGGCGGCCCGTACGTCGGTGTCGGACAGGTCCAGCGGCACCACCATTCCGGGCAGCACGACCTCGTCGTCGAGCGGCAGCACAGGCAGAGTGAGCGGCGCGGACGCCGTGGACGCAGAAGCCATGATCTCCCCTTCGGCAGTCAAGTTGAGCTGTACGGACTCAATGCACGTGAGCCCAGGAATGTTCCCCAGCGGCAGTTCGCTCTGAGCGATCACCCTTCCGCCGGACCATCGACTGCCGATGTAATGACCCTATGGACATAGCAGCTATTACTTCCGCCTGGGTGGCCGGCTGGACCGTCTCCCGGGAGACCCCGCCCGCCGTCGTCGAGCCCTGGGGCTACCGGATCGACGTCGGCCTGCCCCGGCACGTCGTGCGGCACGTCCTGCCCGCCCCCGACGCGGCCTCCGTCGGCGCGCTCTGCGAGGCGCTCACCGAGCCGTACAGCTGGCTCAAGGTGATGGCCACCCCTGAGGAGGTGGCGCCCTGGATCACCGCGGAGTGGACGGTCCCCGACGACCCGGGCTTCATGATGGTCAAGCCGCTGGACCCGGGCGCCCGCCCCGCGCCGCCGGAGGGGTACGCGCGGACCACCGAGGTCCGGGACGGGGTCATCCGGGTCCGCGTCCTCGCCCCGGACGGCACCCTCGCCGCGCGCGGCCAGATCGCCCCGACGGGCTCCACCGCCGTCGCCGACCAGATCGAGACCGACCCCGCGCACCGGCGGCGCGGCCTCGGCGCGAACGTCATGCGCACCCTGGAGGCCGCCGCCGCGCAGGCCGGGGCCGAGACCGGGGTGCTGGCCGCGACCACGGACGGCCTCGCGCTGTACGACTCCCTCGACTGGCGCTACCGCGGGCCCCTCACCGGGATCATCCGGTCGGGAACCTGACCGTCCGGCTGCGCGGGGGACCCCGTACGGGGCATGCTCGATCCATGGTGCGAGGCCGAGGCGTACGGGGGAAGTGGTGCGGGGCCCTGCTGCTTGCGGCGGTCCTGGCCGGCAGCGCGAGCGCCTGCGGGCCCGGGGCGCCGCCCACACCGGGCGGCCCGCCCGCGACGGGGGTGAGCGCGCCCCCGGAGCCGCAGGAGCCGCAGGAGTCCCAAGCGCCGCAGGAGTCCCAGGGGCCGAGCGGTACGCCTGAGCCGACCCGTACAACCGCTCCGACCCCGACCCCGACCCCGACCCCGACCCCGACCGCCCCTCGCGACGAGCCACGGCCCGCCGAGGTCCTCGTCGAGGTCGTCGTCAGCGGTGGCTTCGCCGGGGTCCGCAATCAGCTCGTCGTCCACGACGACGGCAGCTGGACCAGCCGCTCCGGCAGCAAGCCGCCCCGGACCGGGCAGCAGACGCCCGCCGAGGTCGCCGAGCTGCGGGCCGCCCTGGAGGACCCGGCGTACGCGCGGGTCCCGAGCCGGCCCACCGGCAGCCCGGTCGCCGACGGATTCCAGTACTCGCTCACGTACCGCGGCCGTCTCGTCGTCGCGGGCGACGGCGAACGCCCGCCGGCCCTCCAGCGCGTCTTCGCCGCCCTCCCGGAGGGCGGCCCGCCGACGAGCCCCTGAGCGGGGGACGGCCCCCGCCGTGAACCGAACGGGGGTCCGTGCGCGATAGAGAGGGCGTGAGACTGTTGCGCCCCTCAGGGGGAGGCCCCTCAGGGGGAGACGAGGACGACGACGCGGCGCTGCTGCGCGCGGTCGCCCGGGGGGACACCGAGGCGCTCGCCGTCCTCTACGACCGGCACGCGGGCTGGCTGCACGCCCGGCTGGCCCGCCGCTGTCCCGACGAGGAGACCGTGCGGGAGGTCCTCCAGGACACCTTCGTCACGGTCTGGCGCTCGGCCGGCGGCCACCGCGGCCGGGGCGAGGCCGGCGGCTGGCTCTGGGTGATCGCCGCCCGGCGGCTCGTCGACGCCCAGCGCGCCCGGGCCCGTGCCGAACGCACCGAACGGGCCGCGGCCGCGCCGCCGGAACCCGCCGCGCCCGCGCCCTCCGCCGAGGAGCGGGTCCTCGCGGGCCTGGAGTACGGCGAGGTGGGCGCCGCCCTCGACCGGATCTCGCCCGAGCTCGCCGAGGTCCTGCGGGCGACCGTCGTCGACGGTCTTACAACCCGCGAGACCGCCCGGCTGCTCGGCATACCCGAGGGCACCGTCAAGACCCGCGCCCTGCGCGCCCGCCGCGAGCTGCGCGCCGCCCTCGGCGCCGGCGGCGGCCCGTACCCCTTGGGAGGCACCGCATGACGTCCCCCCGGCACGCCACCGGCTGGCACGTCACCGACGCGCTGGCCCTCCGGTACGCGGAGGGCGCCGCCCCCGAGACGGACGCCTGGTCCCTGGAGAAGCACGTCGAGTCCTGCTCCCCCTGCGCGGGCCGCGTCTCGGCCGCCGTACGCGCCGGAGCCGCGGGCCCGGCGCTGGCCGCCGTACGGGCGGAGCTCCTGACGTCCGTGGGACACCGGCCCGTTCCGGCCGTCGCCGCCATCGCCGGGAGCCCCCTCGGGCGGTGGGCACGGCTCTGGTGGGCCGCCGGGCCCGCCCTGCGCGGTTCCTGGGTCGTGGCCGTGGCGCTCGTCCTGGGCGGAGCCTTCGCCCTGGCCTACGGCGCCGGGTTCCAGGGCGCGCGGAGCTGGCTGCTCGCGCTCTCCCCGGTCCTCCCGCTGGGCGGGGTCGCCGTCTCGTACGGACGCCACGCCGACCCCCTGTACGAGATCACCGCCGCCACCCCCTCCGGCGGGCTGCGGCTGCTCCTCACCCGTACCGCCGCCGTGCTCGCGGTCTGCGTGCCGCTGCTGACGGCGGGCGGGGCGCTGCTGCCGCCGGTGGCCGGTTTCCCGGGGGCGGCGGCCTGGCTGCTGCCGGGGCTCGCGCTGACCCTGGCCGCCCTCGCGCTCGGCTCGTTCGTCGGCTGCCGGGCGGCGGCCGCGACCCTCGCCGGCGGGTGGCTGCTCGCCGTGACGGGCCCGCTCCTCGGGCCGTCGGCGGCCGGCACGGACAGTGCCGCCGCGCTCGCCCGCTACTTCTCCGGCCCGGCAGCGCAAGGGAGTTGGGCCGCGGCGGCACTCGCCTGCGGGACCCTCCTCGCGCTGCGGCGCCGTTCCTTCGACCATCTGGAGACCCGGTGAACCAGCCCGCCACGGTCGCGGTGACCGGACTGACCGTCCGGCACCGCCGCACCGTCGCCCTCGACGCGCTCGACCTGTCCCTCTCCCCCGGCGTCCACGGCCTGCTCGGCCCCAACGGCGCCGGGAAGACCTCGCTCATCCGGGTCCTCGCGACGGTCGCCGCGCCCGCCGCCGGGCGGGTGGAGCTGCTCGGCGGGGACGTCGCGGGCCACCGTGAACGCACCGCGATCCGGCGCCGGCTCGGCTATCTGCCGCAGGAGTTCGGCTTCTATCCGGCCTTCACGGTCCGGGAGTTCGTCGCGTACGTGGCCTGGCTGAAGGAGGTGCCGGCGGACCGGGCCGGGGCGGCCGTGGAGCGGGCCGTCGAGCGCGTCGGGCTCGGCGGCCGGATCGACGCGCGGATGAAGACGCTGTCGGGCGGCATGGTCCGGCGGGCGGGCATCGCGCAGGCGATCGTGAACGAACCGGAGCTGCTGCTGCTCGACGAGCCGACGGCGGGCCTCGACCCGGAGCAGCGGGTCGACTTCCGCGAGCTGCTGCGGGAGCTCGGCACGGAAGCGACGGTGGTGGTCTCCACGCATCTGGTGGAGGACGTGGCCGCGGCCTGCACGGAGGTCACCCTGATCGAGTCGGGGCGGCTCGCGTTTCGCGGGACGACCGCAGAACTGGCCGCGCTCGGCGGCGAGTCGGACGTACCCGGCGACTCGGCGACGCAGGCGATCGAGCGCGGCTACACGGCCGCCCTGCGCGCCCACCGCGCGAGCGCCGGAGCCGGCGCGGTGCGCACGAAGGAGGCGCTGCGGTGACCGCGACCCTCACCCCGCCCGGCACGGAGGAGCGGACGCCCGCGCGCCCGCCCTCCCCCCTCCGCACCGAGCTGCGCCGCGGCCTCGGGCCGTGGACCGGCGCCGCCGTCGCCGTCACCGTCCTGGTGACGATGTACGGCAAGGCGCCCGAGTGGCAGACGCGGTGGACGGAGACGACGAGCCTGCTCCATGTGGTCGTCGGGCTGCTCGGCGGACCCCTCGCGCTCGCGGCGGGCTGCTGGCAGGGCGGCCGGGACCGGCGGCGCGGGACGACGGAGCTGTGGGAGTCGGTCCCCCGCTCGCCGCTGCGACGCCTCGCCGTCGCGGTCGCCCCGTCCGCGCTGTGGCCCGCCGCCGGGGCGCTCCTCGCCGACGCCGTCTGTCTGCTCGCGACCTGGCCGTACGTCTCCGCGGGCCGGCCGTTCCTCGAACTCCTCGTCGCCGACGCGGTCGCCATCGCCGCGCTCGGCGCCCTCGGCCACCTGGCCGGGCGGCTGGTCCCCTGGCGGCTCGCGGCCCCGATCCTGGGGATCGTCGGGTACGTGGGGCTGGCCATCGGCACGTACACGCAGGCGGGAGCCCGCTGGCTGAGCCCGGCCGTCGAGTACCGGATGGCCTGGGTCCGGCCCGTCTGGTGGTTCGGCCCGGTGTCGATGGCGTGGGCGGTGGGCCTGGCGCTCGCCGCGCTCCTCGCGTACGGCCTGCGCGGCCGTCTCCGGGCGTTCGCCCTGGTCCCGCTGGCCGCCGCCGTGGCCGCCGCGGGCCTGATCCTGCACCTGCCGCCGGACGAGGGCCCGTGGCGTCCGGACCCCGCGCTGACCCGGGCCGTCTGCGACGACGGCACACCGCAGGTCTGTGTGACGGCTCTCGACCGGAAGCAGCTCCCGGCCCTGTCGGCGGCGCTCGCCCCGCTGAACGCCCGCCTCAAGGGGCTGCCCGGCGCCCCGGCGCGCTGGGCGATCGGCCCCTTCGACAGCGGCCCCGGCGACATCGAGATGCTCGATCCCTCGGACGACGTGGTGCGCGGGCGCCTCGAACGGCCCGATCTGTACCGGAACTTCGCGGCGATGCAGCTGTTCGCGGACGTGTGCCTGCCGACCGACCTGACGGGCCCGAACGCCGAGCGGGCGACCACCGTCAACTCCGCGGTCATCCAGTGGCTGGCCCCGACTCCGAGCGGCTTCGGGCCCGACGTCGTCGGCACGCAGCCCTACATCGACCGCCTGAACGCCAAGTCCCCGTCCGAGCAACGCGCTTACCTGGCCCGCTACCTCGCGGCGAATCCCTGCCACCCGGACGAGGTGCCGATCCCGTGACACTCCCCCCGCAGAGCCTCTACCTGCGCTCGCGCGGTCTTCCCGGTGCGCTGGCGGCGCTGCTCGGCACGGCGGTGCTCGCCGCCTGGGCGGCCTGGTGGCTGGTGGCGTCGCCGCGCTTCGGGCACGCGGCGCGGCTGCCGGTGGTGATCCTCGGCCCGCTGCTCGCGGCGGGCGTGATCGGGACGAGTCTGTACACGCCGAGCGACGAGCTGGACCGGACGGCGGTACGCGCCTGGTGGCCGCGCCGGCTCGTTCACGTCCTCGCGGCGACCGCCCTCGCCGCGGCCCTGCTCGCCCTCGCGGTGCCGGGGCACACGGAGGAGTTCGGCGCGCCGGCCGCCGTACGCAACACCCTGGGTCTCGCCGGTGTGGCGGCGGGCGGCGCCGCCCTCCTCGGCGCCCGGCTGAGCTGGCTGCCGCCGACCTTCTACGTCGGTGTGGTCTACCTGACGGCACGCGCCGAGCAGGCGGGCGCGGTCTGGTGGGCGTGGGTGACGCGCCCCGGCCCGGAGGGCGAGGCGTGGGCGGTGGCGGTCGTCGCCTTCGCCGCCGGCACGGCGCTGTACGCGTGGCGGGGCGCCCGGCGCACGGCCGGCGAGGCCTGAGCCGCGGCGCGAAAGCGCCATCACGCCTACCTCAGCAGCCACTCCCTTGTCAGCTCCGCCATCTCCGCCGGCGTACGCCCGCCGTGGTCGACCGCGATGAAGCGGTCGGCCACGCGCAGCGAGAAGACGATCAGGCAGCGGACCTCGACGTCGTCCTCGTCGGCGCAGAAGTCCCGGAAGAGCGAACGCAGGTACTCCATGCGCCGGTTGTCGGTGCGGCGGAGGCGTGCGGCGACGGTCTCGTCGCGCCGGGCCCAGTCGCGGACGGCGAGGTCGACGGTGAGGCCGGTCACCGGTCCTTCGGCGACGCCCTGGACGAAGTCGAAGAGCCGGCCGAGTTTGACGCGGCCCTCTCCCCCGCCGCTCTCGATCCGCTCGATGACCGCTTCGGAGACCTCGCGCTCCCAGGTGTCGAGCATCTCGGCGAGCAGGGCGTCGCGGTTGGTGAAGTAGCCGTAGAAGCCGCCCTTGCTGACGCCGAGGGCCTGGGCCAGCGGTTCGATCCGTACGGCCTCCGGGCCGCCCCGCGCGAGCGCGCGGAGGCCTTCCTCGATCCACCGGCCACGGGGTGTGCGGATCGCGCCCATGGTGTGTCCCTCCTCACCTCGCCACTCCTCGACCCGACTATACGGTGCCGTACAGACGGGTCTACGCTTGATCTATACGCCACCGTACAGACAGGGAGCGGTGGACCGACGGAGGAACAGGGGTACGACCATGAGACTTCCCCGCACCGCGCACACCTCCCGCCCGTGGCGGATCCACGAGGTCGCCGGGGACTTCCAGGTCGAGGACGTGTGGGAGCTGCCCGTCACGGGCGGACCGAACGAACTCGACCGCCTCGTAAGGCAGTTCACGAACGGCGACGGAACCGCCCTCTCCGCGCCCGTCATCCGCACGCTCTTCGCGATCCGCTGGAAGCTGGGCGCACTGCTCGGCTGGGACAAGGCCGCCGCCGGCCTCGACGGGCGGGTGGGTTCCCTCCGGACGCGACTGCCGGAGGATCTGCGCGCGGGGACCCAGGGGCCCGATCTGCGGGCGGTGCCGTTCACGCCGGTCTTCCAGACGCACGACGAGTGGGCGGCGGAGACCGCCAACCGGACCGTGCACGCGGTGATGCACATCTGCTGGGTTCCGGACCCGACTCCCGGCGAGCCCGACCGTCACCGCGCCCGGATGGCCGTCCTGGTCAAGCCCAACGGGGTGCTCGGCGCCGTCTACATGGCGGGGATCAAGCCCTTCCGCTACCTGGGCGTGTACCCGAGGCTGATGCGCTCGATCGGCCACGAGTGGGAGGCGGGGAAGGCCAGGGAGGCGGCGGCCTGACGGGAGGCGGCGGCCAGACCCGGCGCACCCCCGCCGTCACGCCTGCGGCGCCGCCATCTCCGCGTACTGCCGCCCCAGGAAGGACCGGACGCGGGCGGGCATGTCCATCGACTCCGGGTCGAGGGCCCACTGGATCTGGAGGCCGTCCATGACGGCGATGTGCTCCTGGCCGACGGCCCGGCAGTCGAGGTCGGCGCGCAGTTCGCCGCGCCGCACGGCCTCCTCCAGGAGGTCGACCGTGTGCTGGAGCACGCGCGCGTAGCGCTCCTTGAAGTACTGGTGGGCGGGGTGGCCGACGTTGCCGGACTCGCCCACCAGGACGTTGTACATCCGGACGATGCCGGGGCGCCGGGTGTTCTCCTCGACCAGCGCGACCACGGTCTCCAGGTAGGCCGCGTACGACTCGGGCGCGACGCTGAACAGCCGCTCCATGTCGTGCTGCTCGCTCTGCCCGAGGACCGAGAGGAGCAGGTCCTCCTTGCTGCGGAAGTGGTGCAGCAGTCCGCCCTGGGTGATCCCGCAGTCGTTGGCGATCCGGGCGAGCGAGGAGGCGTGGAAGCCCCAGCGCCCGAAGTGGTCGACGGCGGTGTCCAGGATCTTCCGGCGGCGTGCGTCACCGACCGCATAGCTGCCCCGACCTGCGGATGCGCGGGGCTTCGGGTCCTTCTTCTCCGGCATGCGTCCCACCCTAGCCGGGACCGATTCCGGCCCCGGAGAGAGGCTTCAGGCCTGTGATCCAGGACACATTCCAGAAACCTAGTGGTCACTCGGTTTTCACGCTTAGCCTGACGTCGTCGAAGGCCGACACCGCTGTCGGCCCGTGAACGATGGAGTCCCCCATGGCCATCACCCACGACCCCGCGGCCGTCACCACCACCGCCCCCGAGGTCACCGCACCGCCGCCCGCCAAGGCCCCCGGCACCCTGATATTCGGCCTCGCCTTCGCCCAGCTCGGGCTGATGGTCGCCGTCCTCACCCCGGTGATGGTCACCCTCGCCCTCCGTGTCGCCCAGATCGTCCCGGAAGCCGAGCGCGGCAGCGCCCTCGGCAAGGTGCTCTCCCTCGGCGCGGTCCTCGCGATGATCGGCAACCCCGTCTTCGGCGCCCTCTCCGACCGCACGACCAGCCGCTTCGGCCGCCGCCGCCCCTGGCTCGTCGGCGGCATGGCCGTCGGCCTCGCCGGACTCGCGGTCGTCGGCACCGGCGGCAGCGTCCCGGTCCTGATGCTCGGCTGGGCCGTCGCCCAGCTCGGCTGCAACGCCGCGATGGCCGCCCTGGTCTCCTGCATCCCCGACCTCGTACCGCCTCAGCAGCAGGCCCGGGTCTCCGGCATCGTCGGCATGATGGCCTCGATCGCGATGATCCTCGGCACCTTCCTCGCCAATGCCTTCGACACGTCGCTCGCCCTGGCGTTCCTCGTCCCGGCCGTCATCGGCCTCGCCTCGGTGGTCTACCTCTCCGCCGTGATGAAGGACCGCCCGGCGCGGGCCGGGGCCTTCGCCCCCTACAGCTTCCGCGAGTTCCTGCGCAGCTTCTGGGTCTCCCCGCGCGCGCACCCCGACTTCGCCTGGAACTTCGTCGGCCGCTTCCTGGTCTTCGTCGGCATCTCCTGCGTCACCAGCTACCAGGTGTACTTCCTGATGGACCGGCTCGGTTACAGCCAGGACGAGGTCTCCGGGAAGCTCTTCACCGGCACGGTCGCCATGGTGGTCGCGGTGATCGCGGGCTCCCTCCTCGGCGGCGTCCTCTCCGACGGCTCCGGCCGCCGCAAGCCGTACGTCCTGGCCTCCTCGGTCGTCATCGGCGCCGGCCTCGCCCTCGTCGCGACCGCCCACTCCTTCGGGATGTTCGTCCTCGCGCTGGTCGTCTTCGGCTTCGGCGAGGGGCTCTACCTCTCCGTGGACGTGGCCCTGGCGGCGGCCGTCCTGCCGAACCCCGAGGAGTCCGCCAAGGACATGGGCGTCCTCAACATCGGCAACGCCCTCCCGCAGTCGCTCGTCCCGATCGCGGCCCCCGCGATCCTCGCGATCGGCGGCGGCGGCAACTACGGCGCGCTCTTCCTCTTCGGCGGCGTGGCCTGCGTGCTCGGCGCGATCGCCGTCCAGTTCATCCGCTCGGTCGAGTAACCGGTCACGCGGTCCGGTCACGTCGCCCGGTCAGCACCCCGTCAGCACCCGTCAGCACCCGTCAGCACCCGTCAGCACCCGGTCAAGCAAGCAGGGACGTACGACATGCACCCCTACCAGGACGCCACCCGCCCCGTCGACGAGCGCGTCGAGGACCTCCTCGCCCGGATGACCCCGGAGGAGAAGGCCGGCCAGCTCTTCCACTCCATGCTGATGATGAACCCCGACGGCACCCCGGTGACCGACACGGACGGTTCGATGCTGCCGCTCACCACCCCCGAGCTCGTCGAGGACCGGCAGCTCACCCACTTCAACCTGCTCGGCACCTACGGCGCCCGCGAGATGGCCCTCTGGCACAACGCCGTCCAGGAGATGGCCGCCGGCACCCGCCTCGGCATCCCCGTCTCGCTCTCCACCGACCCCCGCCACGCCTTCACCGACAACATCGGCGCCTCCTTCAACTCCGGCGCCTTCTCCGCCTGGCCCGAGGCGCTCGGCCTCGCCGCCATCGGCGACCCCGAGCTCGTCTTCGCCTTCGCCGACACGGTCCGCCGCGAGTACCTCTCCGTCGGCTTCCGTACGGCGCTCCACCCGCAGATCGACCTCGCGACCGAGCCCCGCTGGTCCCGCCAGTCCGGCACCTTCGGCTCCGACGCGAAGCTGACGGGCGAGCTGGTGGAGGCGTACGTCCGCGGTCTCCAGGGCGAGAGCCTCGGCAAGAACTCGGTGGCCGCGATGGTCAAGCACTTCCCCGGCGGCGGCCCGCAGAAGGACGGCGAGGACCCGCACTTCGCGCACGGCAAGGAGCAGGTCTACCCGGGCGGCATGCGAGAGCACCACCTGGAGCCGTTCCGGCACGCGATCGCGGCCGGCTGCTCGCAGATGATGCCGTACTACGGCCAGCCGATCGGCACCGACTGGGAAGAGGTCGGCTTCGGCTTCAACAAGGGCGTCATCACGGGGCTGCTCCGCGAGGAGCTCGGCTACACCGGCATCGTCTGCACCGACTGGGGCCTGCTCACGGACGCGGCGATCTTCGGCGAGATGCACCCGGCGCGCGCCTGGGGCGTGGAGCACCTGAGCGTGGCCGAGCGGACGGCGAAGGCGCTGGACGCGGGCGTGGACCAGTTCGGCGGCGAGCAGTGCCCCGAGGTGATCGTGGAGCTGATGGCCTCGGGCCGGGTCTCCGAGGCCCGCGTCGACGACTCCGTACGCCGCCTGCTGCGCGAGAAGTTCCTCCTCGGCCTCTTCGACGAGCGCCGGTACGTCGACCCCGACGAGGCCGCGGAGACCGTCGGCCGCGCCGACTTCACGGCCGCGGGCGCCACCGCCCAGCGCCGCTCCCTCACCGTCCTCACCGACGGCCCGCTCCCCCTGTCGGGACGGCCGAAACTGTACGTCGAGAACGTCGACCCGGCCGTCGCGGCCGCCTACGGCGAGGTCGTCGCCGACCCGGCCGACGCCGACCTCGCGGTGCTGCGGCTGCGCACCCCGTACGAGGAGCGGCCGAACCTCTTCGAGTCCTTCTTCCACTCCGGCTCGCTCGCCTTCCCCGAGCCCGAGCTGACCCGGATCCTGGGCCTGCTCGCCGCCGTGCCGACGGTCGTCTGCGTCAACCTGGAGCGGCCGGCGGTCCTGCCGGAGATCGCCGAGCACGCGGCGGCGCTGATCGCCGACTTCGGCGCGAGCGACGAGGCCCTGCTCGACGTGGCCTTCGGGCGGGCGAAGGCCGAGGGACGGCTCCCCTTCGAGCTGCCGCGCTCGATGGCGGCGGTGGAGGCGGCCCGCCCGGACGTGCCGAACGACACGGCGGACCCGGTCTTCGCGCACGGCCACGGCCTGGCGCTGTAACGGCCGGAAATCACCCCTAGACCGCGGGGTACCTGAACGACCCCGCGACCGATCCGGGGCCTGCCCTCCCCCTAGGACTTCGTCCTGGGGGACCCCCAGGGCCGGGCCCCGGATCTCTTCTCTCTGCCCGCATGTCATGCACCTGAAAGGTTCTCCATGCGCACCTACGTCGCCCTGTCCGCGGCCGCCGCCCTGCTCGTCAGCCTGGGCGCCACCGCCTACGCCACCACCGCGGACACCGCCGGCACCGCTTCCGCTTCCGCAGGGCCGCTCGCCGGGATGCGGATCCTGATCTCCAACGACGACTCGATGCAGGCCGCGAAGGCGAGCAACTCCGACGGCCTCGGCCTGTACGAGCTCCGCCGCGCGATGTGCGCCGCCGGCGCCGACGTCGTCGTCATGGCCCCCTGGCAGGTGCAGTCCGGCAAGGGCACCGCCGTCACCAACGGCGGCGTCGTCACCGCCCAGCGCCGCACCGTCCTGCCCGCCGGGTACGAGAACGACTGCGCGGGCGCCCCCGCCCGGGGCGCGGTCTACGGCGTCTGCCTCTCCGACGGCCCCTGCGCGAAGGACTCCGCGAGCGCCACTCCCGCCGACACCGTCAAGCTCGCCCTGCGCGGCGGGCTCAGAGCGAAGGCCGGCTGGACCGAGGCCCCCGACCTCGTCCTCACGGGCATCAACTCCGGCCCCAACATCTCCGCCAGCGTCAACGACTCCGGCACCGTCGGCGCCGCCGTCGCCGCCATCGACCAGGGGGTCCCGGCCCTCGCCTTCTCCTCCTCCGGCGACGCCACCAACACCTCCTTCCCGCGCGTCAACTACCGCGCCCACGCCGAGTTCGGCGCCCGGTTCGTCGCGGGACTCAAGCAGCGCTCCCTGCTGACCTCGAAGTTCGCCCTCAAGATCGACTACCCCGACGTCAGCGCCGGCGCGCCGGCGAAGGCCCCGGTCTGGACCCGGGTCGGCGACGGGTCGGTCGTCTACCACGCCTTCGAACAGCGCGGGAACAGCGACTCCTTCGACATCGCGCTCGGCCTCTGCCCGTTCGACGGCAGCGGCGAGGGCGAGTGCGCCGAGGGCCGGAAGGACGCCGACTCCACCTGGCTGCTCGACAAGGGCCACATCACGGTCGCCCCGATCACCTGGGACCGCACGTACGGCACGCCGGTCGACGCCCGCCGCGAGCTGAACCGGATCGAGCGGTTCGTCGAGCACGAGGCCCCGCGCCCGTAACCCCGTAAACCCTGCGACCCCGCAACCCCGCAATCCGGTCGCCCCGTAACCCCGCGACCCCGTTACGCGGTAACCGCGCGACTCCGTTAAGTGTTTGTCCCGGCCTCCTTCGCCCCGCGAGGATGGCCGGGACCACCCACTGCCGAGCCGAGAGCGGAGTGACCCGCGTTGACCACCAGCCCCGTGACACTCGACCGCCGGGACGGGCCGTACGGAGAAGTCGTGCTGCGCCGCCGTGCCGAGCATTTCGAGATCATCGCCAACGGCACCTTCCTGATGGACACCTCCGACGGGCGCTCCGAGCGGCTGCTCGTCGACGCCGCCCTGGACGCCCTGCCCGAGGAGTCCCGCTCCGGCGCCTCCGTCCTCGTCGGCGGCCTCGGGGTCGGCTTCTCCCTCGCGCACGCGGCGGCCGACCCGCGCTGGGGCCGGATCGCCGTCGCCGAGCGTGAGGGCGCCATCATCGACTGGCACCGCCAGGGGCCCCTCTCCTCGATCTCCGGGAGGGCGCTGGCCGATCCGAGGACCGTGATCCTGCACACGGACCTGGTGACCTACCTCCGCACCACCTCCGACACCTACGACGCCCTCTGTCTGGACATCGACAACGGGCCGGACTGGACGGTCACCGAGGACAACGAAACCCTGTACTCGGCCGAGGGGTTGACGGCCTGCGCGGCCCGGCTGAACCCCGGCGGCATCCTCGCCGTATGGTCCGCGCAGCCCTCGGTCGATTTCGAAGACTCGTTGCGGAATGCCGGATTCAGCGGGGTACGGACGGAAGAGATCCCCGTTGCCCGGGGCGTCCCCGACGCGGTCCACCTCGCCGTCCGCCCCCGATAACTCCTGGATAGCCGGGACACCACCCGTACCTCTAGGCTGCTGCACCGACATCGGCGACGCGAGGCGGGGCAATGGAGCAGACACACACCACTCACCACGGTGCGGCGGCCACTCCCGGGGCCCAGCGACGGGTCCTCGTGGTCGAGGACGACGCGACGATCGTCGAGGCGATCTCCGCGCGGCTGCGCGCAGAGGGCTTCCTCGTGCAGACCGCGACCGACGGCCCGGCGGCCGTGGACGCCGCCGAGGCCTGGCAACCGGACCTGATGGTCCTGGACGTGATGCTCCCGGGCTTCGACGGCCTGGAGGTGTGCCGCCGGGTCCAGGCCCAGCGGCCCGTCCCCGTCCTCATGCTGACCGCGCGGGACGACGAGACCGACATGCTCGTCGGGCTCGGCGTCGGCGCGGACGACTACATGACGAAGCCGTTCTCGATGCGCGAGCTCGCCGCCCGGGTGCACGTCCTGCTGCGCCGGGTCGAGCGGGCCGCGCTGGCGGCCGTCACCCCGCGCAGCGGGATCCTGCGCCTCGGCGAGCTGGAGATCGACCACGCGCAGCGCCGGGTCCGGGTGCGCTCCGAGGACGTGCACCTGACCCCGACCGAGTTCGACCTGCTGGTCTGCCTGGCGAGCACCCCGAGGGCGGTCCTCTCGCGGGAGCAGCTCCTCGCCGAGGTGTGGGACTGGGCGGACGCCTCCGGCACCCGGACCGTGGACAGCCACATCAAGGCGCTGCGCCGGAAGATCGGAGCCGAGCGCATCCGTACGGTCCATGGCGTGGGGTACGCGCTGGAGACCCCGGCGCCATGAGCCGGCCGGGGAGGCGCACGGAGGGCACCGCCGGCGCGCGGCGGCCCGCCCGGCGGCGGATCGTCATCTCGATCAAGACCAAGCTGGGTGCCCTGGTCGTCGGCGCGGTGCTGCTGACCTCGTGCCTCGCCCTGGTGGCGATCCGGACCTCCACGGAGTTCCGGTACATCACGATCTTCGCGATGATCGCGACCCTGCTGATCACCCAGTTCGTGGCGCAGTCCCTGACGGCGCCGCTGGACGAGATGACCACGGTCGCCGGGTCGATCTCGCGCGGCGACTTCAGCCGCCGAGTGCGGGGCGCGGACCGGCGGGACGAGCTGGGCGCCCTCGCCTTGACGATCAACCGCATGGCGGACGACCTGGAGGCCGTCGACCGGCACCGCAAGGAGCTGGTCGCCAATGTCTCGCACGAGCTGCGCACGCCGATCGCCGCGCTCCGGGCCGTCCTGGAGAACGTCGTGGACGGGGTGTCCGAGGCCGATCCGGAGACGATGCGCTCGGCGCTGAAGCAGACGGAGCGGCTCGGCCGGCTGGTGGAGACGCTGTTGGACCTGTCACGTCTTGACAACGGTGTCGTCGCGCTGAAGGCCAGCCGTTTCGAGGTGTGGCCGTACCTGTCGGGGGTGCTGCGCGAGGCGAACCTCGCCGCGTCCCAGCGCGGCCTGTTCTCCACGTCGGGGCTGCACAACCGCACGGACGTCCATCTGCACCTGGACGTGTCGCCGCCCGAGCTGGTCGCGCACGCGGACGCGGAGCGGCTGCACCAGGTGATGGCCAACCTGATCGACAACGCGGTGAAGCACTCGCCGCCGCACGGCCGGGTCACGGTCCGGGCCCGGCGCGGCCCGTATCCGGACTCGCTGGCGCTGGAGGTCGAGGACGAGGGTCCCGGCATCCCGGAGTCGGAGCGGCACAAGGTCTTCGAGCGGTTCAACCGGGGCACGGCGGCGCACCGGCACGGTCCGGGCAGCGACGGCGGCACCGGGCTCGGGCTCGCGATCGCCCGCTGGGCCGTGGATCTGCACGGTGGCGGGATCGGCGTGGCCGAATCGTCACGCGGCTGCCGTATCCGGGTCACTCTTCCGGGCAGCCTTCCGCCGAGAGATTGACGTAGGGTTCGAACCGGAAGAGCACGTTCTGCGTGTACGTGAGCGGGACCTGCGTGCACGTGAACGGGGTGCGATCAGGGATGCGGTCGAAGAGGGCCGCGCCCGCGCTTTTCCGTACCCTCACACGTGCGGAACCACGCTTGTTTCCCGCCATTCACGGTCCCGAAACACCTCGTCAAGTGTGACTTGCGCGACGTTGGAGTGCCTGGCCTGCACCTCCCGGCCGGGTAGGCGTAGCCTTTATTTCCGCTGTCCATCACCTTGTGAAGCGGAAGAGGGCGGTTGCCGCCGTGTCGTCTCAGTCCCCCAGTACCCCGAGCTCCCCGACCGACCAAGACGGGCAGGGTAAGAACCCTGCCGCCGCCTTCGGTGCCAATGAGTGGCTCGTCGACGAGATCTACCAGCAGTACCTCCAGGACCCGAATTCGGTCGATCGTGCCTGGTGGGACTTCTTCGCCGACTACAAGCCGGGAGCGTCGGCGACCCCGACCGCCCCGGCCCCCACCACCACTCAGAGCGCGCCCGCCGTGCCGCAGACGGGCCCCGCACAGGCCGCGCCTGCCGCTCCGGCGGCCGTTCCGGCCTCCGTGCCCGCTCCGGCCCCGGCGCCCGCCGCGGCTCCGGCTCCGGCCAAGCCGGCCGCGGCTCCCGCCGCGCCTGCCGCCCCGGTCGCCGCGAAGCCCGCCGCCGCTCCGGCGCCGGTGAAGGCCAAGGAGGCCACCGAGGCCCCCGCCGGCCCCGAGCTGGTCACGCTGCGCGGTCCCGCCGCCGCGGTCGCGAAGAACATGAACGCCTCGCTGGAGGTGCCGACGGCCACGTCCGTCCGCGCCGTCCCGGTGAAGCTGCTCTTCGACAACCGGATCGTGATCAACAACCACCTGAAGCGCGCCCGGGGCGGGAAGATCTCCTTCACGCACCTCATCGGCTACGCGATGGTGCAGGCGATCAAGGCCATGCCGTCGATGAACTACTCCTTCGCGGAGAAGGACGGCAAGCCGACCCTGGTCAAGCCGGAGCACGTCAACTTCGGTCTCGCGATCGACCTGGTGAAGCCCAACGGCGACCGCCAGCTCGTCGTCGCGGGCATCAAGAAGGCCGAGACGCTCAACTTCTTCGAGTTCTGGCAGGCGTACGAGGACATCGTCAAGCGGGCCCGCGTGGGCAAGCTGACGATGGAGGACTTCTCCGGCGTCACGGTCTCCCTGACCAACCCCGGCGGCCTCGGCACCGTCCACTCCGTGCCGCGTCTGATGCCCGGCCAGTCGGTCATCATGGGCGTCGGCTCGATGGACTACCCGGCCGAGTTCCAGGGCACGTCGCAGGACACCCTGAACAAGCTGGGCATCTCGAAGGTCATGACCCTGACCTCGACCTACGACCACCGGGTCATCCAGGGCGCCGCCTCCGGCGAGTTCCTGCGCGTCGTCGCGAACTACCTCCTCGGCGAGCAGGGCTTCTACGACGACATCTTCAAGGCGCTGCGCATCCCCTACGAGCCGGTCCGCTGGCTCAAGGACATCGACGCGTCGCACGACGACGACGTCACCAAGGCCGCGCGCGTCTTCGAGCTCATCCACTCCTACCGGGTCCGCGGCCACGTCATGGCCGACACCGACCCGCTGGAGTACAAGCAGCGCAAGCACCCCGACCTGGACATCACCGAGCACGGCCTCACCCTGTGGGACCTTGAGCGGGAGTTCGCGGTCGGCGGTTTCGCCGGCAAGTCGATGATGAAGCTCCGCGACATCCTCGGCGTCCTGCGCGACTCGTACTGCCGCACCACCGGCGTCGAGTTCATGCACATCCAGGACCCGAAGCAGCGCAAGTGGATCCAGGACCGCGTCGAGCGCCCCCACGCCCGTGTGGAGCGCGAGGAGCAGCTGCGGATCCTGCGCCGGCTGAACGCGGCGGAGGCCTTCGAGACCTTCCTGCAGACGAAGTACGTCGGCCAGAAGCGCTTCTCCCTGGAGGGCGGCGAGTCCGTCATCCCGCTGCTCGACGCGGTCATCGACTCGGCCGCCGAGTCGCGCCTCGACGAGGTCGTCATCGGCATGGCCCACCGCGGCCGCCTGAACGTCCTCGCGAACATCGTGGGCAAGTCGTACGCGCAGATCTTCCGCGAGTTCGAGGGCAACCTCGACCCGAAGTCGATGCACGGCTCCGGCGACGTCAAGTACCACCTGGGCGCCCAGGGCACCTTCACCGGTCTCGACGGCGAGCAGATCACGGTCTCCCTGGCCGCCAACCCCTCGCACCTGGAGGCGGTCGACCCGGTCCTGGAAGGCATCGTCCGCGCCAAGCAGGACGTCATCAACAAGGGCGGCACGGACTTCACCGTCCTGCCGGTCGCCCTCCACGGTGACGCGGCCTTCGCGGGCCAGGGCGTCGTGGCCGAGACCCTGAACATGTCGCAGCTGCGGGGCTACCGCACCGGCGGCACGGTCCACATCGTCATCAACAACCAGGTCGGCTTCACCGCCGCCCCGGAGTCCTCGCGTTCCTCGATGTACGCGACCGACGTGGCCCGCATGATCGAGGCGCCGATCTTCCACGTGAACGGCGACGACCCGGAGGCCGTGGTCCGCGTCGCGCGGCTCGCCTTCGAGTTCCGCCAGACGTTCAACAAGGACGTCGTGATCGACCTCATCTGCTACCGCCGCCGCGGTCACAACGAGGGCGACAACCCCTCGTTCACCAACCCGCAGATGTACAACCTGATCGACAAGAAGCGCTCGGTGCGCAAGCTGTACACCGAGTCGCTCATCGGTCGCGGCGACATCACCCTCGAAGAGGCGGAGCAGTCGCTCCAGGACTTCCAGGGCCAGCTGGAGAAGGTGTTCGCGGAGGTCCGCGAGGCCACCGCCGCCCCGGTTCCGACCCAGGTCCCGGACGCCAAGGCCGAGTTCCCGGTCTCCGTCACCACCGCGGTCTCCGCCGAGGTCGTGAAGCGGATCGCCGAGTCGCAGGTCAACGTCCCGGAGCGGATCACGGTCCACGCGCGTCTGACGCCGCAGATGCAGCGCCGCGCCGCCTCCATCGACGACGGCACCATCGACTGGGGCTTCGGCGAGACCCTCGCCATCGGCTCCCTGCTGATGGAGGGCACCCCGGTCCGGCTCTCCGGCCAGGACTCCCGTCGCGGCACCTTCGGCCAGCGCCACGCGGTGCTGGTGGACCAGGAGACCGGCGAGGACTTCACCCCGCTGCTCTACCTGGCCGACGACCAGGCCCACTACAACGTCTACGACTCGCTGCTCAGCGAGTACGCGGCGATGGGCTTCGAGTACGGCTACTCGCTGGCCCGCCCCGAGGCACTGGTCGTCTGGGAGGCCCAGTTCGGTGACTTCGTCAACGGCGCGCAGACCGTCGTCGACGAGTTCATCTCCTCGGCCGAGCAGAAGTGGGGCCAGACCTCCGGCGTCACGCTGCTCCTGCCGCACGGCTACGAG
Source organism: Streptomyces sp. NPDC042346 (assembly GCF_055581845.1). Classification (NCBI taxonomy): domain Bacteria; kingdom Bacillati; phylum Actinomycetota; class Actinomycetes; order Kitasatosporales; family Streptomycetaceae; genus Streptomyces; species Streptomyces sp. NPDC042346. Next base: position 1,337,698 of record NZ_JBVJEH010000001.1, on the reverse strand, counting down.
GGCCAGGGCCCGGACCACTCGTCCGCGCGCCCGGAGCGCTTCCTCCAGATGTGCGCCCAGGACAACATGACGATCGCGATGCCGACGCTGCCGTCGAACTACTTCCACCTCCTGCGCTGGCAGGTGCACAACCCGCACCACAAGCCGCTCATCGTCTTCACCCCGAAGTCGATGCTGCGTCTGAAGGCCGCGGCGTCGAAGGTGGAGGAGTTCACCACCGGCGGCTTCCGCCCGGTGATCGGCGACTCGACCGTCAACCCCGCGGACGTCCGCAAGGTCGTCTTCTGCGCCGGCAAGGTCTACTACGACCTGGAGGCCGAGCGTCAGAAGCGCGGTGACACGGAGACCGCGATCATCCGTCTGGAGCGCCTGTACCCGCTGCCGGGTGCCGAGCTCCAGGCCGAGATCGCCAAGTACCCGAACGCCGCGAAGTACATCTGGGCGCAGGAGGAGCCGGCGAACCAGGGTGCGTGGCCGTTCATCGCGCTCAACCTGATCGACCACCTCGACCTGGCGGTCGGCGCGGACATCCCGGCGGGCGAGCGCCTGCGCCGGATCTCGCGTCCGCACTCCTCGTCCCCGGCGGTCGGCTCGGCCAAGCGTCACCAGGCGGAGCAGCAGCAGCTGGTCAACGAGGTCTTCGACGCCTGATCGTCGTCCTCGGAGCACGTACGGAGGCCCGGCACCCCACTCGGGGTGCCGGGCCTCCGGCGTTCTCCGGGCGCCTCGGGGCGGCGGCCGTCAGAGATTGGCCTCGAAGTCCCAGTACGGACGGTTGCGCTGGCGCGCCGAGAGGGTGTGCGGGTGCTGGGCGCCGAGGGTCCTGGTGAGGGTCAGGAGCGCGTCCTCCTCCAGCTTCCCGGCCTCGTCGGTCTCGCGCAGGCCGCGCAGGTCGGTGGCGAGCGCGACCTGGCAGGACAGGGTCAGCGGGTGCTCGTTCCCGAGGACGTGCCGGGCCCGGCGCAGGGTGTCCCGGCTGAGTTCGGCGGCCTCGGCGACCCGTCCGTTGAAGTTGCGGGCGGCGCTGGCGTTGAGGGCGCAGCCGAACACCCAGGGGTGGTCGGAGCCGAGGGTGGCGGTGAGTCCGGCGAGCGCCGACTCCAGCATGGTCATGGCGGCGGCCCGCTCGCCGGAGGCCTGCATGACGAGCGCCGTGTTGGCGAGGACGCCGGTGGAGACCGGGTGGGCGGGGCCGAGGAGGGCGCGGTAGCCGGCCTCGGCCTCGGTGATGAGCTCCCTGGCGAGGTCGAGGTCGCCGTGCTCGCGGAGGAAGTTGGCGTAGTTGGTGACGGCCGACAGCGTCACGTAGTGGTCGCGGCCGTAGGCCTGCTCCAGGTGCTCCAGGACGCTCGCCATCATGGTGCCGATGTCCTGCTGGAAGCCGCCCTCGCGGCGGCGGCAGAGCGCCAGCTGGCTGCGCGCGTACAGGGTGTGGAGGTGCTGGGGTCCGAGGATCTTCACGTGCAGCCGGACGTTGGCCTCCTGCCGGCCGAGCGCCTCGCGGTAGCGGCCGAGCAGGCGCAGGTCCTGGGCGACGGCGTTGTTGGAGTTGAGCGTGGAGGCGTGGTGGGGCCGCAGGACGGTCTCGCAGCGGGTGAGGGTGTCGGCGTCCTGCTCGTACGCCTCCTGGTAGCGGCCGAGCATCCGCAGCACGACGCCGAGGTTGTGGCGGGCGACGAGGGTGAGGAACTGGGTCTCGCCGAGCAGGCTCCGGGCTTCGGCGAGGGCCTCCCGCTGGAGCTGCTCCGACTCCTTGTACTGGCCGAGGAAGCGCAGGTCGCGGGCGATGGAGACCTTGGTCTGGAGTTCGCCGAGCTGGTCGGTGGTCCCGGCGGCGGTCAGCCGCTCGCGCTGGGCAAGGTCGAGGTCGTACGCCTCGCGGAAGCGGCCGTAGCGGCGCAGGATGTCGCCTTCGAGCGTGGTGAGTTCCTGCATGTGCGGGGCGAGCGGCTCCATGAAGGACGTCCACTCGTCCCGGATGCGTCCGGCCAGCCGGATGCCGGCCTTGTACTCGCCGCTGCGGTCGCAGAACCGCAGGCAGTTGAGGACGGCGACCTGGATGCGCGGGTCGGTGCTGCGGAGGGCGCCCGACGGTTCCAGGTGCGGGAGGAGTTCGGAGTAGCGGGGCCAGTGCCTGCTGTCGGTGGGGTTGCCGGGGTCGGCCTCGGCGAGCAGGGTGCGGACGGCCTTGCGGTGGGCGTCGCGGTGCTCGCCGTCGGTGAGCCGGGCGACGATGTCGTGGACCAGCCGGTGCATGTGGATCGACTCCTGGTGGGGGCCGATCTCGTCGGTGGTCATGGGGCCTCGGGTCTCGCGGGTGAGCACCGAGTAGTTGACGAGGGTGTCGAGGGCGCGGGTCCAGGCGGGCAGGTCCGTGGCCATCCAGCGGAGGTCCTCGGGCAGTTGGGCCTGCGGGTAGGCGCGGACGATGCCGAGCGGGATGCGGCCGGGGGCGAAGGAGGCGCACAGGCTGAGGATGTCGATGGCCTGGGGCTGGGCGCGGCGGAGCCGGTTGATCAGTATCGACCAGGAGGTGAGGGAGGCGTTGGGCATGCCGTCGCCCGCCGAGGGCTCGTCGACGGTGGAGAGCCGTCCGTCGCGGACCATGCGGAGGTACTCGGGGGCCTCCATGCCGGACTCGCCGAGCCAGGCGGCGGCCTGGACGAGCGGCAGGGGTACGTCTCCGAACTCGGCGGCGACCTCGTCGGCCTCGGCCGCGCTGATCTGCGGGGCGCGGCGCATCAGGTAGCCGGTGGACTCGGAGCGGTCGAAGCTGGGGATCTCCAGGACGTCGGTGTGCTCGCGCCAGCCGCGGTTGCGGGAGGTGATGAGGACGTGGCCGGGGCCCTGGGGCAGCATGACCTCGATGCCGTCGGTGTCGTCCCAGCCGTCGAAGACGATGAGCCAGCGGGCGTGCGGGTCGCCGCGGCGGAGGGCTTCGCGGACGGCGCGGATGCGTTCGCCGGGCTCGCTGCCGGTGGGCAGGGAGAGCCGGACGGCGAGTTCGCCGAGGCGGTCGCGCTGGACGTTGCGGTCGTCGGAGCTGACCCACCAGATGACGTCGTAGTCGGGGCTGAAGCGGTGGGCGTACTCGGCGGCGATCTGGGTCTTGCCGATGCCGGACATGCCGAGGAGGGTGCACGCGGCGCTGCCGCGCTCGGCGTCCATGAGCCGTTCCTGGAGCTCGGTGAGGAGGTCGTCGCGGCCGGTGAACCGGGGGTTGCGGCGGGGGACGTCGCCCCAGATCTCGGGCGGGTTGTCGGGGTAGCGGGCGAGGGCGGCGGCCGGGAGGCGGCGGCCGGAGGCTCGGCGGGGTTCGATCGAGAGCCTGCTGAGGAGCCGTGCCTCGGCCTCCTCCTCGCCGACGCCCCAGAGGCTGACGGGTTCGAGGACGGCGGTGGAGGGGAGCAGGGTGCGGTTGGTGAGGTTGACGGCGGCGAACCGGTCGGCGTGCGCGGCGACGAAGCCGCGCAGGACGTCGTTCCACTCGCCGGCCGGCCGGGGGCCGAGCTCGAAGAACCAGTCGTTGAGGACGAGGAGGACCCGGCCGCGGGCGAGGAGCAGGTCGCCGAGGGAGTCCTCCAGGGGGACCTCGCGGGGCGGGTCCCACCGCTGGAGGGTGGCGCGTACGCCGTGGGCTTCGAGCCGCTGGTTGATCCAGGCCGCCCACGGCCGGTGGTAGCCGGGGAAGACCACCAGGACGTGTTCGGGGGCGGACCTGCCGCCGTGGCTCTCCGCGCCCCCGCCCGACCGCTGTTCCGCCATCTGTACGTCTCCCGTCCCGCTCACGCGCAACGCAGTGTCATGTGCCGTGGGCACAGTGTTACCCACGGGGGCCGTGGCTCGCTCCGAGGCTCGCATGGAGCTGCCTCATTTGCCGGGCGAACTCCCGCCCCTCATTGGTCAGTTCATCGGATTCAAGCAGCATCGCGAGCGCTTCGCCCACCTGATCGTGGACATGGTCGAACTGATGGACGGCCCGCGCTCGCCACGGCCCCGGGACCCCGGGGGCGTCCCTCGCCCGCCGCCACAGATCGGCCAACGCCAGGTGCGCGTAGGCGCCTTGGAAGACCCCGGCGACCGGACGCTCGTCGGTGCGCCAGCCGACCCGGTACAGCACGGCGTGGCCGGGGCGGTAGAGCGGGACGAGTTCGTGGAGCGTGGAGAGCTTGCCGTGGTGCAGCTCGTGGACGAGGGTCTCCGCCATGTCGAAGGCGCCGGCCGAGGGCGTCATGAGGACGGCCCCGGGGGCGACGCTGAGCGTGGCGCCGACCGAGCGCGGCCCCTGCGGTACGAGGGGGACGAGGGCGCCGACCGTCCGCCCGACCTCCGCCGCCCGCTCCCGGTCGGTCCGCCGCAGCAGTTCCCGGGCGGCGCGCCAGTGGCCGGACCAGGCGGCGTGGTCGATGTCGGGCCGCTCGGCCGCCACCCGGGCCGGGGTGCCGACGCCGCCGGGCGGTACGCGGTACGGGTCCAGGTCCTCCAGGCGGGCGGCTCCGCCGGACAGGCCGCGCAGGCCGCGCCAGCCGGGGCCGCTGCCGGTCACGGCGCCGGGGCCGGCACCGGCGGACGCTCCGGGGCCGACGCCGGCTCCGTCGCTGTCGCCGGGGCGGCCGTCGGTGACGCGCAGGAGCGCCGCCGGGGCCCCGCGGGCGCCCTCGGAGTGGATTCGGACGACCTGGGAGCGGGAGGTGAGCCGGACCGGGCCCGGAGTCACCAGGACGCTCCCGACGCCCGGGAGCGAGAGCACTCCGGCGGGCGCCTGGATCACGAGGTCGAGGCGCCGGCCGGCGCGCAGGGCGGCGGTGGCCGCGATCGGTTCCAGGCGGGCCAGGTGCCGGTCGAGGGCGGGTCCCGCGGGTTCGGTCAGGGCGGCGGCGAGCCAGGCCCCGGTGGTCGGGTAGTCGAGGACGGCGCGGACCACGGCGGGGGCCGTGCGCTCGGTCCGCTCCAGGAGGCGCCAGGCGGTGTCGAAGCCGCGCAGGGTCTCGGGAGCGACCTCGTCGCGTTGGCGCCGTACCCGTACCAGCAGGGCCTTGAGCAGCAGCAGTCGGCGGGCGTGCGCGCCGGTCCGCAGGAAGGACGCGCCGGCCGGGGCGGGACGGGTGGCCGCGAGCGCGGCGAAGGCCGCGGGGCGCGGCGGGGCGGCGATCACTCGCGCCTCCGGGAGCGGCCCGCCGGCGACTGCCCGGCCCGCCCGGCCCGCCGCTCGGCCCGCCGCTCGGCCCGTGCGTACCGAGCCGCCGGCCGCCGCCTGACGGATACGGCCGGAAACGAGCGGTCGGCGCGGGTGCCGGACGGCGGCGGACAGGGCGGACAGGCTCCGGTCCGGGCCGCGCCGGGCACCCGGGCGTCAGTCGACGATGGCGTCCTCGGGCCAGGAGACGACCAGATCCGAGGGGTGGAGCAGCACTCTCTCGACCGCCGCACCGAGGACGGCGTCGTCCATGACGCGCAAGGTCCGCAGATCAACGGCCGCGAGATCGGGCAGACGCGGAGACCGGCCGGCACTCCGGCCGACACCGGTCGCCCACTCCGTACGCTCGAACACTCTCGGCTCCTCCTCACCGACGCATGTCCCCCACGGTCGTAGCGGCGCAGCGGTTCTTCCCGACGCCACGAGACCGGAAACCCATTCGATTCAACTGCGCTCATTCGCGCCCCCGTTATCCAGCCGATCGACAGAAGCTCATCCCGTGGCGCCGCTCCAGGCCCACCAGGGCGGCGTGATCCTGCGTCGCTCCTCTGCCGAGCCCCTCCCGTATCCCGTGCCCGTCGCCCCCTCCGTCTCCCTCAGCAGGGCCTTGGTCCGCTCCACGTCGTCCCAGTCCACGTCCACGAGACGCCCCGTCAGCCGCCGCCACTGCTCGTCGGCGGACCGCAGCACCGCGCGCGCCCGGGCCGGGCGGCCCATCAGACACAGGACCGCTCCCTGTGCGTGCAACGCGCGGGCACCCGTGACCGTGCCCGGGGTGTCGCCGTGGGCGGCGCGGGCGTCCTCCCAGGCGTTGCGGTACGCGGTGAGGGCGTCGCCGATGCCGCCGTCCCGGGCGGTCTCGGACAACTCCAGCCTCACCCGCCCCAGTTGCAGCCAGGCCTCGGAGCGCGCTCCCGGGTCGTCGGTGGTGCGGACGGCCTGTTCCAGCAGGTGACGGCTCTCGAAGAGGTCGGGCAGGAACCCGGCGCGGTGGAAGCGGAGCGCGAGCACGCTGCCGATCAGCGTCGACGCGCCCGCCCGTTCCGGCGCGTCGCCGGGCAGCCGGGTGAGGGCCTCGCGCAGCACCCCTTCCGCCCGGTCGACGGGGGCGGTGCCCGTGCCGGCGGCGGCGCGGCGCAGCAGCGACTCGCCCCAGGTCAGCAGGAGCCGGCCGCGCTGCCCGCTCTCGGCGGGGGCGAGCAAGATGGCCTCCTCGTACGCCGCGTCGGCCGCGGCCCCGTCGCCGGTCGTGTCGTACAGCCGGGCCCGGGCGGTGGTGAAGCGCAGCCGCAGGGCGCGGCCGTCGCCGAGGAGGGGCTCGGCGCGGTCGAGCACGGGCCCGACGCCGGCCGGGTCGGCCTCGGTGAGGCGCAGGGCGTCGGCGAGGTCGAGGAGGGTGGCGGCGTTCTCCCTGAGGGCGAGGGCCGCGGTGAGCTCTCCGGCCGCCGCCTCGCCGTCGCCCCGGGCCAGGAGCAGCCGGCCGCGGCGCAGATGGAGGGTGTGCCGGGCGGTCTCGGGCCATCGGTCGGCGTCCTCGGCGAGGACGGCGAGGGCCGCGTCGAGGTGGCCGGATTCGTCGGTGTCGCGCCACAGGGCGTGGTGGACGACGGCGAGTTCGAGCCGGGCCTCGGCCCATGCCTCGCCGCCGGGCAGGGCCAGTTCCCCGGCGCGTACGAGCATGTCGGCGGCCTGGTCGAGGAGCTCGCGGCGCCGGTGGGAGCGGCGGGCGAGCGCGGTGCCGGCCTCGGCGTACAGGACGAGGCCGAGGACGGTACGGGCCTCTGCGGGGGCGGTGGGGAGCGCCGCCTCGGCTCGCTCGCGGGCCCCGGCGAGGAGGGCCGGGTCGGAGTGGGCGCGGCCCTGGGCGAGGAGGCTGCGGGCCTCGGTGAGCGGGTCGGGGGTGATGAGGTCGGGGTGGTAGAAGCGGAGCACGCGCGCGGGGATGCGGGCGAAGAGCTCGGTCTCGGCTCCCTCGGGGCCGAGGGGTTCGTCGGTCGCCTCGGGGAGGGCGGCGGCTCCGTCGCCCGTCCCGTGCCGCCCTTCGCCGTCGGTGCCCTGCTCGGCGCCGGGCTCCGTGTCCGTGCCGGCGAGGCGGGCGGCGGCGAGCGCCGGGAAGTTGCGCATGCCCTGGCCGAAGTTCCGCTCCACGTAGGCGGAGCAGTGCTTGAGGACGAGCGCGGCGGCGCTGGGGTCGAGCGAGCCGAGGAAGTGCTGCTGGACGCCGGGCGGATAGCTGAAGCAGGGGTACGGGGTGGGGCCGGGGAGCCGCCGCAGGAGCCCGCTGAGCAGGACCTCGGCCAGCTCCATGGGGCCGGTGTCGGGGAGCATGGCGCGCTGGACGAGCTGCATGACGGGGAGCGCGAGCGGCGCCGCCGCGAGGTGGACGGCGAGGTGGATCGCACCGGGCGAGGCACTGGCCCGGAAGGCGCGGAGGAGTTCCTCGTCGGGGCGGGGGACGCGGGGGGTCCGGGGCGCGCGGGGCGCCGTCGTCTCGGGGTCCAGCCAGGCGGCCCAGCCGCGTACGGCGTTGCCTCCGTGGCCGGTGTGGAGCCGGGCCCAGGAGGCGAAGGCCTCGGGGGTGGGGGTGAGCACGGGGACGGCCCGGCGGCCGGGGACGGGCGGCCCCCAGGGGTCGTCGTCGGAGCGGAAGGGGGTGTGGCCGCCGGGGGTCGCGGGGCGCTGGAAGGTGCCCGGTTCGGCGGGGAGCCCGGTACGGGGCCAGAGGCGCGGCGGCAGCGGCTGGACGAGGGCGAGCGGGGAGCGGCGGGGCCACTGGCGCAGGAAGCGCTGGGCGGCGCCGCGCTGCCAGAGGGGGCCGACGCAGTCGCTGACGACGAGGGTGAGCCGGCGGCCCGTCGGGTCGTGCAGCTGGTCGACGGGGCGCAGCCGGGGTCTGCCGTCGGCGCCGGAGGTGGTGGTGACGAGCGGGGGGCCTTCGCCGGTGTCGTAGAGCCGGTGCACCTGGACGTCGCGGAAGGCGCCGGACTGCTGGCAGGCCTGGCGGAGTTCCTCGACCATGCGGCTCCAGACGACCATGGCGGGGCCGGTGTCCATGAGGAGCTGGATGTCGGGGCGGCGGCCGGTCGCGGGGCGCAGGACGGGGGTGAGGATGCCGGCGGCGGCGCTGCGTTCGGCGGTGGCCTCCTCGTCGAGGCTGCCCTCGCCGGGGCGCTGCGGGACGAGGGCGTAGCCGCGCAGGGGCCGGAGGGCCTTCTGGAGGCCGAGGAGGCCGGGCAGCGCGTTGGCGCCGGGGGCGCGGACGGGCAGGGTCGCGGCCCGCTCCGTACGGCCTGCGGCACCGGGGCCGCCGGGCCCTCCGGCGGCCCCGGGCTCTCCTGAGCCCCCGGGTCCTCCCGTACCCCCCGCGTTCCCCGTACTCCCCGTGCTCCCCGTGCTCGTGACCAGGGAGACGGACTCGGGCGGCGTCGTCCCGGTCGCGGCCCCCTCCCCGTGGGCACCCCGATTGGCCGAATCTCGCCCCTCGGTGGGGAGTCGGCCCGCGTCCGAGCCGTTCCCCGCCCCCGATTCCGATGACGACCCCCGCTCCGGCTCCGGCTCCGGTGACTCCCGGGGCGTGCCCGGCAGCCAGCGCGACAGCCAGACCGCGTCCGCGATGTCCTCCGCGGTCGGGTCCTGGCCGCCCGCCCTCAGGCGCCGGGTGAGCTCCTCCAGCTGCATCCGGTGCACGCGTCCTTCACCTCGGCTGGTCGAGTGGCTGCATGAGCATGTCCTCGATGCGTTCCCTGGTCACCCGTTCGGCGCGGGAGGCGTGCTGGGTCAGATAGAGGGCGTTGAGGAGCTGGTCGGTGGCGATCACCTCGCCGGGCTCGCGGTTCAGGAAGCGCCGGACGATGCCCCGCTCCTCCTCCCCCGTGGCGGCCTCGGCCCCCAGATGGGCCTCGATCATGGCGCCGACCTGCTCCTCGCCGGGCGCTTCGAGCTCCAGGCGGATGCAGCGGCGCAACAGGGCGGCGGGGAAGTCCCGTTCGCCGTTGGAGGTGAGCACGATGAAGGGGAAGGTGCTGCAGCGGACCCGGCCGCCGTACACGGGCACCTTGCGGCCGTCGTCGCTGAGCACCTCGACGACGGGCTCGCGGTCGGCGATCCGCTCCAGCTCGGGGATGGCGAACTCGCCCTCCTCCAGGGCGTTCAGGAGGTCGTTGGGCAGGTCGAGGTCGCTCTTGTCGAGCTCGTCGATGAGCAGCACGCGGGGCTGCTCGGACGGGAGCAGCGCGGTGCCGAGCGGTCCGAGCCGGATGTACGAGCCGATGCCGGCCGGGGCCGCGGCGGCGGAACCGGGCGACCCGGCCTGGGCCCGCTCCAGTTGGACGTCCTGGAGGCGGCCGATGGCGTCGTACCGGTAGAGGCCGTCCTGGAGGGTCGTCCGGCTGACGATCGGCCAGCGCAGCACCCGGCCGAGGCGCAGTTCGTGGGCGACGGCGTGGGCGAGGGTCGACTTGCCGGTGCCGGGGTTGCCGGTGACGAGGAGCGGGCGCCGCAGGTACAGGGCGGCGTTGACGGCGTCGGTCTCGGCGGGCCGGGGGTGGTGGTTCTGGACGAGTCTGCGCCGGACGCCGAGCCGACGGTCGGAACCCGCCAGGGTGTCGTCGGCTCCGCCGGCCGAGAAGTCGCGCCAGGGCGGCGGGGCGGGCAGCCGCTGAATCTCGTCGTGCGGAAGACCGGCACCACGGTAGATCCGCCAATCGTTCACGATGGACTCCTCCTGGCTGTGGTGTCGATGCCGGGCCCGTCGAACGTACCGCCCGGCGGTGGAGCGTGCCGACGCTCAATCCGGCCGCCCCTCGCCGGGGTCGCACGCCGGTCCGCACGCGTGCGCGTGGCGGCTCCCGGGGCAGCACGCGTACGCGTGGCCGCCCGGGTCACAGGTCCCCCTCGCCGAGCAGCGGCGGGGCCTCCAGGCGCCCTCCGTGCGGCGGCCGGTCGGGCGGGTCGTAGAGGACGGCGAGGGTCTCGGCCCAGGCCAGGGCGGCCCGGTCCGGCGCGCGGGTGCGCAGGGAGCGGACGGGGCCGCGCAGCCCCTGGGCCGTCACGGCCTTCGCGAGCAGCCGGTGGGCCCGCTCGTGGAACTCCTCGCAGTCGGTGTGGTCGTGGGCGCCGGTCCGCCAGAGGGCGAGGGGGTGGCCGGCGGTCAGCGCCGCGTTCATCGCCATGAGTCCGTCGCCGCTGCCCACCGGCCCGCAGTAGACGGGGACGGTGCCGCCGTCGGCCTCGCGGAGCCGGTCGTACGTCTCCGCCCAGGTCTCCCGGCGCACGCGCGCGGTGTGGGCGTCCCGGCCGGCGCCGGGCACTTCGGCGCGCAGCGGGGCCGCGCGCAGCGGCCCGCCGTCCGCCGCCTCCCAGCGGTCGCGCCACTCGGGGGACGGTTCCCTGTCGTGGCGGCGGGCGTCACGGATGACCACGATCCTGCGCTGACCGAGGGTGGCCGACCAGGCGTCCTCGGGCTCCTGGGCGGGTTCGAGCCGCCAGGTGTCGAGGGGTTCGTCGAAGAGCTCGCGGGGCAGCACCGCCTCGACGGCGGCCAGGTGGGCGCCGCTGTCGCCGCGCCGCAGGGCGTCCGCGAGGGGTTCGCGCAGGGTGTCCCTGAGCCGGGACCGCTCGACGCCCCGGTCGTCGCAGTGCAGCGGGCTGACCGTGTGCCCGTCCAGGAGGAGCTTGACCCGCCACGGGTAACGCCGGTCGTAGCGGGGGGTGTCGATCTCCAGGAGGACGTCGGCACGCGCGCGGGGTTCGCGTACGGAGAGGGGGGCCGGCCTGCCGGGGGTGACGAGCCGGTCGATCTCGCGCCGGAGATGGCGGTCGGCGTCGCCCGACTCGTCGACGATCCAGCGGGTGAGCCCGGTCGTGTCGGCCCGCTCGCCGTACCGCACGGAGAGGTGCCGGACGACATGGGCCGCGTACAGGAGGACGGCGTCCAGGTCGAGGTCGCGGGCGGCGCTCCCGTGGACGGCGCGCAGACCGCGCAGGAGCCCGGCGCCCTCGCTCCAGGTGCGCGGGTCGTCCTCCAGCGCGTCCGGCAGGCCGTCGTCCCTGATCCAGGCCTTGACCTGGTCGATCAGGTTCATGATCTCGCCGGGGGCGGTGGGCGCGGGCAGTTCGGCGAACCGGCCGTGCAGTTGGGTGCGCAGGCCGGGGCCGATCCCTGGGGAGCCGGGCAGCAGCAGCTGCGCGCGGGTCCAGTCGGGCCGGTCGTCGAGCGAGCGGTAGCGGGCGAGGTGGTAGCGGTCGTGGGCGCGCAGCGCCTCGCCCATCGCCTCGCCGCCGGGGAGGTCGTGCAGCCGGCGCAGGGCGGTGACGGGCACGACGGCGCCTCCGTCGGGGCCGCGTCCCTTGTTGAGGCCGACGACGGCTCCCTGGGCGTGGTCGACGACCGGGCCGCCGGAGCAGCCCTCGACGGGCATGACGCCCCGGGTGACGAGGGCCTGGCCGTCGCTGCCGTTGAGGGTGCCGTGGACGTGCCGGATGCCGAGCTCGCCGGTCTCCCGGGACCAGCCGTGCAGGCTGACGGCGGCCGGCCAGACGGCCGGGCGCTCGCTGAGGCGCACGCAGGACGCCTTCTGCGCGCCGGACACCCGGACGAGCGCGATGTCGGGAAAGGCCCACCGGTCCGGCGGGTCCTCGGGGCGGTCGGGGCGCGGCAGCGCGAGCACGACCGTGCCCGTGGTCTCCCGGGTGGTCTTGCCGTCCTCCCAGGTGACGCCGACGGCCGGCTCGCTCCTCCACACCGCGCTTCCTCCCTCGGCCACGACATGGGCGCAGGTCAGCACCCAGCCGGGGGCGATGAAGAAGCCGGTGCCCCAGTACCGGTCGCCGAGCGGGTCATACCCGGTGCCGGGAGCGGCGATGCGTACGAGTGCGGGGCGCACGAGAGCGTCGAAGGCGCTCATGCGGGCCCGTCGGCCGCCGGGCGCCCGTGCGGACCTCTGTCGGGGCCCTCGGCGGCGGGCACCGGGGCGGGTGACGGGACGGACGCGGGGGCGGGGGCGGGGGCGGGTGACGGGACCGGCGCGGAGGCGGGGGCGGGTGACGGGAGGGGCGCGGGGGCGGGCGCGGGGCCCGGTTCGGTCCAGGTGAGCGAGACGTTCACGGAGGCCTTGCCGGCGCCGTCGGCGAGGACCCCGATCACCTTCCCCGACTGCGCGGACAGTTCGATGCCGAAGCTGACGGCGACCTCCACCGGCCCCTGCGGTTCGAGTCCGGCGCGGAGCGAGCCGACCACCCCGCGCACGACGTCCGTGAGTCCTCCGGCCATCGAGACCACCCGGTCCCGGACGCCGGTGTCCTGGAACCCGCCGCCTCTGCCGAGCTCCTCCGCCTCACTGATCCGCGCCCACACGGGCGTGCCGTCGTCCAGCCGAATCCGAGCGATCCCGTGTGCCACAGCGGCCCCCCGCTCCCCGAAGCGATCAGTGGGGGAGAAGGCTAATCGGTGGGACCGACAGGCGACAGGGGACGTGGGAGGTACGGCCTATCCTGATCGCATGTACTTCACCGACCGTGGCATCGAGGAACTGGAGAAGCGGCGAGGCGAGGAGGAGGTCACCTTCGAGTGGCTCGCCGAGCAGCTGCGGACCTTCGTCGACCTCAACCCCGACTTCGAGGTGCCGGTCGAGCGCCTCGCCACCTGGCTGGCCCGTCTGGACGACGACGAGGACGACGACGAGTAGGAAGCCTTCCCGGCCGCGGGGCCGGATCGGGCCCCCGGGCCGGCCCCCGAGCGGGCTGCCCGGCCGGCCACCGGGTCGGCTGCCGGGTCGACCACCGCGCCGGCCTGCGGGTCAGTTGTCCCGCAGCCGGTCGTAGACGAGTCCGAGCGCGCCGTGCGCGACGAGCAGCGCCCCCGCCGTCGCCCAGCCGCCGCTGCGCCGGCCGATCCCCCAGATCAGCAGCGGCACACCCGCCGCGAGTTGCGCCCCGCCCAGTACCCGCGCCTTGGGGCCGCGCAGGTACGGGCCCAGGGGCCCTTCCTCCACCACGTCGAGCTCGGCGCGCACGGCGTCGCGCCAGCCGCGCCATTCGAGCTGCTCGGCGCCCTGCGCCAGGGCGACGGAGCGGAGCCGGTCGGCGCTGTCACCGGGGACGAGGCCGGTCGGCAGGGCGAGGCCGGCGCGGGCGAGGACCGCGACGACGCCGACGAGCCGGCTGTGGGCGTCGGCGTCCGGGTCGGGCTCGGTGAGCGGCTCCAGGGCCTGCACGTCCAGGACGGGGTCGAGGGCGAGCCGGGCGGCGAAGGTGCGCATGGCCTCGTCCTCGCCGACGGGCGTGCCGTCCGCGAGCCAGGTGTAGCCGACGGTGCGGCGGAAGCCCGCGGCGAGCGTGATCCCGGCCCGGTCGCGGTCCCACCACAGGGCGAGGACGGGCCAGGTCGCGGCGGAGACGGCGAGGGCGGTGACCCAGCCGGTGACGACCTGTTCGACGGGCTCCCCGCCGTGGAGCCAGGGCTTCCCCTCCGGTACGAGCACGCTCCAGTCGTCGCCCGCCGGGGCGAGGAGCAGCTGTTCCCGCAGGAGCTGGGCCGGCGGCCTGACCGCCGGCGGGTCGGCACGGCAGAGGAGCAGTGCGCCTGAGGGGCTCGATCCGGATGTCGCGTTCATGCCCCCACGCTAGCCAATTTGTCCGTATACGGCGGTGATTGCCCCCTAGGCATCAGGGAAGAGTCAGGGTTGACTTCGCCCGACCGCGATATATCGTGTCTATCGAGAGTCGCGATATGTTGCGTTGCCGAAACGGGAGGTCAGCACCATGACAGAGTGGTCCGTCACCGAGCCGACGAAACTTGCCCCGGCCGACCCCGTGACGCGCCTGCAGGTCCGCATCGTCAACGGCACGGTGAACGTGGTGGGGACGGACGAGAGTTCCGCCCGCGTCGAGATCTCCGAGATCGAGGGCCCGCCGCTGATCGTGTCGCAGGACGGTTCCACCCTGACCGTGACCTACGAGGACCTGCACTGGAAGAACCTCCTCAAGTGGTTCGACCGCAAGGGCCACAGGCGCCGGGCCGTCGTCTCCGTCGCGGTCCCCGCCGGTGTCGACGTCGAGGTCGGCGCGGTCGACGCCGACGCGGTCGTCTCCGGCATCCGGGGGCGTACGGAGGTGCGCGGCGTCACGGGCGACACGACGCTCCTCGGGCTCTCCGGTCCGGTCCGCGCCGAGAGCGTCTCCGGAAGCCTGGAGGCCCAGTCGGTCACGGGCGCGCTGCGGATCACCTCGGTGACGGGCCCCGTCACCGTGATCGAGGGCGCGGGCGGCTCCGTGAAGGCGGAGACGGTCAGCGGCGACATGGTCATCGACCTCGACCCGGGCGAGCTCGACGGGCCGCCCGCCGACATCCGGCTCACCAGCGTCTCCGGCCAGGTCGCCATCCGGCTGCCGCACCCGGCGGACGCCCGGGTCGAGGCGAGCACGACGAGCGGCTCCGTGTCGAACGCCTTCGAGGACCTCCGGGTCACCGGGCAGTGGGGCACCAAGTCCGTCACCGGCACCCTGGGGTCCGGTCGGGGCACGCTCAAGGCGACCACCGTCTCCGGCTCCATCGCCCTGCTCCGCCGCCCCGAGGCGGCCGAGGACACCGAGTCCGCCCCCGCCTCGACCCGCACCGCCTCCCCCTCGGAATCACCCGCGGAATCGCCTGCGGAATCGCCTGCGGAATCGCCTGCGGGTTCCCCCTCGGCCTCCCTCTCGGACTCGCCCTCCGCGACCGGAAAGGTGCTCTGACATGTCGCCCGTCTTCGCCCATGGCCGCCTCCGCCTCTACCTCCTCAAGTTGCTCGACGAGGCCCCCCGCCACGGCTACGAGGTGATCCGGCTCCTGGAGGAGCGTTTCGAGGGGCTCTACGCGCCCTCGGCCGGCACGGTCTACCCGAGACTGGCCAAGCTGGAGCTCGAAGGTCTCGTCACCCACGCCAGCGAGGGCGGCCGGAAGGTCTACTCGATCACCGACGCGGGCCGCGCCGAACTGGCCGGTCGCGGGGCCGAACTGACCGACCTGGAGCGGGAGATCCGGGACTCGGTCTCGGAGCTCGCGGCGGAGATCCGCGACGACGTGCGCGGCGCGGCCGGCCGGGTGCGCAGCGAGATGCGCGCGGCGGCGGGGCAGACGCGGACGGCGGAGGGTTCGTCGTTCGCCGACGCCAAGGAGGAGCTGCGCCGGGCCAAGCAGGAGTGGAAGGAGCAGGCCCGCCAGGCCAAGGCGGAGGCCCAGTCGGCCCGCCACCAGGCCAAGGAGTTCCAGCGCATCGCCCAGCAGGTCCAGGAGGAGGTCCAGGACCGGTTCTCGCGGGGCGACTGGCCCAAGGGCGTCTGGGAGGGCCTCTCGGACATCACGGCACAGCTCGGCGGCCTGGTGGCGGGCACGACCCACCCGAAGGCGGCGGCCAAGGCGGCCGGGGCCACCGGCACCACGGGAGCCACGAGAGGGACCACGGGAGAGGCCGCGGCAGCCGACCCCGCCGACGAGACCGGCCGCACGCCGGAGTGGGCGCGCGACCCGGAGGGTTCGGGTGACCCGGGCCGCGATCTCGACCGGCTGCTCGACCGCTTCCGGGACGAGATCCGGGACGCCGCCCGTGACCACGGCGTGAGCGAGGAGCAGCTGGCCGAGACCCGCCGCCATCTGGCGACGGCGGCGGTCCGGATCACGGGCCTGCTGGACCCGCGGCGCAAGGGCTGAGCGGGGCGCGGGCGGGCCGGGTCAGCCCCGGGTGACGGTGACCGTCACCCGGGCGCCCGGGACCGCGAGGATCCAGGCCCTCCCCCGGTCCTTGCGGAGCACGAGCGCCCCGCCCCAGGCCGTCACCCGCCAGTCGCCGGGCGGCAGGGAGAGCTCGGTGACCCGGGGGCCGCGCCGCCCCGCGGCGTCGTACGACAGGCGGTAGACCCCCGCCGCCGCGTCGTAGGCCGCCGAGCGGACCGTGCCCGCGACCGCCTCCGCGTACGGCTCGGCGGTGAGCTCCTTGTTCGTACGGAAGGCCCCGGTGCCGTCCACCGCGCAGTACCCGCCGCCGTAGCACCACTCCCAGCCCGCCCAGCCCGAGCTGTAGCGGCCGAGGGAGGGCATCGCCTCGCGGTAGAAGCGGTTCATGTTCGGCAGGGAGTTGTTGAGCGGGCCCCACTCCCCCACCACCACGGGCACCTTGTACTCCTTGGGGTACAGCGTGACGGCCTGCTCGTAGTTCTCGATCCAGCGGGCGGCGGGGTCGTAGTCGGTGCCCGCCTCCATGCCGGCGTTGTAGAAGTGCGGGGCGTAGACGATCTTCGGGTCGTCGATCCGCCCGAGGCCGGTGGGCACGCCCTCGCCCACGATGGGGGTCGGTTCGACGAAGATCCAGGTGTCCGGGTCGACCGAACGGATCGCGTCCGCCACCCGGTTGTACATCGGGGTCAGCTGATCGCGTTCGATGCGGCGGGCCGCCGTCGCCAGGTCCTCGCCCTCCCGCAGCTCGCCCATCGGCTCGTTGATCGGGTCGTAGCCGAGGACGGCCGGGTGGTCCTCGAAGCGGTCGGCGAGCAGCCGCCACATGCGGGCCTGGGAGAGCTTGAGGTCCTCGTCCTCGTACAGGTGGGTGAAGGCCCGCTGGACGGCCGGCTCGAAGTACTCGGAGAACCAGTCGTCGGGGTGCGGGGTGAAGGGCAGGCCGTCGGTCCTGGTCGCCCACTCGGGGATGCCCCGGTGGCCGAAGGCGGGGCCGAAGACGTCCTGATGGGCGTCGATGAGCACCTTGACGTCGTGCTTCTCGGCCCAGTCCAGGATCCGTTCGACCTTGCGCAGATAGGCCTGGCTGTACTGGCCGGGGCGGGGCTCCAGGTCGTCCCAGAAGACGAGGAGGCGGGCGAAGTTGAAGCCCTTGGCGCGCATGTCGCGGAAGTGCTTCTCGGTGATCGCGGAGAGGGCGGCGTCGCCGCTGTTCGCCTTGTCCGCGAGGTTCCAGCCGCGGAGGGTGAGGGTGCGGCCGTGCTCGTCGGTCAGGGCGGGGATGGCGTCGCCGCCCCCGCGCCCGGTCTCGGCACGGGCGGCCGTGGGGGTGATCAGCGCGGCGACGACGGCGGTCGCCACAAGGGTGGTTCGCAACAAGGAAGACCTCCGGCACGAGGATGTGAGAGATGTTCATCTTTCGCGTGCCGGAGATCCCATCAGCATTACTGACGAGTCATCAAGAGGTCGTGAGGACGATCTTTCCGAAGAGTTCGCCGGAGGCCATCTTCTCGAAGCCCTCCCGCGCCCGGTCCAGCGGCAGTACCTCGTCGACGACCGGACGGACGCCCGTCGCCGCGCAGAACGACAGCAGGTCCTCCAGCTCGTCCTTGGAGCCCATCGTCGAGCCGACGACCTTCAGCTCCAGGAAGAAGATCCGGGTCAGCTCGGCGTGGGCGGGCCGGTCCCCGCTCGTGGCGCCCGAGATGACCAGAGTGCCGCCCGGCCGCAGCGACTTGACCGAGTGCGACCAGGTCGCGGCGCCGACGGTCTCGATGACCGCGTCCACCCGCTGCGGCAGCCGCGCCCCCGGCTCGTACGCCTCGACGGCACCGAGCTCGACGGCGCGCTTGCGCTTGGCCTCGTCGCGGCTGGTCGCGAAGACCCGCAGGCCCGCCGCCTTGCCGAGGGCGATCGCGGCGGTGGCCACGCCGCCGCCGGCGCCCTGCACGAGCACCGAGTCCCCGGGCCGTACACCGGCGTTGGTGAAGAGCATGCGGTACGCGGTGAGCCAGGCGGTGGGCAGACAGGCGGCCTCCTCGAAGGAGAGCTCCTTCGGCTTGGGCAGCACGTTCCAGCGGGGGACGGTCACCCGCTCGGCGAACGTGCCCTGGTACCGCTCGGTGAGGATGGAACGGGGCTCGTCCGGCCCGACACCGTGGCCGGTCTGGCCGATCACGGAGTGCAGGACGACCTCGTTGCCGTCCTCGTCGATGCCGGCGGCGTCGCAGCCGAGGATCATCGGCAGCTTCTCCTCGGGCAGTCCGACCCCGCGCAGGGACCACAGGTCGTGGTGGTTGAGCGAGGCGGCCTTGACGGTGACGGTGGTCCAGCCGGGCCGGACCTCGGGCTCGGGACGGTCGCCCAGGACGAGTCCGTTCAGGGGCTGGTCGCGGTCGATTCGGGCAGCGTAGGCAGCGAACATGGCCCCGACCCTAGGGTCGGACGGCCAGGCGGCGGAACCACGCCCCCGTGTGACACATGCCTCCGCCGCCGAACCGACGACCCGCACACGCCGCAGGGCCCCGTCCCGGCGTGCCGGAACGGGGCCCTGTCGGGGGCTCAGGTACGAGCTCAGCGG
Source organism: Streptomyces sp. NPDC042346 (assembly GCF_055581845.1). Taxonomy (NCBI): domain Bacteria; kingdom Bacillati; phylum Actinomycetota; class Actinomycetes; order Kitasatosporales; family Streptomycetaceae; genus Streptomyces; species Streptomyces sp. NPDC042346. The sequence goes on along the minus strand of NZ_JBVJEH010000001.1, from coordinate 1,319,212 downwards.
CGCGCGACGCCCTCCGCACGGGCGGCGGCGGCCACCGCGGCCGTGACGGCCGGGGCGACCCGCTCGTCGAACGGCGACGGGATCACGTAGTCGGCGGCGAGCTTGTCGCCGACCACGTCCGCGAGCGCGTTCGCCGCGGCGATCTTCATGCCCTCGGTGATCCGGGAGGCCCGGACCTGGAGCGCACCGGCGAAGATGCCGGGGAACGCGAGGACGTTGTTGATCTGGTTCGGGTAGTCCGAACGTCCGGTCGCCACGACGGCCGCGTACTTGTGCGCGATGTCGGGGTGGACCTCGGGGTTCGGGTTGGCCATGGCGAACACGAAGGCGTTCGGGGCCATGGAGGCGACGGCCTCCTCGGGGACCGTACCGCCGGAGACGCCGATGAAGACGTCGGCGCCGGCGAGGGCGGTCTCCAGGGAGCCGGTCAGGCCCGCCTTGTTGGTGATCTCGGCCAGCTCGCGCTTGACCTCGGTGAGGTCCTCGCGGTCGCGGCTGACGATGCCCTTGCGGTCGGCGACGGCGACGTCGCCGAGGCCGGCCTCCAGCAGGAACTTGGCGATGGCGACACCGGCCGCACCGGCGCCGGAGATGACCGCGCGCAGGTCGCCGAGGGTCCGGTCGGTCAGCTTCGCCGCGTTGCGGAGGGCGGCGAGGGTGACGATCGCGGTGCCGTGCTGGTCGTCGTGGAAGACCGGGATGTCGAGGCGCTCCTGGAGCTTGCGCTCGATCTCGAAGCACCGCGGGGCCGAGATGTCCTCCAGGTTCACTCCGCCGAACGACGGGGCGAGCCGGACGACGGTCTCGACGATCTCGTCGGCGTCCTTGGTGGCGAGGGCGATCGGAACCGCGTCCACGCCGCCGAACTGCTTGAAGAGGATGGCCTTCCCCTCCATGACCGGGAGGGAGGCCTCCGGGCCGATGTCGCCGAGGCCGAGCACCGCCGTACCGTCGGTCACGACGGCCACGACCTGGGACTTCCAGGTGTAGTCGTTGACCAGCTCGGGCTGCTCGGCGATCGCGGTGCACACCTTGGCGACGCCGGGCGTGTACGCGAGGGACAGGTCGTCCTTGTCCCGGAGGGGAACGGTGGCCTGCACGGCCATCTTGCCGCCCCGGTGAAGGGCGAAGACAGGATCGAAGGGCTCGGGAGCCCCGTCCGTACCACTGTCATTGCGAGGATTGACGATCTCCGCTGCCATTGGGAAGACCCCTTAAGTCTGTTTCATTTGAGGGTGGCCACTCCTGGTTGAGGAGGGGTGGGGAGGCACCGCGGCCGCCTTGTCTGGCAGCCGCTCGGGCGCGCCGCACAACGCGCCCTGAGCCCCGGATGAGGGGTGTAAGGATCCTTCTTACCGGACGGACGGCACCGCAGACGAGTCCATAACCACTCGGTGACGCGACTCATACCGAGAGCATCCGGACACGGATGGAGCGCGACACGTCACCCGATGTCCACATAGATGCCCACGGCACCCGAATGGCCGCCTTCGGCTCGTCCGAATGGCGAGATCAACCGCAGATTTTCCGGTGATGGGGAAGGGATCCCGAAGAAGGTCCGGCCTTGATGTACCGGCCTGTCGCGATTCGGGGGTCACCCGTTACCCGATTTTGACATCCATGGCCGTCGGTTTGAGGCAGTCCGAATGGCAAGATGCCGTAATCACACGAGGTCGCGACACTCGAAGACGCGTACGTGACCTGCTGGCAAGCCCCTCACACGCCGGAGGAACCCGACCATGACCGCACGCTCCACGCGCTGTACGACCGCCGCCAAGACCCGCACGTCCCGTCTTGCCGCGGTCGCCGCCATCGCGGTCGCCGGCTCGATGCTGCTGACCGCCTGCGGCGACCAGACCTCGGGCGGCTCCTCGACCCCGACGAAGGACGGCGGCTCCGCCTCCGCCAACACCGCGCCGCTGTTCTCGAAGCTCCCGGCCGACATCCAGAAGGCCGGCGTCATCAAGGTCGGCACGGACGCCACGTACGCCCCGATGGAGTTCAAGAAGGGTGCGGAGATCGTCGGCATCGACCCCGACGTCGCCGCCGCCCTGTCGAAGCAGCTCGGCGTGACGTTCGCGTTCGAGAGCGGCACCTTCGACACCCTGCTCACCTCGATGACGACCGGCCGCACCAACGTCGTCATGTCCTCGATGACGGACACCAAGGCCCGCCAGGAGGGCCTGGACGACAAGGGCAAGAAGACCGGCGCCGGCGTCGACTTCGTCGACTACTTCTCCGCCTCCACCGGCATCCTGGTGAAGAAGGGCAACCCGGAGAACATCAAGTCCCTCGACGACCTGTGCGGCAAGAAGCTCGCGGTGCAGCGCGGCACGACGTACGAGCAGGCCGCCAAGGACCAGGCCGCCAAGTGCGAGAAGGACGGCAAGCCGAAGCTGACCTTCGAGTCGTACCCGACCGACGCCGAGGCGCAGACCCGCGTCAAGGCCGGCGGCGCCGTGGCCGACCTCAACGACTCGCCGGTCGCCGCCTACATCGCCCAGACGGCCGGTGGCGGCAACGACTTCGAGGCGATCGCCAACAAGACGGACGCGGGCCTCTTCGGCATCGCCGTCGACAAGAAGAACACCCAGCTGCGGGACGCGCTCAAGGAAGCCCTCGACGCGGCCATCAAGGACGGCAGCTACAAGGCCGCCCTCGACAAGTGGAACGCCGGTGACGGCGCCATCCCCGCGGCCAAGATCAACGGCGGCTCCTGACCCTCTCCCGCAAGACTGAAGGGCAGTCGTTGTGACTGACAAGATCGACAAGGTTCCTGCCGGGGCGCCCGCCCCGGCGGGAGTCCCGCCGGAGGCCATCAAGGCCATTCCGGTCCGCCACTACGGGCGCTGGGTCGCCGGCGTCGTGGTGGTGGCCCTGCTGGTGCTCATCGGGTACGCCTTCTCCCAGGGCAACGTGCGCTGGGCGACCGTGCCGGAGAAGCTGTTCGACTCCACCATCCTGAGCGGTCTCTGGCACACCATCCTCATCAGCGTGGCCTCGATGGCCCTCGGCCTGGTGCTCGGCGTGGTGTTCGCCGTGATGCGTCTGTCGAAGAACCCGGTGACCAGTTCGGTCGCCTGGCTCTACATCTGGATCTTCCGCGGCACGCCGGTCTACGTGCAGCTGCTGATCTGGTTCAGCCTCGCCCTGATCTTCCCGGTGTTCAACATCGGGTTCTACAAGGACGAGATGACCGACGTCATGACCCCCTTCCTGGCCGCCCTGCTGGGCCTCGGCCTGAACGAGGGCGCGTACATGGCGGAGATCGTCCGCGCGGGCATCCAGTCGGTCGACGAGGGTCAGACCGAGGCCTCGCACGCCCTGGGCATGAGCCAGGCGAAGACGATGCGCCGGGTGATCCTGCCGCAGTCGATGCGGGTGATCATCCCGCCGACCGGCAACGAGTTCATCAACATGCTGAAGACCTCTTCGCTGGTCGTGGCCGTGCAGTACCCGGATCTGCTGCGCGCCGCGCAGGACATCGCCTCGACCTCGTTCGCGGTCATGGAGATGTTCTTCGTCGCCTCGATCTGGTACCTGATCCTGACCTCGGTGTTCAGCGTGGGCCAGTACTACCTGGAGCGGCACTACGCCCGCGGCTCCCTGCGGTCCCTGCCGCCCACGCCGTGGCAGAAGATCAAGGCGAACCTCTCCCGATTCTCCAACCGTGAGGCGGTGGCCAAGTGACCGCAATGGTGAAGGCCGAGGGCGTCCACAAGTCCTACGGCGCCGCGCACATCCTCAGGGGAATAGACCTTGAGGTGCAGAACGGCGAGGTGTTCTGCCTGATCGGCCCGTCCGGTTCCGGCAAGTCCACCTTCCTGCGCTGCATCAACCACCTGGAGAAGATCAACGCCGGCCGTCTCTCGGTCGACGGCCAGCTGGTCGGGTACCGCCAGAAGGGCGACAAGCTCTACGAGCTGAAGGACAGCGAGGTCGCGCTCCAGCGCCGCGACATCGGCATGGTCTTCCAGCGCTTCAACCTGTTCCCGCACATGACGGCCCTGGCCAATGTCATGGAGGCGCCGATGCAGGTGAAGGGCGAGACGAAGGCCGTCGCGCGTGAGCGTGCCCAGCGGCTCCTCGACCGGGTGGGCCTCGCGGACAAGGCCGGGAACTACCCCTCGCAGCTCTCCGGCGGCCAGCAGCAGCGTGTGGCCATCGCCCGCGCGCTGGCGATGGAGCCGAAGCTGATGCTCTTCGACGAGCCCACCTCGGCTCTCGACCCCGAGCTGGTCGGTGACGTCCTCGACGTCATGCGCGACCTGGCCGAGTCGGGCATGACCATGGTCGTCGTCACCCACGAGATGGGCTTCGCCCGCGAGGTGGGCGACTCGCTGGTGTTCATGGACGGCGGCGTGGTGGTCGAGTCGGGCCACCCGAGGGACGTCCTGACCAACCCGCAGCAGGACCGGACGAAGGCATTCCTGTCGAAGGTCCTGTAGGACGCGCACAGGAAGAAGGGGCGGTACGGGATCACTCGTACCGCCCCTTCTCTCATTTCGGGTTCTCGGATTTTCGGGTTCTCGGGCTACTTCACCGCGAGCACCAGGGCGTCGGAGGGCGAGGCCCACACCGCCCGGGCCTCGCCGAAGCCGGCGGCGCGGAGGGTGTCGGCGTGCCAGCCGAGGGGCGGCGTGTCGCCGTCGGCGTGCTCGCCGTAGATCGCGAAGCGGCGGGCGGTGGGCTCGGCGAGGACGGGGTCCATGGCGGCGAGGGCCCACCACTCGGCCCAGTCGAGGACCCCGGCGGCCTTCTCGCGGTCCATACGGGCATGGCGCTGGGCGCGCTCGGCGGCGTTGATGCGCGGGGTGGCCGTGTCGATCATGTGGTCGGCGTTCATGAAGACGCCGCCGTCGCGGACGAGACCGGCCAGCTGCCCGTAGAGGACGGCCAGGGGCTCGCTGTGGAGCCAGTGGAGGGCCGTGGCGGTGAGGACGACGTCGTACGAGTCGTGGGGCAGCCGCGCGGCCCACGCGGGATCCTTGAGGTCGGCGGTCACGAAGGTGACTCGCTCGTCGCCGGCGAAGTACCCCTCGGCGATGGCGAGCAGGGCGGGGTCGAGATCGACACCGGTACTGGTCGCCTCCGGGAACCTCCGGAGGAGCCGATCCGTGATACTTCCCGTACCGCACGCGAGGTCGAGGACCCGGGGCTTCGGTCCCACCAGGGCCTCGACCATGTCGAGCATCACCCGGAACCGCTCCTCACGGTCCGGCATGTACCACTCCTGCTGACGGTCCCAGCTCTGCTGCCAGCCCGCCCAGTCGGTTCCGGTCATCGCCGCTCCTCCCCACTCTTCGTAATACCCTCGTAGGGGAAACAGCCGTTACCCCTACCGACCGAGACCCTAGCCCGCCGGAGTAAGGACTACAAGTGGAACTGGCCTATTACTCGGATTACGCCGTGCGTCTGGTCAACACCGAGGAGCCGGCCCGCAACAAGGACGCCCTGACCTCCGTCGAGGTGATCCGCGAGCTCTTCGGCCCGGCCACCCAGATGGCCCGGCGGGCGACCGACTCCGACGTGACCCGCTTCCGGTCGGTACGCACCCGCCTGCGGGCCGTCTTCACCGCGGCCGACGAGGGCGACCACACCGGCGCCGTGGACCTCCTGAACTCCCTGCTCCTGGAGTTCCCGGTCAGCCCCCAGATCTCGGGCCACGACACCCTCGACGAGGAGGGCCGCCCGCGCTGGCACATGCACCTCGCCGACCACCCCTCGAACGCGACCTCGGGCTACGCGGCGATCGCGGCGATGGGCCTCGCCTTCCACCTGACCGAGTTCGGCGCGGACCGGCTCGGCCTGTGCCAGGCGCCGCCCTGCCGCAACGCGTACCTCGACACCTCCACCAACCGATCCCGCCGCTACTGCTCGGACCGCTGCGCGACCCGGGCCAACGTGGCCGCCTACCGCGCCCGCAAGCGCCTGGAGGCCGAGCGGCCCGACCACACGGGCCTCACCGACGAGAACAGCCAGGAGAGCACCACCCCGGCCGACCGCTGACGCCCCGGCGTCACGGGCCGGTACCGCGCCCGCACCCGCCCGAGGACCAGCTCGGGCGGTACGGCCCCGAAGACCCGGCTGTCCCCCTCGGCATCCGGGTTGTCGCCCAGCACCCACCAGCCGCCGTCGCGTCGCTCGATCAGCCGCTTCACGATGAGCAGATCCTGCTGGAGCGGATGCCGCAGCACGGCCACACCGCCGGGCCTCAACCGGCCGCCGTAGTGCACGAGCAGCTGATCGCCGTGGAGCAGCGTGGGCACCATCGACACCCCCGTGACCTCGGCGATCCCGAACGGCGCCCCGGCCGCATCCACCCGCTCCGGCCCCGATTCCCTCATCCGCACTCCCGACCCACGCGCCGGCGCACCCCGCCGACCCGTCTCGTCCACTCGTACACGAGTCCCATGGTGACCCTGGACTTTTGACCTAAGCCCCAGGGGGCGCCCGCGAAAACGCCCTTCTCACCGAGTAATGTCCCACCTGAGAAGACGATCACGAGGAAGGACGGCTCAATGCTCTCCCGCCTGTTTGCCCCCAAGGTGAAGGTCAGCGCCCACTGCGACCTCCCGTGCGGCGTGTACGACCCGGCCCAGGCCCGCATCGAGGCCGAGTCGGTCAAGGCTGTCCAGGAGAAGTACCTGGCGAACGAGGACGCGCACTTCCGTGCCCGCGCCACGGTCATCAAGGAGCAGCGCGCGGAGCTCGCGAAGCACCACGTCTCGGTGCTCTGGAGCGACTACTTCAAGGCCCCGCACTTCGAGAAGTACCCGCAGCTCAACCAGCTGGTCAACGACACCCTGAAGGCCCTCTCGGCCGCCAAGGCGTCGACCGACCCGAAGACGGGCGAGAAGGCGCTGGAGCTCATCGCCGAGATCGACCGCATCTTCTGGGAGACGAAGAAGGCCTGACCTCCGGTCATGCCGTCGGGCCGCGGTTTCCCCGCTCGCCCGGCTTCCTTCCCGGCCCGCACCCGGTCCGCAGGCCGCCTTCACGGCGTCCATGGCGGTCCGGGTGCGGTCTTTTCCGGCCGTGTTCAGTCACTAGGCTGCGGAGCATGAACGCGCAGTCGCCCCCGCTCCTGACCCCGGAAGCCGCCCGGCGCCTCCAGGGCATGCTCCGGGCCGAGATCGGCCCGGGTCTGAGCGAGCGTGAGCTCGACGCGGTCGAGGCGCGGTTCGGCTTCACCTTCTCGGCCGATCACCGGGTGTTCCTCGGTGCCGGGCTCCCGCACGGCTCGTCGCGGTGGCCCGACTGGCGCAACGGCGACCCCGAAGACCTGGCCGAGCGACTGGCGCGGCCCGTGGAGGACGTGCTCTTCGACGTGGAGCACAACGTGTTCTGGCATCCCGCCTGGCCGTCACGGCCCTCGGAGACGTCCGACGCGCTGCGCGTCGCGAGGACCGAGCTGGAGAGCGTGCCGCAGCTGGTTCCGGTCTACGGACACCGCTACCTGCCCGGCACGGCGGGCGAGCACGGGCACCCCGTCCTGTCCGTCTACCAGACCGACATCATCCTGTACGGGAACGACCTCACCGACTACGTCCACCATGAATTCGCCGGCCGATCGAGCGGCCTCCTCGCCCGTACGACAGTCGACTTCTGGTCGTACTTCGTCGAAGGCGGACCGGGCATCGACGTCACCGCACCCACGCCGTTCACGCCGTACGCCCTGAGCGCGCAGGAGGCCGTCGACTGCCTCCGGATGCTGGCCCTGGAGCGCCTGATCGGCCGACGGCACCACCCGGAGCAGCTCGTCGAAGCCGGCCTCACGGCCCTGGTCCTCGACGTCGAGTCGGAGTCCCTCCCCCTCCTCGCCGGCCTCACCCGCACCGAACACGACCAAGCCGCGGACCTGTTCGACCGCGTACTGACCGAACTCGGCCTGCTCCAGGACCTCCCCGCCGACACCACCGACCTCCCCTGGGAAACGACGCGCTGGGAACTCGTCCGCTGGTGGCTCCGGCTGATCGTGAACGGCAGCCTGGACCCCGGCGCCGGCGGTGACCTGATCACGTACGAAGGGTGGGCCGCACTGGCCCGGCCGCAGTCGCTCCGGCCACTGGTCGACAAGACCGACGCCTACAACGGCTGGGCGGCGGTCGGACGCGGCGACCGGGAGCACCTGGCGGCAGCGATCGCCGAGGAGGCGAAACGCCTGCTCGACGGCGCCTGGCCGCCGCTGGACTGATGCCAGGTGAGCCGACGCGCCGAGCCGCGTCCCCTCTAGGCCGGATCCACCGGCAGGGTGTAGCGGCGCTTCTCCTTGGACGTCGCGCCCAGGCGGTCGTAGAAGCGGATCGCGCCCTCGTTCCAGGCCGGCGTCTGCCACTGGATCTCCGTCAGGCCCAGGGCGCGCGCCTCCGCGCGGACGGCGTCGATCAGGAGCGGCCCGAGGCCGTGGCCCCGGGCCGTGGAGGTGAGGTAGAGGCAGTCCATGTGGAGGTACGCGACGCCGTCCCAGGTGGAGAGCTCGGGCGCGCAGGTGGCGTAGCCCGCGAGGCTCCCGTCCGGGAGTTCGGCGACGAAGCAGCGGAGGCGGGGCAGCTCGTCGCCGGGCCCCGGACGTGCAGTCAGCTCGTCGCCGGGCCCCGGACGTGCGGGCAGCTCGCCGCCCCGGCTCCCCTCGCCGAAGAGGAGGATCGCCAAGCGGGGCGCCAGGTCCGGTGTCGGAGGTGCGGCTTTCTCGTACTCGGCGTGTTCGGCGACGAGTTCGACGATCCGTCCCAGGTCCTCCGCGCGGGCGCGGCGGACCGCGGCCCTTCCGTCCCCGCCGTCACGATCGCTCATACGGCCATCATGCACGGCCCCACCGACAGCCCGGCGGCCGCTCCCTGGCGGCGCAGCCACTCGCGGTACGGGGCGGCGCGCAGGGCCACCTCGCGGTAGGCGGCGGACAGCTCCGCGTACAGCGTGTCCAGGGGCGTCTCCGGGCGCGCGTACAGCAGCAGCCGGACGGCCAGCGGGTCGCCGCGCAGGGGGCGGATCGCCATGTCCTCGCGGGGTACCGAGGTCGGCTGGCAGGGGGCGACGGCCTCGCCGAGGACGATGAGCGACGCGGCCGTGTGGTAGTCGCCGTGCAACAGCGGCGGGTCGATGCCGGCCGCTCCGAGGACCCGCCGGAGGCCGTCCCATTCGCCGTCCACGGTCGGGTCGACCATCCAGTGGTCACGGGCGAGGTCGGCGAGGTCGACGACGGGTGCCGCGGCGGCGGGGTGGTCGCGGGCCATGGAGATGAACTGCGGTTCGCGGGCGACCAGGACCCGTCGCTGAAGCCCCTCGGGCACCCGTAACGGGCAGCCCTCGACCTCGTGGACGAAGGCCACGTCGAGCTGGCCCGCCGCGACCGTGCTCAGCAGCGCGTGGGCGGAGACGTCCACGCGGAGGCCGACGTCCGTGCCGGGCAGCCGCTGGCGGAGCCGGCGCAGCCAGCCGGGGAGCGCCCGGCTGGCGGTGGAGCCGACGCGGAGTCCGGGGCCCTCCGTACGGGCGACCGCCGCCCGGGTCTCGGTGACCAGCGCGGCCATGTCCGCGACGAGGGGGCGGGCCCGGCTGAGCACGGAGCGGCCGAGCGGGGTGGGCAGGCAGCCGGTGCGGCCGCGGGAGAAGAGTTCGGCGCCCAGGGAGTTCTCGATCCGGCGCAGTTGGGTGGTCAACGAGGGCTGGCTCATGCCCAGTTGCCGCGCCGCCTTGTGCAGGCTGCCGGCGTCCGCGATGGCGCAGAGCGCGCGCAGATGTCTCACCTCCAGCTCCATGCCCCCGAGGGTAGGGCGGCGGCCTGTGTCGCACCAGACAGCCGGAGCGCGTCAAATACCTTGGTTTTCAAGGTAGTTGGGTGTATCCATCCGGGTGATGTGGGCGGGCTATCGGCAATTGACATCATCCCCACACGCCCCGGCTTCCCCGAGACTCGCTCCGACCCCCTACAGGAGGAGCCCCCCATGCGTCACCCCAAGGTCCTCAACTCCGTACTGACGGCCGCCCTCGGCCTCGGTCTCGCCGCCTCGCTCGGTACGGCTCCGGCAGCGGCCGCTCCGACGGCCGCTCCGGCCGCCGCTCCCGCCGTCGGCGCCGCCGCCGTGGCGTACGCCGGTTCGGCCGAGGAGGCCAAGGCGAACCAGGCCTTCTTCGACGCCGTCGTGAAGTCGGTGGCGAAGAAGCGGGCCGCCAACCCGGGCGCGGCCGCGGTCACCGTCGTCTACAGCGCCGCCAACGCGCCGAGCTTCCGCACCCAGATCGCCCGCTCCGCCCAGATATGGAACGGCTCGGTGGTGAACGTCCGGCTCGTCGAGGGCAGCAACCCGGACTTCACCTACTACGAGGGCAACGACTCCCGCGGCTCGTACGCGAGCACCGACGGCCACGGCAGCGGCTACATCTTCCTCGACTACCGGCAGAACCAGCAGTACAACTCGACCCGCGTGACGGCCCACGAGACCGGGCACGTCCTCGGCCTGCCGGACCACTACAGCGGGCCGTGCAGCGAGCTGATGTCGGGCGGCGGCCCCGGCACGTCCTGCCAGAACGCCCAGCCGAACGCCCAGGAGCGCTCCCGCGTCGACCAGCTGTGGCGGTACGGGCTCACCTCCGCGTTCAAGACCTCCTGATCCCCGGGAAGCGTCCGTACGCATACGAAGAGGACGGCGGCGCCCGCGAGGGGCGCCGCCGTCCGGCGTTCGGGTGGGGTACGGGACCCTGAGTGTCAGGCCGCCCGGGTCTCGCGGGCCGCCCGGGTGTCAGGCCGCCCGGGTCTCGCAGGCCGCCTCGATGTCAGGCCGCCCGGGTCTCGCAGGCCGCCTCGATGTCAGGCCGCCGGGGTGTCGCGGGCCGCCTGGGTGTCAGGCCGCCTGGAGGAGCCGGCGGCCGAAGTCGGCGCCGGGCGGAAGCTGGCGCCGGACCCGGTCCAGCGCCCCCTCGAAGTCACCTCCGGCGACGCACGATTCGAAGGCGGCGCCACCGTAGTGGAGCGTCAGACTGAGGTCCGAACGCTCACCGAGCGTCAGCAGACAGCTCAGCGTGGCCTGTTGGGTCACGCCGTCCATGACGACGGGGAGCGGCAGGTCCCACTCCAGGACGCAGCCGAAGAGGGCCTGCCCGCCGCTCTCGGCGGCGCTGAGCGCGGCGAAGGTCGCGCCCGTGTACTCGACCCCCCTGATCCGGGTGGCGACGTGCCGCCCGGTGGCCGTGATGACGATCGCTTCCGCGCCGCTGCGGTCCCGGTACCAGCCGGTCCAGACTTCTGTCGACTCCGATGACATGCGCGGACTGTAGCGGTATGACCGGCTCCGGCGCGCGGCCGGTCACCCAGTGGCCGGACTTCTCCCGATCTCGCCGTTCTTGCCGGTCACGTGCGTGCTCGTGGCTTCCGCACCCGGGTCAGGACCCCGTGTGGCCCGCGCCTCCGTGCCTCCGTACAGCGGGCAGTCCGGATTGCGGCACGGCTGCACTTCCCACTCCGGCACCCAGGCCCCGAGGACCTTGTGCCGGGTGGCCAACTTGTCGCGCGGTCCACCACAGGCCGGGCACGTGGGCTCGGCCAAGGAGTCCCGCGTCGTGCGAGGCACCTCGTCACCCATGGTTCCAGGGTAGGACGCCTCGCGCGGGCCCGCTCCCCGCCGCTACCGCTGCCTGGTGTACGTACGGACGAGCACGCCGTTGTCGAAGGTGCGCACCTCGCCGAGCGTGAAGTCGCGGGGCTCGAAGCCGGCGCCGAACATCGGCATGCCGGAGCCGTAGACCTGCGGATACGTCTTGACGACCAGCTCGTCGATCTCCTCGATGAGCTCGCCCGCGATGGTGGAGCCGCCGCAGAGCCAGATGCCCAGGGGGCTCTCCTCGGCCTTGAGCTCGCGGACGCGGCCGACCAGGTCGTCGGCGATCAGCTCGACGTTGGCGTCGGGCGACTCGGTCAGCGACCGGGTGGCGACGAACTCGCGCAGATGGCCGTAAGGGCTGGTGACGCCGATGTCCAGGGCGAGCTGGTACGACTTCAGCCCCTGGACGACGGTGTCGAAGTGCTTGTTGTCGCCGTCGATCCCGAACGCCTCCCGGCCCTGCGTCGGGATCGTCTCGGGGTACTCGGCGCCCATGAACTGCAGGTACTGCGCGTCCACGAACTTGAACATGGACGTGGCATCGCCCTCGGGGTCACCGATGAAGCCGTCGATGGTGCAGGCGATGTAATAGGTGAGCTTGCGCAAACCGGTCCTCTTCGTCTTCGGGGGTGGGCTGCGACCGCAACCACGACGGCTATAGTGCTTCACTTGTAGTGGTTGCGCAAGCCCCATGGCCAAAGGAGTCGGAAGTGGCGAGAAACCCGGAACGCCGTACGGCACTGCTCGACGCCGCGATCGAGGTGCTGGCGGACGAAGGCGCCCGCGGGCTGACCTTCCGGGCCGTCGACGCCCGGGCCGGGGTCCCCACGGGCACCTCGTCCAACTACTTCGCCGACCGGGACCAGGTGCTGTCCGAGGTCGCCGACCGGATCTTCGTCCGGCTGACGCCCGAGCCCGGCGCCGTCGACACCGCGATGCTGCCGGAGCCCAGCCGCGCCCTCGTCGTCGAGCTGATGCGCTGGCTCGCCCGGCGCATGGCCGCCGAACGCACCTGCTACCTGGGCCTCTTCGAGCTGCGCCTGGAGGCCGCGCGCCGGCCCGAGCTCCAGAAACGGTTCACCCAGGTACTCAGGGACGACCTCGACCTGAACATCCGGCTGCACGTCGAATCCAGGATGCCCGGGGACGCGGACACGGTCCGGGTGCTCTACTTCGCCCTCACCGGCCTGCTGCTCGACCACTTCACCGTCCCCGGCCTCCACGCCGAACGGGACCTGGACGAGCTGGTCGAGACCGTGGTGGACCGGATCGTCCCGGAGGGGTGACCGCACCCACGGCGGCCCCGGCCCCGGCGGCCCCCGGCACTTCCGGCAGGCCTCAGCGCGTACGCCGGGTGACGAACTCCGCGAGGGCGAGCAGGTCCCCCGCCGCCGCCAGGTCCGGGACCGCCTGCGCCAGGTACTCGACGGCACGGCCCATCCGCTCGGCCGCCTGGGCCTGTGCCCAGTCCCGGCCGCCGGCCCGCTCGACCGCGTCCGCCGCCGCCCGTACCGCCGCCGCGTCGAGGGTCGGACGGCCGTAGAGCTCGGCCAGTTCGTTCCCCGCGGGGGTCCCCGAGGCGAGCGCCGCCACCACGGGCAGCGACTTCTTGTGGGCGACGAGGTCCGCGCCAGCCGGCTTGCCCGTACGGTCCGGGTCGCCCCAGATCCCGATGAGGTCGTCGATCAGCTGGAACGCGAGTCCGGCCTCGCGCCCGAAGGCATCCATCGCCGCGACCTCCTCCTCGCCCGCGCCCGCGTAGAGCGCGCCGATGGCACAGGAAGCGCCGAGCAGGGCACCGGTCTTGGCGGTGGCCATGGCCAGGCACTCGTCGAGCGAGACGTCGAGCGGCGCGCGCTGCTCGAAGGCGCAGTCCGCCTGCTGCCCCGCGCAGAGCTCGATGATGCAGGCGGCGAGGCGCGCGGCAGCGGCCGGCGACGCGGGGTGCGGGTCCTCGGCGAGCAGCCGCAGGGCGAGTGCGCTCATCGCGTCGCCGGCGATGAGGGCGTCGGGGATGCCGAAGACGGTCCAGGCGGTGGGCCGGTGCCGCCGGGTCGGGTCCTCGTCCACGATGTCGTCGTGGAGCAGGGTGAAGTTGTGCGCGAGCTCGACCGCCGCCGCGGCCTTCACGGCCTGGGCCGACTCGGCTCCGAGGGCGCGGGCCGCCGCGAGGACCAGCGCCGGTCTGATCGCCTTGCCGGCCTGTCCGGCGGCCGGGGTGCCGTCGGCGTGCTCCCAGCCGAAGTGGTACATCGCCACCCGCCGTATGGAGCCCGGCAGGGACTCGACGGTGGAGCGGAGTTGGGGATGGACGGCGGTCCGCGTCTGGTCCAGGAGCATCACGGCCCCCTGCCCGTCGGTGACGGCATCCGCGCTGGTCATGGCCACGGTCACTCCTTCATGTCCTTCGCGGTGCGAGCGCTGGGAGCGCCCGGGGGCGGGCGGGTTCGGACCCGCCCCCGGGCGTCACCGGCTCAGCGCCAGCGGCTGACCTCGACGTTCTCCAGGATGCCGAGTGCGTCCGGGACGAGGATGGCCGCCGAGTAGTAGGCGGTGACGAGGTAGGAGATGATCGCCTGCTCGTCGATGCCCATGAAACGGACCGAGAGGCTGGGCTCGATCTCGTCGGGGAGGCCGGTCTGGTGCAGACCGATCACGCCCTGGTCGGCCTCGCCCGTACGCATGCAGATGATCGAGGTGGTCCGGGCGTCGGAGACCGGGATCTTGTTGCACGGGTAGATCGGCACACCGCGCCAGGTCGGGATGCGGTTGCCGTTGACGTCGATCGTCTCGGGCACGAGGCCGCGCTTGTTGAGCTCGCGGCCGAAGGCGGCGATGGCGCGCGGGTGGGCGAGGAAGAGCTTCGAGCCCCGGCGGCGGGAGAGCAGCTCGTCCATGTCGTCGGGGCTGGGGGCGCCGTCGTGGGGCTGGATCCGCTGCCCGTAGTCGCAGTTGGAGAGGAGGCCGAACTCCTTGTTGTTGATGAGCTCGTGCTCCTGGCGCTCGCGGAGCGCCTCGACCGTCAGCCGCAACTGCTGCTCGGTCTGGTTCATCGGCTGGTTGTAGAGGTCGGCGACGCGGCTGTGCACCTTCAGCACGGTCTGGGCGACGCTCAGTTCGTACTCGCGGGGCGAGGCGTCGTAGTCGACGTACGTGTGCGGGACGACCGCCTCGCCGACGTGGCCGGCGGAGAGGTCGATGGCGGCCTCGCCGTAGTGGTTGGTGCGCTGCTCGGGCAGGGCGGACGCGGCCTCCAGGTGGGCGGCGAGCGAGCCGACGCGGTCCGCGAGGTTCCGCACGTCGTCGCGGGTGAGCTCCAGGACCGTACAGGCGGTGGCGGCGCGGGCGGTCCAGCCCCAGACGGCGTCGCCGCTGGTCAGCGCGGACTCGCCGAGGTAGGCGCCGTCGGCGAGGACGCCGAGGACGGCCTCGTCCCCGTAGGGTCCCTCGCCGATCTGCTCGATCCGGCCGTGCGCGAGGAGGTACACGCGGTCGGTGGCGGCGCCGGTGGTCGCGATGATCTCGCCCGCCGCGTACTCCCGCTGCGAGCAGCGGGACGCGAGCTCGGTCAGGGCGTCCTCGTCCTCGTATCCGCGCAGGGCGGGAAGCTCTCCCAGCTCGGCGGGGATGACCGCGACACGCTGCCCCGTCTGGACGAAGGTGACGCGACCGTCGCCCACGGAGTAGCTGAGCCTGCGGTTCACCCGGTACGTACCGCCCTGCACCTGCACCCACGGCATCATCCGCAGGAGCCACCGGGAGGTGATCTCCTGCATCTGGGGCGCGGACTTGGTGGTCGTGGCGAGGTTCCGCGCGGCGGCGGTACCGAGACTCTGCTGCGGTGCCTGGTCCGTACGGACCTCGTCGCCAACCGAACCAACGGACATGGAACTCCCTCTCGTATACGTGAGTAGCGAGAGAAGCCTTTCAGCACGGAACGTGTCGGCGCCATTACACATTCGGGTGGGACTGTTCGACGAACTTCGGGGCATGTCACGTGATTTCCCACCCGAACAGCGGCGCACCACGGGCCCCACGGGTCGTGTCCGGATCGGCTCGCACACCGCCCGAACGGATGGCCGCGGAGTGGCGGACTCCGGTACTCCGGAAGCTCACCCCGTTCCCCCGAAGGGAGTCGGTCATGGCCTCACCCATGTCCGCGAGCAGGTTCCTCGACGCGCTGCGCGACGAGGGCCTCGCGGTCGTCCAGGTCGGCGACTGGTCCACCCACAACCGCAACCACAAGGGCCCCTGGGGCCCGGTGCACGGCGTGATGATCCACCACACCGTGACCCGCGGCACCGCGAACACCGTCCGGATCTGCAGGGACGGTTACGAGGGGCTGCCGGGGCCGCTCTGTCACGGCGTGATCGCCAAGGACGGCACGGTCCACCTCGTCGGCTACGGCCGGGCCAACCACGCGGGGCTCGGCGACGACGAGGTGCTCAGGGCGGTCGTCGCCGAGCAGGGCCTGCCGCCGGACGACGAGGCCACGACGGACGGCAACCGGCACTTCTACGGCTTCGAGTGCGAGAACCTCGGCGACGGCGAGGACCCGTGGCCGAAGGTCCAGCTGGAGGCCATCGCGAAGGCGGCGGCCGCCGTGTGCCGGGTGCACGGCTGGACCCAGCGCTCGGTCATCGGGCACCGGGAGTGGCAGCCGGGGAAGGTGGACCCGCGCGGCTTCACGATGGCCTCGATGCGGGAGCGGATCGCCGACCGCCTGCGCTGACCGCGCGGAGCGGGACGGACAATGGCCGGGTGAACGCGTTCGATCTCTCCCGTCTGCGGCCCCGGATCCCCTCGCCCCTGGAGCCGGTGGAGGACGAGCGCTTCGCCCGGCGCGGTCTCACGCTGCTGCTCAAGCGCGACGACCTCATCCACCCCGACCTGCCGGGCAACAAGTGGCGCAAGCTCGTGCTCAACCTGCGCGCGGCGGACGGCCGGCCGGTGCTCACCTTCGGCGGCGCGTACTCGAACCACCTGCGCGCCACGGCCGCCGCGGGCCGGCTCCTCGGCTTCCCCACGATCGGCGTCGTCCGCGGCGACGAGCTGGCCGGGCGCCCGCTGAACCCGTCCCTCGCGCGGTGCGCGGCGGACGGGATGCGGCTGGAGTTCACGGACCGTGCCACGTACCGCGCGAAGAACGACCCCGCCACGCTCGCCGCGCTCCTGGAACGGGCCCCCGCCGGGACGTACGTGGTCCCGGAGGGCGGCAGCAACGCGCTCGCCGTGCACGGGTGCGTGGAGCTGGGCCGGGAGCTCGCCGGGGCGGCGGACGTGGTCGCCGTCGCCTGCGGCACGGGCGGCACCCTGGCGGGCCTCGCGGCCGGCCTCTCCCCCGGGCAGCGGGCGCTGGGGGTCCCCGTCCTCAAGGGCGGCTTCCTGGGCGCGGACGTCCGCGCCCTCCAGGAGGCGGCGTTCGGCGGCCCGCGCGGCGACTGGGCCCTCGACGAGCGTTTCCACTGCGGCGGTTACGCCCGTACGAGCCCGGCGCTTGAGGCGTTCGCACAGGACTTCGAGGCGCGGCACGGACTCGCCATCGAGCGGCTGTATGTCGCCAAAATGCTCCACGGACTCGTCACCCTCGCGGAGGAGGGCGCGTTCCCGGCGGGCACCCGGCTCGCGGCGGTGGTGACGGGCGCCCCCGATCCGCTCCCGGAAGCGTCACGACCCCGGCCGTGATCCGCCGGACAGGCCCTAGTCCGCCGTCTCCTCGCGGTACGCGGCGGCCTCCTCCAGGTCGAGGCGGCGGAGCAGCGTCCGCATCATCTCGTCGTCGATGCGGCGCGCGTCGCGCAGTTGCACGAAGACCTCGCGCTCGGCGTCGATCATCTCGCGGGAGAGCCGCCGGTAGGTGTCGTCGACGGTCTCCCCGGTGGCCTCGTTGACCGCCCCCAGCCGCTCCCACACCGCGTTCCGGCGGCGTTCCAGGACCGTGCGCAGCCGGTCGGCGAGGGGCTTCGGGAGGGCGTTGCGCTCGTCGGCGAGGAGGGCGTCGAGGCGTTCCTCCGCGGCCCGGGAGGCCTCGCTCTGGGCCTGGGCCTCGGCGAGGGTCTCGGCG
The DNA here is from genome assembly GCF_055581845.1 of Streptomyces sp. NPDC042346. Classification (NCBI taxonomy): domain Bacteria; kingdom Bacillati; phylum Actinomycetota; class Actinomycetes; order Kitasatosporales; family Streptomycetaceae; genus Streptomyces; species Streptomyces sp. NPDC042346. The sequence goes on along the minus strand of NZ_JBVJEH010000001.1, from coordinate 1,301,548 downwards.
TACCGGTCGCGTCCGGGGAGCTTCAGGAGCCGGATGAGCGGGGGCAGGGTGAGGCCCTGCACCACCAGCGTGCCGATGACGGTGGTGAAGGTGAGGAAGAGGACGAGGTTGCGGGCCGGGAACTCCACCCCGTCCGTGACGACGGGGATGGAGAAGGCGATCGCGAGGGAGACCACCCCGCGCATGCCGGCCCAGCCGACGACGAGCGGGGCTCTCCAGTCCACTTCCGGCTCGCGCTCGCGCACGCGGACGGAGAGCCAGCGGGGCAGGAACGTCGCGGGGTAGACCCAGACGAACCGCACGACGACCACAGCCACGAAGACCCCGACCGCGTACCAGACGGCCTCCGCCATGCCGTACTGGCCGAGGCCCTGGACGACGTACGGCAGCTGGAGTCCGATCAGGGCGAAGACGGCGGACTCCAGGATGAACGCGACCATCTTCCAGACGGCCTCCTCCTGGAGCCGGGTCGCGAAGTCGACCTGCCAGGCGCGGTGGCCGAGGAAGAGGCCGACCACGACGACGGCGAGGACGCCGGAGGCGCCGACCTCCTCCGCCGCCGCGTAGGCGACGAAGGGGATGAGGAGGGAGAGGGTGTTCTGGAGGAGGGAGTCGCCGAGGCCGCGCCGGAGCCAGTGGATGGGGACCATGAGGACCAGGCCGACGCCGATCCCGCCGAGGGCCGCGAGGGCGAACTCCCCGATGCCGCCGGCCCAGCTGATGCCCTCGCCGACCGCCGCCGCGAGGGCGACCTTGTAGGCGGTGATGGCGGTGGCGTCGTTCACCAGGGACTCGCCCTGAAGGATCGTGGTGATCCGGCCGGGCAGGCCGAGCTTGCGGGCGATGGCGGTGGCGGCGACCGCGTCCGGCGGGGCGACCACCGCGCCGAGCACGAGCGCGGCGGTGAGCGGCAGGTCGGGGACGAGGACGTACGCGAGCCAGCCCACGGCCACGGTGGCGAAGAGGACGTAGCCGACGGAGAGCAGGGCGACGGGCCGGATGTTGGCCCGCAGGTCGAGGTAGGACGATTCGACGGCCGCCGTGTAGAGGAGCGGGGGCAGGATCAGCGGCAGCACGATGTGCGGGTCGAGCGTGTAGTCCGGCACTCCGGGTACGTACGAGGCGGCGAGGCCGGCGGCGACCAGGAGCAGCGGGGCCGGCACCGGGGTCCTGCGCGCGAACCCCGCGATCGCGGCGCTCGCCGCGACCAGTGCCACCAACTGCAGTGCGTCCATGACCGTGTGCCCGTCCCTGTCCTGTGTCGCAAAGTAACCTGGCCATCATGAGCGAGTGCCCGCACGTTGCCGAAATGCCGCGCCCCGAACCGGCGGCGCTGGCCGACACCTGTCCGGAGTGCCTGGCCGACGGGACGCACCCGGTCCAGCTGCGGCTCTGTCTGACCTGTGGACACGTCGGCTGCTGCGACTCGTCGGCGGGGCGGCACGCGACGGGCCACTTCTCCTCCACCGGGCACCCGGTGATGCGGACCTTCGAGCCGGGCGAGGCCTGGCGGTGGTGCTTCGTGGACAGTTCGATCGTCTGACGGCCGGGCCGCCCGGTACGGCGGTCCTTCCGACGGTTCGACGGCTTCCCCGTTGGGTACGTCATCCCTCCGCCCGTCGCTCGTTTTCGCCCTCCGCAGGCCTCTACCCACCGTCCGCATCCATGGGCCTACCATGGGTGACGAGCGTGGTCGGGGGCCCGGGGGGCTCACGGCGACACGGCGGGACGGATCGCGATAGCGTCACGGCGGACTGCGCAGCCCCCTGCGCACCGCCCGGTCCGGGGCCTCTCCCCCCGGACCCCGAATGAGCTTGTGCCACCTTGGAGGTGAGGGTGTCCCAGATCACAGGCGAGCCCGGGACCCAGGACTTCGTGGAAGTCCGGCTGCCCGCTGCGGGTGCCTATCTGTCCGTGCTGCGTACGGCCACGGCCGGCCTCGCGGCGCGCTTGGACTTCACCCTCGACGAGATCGAGGACTTGCGGATCGCCGTCGACGAGGCCTGCGCGATCCTGCTCCAGCAGGCCGTGCCGGGGTCCGTCCTCAGCTGCGTCTTCCGGCTGGTCGACGACTCGCTGGACGTGACGGTCTCCGCCCCGACGACCGACGGCCGGGCGCCGGAGCGGGACACCTTCGCCTGGACGGTGCTGTCGGCACTGGCCGGGAAGGTGGAGTCGTCGGTGGCCGATGACCGTACGGTCTCGATCAGCCTGTACAAACAGCGCGGCGCGGGGCCAGGCCCGGCGTGAGGAGCGGGGACGCGACGGCCGGCATCCCTGAGCAGCAGGCGCGGCCGCATGAGGTCGCTACGGAGCAGGCGGACCAGATGAGCGAGCACGAGCAGCACCACCAGGTTCCCGAGACACCCGGCCTCCCGGAGGTCACGCCGACCTCCGGGACCTCCGAGGTCGCCGAGGTCTCCGAGGCCACTGGGGCTTCTTCGGGCCTGCCGAGCGCCGAAGAGGCCAAGGCGGACGAGGCGGACGAGGTCCCGGAGCCACCCTCCGTTCCCGGCCCGACCGACCGGAGCGGCGCCCGCGCCCTCTTCGTCGAGCTGCGCGAGCTGCCGGAGGGTTCCCCGGAGAAGGCGGAGCTGCGCAACCGGCTGGTCCGGATGCACCTGCCGCTCGTGGAGCACCTGGCCCGGCGCTTCCGCAACCGCGGCGAGCCGCTGGACGACCTGACGCAGGTGGCGACGATCGGCCTGATCAAGTCGGTGGACCGGTTCGACCCGGAGCGCGGGGTCGAGTTCTCGACGTACGCGACCCCGACGGTCGTCGGCGAGATCAAGCGCCACTTCCGCGACAAGGGGTGGGCGGTCCGCGTGCCGCGCCGCCTCCAGGAGCTGCGGCTCTCGCTGACCACGGCGACGGCCGAGCTCTCCCAGCAGCACGGCCGCTCCCCGACGGTGCACGAGCTGGCCGAGCGGCTCGGGATCTCCGAGGAGGAGGTCCTGGAGGGTCTCGAGTCGGCGAACGCCTACTCGACGCTCTCCCTGGACGTCCCCGACACGGACGACGAGTCGCCGGCCGTGGCGGACACGCTGGGCGCGGAGGACGAGGCCCTGGAGGGGGTCGAGTACCGCGAGTCGCTCAAGCCGCTCCTGGAGGACCTGCCGCCCCGGGAGAAGCGGATCCTGCTGCTGCGTTTCTTCGGGAACATGACCCAGTCGCAGATCGCGCAGGAGGTCGGCATCTCGCAGATGCACGTTTCTCGGCTGCTGGCTCGGACCCTGGCGTCGCTTCGGGAGAAACTTCTCGTGGAGGAGTAGGGACTCGTTACGGAGTGTCCTGGCCGGGGCGCCGGATGCCGAGCGCCTCGGTCGTGGCCGGGTTCACCAGGAGGACGAGCCCGGTCACCGCGAGGGCGCCGAGGACGACACCGGCCGGGATCATCGCGCTGTTCGCCTGGAGCATCTGCCAGGCCACCGGCAGGGCCAGGATCTGGGTGATGACGGCCGGGCCCCGGCTCCAGGAGCGGCACAGCCACAGGCCGCGGGCGGCGGCGAGCGGGATCAGTCCGAGTGCGACGAGCGTCACTGCGCCGGTCAGGGCGCCGGTGAGGTCGCCGGTCCCGTCCGAGAGGGCTTTCACCAGCATGTACACGCCGCCGGCGAGGAGCCCGAGGGCCTCGATTCCGGCCACGGCCGCGGCGGCGGCGAGACGGGTGGGGCGGGAGGTCTGCTCCGTACTGCTGCTGCTCATGAAGGGCAGGGTATCCGGGGCGCCCGCCGGGCCGGGCAGGCCGGGGTGGACCCGGCGGCCCCGTCGGGAAGACCCCACCGGGCGGCACCGCCGGGAGCACTGCCCCGAGCCCCGCGGAGTGTCCGACGGGTGGTCCTGGGCTGGGACAGGTACCGCCGGGTAGGTACGCTGGCGGTCATGCGCGCACTTCTCGTGGTCAATCCGGCAGCCACCACCACCAGTGCCCGCACCCGTGACGTGCTCATCCACGCCCTGGCGAGCGAGATGAAGCTGGAGGCGGTCACCACCGAGTACCGCGGGCACGCGCGCGACCTGGGGCGGCGCGCCGCCGACGAGGGCAACATCGATCTGGTCGTGGCCCTCGGTGGCGACGGCACGGTCAACGAGGTCGTCAACGGACTGCTGCACGGCGGGCCCGATCCGGACCGGCTTCCGGGTCTCGCGGTCGTCCCCGGCGGTTCGACCAATGTCTTCGCCCGCGCGCTCGGACTGCCGAACGACGCGGTGGAGGCGACCGGCGCCCTGCTCGACGCGTTGCGTGAGCGACGGGCACGCACAGTGAGCCTCGGGCTTGCGGCGGGGACCCCGGGCACCGAGGACGAAGCGGTGCCGTCGCGCTGGTTCACCTTCTGCGCCGGCCTCGGATTCGACGCGAGCGTCATCGGCCGGGTCGAACAGCAGAGGGAGCGCGGAAAGAGATCCACGCACGCCCTCTATCTGCGCCAGGTGTTCCGCCAGTTCCTGGAGGAGCCGCACCGGCGGCACGGCACGATCACCCTGGAGCGCCCCGGCGCGGAGCCGGTCGAGGACCTCGTCCTTTCCATAATCTGCAACACCTCCCCCTGGACCTACCTGGGCAATCGTCCGGTGTACGCGTCCCCGGAGGCGTCCTTCGAAACCGCTCTCGACGTGCTCGGACTGAGCCGTCTTTCCACTCCGGCGGTGGCCCGCTACGCCACTCAGCTGCTCACTTCCACGCCGGAGCGAGGGCCCCGCGGCAAGCATGCCGTGACTCTGCACGACCTGACCGACTTCACCTTGCATTCCAAGGTTCCCCTCCCCCTTCAGATGGACGGAGACCACCTGGGACTGCGTACGAGCGTGACGTTCACAGGCGTACGCCGTGCACTGCGTGTGATTGTGTGAGTGGAAGGGCCCAAAGTCCTTTCACTCGAACGTTTAGGCTGGCATCCACCCCTTAGAAGTACGGCTGTGACCTAGTCGACACCGAGGAATCAAAAAAAACTTTCCGGAAGGGGTTGCATCCGGTGTCGAGGTTTGCGAGTCTCTTCTTGGCGATCGGGACGGCCCGCAACACCGGCCTCCACTGAGAGCCAGAACCCCTCCTCAGTACCTGGACCACACCAGTTCATCTGGCAGTCGGCCCTTCACTTACGGGGGGATTCGTGAAAGCGTTCACATTCACAAGCAACCAGCTTGTAACACCCTAGAGAGGTAGCAGCCATGGACTGGCGTCACAACGCCGTTTGTCGTGAGGAAGACCCCGAGCTGTTCTTCCCCATCGGCAACACCGGTCCTGCGCTGCTGCAGATCGAGGAAGCCAAGGCCGTCTGCCGCCGCTGCCCCGTCATGGAGCAGTGCCTGCAGTGGGCGCTCGAGTCCGGCCAGGACTCCGGCGTCTGGGGTGGCCTCAGCGAGGACGAGCGCCGCGCAATGAAGCGTCGTGCCGCTCGCAACCGGGCGCGTAACGCTACCGCCTGACACCCCGCCGAAAGCCTGAGGCCAGCGGCGCATACATCGCGTATGCAATCACCGCCCTCGAGTCGCAGCGCGCAGCAGTAACCCACAGCATTCGAGCCCCGGACCGATCTCCTCGGTCCGGGGCTCGCTGCTGTGCCGCCCGCCTCAAGTGGTCACAGTGATCACGGCGGTTACAGCAATCACAGCGGTCACCGCGGTTACTTCTGCGGCAGTACGGGGATGTCGAGGATCACCTTCGTGCCGCGCTCGGCGCCGGGGACCATGTCGAAGGTTCCGCCCAACTCCCCCTCCACCAGCGTCCGTACGATCTGGAGGCCGAGGTTGCCGGCCCGCTGCGGGTCGAAGCCCTCGGGCAGACCGCGGCCGTCGTCCTGGACCGTGATCAGGAGCCGGGCGTCGACGCGGGGCTCGCCGCGGACGGCGGTGACCTCGACGGTGCCCTGCTCGCCCTGGGCGAAGGCGTGTTCCAGGGCGTTCTGGAGGATCTCCGTGAGGACCATGGAGAGCGGGGTCGCGACCTCGGCGTCGAGAATGCCGAAGCGGCCGTTGCGGCGGCAGGTGACCTTGCCCGGGGAGATCTCGGCGACCATCGCGATCACCCGGTCGGCGATCTCGTCGAACTCGACGCGCTCGTCCAGGTTCTGAGACAGCGTCTCGTGGACGATGGCGATCGAACCGACGCGCCGCACGGCCTCGTTGAGCGCCTCACGGCCGCGGTCGGAGTCCATCCGGCGGGCCTGGAGGCGCAACAGGGCGGCCACCGTCTGGAGGTTGTTCTTCACCCGGTGGTGGATCTCCCGGATGGTGGCGTCCTTGGTGATCAACTCGCGCTCGCGGCGTCGCAGTTCGGTGACGTCGCGGAGGAGGACGAGCGAACCGATCCGGGTGCCCTTGGGGCTGAGCGGGATCGCCCGCAGCTGGATCACTCCGCCGTTGCCCTCGACCTCGAACTCGCGCGGCGCGTAGCCGGAGGCCACCTTGACCAGGGCTTCGTCGACCGGACCTCGGGAGGGGGCGAACTCCGCGGTGATCTGGCCGAGGTGCTGGCCGACGAGGTCGGCGGCGAGTCCGAGCCGGTGGTAGGCGGAGAGGGCGTTGGGCGAGGCGTACTGGACGACGCCTTCCGCGTCCAGGCGGACGAGGCCGTCGCCGGCGCGCGGCGAGGAGTCCATGTCGACCTGCTCGCCGGGGAAGGGAAACGTTCCGGCCGCGATCATCTGGGCGAGGTCGGAGGCGGACTGGAGGTAGGTGAGCTCAAGCCGGGAGGGGGTGCGGACGGTGAGCAGGTTGGTGTTGCGGGCGATGACGCCGAGGACCCGGCCCTCGCGGCGTACGGGGATGGACTCGACCCGTACGGGGACCTCCTCGCGCCACTCGGGGTCGCCCTCACGGACGATCCGGCCCTCGTCGAGGGCGGCGTCGAGCAGGGGGCGGCGGCCGCGCGGCACCAGGTGGCCGACCATGTCGTCCTGGTAGGACGTGGGGCCGGTGTTGGGCCGCATCTGGGCGACGGAGACGTATCGCGTGCCGTCGAGGGTGGGAACCCACAGGACGAGGTCGGCGAAGGAGAGGTCGGAGAGCAGCTGCCACTCCGACACCAGCAGGTGGAGCCACTCGAGGTCGGAGTCGCTCAGGGCTGTGTGCTGGCGCACGAGGTCGTTCATGGAGGGCACGGTGCGAGGGTACCTGCGGAATTGCAGGGGCGGTGAACCTGGATCTCCGGGCGTCCGTGTTGGAGGATGGGCCGGGAAGGACCGCGCTCCTGTGGATGGACAGACAAGAATGGTCTAGTCCACAATGAACGCTACAAGCCTCCATCCTCCCCGCACAGGAGGATGGAACGAGGTACCCGACGCTCTCTGCCCTGACTGCGTCGAGACCTCCCACACGGCCGAGGGACCGCACACCCCCGGCCGAGCAACTCCGGGCTGCGGTGCCGGACGGGTTGAGGGTCCCGTCAGGCGCCGCGGCCCGCGGGTGTTTCCGGGGCCGTTTCCCGGGCCGTTGCCGGGGCCGGCGCCGATGCCGGTGTCACGGCCGGGGCCGTTTCCACGGGCCAGGAGCTCATCGCCCACTCCGCCACCGCCGCGAGATCCTCCCGCGTCGCCCCGTCGCGGGCCTGCTGGGACATGCCCTGGAGTACGGCGCCGCTGAAGCGGGCGAGCGCGCGGGCGTCGGTGCCCGACGACAGCTCCCCCGCCTCGACGCCCCGGCGGATCCGGGCCTCGAAGGAGGTCAGATTGGCCTCCCGGCGTGCGCGGAGGGCCTCCTCCACCTCGGGGGTCGAGCAGTTGATCGCGGCGGAGATCATCAGACAGCCGCGCGGATGGCCCGACTCCGTGAAGAGCTCCGCCGCCTCCCGCAGGACGCGCCCGATGGCGCCGCGGGCCGTCGGCTCCTCGGCGAAGGCACGGCCGCCGTACGCCCCGTACGACCCCGCGTACGCCTCCACGACCTCCTCGAAGAGCGTCCGCTTGTCGCCGAACGCCGCGTAGAGGCTGGGCGCGCTGATGCCCATGGCGCGGGTGAGGTCGGCGACGGAGGTCGTCTCGTAGCCGTGCTCCCAGAAGGCCATCGTGGCCTGCTCCAGGGCCGTGAGCCGGTCGAAGGAGCGGGGGCGGCCGCGCTGTCTCGTCACCATGGAGTGAATTCTATAGCGCGCGTTACGAAAGCTGGGGTACGGTCTTTTCGTAACGACCACTACATAAACAGGGGGGCGTCGCCATGGGCGTGCTCGCAGGCAAGACGGCACTGGTCACGGGCGGCAGCCGGGGCATCGGCCGGGGGATCGCCGAGCGGCTCGGCCGCGAGGGCGCGCGGGTCGCCGTGCACTACGGGAGCAACGAGACGGCGGCGAAGGAGACCGTCACGGCGATCGAGGCGGCGGGCGGCGAGGCCTTCGCGATCGGGCGGGAGCTCGGGACGCCGGGGGACGCGGCGGCGCTCTGGGCGGCCTTCGACGAGCGCGCGGACGGCCTGGACATCCTCGTGAACAACGCCGGGATCGGGGCGAGCCGGCCCTTCGGGACGATCGCGGAGGAGGAGTACGACCGGATCTTCGCGGTCAACACGAAGGCGCCGTTCTTCCTGGCGCAGCTGGGTGCGGAGCGACTGCGGGACGGCGGCCGGATCGTCAACGTCTCGACGGGCCTGAGCAAGGCGGCCCTCATGCCGGAGACGATCGCGTACGCGATGTCGAAGGGCGCGCTGGACGTCTTCACCCGCTATCTGTCGAAGGTCCTCGGGCCGCGGCGGATCACGGTCAACGCGGTGGCGCCGGGGATCGTGGACACGGACATCAACGCGGGCTGGCTGCGGGGCGACGAGCAGGCCTGGGCGGGGGCGGCGGCGATGTCGGCGCTCGGCGGGGTCGGCACGCCGGCGGAGATAGCGGACGTGGTGGCCTTCCTGGTCTCCGAGGACGCGCGCTGGGTGACGGGCCACTGGATCGACGCCACGGGCGGCTCGCTGGCCTGAACCGACACACGGGGGCTTCGGGCGCGCGGGGGCAGGGGGCGCAAAGCACAGGGGCGCAGGGGGGCGTGGAGGCCGCGGTGGGCGGGGGTTCGAGTGGCTGGGGGGACGGGGGCGGCCGACGATGGTGGCGGTGCCGTCCGCACCGCGGAACGACATGAGGAGACGGCCTCCCCTCTGCTAGATTTGGCTTTGATTGGTCTATACCACATGGCCCCTCCTCCAGCCCCTCCACCAGATCGGCAGGCACAGCGTGGAAGTTGTCATCGTCAAGGACGCCAAGGCAGGCGGCGAGCTCATCGCGGACGGCATCGCCGGCCTCCTGCGCCGCAAGCCCGACGCGCTGCTCGGCGTGGCCACGGGTTCGACTCCGATCCCCATCTACGACGCCCTGACCGCCCAGGTCGCGGCCGGTTCCGTGGACGCCTCCCGGGCCCGGATCGCCCAGCTGGACGAGTACGTCGGGCTGCCGTCCGGGCACCCCGAGTCGTACCGCTCCACCGTGCTCCGCCAGGTCGTCGAGCCGCTCGGGCTCTCCCCTGAGGCCTTCATGGGCCCCGACGGCTCCGCCGAGGACGTCCAGGCGGCGTGCGAGGCGTACGACAAGGCGCTGGCCGAGGCCGGTGGCGTGGACCTGCAGATCCTGGGCATCGGCACCGACGGGCACATCGGCTTCAACGAGCCGTGCTCCTCGCTCGCTTCGCGCACCCGGATCAAGACGCTCACCGAGCAGACCCGCGTGGACAACGCGCGCTTCTTCGACAACGACATCGAGCAGGTGCCGCACCACGTCATCACCCAGGGCATCGGCACCATCCTGGAGGCCCGGCACCTGGTGCTGCTCGCCACCGGCGAGGGCAAGGCCGAGGCCGTGGCGCAGACCGTCGAGGGCCCCGTGGCGGCGCTCGTGCCGGCCTCCGCGCTCCAGCTGCACCCGCACGCCACGGTCGTCGTGGACGAGGCCGCGGCCTCGAAGCTGAAGCTCGCGGAGTACTTCCGCCAGACCTTCGCCGCCAAGCCGGCCTGGCAGGGCATCTGAGCAGGGCGTCCGAGCAGGGCATCCGAGCAGGGTGTCCGAGGGACACGGACACGACGAAGGGGCCCGGCACCTGGTTTCAGGTGCCGGGCCCCTTCGCGTGCGGACGACGGTGGCGGTGGTCAGGCGCCGGTGCCGGCCACGGCCTCGGCGGCCGCGCGGCCGCAGACCCGGGCCGCGCCGTGCGTGGCGATGTGCAGGGCCCCGCGGGGCTCCGCCTCGTTGAGGCCCATCTCGACCACGACGGTGTCGGGGCGGGCCGCGAGGAGGCCGTCCAGGGCCTCGGTCATCCACGGGTGGCGGTGGGCGTCACGGACGACCGCGACGATCCGGCGCTCCCCCGCGGCGGCGAGGATCGCGTCCACGGAGGCATCGGCGTACGAGCCGGTCTCCGTGCCGGGCAGCAGGCGCTCCAGCTCCGCCGCGATGCCCCAGGGCGTCTCGTCGCCGACCGCGAAGTTCGCGACCGGGGTGAAGGAGGCCACGTAGGGAGCGCTGCTCACCGGCGTGTAGGGCCGCTCTCCCCGGGTCACCTTCAGGGCCCGGCGCGCCGCGACGAGTCCGATGTCGGCGCCGGGCGCGGTCCCCTCCTGCACTGCCGCGCCCGACGCCGATTCGGCCCCCCTGGCCCGGTGCGACTGGGTCCAGGACGCCAGGGCGCGCACGCGCGCCGCGGCGTCGGCCAGCCGCTCCTCGGGCAGTTCACCGGTCCGTACCGCGTCGACCAGCGCGTCGCGCAGCCGCAGTACGGTGTCCTCGTCGCACAGCCCGCCGCCGACGCAGATGGCGTCGGCGCCCGCGGCGATCGCGAGGACGGATCCGCGCTCGATGCCGTACGTCGCCGCGACGGCCTGCATCTCCATGCCGTCGGTGACGATCAGCCCCTCGAAGCCCAGCTCCTGGCGCAGCAGACCGGTGAGGATCTGCGGGCTCAGGGTGGCCGGACGGTGCGGGTCGAGCGCGGACAGAAGGATATGCGCGCTCATGACCGCTTTGGTACCCGCGGCGATGGCGGCGCGGAAAGGTACCAGCTCACGGGCGTGCAGTGTGGCGAGGTCCACATCGATCCGGGGCAGCGCGTCGTGCGAGTCGACGTTGGTGTCGCCGTGTCCCGGGAAGTGCTTCGTGCAGGCCGCGACCCCGACGCCCTGGAGGCCGTCGACGTACGCCACGGTGTGCCGGGCGACCAGGTCCGGGTCCGGCCCGAAGGACCGGACGCCGATGACCGGGTTCTCGGCGTTGGAGTTGACGTCCGCCGAGGGCGCCCAGTTGAGGTCGACGCCGCACTGGGCGAGCCGGCGGCCGAGCTCGCGGGCCACGGCCCGGGTGAGCTCGACGTCGTCGACGCTGCCCAGCGCGTAGCTGCCGGGGAAGGACGAGCCCTGCTTCACTTCCAGGCGGGTGACGTCCCCGCCCTCCTCGTCGATGGCGACGAGGACGTCGTCCCGCTCGGCCCGCAGTTGCGCGGTGAGCGCGGCGAGCTGCTCGGGGCTGACGATGTTCCGGCCGAAGAGGCCGACCGAGGACAGGCCCTCGCCGATGTGGCGGCGCAGCCAGTCGGGGGCGGTGGTGCCGACGAAGCCGGGCTGGAGCACCGTGAGCGCGTCTCGGGTCAGGGTGTCCGAGGCGTGTACGAGAGTGGTCATGGGAGCCGTTATCCCTTCACCGCGCCGGCGGTCATGCCGCCGACGGCCTTGCGCTGGAGGAAGAGGAACACGATGAGCACGGGGAGGGCGAAGAGCGTGGAGGCGGCCATGGTGGCGCCCCAGTCGTTGCCGAACGCGGTCTGGAACTGCGTCAGCCAGAGCGTCAGGGTCTGGTTCTCCGCGTCCTTGTTCAGGACGAGGACCATCGCGAACTCGTTCCAGGCGGTGATGAAGCCGAAGAGCGAGGTCGACATCAGGCCGGGGGCGAGCAGCGGGAAGATCACCTTGCGGAACGCCTGGCCGCGGGTGCAGCCGTCGATCTGGGCGGCCTCCTCCAGCTCGACCGGGACGGCGGCGATGAAGCCGCGCAGGGTCCAGATGGTGAAGGGCAGGACCATCACGAAGTAGATCATCGTGAGCAGCGGGATGCTGTTCAGCATGTCGCCGTCGCGGGCGATCATGTACATCGCGATGATCATGACCTCCCAGGGGGCCATCTGCGCCATCATCACGATCAGGACGATGCCCTTGCGGCCCTTGAACTTCATCCGGGCGATCGCGAAGCTCGCGGCCAGGGCGACGACGAGGGCGAGGAGCACCGCGCCGACGGTCACGATGAGGCTGTTCGTGACGTACGTCCAGAACAGGTCGACGCCGGTCGCCGTCGTGTAGTTCTCGAAGGTCGGGGTGAAGACGAAGACGGGGTCCTTGGTGAGGATCTCCGACTGCGGCTTCAGCGAGGACGAGAACATCCAGTAGACGGGGAAGACGAAGATCGCCGCGAGGACGAGCGCCGCGAGGTTCTTCGCCACCGCGGCGGGCCGGAGAGGCTTGCGGGTGCGCAGCTTCTGCGGGGTCCGCTCCGACTGGGGGGTCTGCGTGGTGGTGCTCACTGCTCATCCTCCTGCTTCAGGATCAGGCGGAAGTAGAAGGACATGGCCACGATCAGCATGATGATCGTGAGGATCGAGATGGCCGCCGCGAGGCCGTAGTGCTGCTGTCCGAGGCCCTCGATGTAGGCGTAGACGGGCAGCGTCTCGGAGCCGCGGTCGGGGCCGCCGGCGTTCATCGCGTAGACCTGGGCGAACGCCTTGAAGATCCAGATGATCTCCAGGAACGTGGTGATCAGGAAGAACGGCTTCAGGTTCGGGAAGACCACGGACCAGAAGGTGCGCCAGCCGCTCGCGCCGTCCATCTTGGCGGCCTCGTACAGCTCGGTCCCCACGGTGGTGAGGGCGGCGTACATGTTGAGGGCGACGAAGGGGATGGAGCCCCAGACCAGCAGGATCAGGATGATGACGAGGGCGTCGAAGCCGGTCTCGAACCAGTTGTGCTGCTCGTAGCCGGAGAAGCCGAGTGTGCGCATCACCCAGTTGGCGACGCCGAACTGCTCGTCGAAGAGCCACCGGAAGACGGTGATCGAGGCGATGACCGGCATGGCCCAGGCGAACATCAGCGCCAGGGAGAGCACGAGTCGCATCTTCTTGCCGAGGCGGTTGAGCAGCAGGCCGATCAGGGTGCCGATCACCATGATCAGGGCCACGTTGGCCGCGGTGAAGACGACCGACCGGACGACGACGGTCCAGAAGTCGGGGTCCTGCAGGAGCTGGGTGTAGTTGTCGAAGCCGACCCAGGGCGTCTCGCGCCGGATCATCTCGCGCTTGTTGACCCCCTGGAAGGAGAGGATCAGGTTGCGGAACAGCGGGTAGAGCAGCAGCACGGCCATGGAGAGCAGGGCCGGCGTGACGAGCAGGTACGGCAGCAGCCCGCTGGGCAGGGAGCGTCTCCCGCGCGAGGGCTGAAGGACTTCCTTCGTACCGGAAGGGGGTGGCGGAGTCTGAGACTTCCCTGCCGCCCTCCCGGGCGCGTCCGGGGAAGCGGCGCTCGCCGTCCCCTGGGAGTCCACGGTCATGGTCTTATTCCTCGCGGTTCTGGGGCTCCCGCGCCCACCGGGTCGCGGCCCGGGGGAGCGGGCCGCTGATCACTGCGCCGACCCGGTGGCGTGGCCGAAAGGTACCGGCCACGCCACCGGGCTGGGGATTACTGCTGGTTGATGCGCTCGGTGATGACCTTGTCGGCGGCCTCGCCGGCCTTCTGCGCGTCCTCGCCCTTCAGGACCTTGGTCATGTAGTCCTTGATCGGGTTCGGGGCGGTCTCGACGTTGGCCCAGCCCTCGGTGACCGGGGTGATCTTGCCGGTGCTGGCGGCCTTCACCATGGCCTCGGCGAAGGAGCCGGCCTCCGGCTGGAACTGCGCGGCCGGGTCGTTCGGGATGATCCCGCCCTTGTTGGCCTTGCCGTACTCGGCCATCTGCTTCTTGCTGACGGCGAGGGCCAGCCACTCCTTCGCGAGGTCCTTGTTCTGGGAGCGCTCGGCGATGGCGAGGTTCGAGCCGCCGAAGAAGACGGAGCCCGGCTTGTCAGCGGTCTTGCCCGGGATCGGGAAGTAGCCGAAGTCGGCCTTCTTGCCGGCCTTCTCGATCTCGGCGACAGCGCCGCCGGCCTCCCAGCCGAGACCGATCCAGGACGCGACGCCGCCCTTGGGAACGATGTCGACGGACTGCTGCGGGGTCGCCTCGTCCTTGTCCTTCGGACCGGTCGAGAAGGACTGCAGCTCCTTGTAGAAGTTCATGGCGGCCGCGGCCTGCGGGGTGCCGAGGGTGCCCTTCCACTTGTCGCCGTCCTTGACGGCCAGGTCGCCGCCCTCGTCCCAGATGAGACCGGCGAGGACGTACCAGCTCTGACCGGGCAGGTAGATCGGCTGACCCTTGGGGTCGGCGGCCTTGAGCTTCTTCAGGCCGTCGATCCACTCGGCGCGGGTCTTCGGCGGGGTGACGCCGGCCTTCTTGTACGCGGCCTTGTCGTAGATCACGACACGGTTGGCGGCCCACCAGGGGGCGGCGAAGAGCTTGCCTTCCAGCTCGGCGGAGGGCTTGATGCCCTCGCTCCAGTTGGCGTAGCCCAGCGTCTCCTTGTCGCCCGTCAGGTCGGCGAGACCACCGGAGGCGGCGTAACCCGTCGTCTGGGTGTTACCGAGCTCCAGGACGTCCGGCGGGGTGTCCTCGGAGAGAGCCGTGGTGACCTTGGTCTGGATGTCGGTCCACTGCTGCGTCTCGACCTTGACCTTGACGCCCGGGTGCTTGGCCTCGAACTCCTTGTTGACGCCGTCGATCCACGTCTGCGGCGCCGAACCGTCCATGACCCAGACGGTCAGGTTCTTGTTGCCACCGGCGGACGGCTTCGCGCCGTCCTTGCCCGTGTCGCTGTCCGAACCACATGCAGCGATAGAGACCATCATGCCCGCGACGCCGATCGCCGCGATGAGCTTGCGCTTCACGCCACCCTCCTCAGGGATGCCTGCAAACCCCTGCCCACCGCGCGAAGACATTCGTCAGGTAGTGCTCGTGGGGCTGGGACCTGGTCTTTAATGGTTTAGACCAGTACCCGGAGCTTGGCCTAGACCTTTAGGGGTGTCAAGGGTGTATAAGAAGGGCAGTCGCGTCCGTTATCGGACCGACACCTGAGGTAGGGCGACGACCCGTGACCGGTCCGTGCCACCATGTGAGCCGCTACAGACGGAGGAGCCGGTGACGGCAGCAGCACAGGAGTCGGGAAGGCAGGCCATGGCCAGGGACGCGGGCAGCACGGAACCGGAGGGCGGGGTCGCCACTCGCACCGCGCGCGTGCCCAAGTACTACCGACTGAAGCGGCACTTGCTCGACATGACGGAGACACTGCCGCCCGGCACGCCTGTCCCGCCGGAGCGCACGCTCGCCGCGGAGTTCGACACCTCGCGCACCACGGTGCGCCAGGCGCTCCAGGAGCTGGTCGTCGAGGGCCGGCTGGAACGCATCCAGGGCAAGGGCACCTTCGTGGCCAAGCCCAAGGTCTCGCAGGCCCTCCAGCTCACCTCGTACACGGAGGACATGCGCGCCCAGGGCCTCGAGCCCACCTCGCAGCTCCTCGACATCGGGTACGTCACCGCCGACGACACGCTCGCCGGACTGCTCGACATCTCGGCCGGCGGCCGGGTGCTGCGCATCGAGCGGCTGCGCCTCGCGAGCGGCGAGCCGATGGCGATCGAGACCACCCACCTTTCGGCCAAGCGCTTCCCCGCGCTGCGCCGCTCGCTGGTGAAGTACACCTCGCTGTACACGGCGCTGGCAGAGGTCTACGACGTCCACCTCGCCGAGGCCGAGGAGACCATCGAGACCTCCCTCGCCACGCCGCGCGAGGCCGGTCTGCTCGGTACGGACGTGGGCCTGCCGATGCTGATGCTTTCTCGCCATTCTCTGGACGCCCAGGGCGAGCCGGTGGAGTGGGTACGGTCCGTCTACCGCGGCGACCGGTACAAGTTCGTGGCGCGCCTGAAGAGGCCCAACGGCTGAGCGGATCCACACGCCTGACGAGGGGGGTTGCCGAGGACTCGGCGGCCCCCCTCGTTTCGCGTACCAGGGAATTCGCTTCCGTTATGCGGACGGGGGTTCCGCCGAGCGTGAGCGTCCCCTAGATTTCCCCAGCATTACCGAGGTGATCAGCGAGGGGACGGAATCGCCATGTCAGAGGCGTCAGAAGCGTCGGAAACGGCACAAGGGAAACAACCCGCCATCACTCCCCTGCGGGTGGTGATCGCGCTCTGCCTGTTCGCACCGTTCGTGGCGATGCTCTGGGTGAGCTCGTACGCGAAGGCCGAACCGCTCCTCGCGGGCATCCCGTTCTTCTACTGGTACCAGATGCTCTGGGTGCTGATCTCCACCGCGCTCACCATGATCGCGTACAAGCTGTGGCAGCTGGACCAGCGTGCCCGCAAGGGAGGTGACGCACGATGAAGGACGTGACCGGCGTGAACGGCGTGGCACTCGCCGTCTTCATCTTCTTCTTCCTGGCCGTCACGGTCATGGGATTCCTCGCCTCGCGCTGGCGCAGGGCCGAGAACGAGAACAGCCTCGACGAATGGGGCCTGGGCGGCCGGTCGTTCGGCACCTGGGTGACCTGGTTCCTGCTCGGCGGCGACCTCTACACCGCGTACACCTTCGTCGCCGTCCCGGCGGCCATCTACGCGGCGGGCGCGGCCGGCTTCTTCGCCGTCCCGTACACGATCCTGGTGTACCCGCTGATCTTCACCTTCCTGCCGCGCCTCTGGTCGGTCTCGCACAAGCACGGGTACGTCACCACCTCGGACTTCGTGCGCGGCCGCTGGGACTCCAAGGGCCTCTCGCTCGCGGTGGCCGTCACCGGCATCCTCGCCACCATGCCGTACATCGCGCTCCAGCTCGTCGGCATCCAGGCCGTCCTGGACGTGATGGGCGTCGGCGGCGGCGAGACCACCCACTGGTTCATCAAGGACCTGCCGCTGCTCATCGCCTTCGGTGTCCTCGCGGCGTACACGTACTCCTCGGGCCTGCGCGCGCCCGCGCTCATCGCGTTCGTCAAGGACACCCTGATCTACATCGTCATCGCGGTGGCGATCATCTACATCCCGATCAAGCTCGGCGGCTTCGACGAGATCTTCGCCAAGGCGGGCGAGGCGTACGCGCAGACCAACCCGGCGACCGGCAAGCCGCGCGGCGCGCTCGTCCCCGGCGAGGCCGGGCAGTGGACGTACGCGACGCTGGCGCTCGGCTCGGCGCTCGCGCTCTTCATGTACCCGCACTCCATCACGGCGACCCTGTCGTCGCGGAGCCGTGAGGTCATCCGCCGCAACACCACGATCCTGCCGCTGTACTCGCTGATGCTGGGCCTGCTCGCGCTGCTCGGCTTCATGGCGATCGCCGCCGGGATCCAGGTCAAGAACGGCCAGCTCGCCATCCCGCAGCTCTTCGAGACCATGTTCCCGGACTGGTTCGCGGGCGTCGCGTTCGCCGCGATCGGCATCGGCGCGCTCGTCCCGGCCGCGATCATGTCGATCGCCGCGGCCAACCTCTTCACCCGCAACATCTACAAGGACTTCATCAAGCCGGACGCGACTCCGGCCCAGGAGACCAAGGTCTCCAAGCTGGTCTCGCTCCTGGTGAAGGTCGGCGCGCTGGCCTTCGTCCTCACCATGGACAAGACGGTCGCCATCAACTTCCAGCTGCTCGGCGGGATCTGGATCCTCCAGACCTTCCCGGCGCTGGTCGGCGGCCTCTTCACCCGCTGGTTCCACCGCTGGGCGCTGCTCGCCGGCTGGGCCGTCGGCATGGTCTACGGCACGGTCGCCGCGTACGGCGTCGCCAGCCCGACGCAGAAGCACTTCGGCGGCTCCTCCGCCGAGATCCCGGGCATCGGCGAGATCGGCTACATCGGCCTCACCGCGTTCGTCCTCAACGTCGTCGTCACGGTCGTCCTGACCTTCGTCCTCAAGGCCCTGAAGGCCCCCGAGGGCGTCGACGAGACCTCCCCGTCGGACTACACGGTCGACGCGCCGGCCCGCGCGGCGAAGCCGAAGCCGGACCCGCAGGCGGACCCGAAGGTCGGCGCCGGAGCGCACTGACCTCGCGGTACGACACAGGGGCCCGGGATCTCCGCCAGGAAATCCCGGGCCCCTTCCCGTACCCCCGGGGCACACTGCCCCCATGGACTTCACGATCAGGGCGGTACGGCCCGAGGAACACGAGGAGCTCGGGGAACTCACCGGGCTGACATACCTGAACGACGGGCTGCTGCTGTACGGCGAGGACGACTTCTACCTGGACGTACTGAAGGACACGGCCCGGCGGGCCCGCGAGGCCGAGGTGCTCGTCGCCGCCGACGAGGACGACCGGATCATCGGCGGGGTGACCTTCGCCCCCGGCTCCACCCCGTGGGCGGACATCGCCGTCGCCGGCGAGGCCGAGTTCCGGATGCTCGCGGTCGCTCCGGAGGCTCGCGGCAGGGGCGTCGGAGAGGCCCTCGTCCGCGCCTGTGCGGACCGCGCACGGGCCCTGCCGGGGTGCGCGCGGCTCGTGCTCTCCACCGACGCGAAGATGGTCTCGGCGCACCGGATCTACGAGCGGATGGGCTTCGTCCGCACCCCTGAGCGGGACTGGGAACCGATTCCCGGCCACCAGCTGCGGACCTACGCCCTGGAGTTCTGACACACGGACGACACAACATGTGGGGGGTTCTGCGAGCGGCGCCCCCCACATGTATGCTCGTCCTCGCTGTCGACGCAGGGAAATCCGGCGCGAATCCGGAACTGTCCCGCAACGGTGTGCTTCGTGTTGATTCGTACGAAGTGAGTCCGAGGACCTGCCGACAGCACACCCGGTCCAGCCGTTCCGGGTGTCACTGACGTCCGGGCCTCGCGGAGTGGGCCGGTGGACGCGGCGCGTCCGTACGGATGCCCGCCTGCCCGCCTTCCCCCGCCGCGGCCCCGAGCCGAGCGAGGGAGAGCCCCCACGTGACCATCGCGCCCGCCGATCCGGCCACGGCGATCGAGAGCGACGGACCCGGCACCGTGCTGCTGCGGACCCTGACCGATCTCACCGCCGACCTCCCCGACACCGACCCCGGCAAGATCGCCGCCGCCGCGCTCCGCGGCCGCAGCGCCACGTCGGACGAGGCGGAACTGCGCGAGCTGGCCACCGAGGCGGCCGCCGGTCTGATCTCCGAGGACCCGGCCTACTCCCGGCTCGCCGCCCGGCTCCTGACGATCACCATCGCCGAAGAGGCCGCCGGCCAGGGCGCGGTCTGCTTCTCGGCCTCCGTGGCCGTCGGCCACCGCGAGGGCCTGATCGCCGACCGCACCGCCGACTTCGTCGCGCGGCACGCGGACCGCCTCGACGCGACCATCGACCAGACCGCCGACGACCGCTTCGGCTACTTCGGTCTGCGCACCCTCTTCTCGCGCTACCTGCTGCGCCACCCGATCACCCGCAAGGTGATCGAGACCCCGCAGCACTTCATGCTCCGCGTCGCCTGCGGCCTCGCCGAGGACGAGAGCGTCCGCGCGCTCGCCGAGGTCGGCGCGCTGTACGGCCTGATGAGCCGCCTGGACTACCTGCCGTCCTCCCCCACGCTCTTCAACTCCGGCACCCGCCACCCGCAGATGTCCTCCTGCTACCTCCTCGACTCCCCGCAGGACGAGCTGGACTCCATCTACGACCGCTACCACCAGGTCGCGCGCCTCTCGAAGCACGCCGGCGGCATCGGGCTCTCCTACTCCCGCATCCGCGCCCGCGGTTCCCTCATCCGCGGCACCAACGGGCACTCCAACGGCATCGTCCCGTTCCTGAAGACCCTCGACGCCTCCGTCGCCGCCGTGAACCAGGGCGGCCGCCGCAAGGGCGCCGCCGCCGTCTACCTGGAGACCTGGCACGCGGACATCGAGGAGTTCCTGGAGCTCCGCGACAACACGGGCGAGGACCAGCGCCGTACGCACAACCTGAACCTGGCGCACTGGATCCCGGACGAGTTCATGCGCCGCGTCAACGCCGACGCCGACTGGTCGCTCTTCTCCCCGGCGGACGTGCCCGAGCTCGTCGACCTGTGGGGCGAGGAGTTCGACGCCGCCTACCGCGCCGCCGAGGCGAAGGGCCTGGCCCGCAAGACGATGCCGGCCCGCGACCTGTACGGCCGGATGATGCGGACCCTGGCCCAGACCGGCAACGGCTGGATGACCTTCAAGGACGCCTCGAACCGGACGGCCAACCAGACCGCCGAGCCCGGCCACACCGTCCACTCCTCCAACCTCTGCACGGAGATCCTGGAGGTCACGGACGACGGCGAGACCGCGGTCTGCAACCTGGGCTCGGTCAACCTCGGCGCGTTCGTGGACGTTTCGACCCAGGACATCGACTGGGAGCGGCTCGACGCGACCGTCCGCACGGCCGTCACCTTCCTCGACCGGGTCGTCGACATCAACTTCTACCCGACCGAGCAGGCCGGGCGTTCCAACGCCCGCTGGCGGCCGGTGGGCCTGGGCGCGATGGGCCTCCAGGACGTCTTCTTCCAGCTGAAGCTGCCGTTCGACTCCCCCGAGGCGCGTGCGCTGTCCACCCGTATCGCCGAGCGGATCATGCTCGCCGCGTACGAGGCCTCCGCCGACCTCGCCGAGCGCAGCGGCCCCGTCCCGGCCTGGGACAAGACGCGCACGGCCCGCGGTGTCCTGCACCCGGACCACTACGACGTCGAGCTCAACTGGCCGGAGCGCTGGGCGGCCCTGCGCGAGCGGATCGCCGCGGTCGGCATGCGCAACAGCCTGCTCCTGGCGATCGCGCCGACGGCGACCATCGCCTCGATCGCGGGCGTCTACGAGTGCATCGAGCCGCAGGTCTCCAACCTCTTCAAGCGCGAGACGCTGTCGGGCGAGTTCCTCCAGGTCAACTCGTACCTCGTCGACGAGCTGAAGCGGCTCGGCGTGTGGGACGCCCCGACCCGGGACGCGCTGCGCGACGCCAGCGGCTCGGTCGCGGGCTTCACCTGGATCCCGGCCGAGGTGCGCGAGCTGTACCGCACGGCCTGGGAGATCCCGCAGCGCGGCCTGATCGACATGGCCGCCGCGCGGACGCCGTTCCTCGACCAGTCGCAGTCCCTGAACCTGTTCCTGGAGACGCCGACGATCGGCAAGCTGTCGTCGATGTACGCGTACGCCTGGAAGCAGGGTCTGAAGACGACGTACTACCTGCGCTCCCGCCCGGCGACCCGGATCGCCCGCGCCGCCCAGGCCGCGACGCCCACCGCCGCCACCATCCCCGTCCAGCAGGCGACCCCCGACGCGGACGCCCTCGCCTGCTCCCTGGAAAACCCCGAGTCCTGCGAGGCCTGCCAGTGATGAGCTCCAACGAACAGAAGAACCTCCTCGACCCGGGCTTCGAACTGACCCTCCGTCCGATGCGCTACCCGGACTTCTACGAGCGCTACCGCGACGCCATCAAGAACACGTGGACCGTCGAGGAGGTCGACCTCCACTCGGACGTCGCCGACCTCGCCAAGCTCACCCCCGGTGAGCAGCACATGATCGGCCGCCTCGTCGCCTTCTTCGCGACCGGCGACTCGATCGTGTCGAACAACCTCGTGCTGACGCTGTACAAGCACATCAACTCCCCCGAGGCGCGCCTGTACCTCTCGCGCCAGCTGTTCGAGGAGGCCGTGCACGTCCAGTTCTATCTGACGCTGCTCGACACCTACCTGCCCGACCCGGACGACCGCGCCGCCGCGTTCGACGCGGTCGAGGAGATCCCCTCCATCCGCGAGAAGGCGCAGTTCTGCTTCCGCTGGATGGACTCGGTGGAGAAGATCGACCGCCTGGAGACCCAGGCCGACCGCCGCCGCTTCCTGCTGAACCTGATCTGCTTCGCGGCGTGCATCGAGGGCCTGTTCTTCTACGGCGCCTTCGCGTACGTGTACTGGTTCCGGTCGCGCGGTCTGCTGCACGGCCTGGCGACCGGCACCAACTGGGTGTTCCGCGACGAGACGATGCACATGAACTTCGCCTTCGAGGTCGTGGACACCGTCCGCAAGGAGGAGCCGGAGCTCTTCGACGACGCCCTCCGGCAGCAGGTCACCGACATGCTGAAGGAGGCCGTGGAGGCGGAGCTGCAGTTCGGCCGCGACCTGTGCGGCGACGGCCTGCCGGGCATGAACACCGAGTCGATGCGCGAGTACCTCCAGTGCGTCGCCGACCAGCGCCTCCAGCGCCTCGGCTTCGCCCCGGTGTACGGCTCGGAGAACCCGTTCGCGTTCATGGAGCTCCAGGGCGTCCAGGAGCTGACCAACTTCTTCGAGCGCCGCCCGTCCGCCTACCAGGTGGCCGTCGAGGGCTCGGTGGACCTGGACGAGGACTTCTAGGTCTCCCCTGTACGGCGAAGGGCCCCGCACTCCTGGAGTGCGGGGCCTTCCGCGTTCCCGGACAGGCCGTGTCGTCAGCGCAGTGTCTGAAGCACGCGGCTCCGCAGGGTCTCGTTCTCGATCGTGTCGGCGTGGCGCCAGGCCGCAGCAGTGACCTCGTCGAGCTGAAGGGCGACGACATCGGCCGAAGTGCGGAAGAGGAACCGGAAGTCGAAGTGTCGGTGATCGGGCTCACCCTTGGCCGGGTTGGCCGGGATGGAGTGGGCGTCGATGTGTAGGGGGTGGCGGCCGACCGGGACGACGACCGAGGCGGAGATGCCGGTCTCCTCGGTGAGCTCACGCTGTGCGGCAGCAAGGAGGGTGGTGTCGTCGTTCTCGATGTGCCCGCCGGGGAGGAGCCAGCGGTTCAGCGCAAGGTGCTCGATGTGCAGCACGCGGCCGGCGGGGTCGACCAGGACCGCCCCGGCGGTGACATGGCCTCGGAACTCCTTCCGGCTCGTGAGGTCGGCCTCGGCGTCGAGGAGTTCCATGAGGGCGGAGAGCCGCCGGTTCTCGTCAGGGTGGGCGTCGAGGTAGACGTCCAGGGTCTCGCGGATGTGGTCGGGGGTGATGGACAACGGGTGTCTCCTCAGCGGTTGAAGTAGTCCAGCCAGGCCGCGGCGATGGTGGCGCGGTCTGCCGGGCTGATCTCGTGCATTCCGGGACCGAGGCCACCTCGGGCGATCGCGGCGGAAGCGGCGAGCAGCTCGGCTTGGACGAGGAAGATGAACGGTCCCACGCTGGCGCCGTGCAGGAAGTTCACGGCGTTGCCTCCGTTGAGCAGGTAGAAGTAGTGGCCGGTCGTCACATAGCGTGTGACGTGCTCACCGACGTGAGCACGCTCGTACACGTTCGGCAGCCCGGCGAGTTCGAGTTCGTCCTCGCTGCTGGTAACGGTGGCGACGTACGCCCCGTTGCGCAGTCGGGGAAAGTCTTCTCCACGCAGTGCGAGTGCCCCCGTGGCGCACAACACGAGCCCGGCGTCACCGAGCCCCGCCTCGCGGTCGCGTGCCACCGTAAAGCCCTGCGCGAGTGCCTGCGTGCGGCGTACGGGATCGATGTCGTACACCGTGACCCTGACGCCCTGGGCGTGCAGTAACCGGGCGATGCTCGACCCGAGCTTCCCGAAACCGATCACGAAAGCCGTACGGCCGTACAGGATGTCACCCCGGCCACGCATGAGCGCCTCGGTCGAGAACACGACCGACCGGCCCACGAGGAAATCCTCGGGGTCCTTGAGGGGCGAGCGTGCCACCGAGATGATCGGGCACGGCAGCTCGTCGAGGTCGGAGTAGCGGCGATGCCCGTTCTCGGTGTCCTCGACGACGCCGAGGATCCGGCCCGGGAATCGGGTGCACAGCGCCTCGATCGACGGGGCGAAGTACCCGCCCACATCGAGCAGGACGACCGGTCGTCCGCCGGCCCGTGTGTCGAGGTACCGCACGGCCCGCTCGGGATCGGCGAACAGCTCCCGCGACAGCTTGTCGCACACGTGCCCATCGCTCTCGACCTGGCGCAGCGCTTCGGCGTGAACGGACTTCGGCTTGGGGAGTACCGCGCGTAGCTCGGTCACGGCCGCCACGCCCCGGACGAATGCCGGGCGCTCCGGCAGCAGGTGTGTGATCAGCAACGAGGCGGGTCGCTCGGCGGGCACGAAGATCGAGGCGATCCGGTCGAAGTAGGCGTCCAGCCGAGCACGCTCGAAGGTCTCCATCACCGGCCCCCTCGCCGAACGGACGCGATCATCGTCTGGTCGTCCGCCACCACCCTCAGACAGAACTCGCGGCCCGCCGGAACACCATGCCGCAGGGCATTCGTGGCGAGTTCGGAGACGCAGAGACGGATCTCCTCCCGACGATCCACGATCCCCCACTGCGCCAGAGCCTCAAGCGCGAAGGCTCGCGCCGCCGGAACGGAGCTGCGCGCACGGGGGAAACGTCGCTGCCATGACAGAGCCACTGGTGACCACCACCTTGATCCTGGGCTGTACGATCCTCGAAACCGTACCGCTATTCGCGAAAAGCAGCAAGGTTACCCTTGGAGTCTTGGGGAGTGCGTCGCTTAACGTGTAAAGCAGCAAGGTCGAGCAAGGCGGTCACGCGGGAGGACGTCATGAGCAGCAAGGCCTGGGTCAGCACCTCTGAGCCGTACCTGACGCCACAGGACGGCGAGGGGCGGTCCGACGCCTGGGCTGCCGAGGCTGCCGCCCGAGGCGGTGTGGGGAGTCAGCGCATCATCCACGCCGGTGAGGTGCCGGCCCCCGGCGCCGTCGCAGCGCTGCTCGGCGTGGCCGCGGGAGTGCCGGTCGTCGTCCGGCGCCGGGTCATCGAATTCGACGGCGAGCCGTGCGAGTTGACTGACACCTACTACCCTGCGGACATCGCGCGGGGCACCCGGCTGGCCGAGACGCTCAAGATCCGTGGCGGTGCCGTCGCGCTGCTCGCCGAACTCGGGCACATCGGCGTTCGCGTTCGCGAGGACGTGACCGCTCGGATGCCTGACGCCGAGGAGCGGGAAGCGCTACGGATGGGGCGCGACGAGCCGGTGCTCCGACTGGCGAGGGTGACGCTCGACCGTCGGGACCGGCCCGTCCAGGTCGACATGATGACCATGCCCGCGCACCGGCAGCGACTCCGCTACGAGATCACGATCGGATGACCGTGCCTGTCAACGAAGACCGACGTTCACTCCACGAGCGGATCGCTGCCGACCTCCGCGACGAGATCATGAGCGGAGACCTCGCACCCGGCGCCAAGCTGCCGTCCACGGTGCACCTCAAGGCCCGGTTCGACGCCTCCAACGCCACTGTGCAGAAAGCGCTGCAACTCCTCAAGGAAGAGCAACTGGTCGTCGGTCGTGCAGGCGCCGCAGTTACCGTCCGAGAGCACCGTCAGCAGACCGTACGCCCCTCGGCCTTCATGGCCCCGGTCGCCGCCGGGGAGCCATACCGGTGGCTCACCGAAGCCACGCAACTCGGTGCACGGCCTCTCAGCACCCTGCTGGAAGTCGCCGAGACAAGGCCTCCGGCCGACGTCTCCGCCACTCTGAGCCTGAGGAGCGACGAAACGGCACTGCTCCGCCGCCAGCTACTCTCCCTCGACGACGAGCCAGCCGAACTCGTCATGTCCTACTACCCCTTGGACATCGCCCGCTCCACACCCCTCATGGAGAGCCGCAAGATCAAGGGTGGCACCCCGACACTCCTTGCTTCCTTGGGGTTCCCGCCCCGGCTCAGCGTCGACCGGGTCTCGGCGCGGGTCCCCACCCAGGATCAGTACCGAGCCCTGAAGCTGCCGAGCGACCTCCCCGTACTTCGCACACTTCGTGTCGTCTACAGCGACGACGAACGCCCCGTCGAGGCCACGGTCATGGTCAAGGCTGGGCACCTCTACGAGGTTCAGTACGCATTCACACCGGAGTGACGTGCCGGCATGGGAAAGGGCCCCGCACTCCTGGAGTGCGGGGCCCTTCGCCGTAGGTGCGAGCGATCAGGCGTTGGGGACCGTCTCGTAGCGCGGGGTGCCCTCTTCCATCTGGCGGAGGGCGTCCTTGCGGTCGCGCTTGGAGAGCTTGTCGATGTACAGGAAGCCGTACAGGTGGTCCGTCTCGTGCTGGAGGCAGCGGGCGAAGTAGCCGGTGCCGCGGACCTTGATCGGGTTGCCCTGGACGTCCTGGCCGGTGAGCGCCGCGTAGTCGGGGCGGGCCAGCTCGGCGTAGGCGGTCGGCACGGACAGGCAGCCCTCGTTGGACTCGTCCAGGACGCGCAGCTCGGGCGGCAGGTCCTCCAGGACCGGGTTGCAGACGACGCCGACGTGCCGGACGCCCTCGTCGTCCATGCAGTCGTAGACGAAGACCTTCAGGTCCACGCCGATCTGGTTCGCGGCCAGGCCCACGCCCTCGGCGGCCTTCTGGCTGGCGAACATGTCGTCGACGAGCCGGGCGAGCTCGTCGTCGAACTCGGTGACGTTCTTGCACTCGCGGTGGAGCACAGGGTTGCCGACGACCGTGATCGGGCGGGCCGTGCCGCGCTCGCGGTGGGCGAGCTCGCGCGCCTCACAGTCCTCCGTGTCGACGACGTAGCCATCCCCTACCTGCGGCGGGGAGACCCCAAGGTTGATCTGCGTCTGCTCGTCCGTGTCCTGCTGCGCCATGTCCGGCCGCGCCTTCCTGAAAACCCGATTCCGTCGGATGACAGCCTACGGGCCCGCGGGTCGCCGCTCAGCAGACCTCTTCGAGATCACGCCACTCACGGCTGTCGGGACTGTCCGCCACCCACCCGTCCAGGAGCCCGCGCACCAGGCCCGCCGGGGCCGCGATGCCGCACTCCCGCTCCGGGACCCACAGCTCGCCGGGCGAGCGGTGGCCGAGCGGCCCGGGGTGCCCCGGCTCGCTGTGGTCGTGCGGGTCGGAGTGCTCGCCCTCGCCCTCGGCGCTCGGCATGGTCGACTCCGAACAGGCGCGGCAGAGCAGCCGCACGGAGGACGACCAGTCCTCGGCGGCGAAGCCCGCCTCGGCGGCGAGCTGCTCCAGGGCGTCCCGGTCGGCCTCGGTGGCGGCCTCCAGGAGGACCACCCAGGTGGGAACGGGGGACGGCGCCCACAGCTCGATCTCGTCGAAGACCGGGTAGGAGGGGCCCGCGGTGGTGGTGCGCTCGCCGTTCGGCACGCCGTCGTGGAGGACGACCTCGCCCCAGCGGCGCCCCGAGGACGGCAGCGGGATGGAGAGGACCTCGATACGGGCCGGGTCGAGCCTGCGGCCCCACACGACCTCGGCCTCGCCCTCGGGCGAGAGCCGGACGGCGGCGCTGCCCAGCTCCATGCCGGCGGGCTCGCCGGTGCCCGCGGCGGCCCCGGGCACCTTGAGGCCGTACGCCTGCCAGGCCCGGCGGGCCAGCGGCCAGTCCTGGAGCGCGGTGGCGGCGATGCCGACGTTCCACCAGTCGGGGGCGCCGGTCTCCTTGTCGAGCAGCGCGACCGCGCGCAGCCCGGCGGCCCTGGCCTGCTCCCAGTCGTGCCGGAACTTGTGCAGCAGGGCCAGGTTGAACCAGGACTCCGAGAGCCAGGGCTCCAGATCCGCCGCACGTGTCAGCAGCGCGCCCGCGTCCTCGTACCGCCCGTCGCCGATCAGCGTGAACGCGCGGTCGGTGGCCTGCCGCCACGAGGCGGAGGGCCGATGCCGTACCTTCCCGAAGATCCTCACGATTCCCGCCTGCCGGTCGCTTTCACCCTCTTGTTCGCATCCAACCATGCCCGGTCGGACGCGCGCTCATTACCCATGGGTTACCCAGCGATCGACGAGGTCACCCCAGGGGCTCCGCCCCGCGCCAGGACCCTGGCCAGGCATTCGACGACGTCCGGGTGATAGTCGCGCGCGGTGCCGAGGCGGAGCCGCTCCAGGGCTTCCAGGGCGGCGCCCGCGCCGTCGCCCGCCAGGTCGTCGTAGGCGTTCACCGCGCGGACGATCCGGGCCGGCAGCGGCTGCTCGCGGTACGGGTCGGCCTGCCGCTCGACGACCACGGCGACGGCCGCCGGGACCCCGGTCCTGCGGACGACCTCGCCGCCCAGGAGGGCGATCCGGCGCTGCTCCTCGGCCGGAAGGAGGGCGGTGGCGCCGCCCTCGACGGGGTCGACGAGGGAGAGCTGTCCGATGTCGTGCATGAGCGCAGCGTGTTCGAGGACGGCCAGGTCGGTCCCGGAGAGGCCCAGCTCACGGCCGACGGCGGTACTGAGGGCGGCGACCCGGCGGGCGTGACCGGGCGGGGTGCAGCCGGCGATCTCGGTGGCGCGGGCGAGCGAGGCGATGGTCTGCCGGTTGACGGTGCGCACGGCCGCGTACCGCCGGAAGGAGACCTGGGTGAGCAGCAGCGGTACGGCGAGCACCGGGAGGGCCCACAGTCCGGCGGCGGCCACGCCGAGCGCCATGACAGCGCCGGTGGCGCAGACGGCGGAGCCGATGCCGAGGAGGGCGCGCAGCTCGTCGCGGAGGAGGGGGCCGTACGGGAATCCGGTGCGGGCGCGGAGCACGAGGGCGGCGAGCACGGCGTCGCAGAGGGCGGTCAGGACGAGCAGGAGCAGCAGGAAGAAGGCGTACGACGGGCCCTCGCCGACGTGCTCGACGACGGCGCCGGAGTTGTAGAGGGGCTGGAAGCAGAGGGCGGCGAAGGCGACGGTGAGGACGCGGCGGGCGAGGTGGTCGGCGTCGGGGCCCTGGCCCCTGGCCAGGTGGGGGACGATCCCGGCGAGGCCGCCCGCGACGACGACGGCGACGATCTGGAGGACGCCGTGGGTGGTGGCGGTCCCGGCGTCCGTACCGAGCAGGGCGTACGCGAGGGCTCCCGCGGCGGCGAGCGGCGCGGGTTCGCGCTCGCCGGGGAGGGCGCCCCAGCGGGCGAGCTCGCCGAGGGCGATGAGCGTGCCGAAGGCGAGGGCGTTGCCGGGTTCGTCGACGCCGTACCAGAGGGTGGCGCCGAAGCCGGCGACGCTCAGCAGCAGGGCCGCCCCGTACAGGGCTCCGACGGTGAGGGCCCCGGGCCTCATGCGCGCTCCTTCGGCCGGGCGGTCAGGGAGGTGTCCGAGGTCAGCGGGGCGTCCGCCGCGCGCGGCGGGGGCAGGTTCCCGTCGGCCGGGCCGGGCGGGGGTGCCGGGGTCGGCGGGGTCGGCGGGGCCGTCTGCGTCTCGTCGGGCGGACTCGCCGGAGTCACCGGAGCTGCCGGAGCTGCCGGAGTCGGCGGGGTCGGCGGGAGCGTCTGGGGGGTCTCGTCGGCGGTGACGTCGGTCTGCCAGCCGTGCCGGTCGAGTGCCCGGGCCAGGGCGGTGACCATCCGGGGGTCGAACTGGCTGCCCGCGCAGCGCTCCAGCTCCGCGACGGCGGTGGGGACCGGGCGGGCCCGGCTGTAGGAGCGGGTGGAGGTCATGGCGTCGAAGGCGTCGGCGACGGCGACCACCCGGGCGAACTCGGGGATCTGCTCGCCCCGCAGCCCGTACGGGTAGCCGCTGCCGTCCATGCGCTCGTGGTGGTGGAGGATCGCGGACCGGGCCTCGCCGAGGAAGCCGATGCCCCGGACCATCTCGTGCCCGTACTCGGGGTGCAGTTCGATGACCCGGCGCTCCTCCGGCGTCAGCGGCCCGTCCTTGCGCAGCACCCGCGTGGGCACGCCCAGTTTCCCGACGTCGTGGAGGATGCCGGCGAACCGCACGACGTCGAGCCGGTCCTCCGCCATGCCGAGCTCACGGGCGATCAGGACGGAGGCGTGGCCGACCCGTTCGCTGTGGCCGCGGGTGTACTGGTCCTTGATGTCGACGGCCTGGACGAGGGCGCGGATGGTGGCCTGGTGGGCGGCCCGCTCGCGGTGGTACTGGGCGAAGACCCAGCAGGAGATGTACATCGGCAGCAAGACGAAGAGGGCCGCGGCCGGTCCGTACGCGCTGCGCCAGAGCACGGCCATCATCAGTCCGGCGAGCCCGTGCACGGCGTGCGGGGCGATGGCCCGTCCGAGGAGCCCGCGCCAGGCGGCCCCGACGGGCAGTCCGTCGGCGGTGGCCCGGATGCCGCCGTCGAGGGCGGTCAGGACCAGGCAGAAGGCGAGCGCGGCGGCGCCCGCGGGCAGCAGCGCGTACGGAAAGTCGGGGGCGGCGGGGCCGTGGCCGAGGGCGGCGGGGCCGCCCAGGGCGCCGGCGGCCTGGGCCGCGGCCCAGACGGCGAGGGCCGTGGCGGCGGCCCGCCAGGCGCGGCGCGGTCCGGCGGGCGGCTCCTCGACGCGGGCGAGGAGGCTGCCGGGCAGCGCGGTGAGCGCGGCGGCCGCGGGCGGCAGGAGCAGCGCGGAGGCGAGCAGGACGGGGAAGAAGGAGCCGGTGCCCATGGGGACGGAGCCGCCGAGGCCGCGGCCGAGGAGCCGGCAGCGGGCGGGCAGCTCGCAGAGCGCGTACAGGGCGGCGAGGAGCGCGACGGTGCCCCAGGGAGTGGTGGCGCCGGGGCGCAGCGCGGGCAGGGCGCAGGCTCCGGCGGCGAGCAGGGCGCAGCCGATGTACGCGCCGGCCGCCCGCGGAATGACCCTCTCGCCCATCACACCCGTCACGCTAGCGAGTGGAACGGTCCGAGAGGTGACGCTGCGGCTGATTCGCACCATCGGGTGATACAAGCTGATATATGCGTGGGGCCGCCGCGATCACTTCGCGGCGGCCTTCGTCACCTGACACCCGGACACCCGGACACCCGGGCCGGAATGCGTCGGGGCACTGCCTGCCTACTCCTGCGGAGCCGGAGCCGGAGCCGGCGTCGCCGGGGCGACCGCCGTGATGTCCTGCTCGGGCACCAGCTGTCCCGAGCGGATGAGGTCGATCCGGCCCATGACCTTGGACCGCAGGTCGGTGGGGACGTCGTCACTGCCGCAGCAGCGCTTGACGAGCTTCTTCACCGCCTGCTCCAGGCCGTACTTCTCCAGGCACGGGGAGCACTCCTCGAAGTGCACCTCGAACTTGGTGCAGTCGCTGTCGGGCATCTCTTTGTCGAGGAACTCGTAGAGATGATCCAGGACCTCTGAGCAATCCGTCTCGTGCGGCTCTCCGCAGCTCATGAGCCCGAGCCTTTCAGATCGTTCGACGACTCTCCGGCGCCCGCGGGTACCAGCCCGCGGTCACGGGCGTAGTCCTCGAGCATGCCGCGCAGCTGGCGGCGGCCCCGGTGCAGTCGGGACATCACCGTACCGATGGGTGTCCCCATGATGTCCGCGATCTCCTTGTAGGCAAAGCCCTCGACATCCGCCAGATAGACGGCGATGCGGAACTCCTCGGGGATCGCCTGCAGCGCTGCCTTCACGTCGGAGTCGGGAAGGTGGTCGAGCGCCTGGGACTCCGCGGAGCGCAGACCGGTCGACATGTGCGACTCGGCGCGCGCGAGCTGCCAGTCCTCGATCTCCTCGGCGGCGCTGCGCTGGGGCTCACGCTGCTTCTTGCGGTACGAGTTGATGAAGGTGTTCGTGAGGATGCGGTACAGCCACGCCTTGAGGTTCGTGCCCTCGCGGAACTGGTGGAAGGATCCGTACGCCTTCGCGTAGGTCTCCTGCACCAGGTCCTCCGCGTCCGCGGGGTTGCGCGTCATGCGCAGGGCGGCGGAGTACATCTGGTCGAGGAATCCGAGGGCGTCCCGCTCGAAGCGCGCGTTGCGCTCGGCGGTCGTCTCCTCGGGGCCGTCGTCGGTCCCTGTGTCGGTCCCAGTGACCGGACCCACCTCCTCCAGCGTGGTGGCGAGCCCGAAGGCGGACCCACTCGTTTCGGAGGATAGACGAGGAACCGCTCCGCCCGCCGCCCGAATAGGGGCGATCTTGGGCGCGGGCAGCACTGTCCAGTCGAGGTCAGCGGCCTGCGCGCGCTCGGGGCAGATGGTCGAACCCATGCGACGGACTCCCTCTTCCTTGTTCTCACACCGACGTTCTCCACAACAGAGGCCCCCCGCTCAACATTCCCGGTGCGGGAGTCGTTGTCAGCGCAGGGTGACGAGCCACGCGACGACGCCGGCGACCAGCCCGTCGAGGGCCTCGTCCTGGGTGACCGGCGCCCGCTTGGGCACGGCGAAGCCGTGGTCTCCGTACGGCACCTCGACGAGGGTGTGTCCGCCCGCCGGGAACTCCTCGGGGCGCCCGAAGGGGTCGTTGCCGCCCTGGACGACGAGGGTGGGCAGGCCGGTGCCGAGGAGTTCGTCGGCGCGGGAGCGCTCCGGCTTCCCCGGCGGGTGGAGGGGGAAGCTCAGCGCGAGGACGGCGAGGGCGCCCAGTTCCCGCCCGGTCCGGCAGGCGACCCGGGCTCCGGCGCTGCGGCCGCCCGCGATCACGGGGAGTCCGGGCTTCGCGAGGGCCGGCCAGAGGCCGCGCCAGCCGGTGTCGAGGGTCTTCGGCGCGGGCGCGACCTTCTTGCCGGCGACGCGCCAGGGCTGCTCGACGAGGGCGGTGGTCACGCCGTGGGCGGGCAGGGCGCGGGCGAGGGCCTGGAGGTCACGGGCCTCGACGCCGCCGCCGGCGCCGTGGCCGAGGGCGAGGACGGCCCACGGCTCCGTACCGGCGTACCAGGTGACACGGGCGTCACCGGCGTCGGTGGGAACGGTCTCGTGCTCGGCGGGAACGGTCTCGTACTCTGTCACGTCCCCATCCTGCCGTCCGCGCTCGTCCGGCCGGAGGACCTCAGAACAGCGTGCCCTCCTCCGGGCCCTCCAGCTCCGTCAGGAGTTCGGGGCCGTTGTTGCGGACGTTGCTCACCGCCGTCGACACGGGGTAGGCCCGCATCAGCCCCTCCGGCGGTGCGCCGAGCAGCCCGCGCAGCTCGTCCTCTCCGGTGCGCGCCGGGTCGAGCCAGGCGTCCCAGCGGTCCTCCGTCAGCATCAGGGGCATCCGGGGGTGGATGTCGGCGAGCGAGCGGGGGCCCTCGGCCGGGGCCACGCCCAGCGGGCCCGTCTCGGCCTCGGTGGTGACGACCGAGCAGGTCACCCACCACGCGGAGGGGTGCTCGTCGGGGAGGGTGCGGTCGCGCCAGAACTCGTAGAGGCCGGCCATCGCGAAGACCGAGCCGTCCGCCGGGGTCACGAAGTACGGCTGCTTCCGCGGCCTCTTCTTCTTCCCCTCCACTTCCAGGTCCCGCTCCCCCGCGGCGGTCACCCATTCGTAGTAGCCGTCGGCGGGCAGGATGCAGCGGCGGGCCGCGAACGCGCGTTTGAAGGAGGGCTTCTCGTGGAGGGTCTCAGCGCGCGCGTTGATCATCCGGGCGGCGCCCTCGGGCGTCTTCGCCCAGGACGGGACGAGGCCCCATTTCAGCGCGCGCAGCTGGCGAACCGGCCGCCGCGTTTCCGCGTCTTTCAGAGGACGCTCCAGAACGGCCCAGACCTCTTTGGTGGGCGCCACGTTCCAGTCGGGGGCCAGGGTCTCCTCCGGCTCCCACTTCTCGATCCCGAAGGTGTCGACGAGGTCCTCGGGCCGCCGACTCGCTGCATACCGTCCGCACATACGTGCCACACTGCCACGATCCCCGAGCTCCCGAGGAGCGGCCCGAACGATGGACCTCTTCAGCCCGAAGGCCGCCCCGGCCGAGTGGCTGGTGATCGCCACCGCGGTCGCCGCCCTCGCCGTCACCGTGCCCCGCCGCGCCTGGCTCCTGGCCCGCAACGCGATCACCATCGCCCACGAGGGCGGGCACGGGATCGTCGCCCTCGCGACCGGCCGCCGCCTGGAGGCGATCCGGCTGCACTCGGACACCAGCGGGCTGACCGTGACCCGGGGCCGCCCGACCGGCATCGGCGTGGTCCTCACCCTGGCCGCCGGCTACACCGCGGCCCCGCTGCTCGGCCTCGGCGGCGCCGCCCTGCTCGGCGCGGGCCTGGTCACCCTGCTGCTCTGGCTCGCGACCGGTCTGCTCCTCGCGATGCTCGTGATGGTCCGGAACGCGTACGGGATCCTCACCGTCCTCCTGACGGGCGCGGCCTTCCTCCTCGTGTCCTGGCTGACCGGTCCCGAGGTCCAGTCGCTCTTCGCCTACGCGGTGGTGTGGTTCCTGCTCCTCGGCGGCGTCCGCCCGGCCTTCGAGCTCCAGGCGAAACGGCGCCACGGCGGCGCGCCCGACTCGGACGCGGACCAGCTCGCGCGCCTCACCCATGTGCACCCGGGGGTGTGGCTCCTCTTCTTCCACGCGGTCTCGATCTGCTCCCTGATCGGCGGCGGGCGCTGGCTCCTGGGCTTCTGACACCCCCGTACAGTGATTCCATGACCGCAGCAGCTTCCGTGCGCCCCGACCCGTCCACCGACCTCTGGCCCGCCCCGTACGCCCGCGGCGCCGTCGACGCGACCGTCACCGTGCCCGGATCGAAGTCGGTCACCAACCGCGGTCTGGTCCTCGCCGCGCTCGCCTCGGAGCCGGGCTGGCTGCGCCGCCCGCTGCGCTCCCGCGACACCCTCCTGATGGCCGAGGCGCTGCGTACCCTCGGCGTGAAGATCGAGGAGGGCGTGGGCCCGGACGGCACCGGCGAGGCCTGGCGGATCATCCCCTCCCCGCTGCGCGGCCCGGCCACCGTCGACGTCGGCAACGCGGGCACGGTCATGCGCTTCCTGCCCCCCGTCGCGGCGCTCGCCGACGGTCCCGTCCGCTTCGACGGCGACCCCCGCTCCCACGAGCGTCCGCTGCACGGTGTGATCGACGCGCTGCGCGCGCTCGGCGCCCGGATCGACGACGACGGCCGGGGCGCGCTGCCCCTGACCGTGCACGGCGCCGGGGGCCTGGACGGCGGCACGGTCGAGATCGACGCCTCCTCGTCCTCCCAGTTCGTCAGCGCGCTGCTGCTCTCCGCGGCCCGTTTCAACCAGGGCGTCGAGGTCCGGCACGTGGGGACGAAGCTGCCCTCGCTGCCGCACATCCGGATGACGGTCGACATGCTGCGCGCGGTCGGCGCCCAGGTCGACGAGCCGGAGCACGGCGGCGAGCCGAACGTCTGGCGGGTGGCGCCCTCCGCGCTGCGCGGCCGCGACCTGGTCGTCGAGCCGGACCTGTCGAACGCGCAGCCGTTCCTGGCGGCGGCGCTGGTGACCGGCGGCCGGGTGACCGTGCCGGACTGGCCCGAGCGGACCACCCAGCCCGGTGACGCGCTGCGGGAGATCTTCACCGAGATGGGTGGCTCCTGCGAGCTGACCGAGGCCGGTCTGACCTTCACCGGTACGGGCCGGATCCACGGCATCGACGTGGACCTCGGCGAGGTCGGGGAGCTGACCCCGGGCATCGCGGCGGTCGCGGCGCTCGCCGACTCCCCCTCGACCCTGCGCGGGGTCGCCCATCTGCGGCTGCACGAGACGGACCGCCTGGCGGCCCTCACCAAGGAGATCAACGAGCTGGGCGGCGATGTGACGGAGACCGAGGACGGTCTGCACATCCGCCCGCGCCCGCTGCACGGCGGCGTCTTCCACACGTACCACGACCACCGCATGGCGACGGCGGGCGCGATCATCGGCCTCGCGGTCGAGGGCGTGGAGATCGAGGACGTGGCCACGACGGCGAAGACCTTGCCGGACTTCCCGACGATGTGGACCGAAATGCTCGGGGTCTGAACCATGCGGCGCTACGGCAAGAACACCGACGAGGACGACATCCGCCAGCGGCCCAACCGCAAGGGCACCCGTCCCCGTACGACCATCCGCCCCAAGCACGAGGACGCCGTCGAGGGCATGGTCCTCACCGTCGACCGCGGGCGGCTGACCTGCCTGGTCGACGACCGGATCGTGACGGCGATGAAGGCGCGCGAGCTGGGCCGCAAGGCCGCCGTGGTCGGCGACCGGGTCCTCATCGTCGGCGACCTGTCCGGCGAGAAGGACACGCTGGCCCGGATCGTCCGGATCAGCGCGCGGACCTCGGTGCTCCGGCGCACGGCCGACGACGACGACCCGTTCGAGCGGGTGGTCGTCGCCAACGCCGACCAGCTGGCGATCGTCACCGCGCTCGCCGACCCCGAGCCGCGTCCCCGGCTGATCGACCGCTGTCTGGTCGCCGCGTACGACGGCGGGCTCTCCCCGCTCCTCGTCCTGACCAAGTCGGACCTGGCGTCGCCGGACTCGCTCCTGGAGATGTACGGGGCGCTCGGCGTCCCGCACGTGGTCACCACCCGCGACGAGTTCGTGGACGGCGTCGCGGCCGAGCGGGTCCACGAGCACCTCAAGGGCCGCACCACCGCCTTCGTCGGACACTCCGGTGTCGGCAAGACGACGCTGGTCAACGCCCTGGTCCCGGCGGACCGGCGGCGGACGACGGGCGTGGTCAACGCGGTCACGGGCCGCGGCCGGCACACGACGACCTCGGCGCTCGCCCTGCCGCTCGACGACAAGGAGGGCGGCTGGGTCATCGACACGCCCGGCGTGCGCTCCTTCGGGCTGCACCACGTCGACCCGTCCCGGGTGATCCTCGCCTTCCCCGACCTCGTACCGGGTACGGAGAACTGCCCGCGCGCGTGCAGCCACGACGAGCCGGACTGCGCGCTCGACGCCTTCGTGGCGGAGGGGCACGCGGACCCCGCGCGGCTCTATTCGCTGCGGCGGCTGCTCGCGACCCGCGAGCGACGCGAGGGCGACTGACCCGCCGGCGTTTACGACCCACTGCCACCGGTAAGTGCATAATCGCACCAAGTGCGACGAAGCAGTCACCGACGGCGTGGGAGGCACTGACGATGGCGTGGCTGCTGGTGGTGGTGGCCGGTGTCCTGGAGACCGGTTTCGCGGTCTGCCTGAAGCTCTCGCACGGGTTCACCCGGCTGTGGCCGACGATCGCCTTCGCGGCCTTCGCCCTGGGCAGCTTCGGGCTGCTCACCCTCGCGCTGCGGAAGCTGGACGTGGGTCCGGCGTACGCCGTGTGGACGGGGATCGGCGCGGCCGGGACCGCGATCTACGGAATGATCTTCCTCGGCGACGTCGTCTCCACCCTCAAGATCGTCTCGATCACGCTGGTGATCGCCGGCGTCATCGGCCTCCAGCTCTCCGGCTCCTCGCACTGACCCTCCGGCCGGCCGGACGCCACCGGGGGCGCGACGACGTGGCTGAGGGCGAGCCGGACGGCGAGCTCGCAGCCGGCCGCCCACCGCTCACCCGCACAGGCCGCGGCCGCCGCCACGAGCTCGCCCGGCGCGGGCGGCCCCTCGTCGGCGTGCCGCTGGGCGGGTACGGGGGCGAGGGGGGCGCCCGGGCGGACCGGCCGGGGCGCGGGCAGCCGCTCGTTCCAGGCACCGGTGAGCAGGGCCCGCAGCACGGGGCGGGCGGCGGCCCGGGCGACCGTCCACTCGGCGACGGCGACGAGGTTCCGCTCGGGCGGGGCGGGGACGGCGAGCAGCGTCCGGACGCCCTGGAGATAGGCGTCGGCCTCCCGGCGCGCGAGGGCGCGGGCGAGCCCCTCCTTGCTGCCGAACTCGTTGTAGAGAGTCTGCCGGGACACCCGGGCCGCGGTCGCGAGGTCGACCATCCGTATCGCGGACCAGGACCGGTCGGCGAGCGCGGCGAGCGCGGCGTCGAGCAGGGCCTCGCGGGCCGTCGGCATCCTCGCCTCCCGGGACCGACCGAAACGTTTCCGTGCTCAGCGTCGGCAGGCGTCCCCGCACTGTCAAGGGCGCCGGTGGACGGTTCTCCGCGCGGGGATCACGCGGAGATAGAGTGCCGACCATGGCCGATTACCACGATGATCTGCGTCTCGCCCACGTCCTCGCGGATGCCGCCGACGCGGCCACCATGGACCGATTCCAGGCGCTCGACCTCAAGGTCGAGACGAAGCCGGACATGACCCCGGTGAGCGAGGCCGACAAGGCCGCGGAGGAGCTGATCCGCGGCCAGCTCCAGCGCGCCAGGCCGCGTGACGCGATCCTGGGCGAGGAGTACGGCGTGGAGGGCTCGGGCCCCCGCCGCTGGGTGATCGACCCGATCGACGGCACCAAGAACTACGTGCGCGGGGTGCCCGTCTGGGCGACCCTGATCGCGCTGATGGAGGCCGGGGAGACCGGCTTCCAGCCGGTGGTGGGCGTGGTGTCGGCCCCGGCGCTCGGCCGCCGCTGGTGGGCGGCGAAGGGCCTGGGCGCCTACACGGGCCGCAGCCTGGCCTCGGCGACCCGGCTCGGGGTGTCGAAGGTGGCCACCCTCGAAGACGCCTCCTTCGCGTACTCCTCGCTGAGCGGCTGGGAGGAGCAGGGACGGCTCGACGGCTTCCTCGACCTCACGCGCGCGTGCTGGCGGACGCGTGCGTACGGCGACTTCTGGCCGTACATGATGGTCGCCGAGGGCTCCGTGGACATCTGCGCCGAGCCGGAACTGTCCCTGTGGGACATGGCGGCGGTGGCGGTCGTCGTCCAGGAGGCCGGCGGCACGTACACCGGGCTCGACGGCCGCCACGGCCCGCACAGCGGGAACGCGGCGGCCTCGAACGGGCTGCTGCACGGGGAGCTGCTGAGCTACCTCAACCAGGAGAACGCCGAGGGCTGAGCGGCTCCTTCGGCCGGGCCCGGGTGAGTCGCACCCGGGCGTGGGCCGGGCCGGGGGTCAGCCGAGCTTCCACCACTGGCCGGCGTCGTTCGGGTCGCACGGCGCCGTGGAGTTGAGGTAGCCGACCCCGTTGGACTTCAGGCACTGGCCGGTGGCCACGTTCTTCGCCATCCGCCAGCCGTTGCCGCCGTCGGTCAGCCGCCACTTCTGGTTGGCGGGGGTCCAGTTGCCGTACGGGTCGTTGAGGCCCGTCCAGCCGCCGGGCGTGTCCCAGAGCTGCGGGACGCCCGATGCGCGGTCGACGTCGAGCACCTTGCCGGCGTCGCCGTGGCTGATGGCGCTGGTGCCGTCGCAGTAGGTCCACACCGCCCAGGTCTGCGCCGCGGAGCCGTTGGGCGTCCAGGTGCCGACGCGCTGCCCGTTGGCCTCGTTGTTCGACGGCAGGTCGAGGGCGCCGCCCCGGTAGGTGGCGACCTCCGTGGTGGCGTGCAGCCCCGGCGGGAACATCCCGCAGTCGTCGGTGGTGGCGGCCCCCGCGGCCGGGGCGGTCGCCAGGGCCGCCCCCGCGACGGCCACGGCGGCGCCGAGACCGGCGGCGAAGGATCGGATGGTGGTTCGCTTCGTGCTGGTCATGGTCGTGCTGGTCATGATCGTCCTCTCTCGATGACGCGTGGGTGTCATGCCGTGACCTGGAAGCCGTGGGCCTTGCCCAGGCGTTCCAGGGTGGTGCGGCCGGGCATGCCGTCCGCGTCCGCGCCGGTGTAGCCGCAGCGCCGCTGCCAGGCGGCGTACGCGGCGAGGGTCCTGGTACCGAAGGAGCCGTCCGCCCAGTCGGCGCGCAGCAGCCCCTCGGCGGCGAGCGCCTTCTCGACGGGCAGCGCGTCGGCACGGTGGACCGCGGCGCCCTGGGCGGCCGCCGGGTCGGTGCGGGCCGCGGCGAGCACCCGGGCCAGGCTGACCACGGACCGCAACTGCGGCCGGGACGCCGGTGCCTGTGCCGGTGCGGTGGACCCGCCGGCGGCGGCGAAGAGCCGGGCGGGATCGATCTTCCCCGGGTCCCAGTGGTCGTTGCCGGGGACGTGGACGTGGCCGAAGTGGCCGCCCTTCCCCCGCCAGTCCGTACGGGAACGCTCCCGGCCCGCCCATGTGTCGGGCACGCCCCAGGAGCGGGCGGCCGCCATGAGCGCACGGAAGTTCGGGCCCGGCTTCCAGTAGCCGGTGAACGGGGTCGCGGCGCGGGCCAGGACCTCGATCTGCACGCAGACCCGGCCGGTCCGGTTGGTCCGGGTGTCCCCGTCGTTGCGCAGGGCGCGGGCGCTGCGGTCGAGCGGCCCGAACTGACCGAGCCGGTCCGTGGTGGGGTCGTACAGGAAGTGGGGTTCGCTGCCCTGCCGGATCAGGTACGCGCCGACGGAGTCGAAGGCCGCGTTTCCCGCGCCGCTCTCCGTGGTGTGCCAGACGACCCGGGGCGGCAGCTCGGGGCTGTCCATGGGGCCGCCGATGGCTCCGTCGCCGAGGCGTACGGCGCCGGGTATCCAGACCGTTCCCATCGGGCTCAGCTCCCGAAGGTCTGGACGAAGCGGCCCCAGTTGCCGCGCTGGCGGGGCGCGTAACCGACGCCGAGGTTGCGGTAGGCGCCGTTGAGGATGTTGCTGCGGTGGCCGGGGCTCTTCATCCACATCTGCATGGCCTCGGGGACGCTGTTGGACGGGGTGACGTTCTCGGCGCGGGCGGTGTTGCCGGGGAAGCCGGCGTCGCTGATGCGACGGCTGAAGTCGGACCCGTCGGTGCCGTTGTGCTGGGTGAGGTCGTTGCGCGCCATGTCGTCGGCGTGGCGCTGCGCGGCGGAGGAGAGCCGGTCGTCGAGCCGCATGGCCGGGACTCCGGCGCGGCGGCGCTCCTCGTTGACCATGGCCAGCATCTCGCCGTGCACACCGGCGGGTGCGGGCTGCGGCTGGGGCTGGGGCTGCGGCTGGGAGCCGCCGCCCTGGCCGCCTCCGGTGCTGCCCACCGGGGCGAGCTGCCAGAGCTGGCCCTGGTTGGCGGGGTCGCGCCGCCAGACGCCGAGCGCGGCGCCGTGCGCGTCGGCGGTGAGGTAGGCGGCGCCCTCGTCGGGGCGGGCGCTGCGCAGCAGGACCCGGCCGTTGCCCGCGTCCTCCAGGTGCCAGAGCTGGTTGGCCTGGCCGTGCTCCTGGAACAGGTGGGTGGTGTAGTGCGCGTAGTCGTAGTCCATCACCATCGCCTGGCCGGGGGCGTGGGCGTTGTGGGTGAGCCTGGTCTCCAGGAGGAAGGCGCTGTTCGGCTTGGCCCAGAAGACCCAGCCCTGGGCGGCACTGCCGTTGGGCGCCCAGCCCTGGATCCGGTTGCCGTTGCCGGTCTGGCTCGCGTTGACGTCGGCGGCGAGGCCGTTGCCCGCGGTGAGCGTCAAGACCTGCCCGTTCTGAGGCTGCGTCGTCATGTCGTGATCTCTCCAGTCGTGTCGGTGACCTGACGGGCAGTACGGTCACCGACACCGGTAGACATCCGGTCAACGCGCGTAGCGTGCCGCTCACGGCGCGGGCAGGGAGTCGAGCGACGCTCGTACGGCCTCCTCCTCGTCGGCGATGCCGAGCCGCTCGTACAGCTGCGCCGCGTCCTGGAGGCAGGCACGGGCCCGACGGGGCCTGCCGAGGGAGACGAGCGCCGAGCCGAGGGTGTGGAGCAGGGCCGCTTCCAGGGCCACGCTGGTCTTCCGGGCCGGCGGCAGCGCCGCCTCTGCGGCCTCCGCGGCGAGCGTGGCCCGGCCGCACTCCGCGTGGATCCGGGCGGAGAGGTCACCGGCCGCCGCCTCGAACACCGCGACCTGGAGCCGGGCGAACTCCTCCCGGGCCCCGGTCGCCTCGGCGAGCGCGCCCTCCGGGTCGCCGCACAGCCGCAGCACCCGCGCCAGGTAGTAGCGCCCGGTCGCGGCGGACACCGGACCGGTCCCGCTCATCAGCCGCGCGCCGCGCTCGGCGGCCCGCCGGGCCTCGGCCGGCCGCCCGGTGTGCGCGGCGTTGAGGGCGAACTCCCCCAGGGCGCTGCCCTCGGCCCGCTCCACCCCGAGCTCCCGGAACACCTCGGCGGCCCGCCCGGCATGCTCGGCGGCCTCCGCGTGCCGCCCGTGCACGCGCGCGTTCCCGGCGAGCGTGAGCAGTGCCTTGGCCCGCACGCGGGCGGCCGGCCCGGCCGCGGGGTCCGGGTCCCGGGCGAGGGCCTCGCACAGCGCGACCGCGCGGGTGATCTCGGTCCAGGACTCCTCGTAGCGGTTCAGGTGCCAGAGCATGGTGCCGCGCACGTACCGGGCGAGGGCCTGGGGTGCGCGGTCGCCGCGGGCCGCGGCCGCCCCGGCGATCCGCTCGGCGAGGCCGGCGATGACGGTCGTCCGGTCCCGCTCGAAGACGACCGTGCCCATCTTGTCGACGAGTTCGGCGGCCTGGGCGAGCGGCAGGGTCGGGTCCGCGCAGGCGAGGGCGACGGCCGCGGCGTGCACCGGGGCCTGGTCGCGCATCCAGCGGACGGCGTCGGCGCCGGTGGCGAGGGGACGGCCGGCCCGGGTCACCGGCGTGTCGAGCAGGCTCCGTTCGGCCGGGTCGACGGAGCGGGCGGCGGTGTCGGCGTGCCGGGCGGTGGCCAGGCAGAAGTCGAGCAGCCGCGCGGCCGCGGCGCTCCGCTCCGGACCGCTCTCCTCCTCGGCGAGCCGGTCGCGGGCGTAGGCGCGGACCAGGTCGTGGTAGCCGTACCGGCCGAAGCCCGGCGAGTGCAGCAGGTTGAGGTCCACGAGCCCTTCGAGGAGTTCGTCGGCCTCCGCCTCGGAGCGGTCGAGGAGGGCGGCGGCGCAGGGCAGGGCGACGTCGGGCGCGTCGGGCAGCGAGAGGAACCGGAAGGCGCGGGCCGCCTCCGGCGTGAGCCGGTGGTACGAGAGCGCGAAGGTGGCCTCGACGGCCCGCTCCCCGTCGTCGAGCGCGGCGAGCCGCCGCTCGTCCCGCAGCCCCTCGGCCAGCGCGGCGAGGCCGGTTCCGGGGCCGGCGGCGACACGGGAGGCGGCGATCCGTACGGCGAGCGGCAGGTGCCCGCAGGCCGCGACGATCTCCTCGACGAGGCCCGGCTCGGCCGCGACCCGGTCGGGTCCCACGATCCGGGCGAACAGTTCGACGGCCTCGTCCGCCGGGAGCGGGTCGACCCGCAGGTGGTGGGCGCCTGCCAGGCCCGGCAGACGGGTGCGGCTGGTGACGAGGACCGCGCAGCCGGCGGAGCCGGGCAGCAGCGGCTCGACCTGCGCGGGTTCCGCGGCGTTGTCGAGGACGACGAGGACCCGGCGGTCGGTGAGCACGGAGCGGTAGCAGGCCGAGCGTTCGGCCGTGCCCGGTGGCACGTCCTCGGCGGCCACCCCGAGGGCGCGCAGGAACTCGGCAAGAACTGCGGCCGGTTCGCGCGGGGTGCGGTCGGCGCCGCGCAGGTCGGCGAAGAGCTGCCCGTCGGGGAAGCGGCCGGCCGCCCGCCGGGCCGCGTGCACGGCCAGCGTGGTCTTTCCGACCCCGCCCATGCCGTCGAGCGCGGACACCACGACGGCCCGGCCACCCGCCCCCGCGAGCCGCTCCGCGAGCGCGTCGACGGCATCCACGCGGCCGGTGAAGTCGACGATCCCGGCGGGAAGCTGCTCGGGCGCGCACCACACGGGCACGTCCTGCTCACCGGGCCAGGCCGTCACTTCGCCGAGCAGCGTCGGGTCGCCCCGCAGAATCCGCAGCTGGAGCCCGGCGGGCGAACCCGGCGCGGGGACGGTCGGGGCGGGGGCGGTCGGGGCGGGGCGGGTGGCCGGGCCGTGGTGCGTGCCCGGGGCGTACGTGGTGCCGGGGGCGTACGTGGCGCCCGGGACGCCCGGGGCGTACGTGGCGCCCGGGACGTTCCTGGTGGGTGGGCCGGACAGTGCCTCCGAGGGGAAGGACGCGCGGGCGTCCTCGTAGACGGCCAGGGCTTCCGCCGTGCGGCCCGCGCGGTGGAGGGCGCGCATGTGGACGGCGACGAGGCGGGGGCGGTGCGGGTGTTCCAGGCAGAGGGCGGCGGCCTCGGCGGTGAGGTCGGGGCGGTCGCCGAGCTCGGCGTCGAGTTCGAGCCGCTGCTCCAGGGCGGTGAGCCGTTCCTCGGCGAGGCGGGCGCGGACCGCCTCCGCGTGGGGCCCGGGCAGGCCCGCGAGCGGTTCGCCGGCCCACAGCCGGTGCGCGTCGCGCAGCACGTCCCGCACCGCGCCCGGCGACGCGCCGCCGGGCGCCTCGGCGACCCGCCGCCGCCACTCGGCCGTGTCGACCCACGCGCCCGGGGCCCGCAGGGCGTACCCGTCCCCGACGCGGACGATCGGCGACTCGGCCAGGTGCGGCCGGAACGCGGACCGAAGCCGGTAGACGAGCAGTTGGAGCGCCTTGCGCGGGTCGGCGGGGGCGGCCCCCTCGCCCCAGACCCCCTCGGCGAGCATTCCGTGCGCGACGGTCCGCCCGGACGCGTCGAGCAGCACCGCGAGCAGGGCCCGCTGCTGCGGCCGACCGAGGTCGATCTCCTCGTCCCCGTACCAGGCGCGCAGCGGCCCGAGCAGCGCGAACCTCAGCTTTCCCGTGTCCCCCGTGTCCCCCATGACCCTCGTCTTCCCCTCTCGTTTCCGCTGGTCGGCGCGGCGCGCCGACGGTCCGCAACCCTTCCGGGAGGCGCGGCCCGGCCGCCTATGATGCGCCACGTGACCCGCGAAGGACTCATGGCTCAGGGGGTGTCATGGGACTCGAATTCGCCGTTCTCGGCCCACCGCGCGCATGGCTCGACGGACGGGAGCGTGCGCTCGGCCGCCCGCAGCAGCAGGCGCTGCTGTGCGCCCTGCTGCTCGCGCCCGGCGAGCTGGTGCCCACCC
Source organism: Streptomyces sp. NPDC042346 (assembly GCF_055581845.1). Lineage (NCBI taxonomy): Bacteria > Bacillati > Actinomycetota > Actinomycetes > Kitasatosporales > Streptomycetaceae > Streptomyces > Streptomyces sp. NPDC042346. Next base: position 1,257,291 of record NZ_JBVJEH010000001.1, on the reverse strand, counting down.
AGCGGCTGATCACGGCGCTGTGGGGCGAGGACGAGGAGGACTGGCCCAAGGACCCGGTCGGCCAGATCGGCACGCACGCCCACCGGCTGCGGCGGGCCCTCGACCGTCCGGGCGTCCTGGTCGCCGGGCCGGGCGGCTACCGGCTCGCCGTCGCCCGCGAGGCGGTGGACGTCTTCCGGTACGAGGACGAGGCGGGCCGCGCCGCCGCCCGGTTGCGCGACGCTCCCGAAGAGGCGCGGGAGCTCCTGGCGCGCGCCCTGGGCCGGTGGTCGGGGGCCGCGCTCGACGGGGTGCCGGGGCCGCTCGCGGCACGCACCCGGGAGCGGCTCGCGGCCTCGCGCCACGCGGCGGTCATGGCGTCGTACGAGGCGGAGCTGTCGCTCGGCCGGCACGCCGAGGTCCTCGCGGCGCTGCGCGAGCTGACGGCGGCGCGACCGGAGGACGAGGAGGCGCACCGGCTGTGTCTGCTCGCGCTGTACCGGTGCGGCCGCCGGACGGAGGCGCTGGCGCTGTTCGAGGCGCTGCGGGAGCGGCTGGACCGGCGCCTCGGGCTGGATCCGGGCGGGGCGCTGACCGGCCTGTACGAGCGGATCCGGCGCGAAGGTCCGGGGCTCGCCGTACCGCGTCCGCGCCAGCTGCCGCCGGACATCCCGGATCTGGTGGGGCGGGGGGCGCAGGTGCGGGAGGCGGAGCGGCTGCTGCGGTCCGGCGGCGGGCGGGGTGACGGCCCGGTGGTCGTGGTCCTCTCGGGGCCGTTCGGGGCGGGCGCCTCGACGCTCGCGGTGCATCTGGCGCACCGGGTGCGGGACGCTTTCCCGGACGGCCAGTTGTACGCGCGGGGCGATGCCCCCGGAACCGTACGAGAGGTCATGGCCGGGTTCCTGCGGGCGCTGGGCGAGCGGCCGCCGGAGGGGACGGGCAAGGGCGAGCTCGGGGCGCGTTACCGGGCGGCGCTCGCGGGCCGCCGGGTCCTGGTGCTGCTCGACGGCGTGCCGGAGCCGGGCCCGCTGCTGCCGGGCGGTGCGGGCTGCGCGGCCCTGGTCACGGAGGCGGGGACAGCGGCGGGGACGGCAGCGGACGGAGTCGGGGAGACGGGCACGGCAGCGGGAGCAGGGACCGTACGGCTGCCGGTCGGACCGCTCGATCCGGAGGACGCGTACGAGCTGCTCGCCCGGATCGCCGGCCCGGACCGGATCCGCCGGGAGTCCGCCGCCGCGCGGGAACTGGCCGAGTTGTGCGGCCGGCTGCCGGCCCGGCTGCGGTCGGCGGCGACACGGCTCGCGGCCCGGCCGCAGTGGTCGGTGGCGGATCTGGTGGGCCGCCTCTCGGACTGAGCCGCCGGGCGCGGACGCGAGGTGGCCCCGGCCGGAGGGGGTTCCGGCCGGGGCCACGTGCGGAGGGGGAGGGGAATCTGGGGAATCTGGGGAATCTGGGGAATCTGGGGAATCTGGGAGATCTGGGAGATCTGGGAGATCTGGGAGATCAGTACAGGTCGGAGAGGATCCTGTCCTCGGTCGTCGAGCTCAGCGTCCGCCCCGCGAGGGCCGTGAAGCTGCCGCACCGGGTGTTCGTGTACCAGATGTGAAGGCCTCCCGGGCCTTCCCCGACCTGGAGGCAGGCGTAGGCGGCGGCACCCTTGTCGTGGCCCCGCGAGGCGCACTCGCGGCCGTCCGCGCTCCGCACCACGAGTCGGCCGTCGCTCTGCATGACCGCCTTGGAGCCGCAGCCGACGGTGTTGGTGGCCCAGTAGGGCGTGGCGCGCGACCAGTCGCCCGCCGTGGTCGTCCGGTAGAAGACGAGGTTGCCGTCGGTCTGCATGATGAGCCGTGCGTAGTCGGTGCTCACGTGCCAGCCCTGGTACAGCGGCTCGTCGCCCCACAGCGTGTGGGTGCCGGGGTCGTACGCGGCCTGTGCGGTGCCGGATCCGGCCACCGTCCCCGCCACCGCAAGGAGGCCGGCCGCCGCAACCCCCGCCGCCCTGCGCAGCGCCTTCTTCACGATCGTGTTCATCCCCGTTGCCTTCCGTCGGTTCTGCGTGCGCGCCGATCCTCGACGGTGGCGGTAGACAAACGATGAACGCGGCCGCCGCGCGCTCCCCGGGGCGCCTCGCGCGCCCCCTTGTCGGCCCCCTCCCCCGGTGCCACTCTGAAAGTCCCCCCACTTGTGAACTTGTGAATCGATTCTCGAAGGTCGATTCACCAAGGAGGTGGCTCCGTCCATGCTCGTCCGCGACGCCATGAGCACGGTGGTCCTCACCATCGGCCCCGCCCACACCCTCCGCCAAGCGGCCCGGCTGATGTCGGCGCGCCGCGTCGGCGCGGCCGTCGTCCTCGACTCCGACGCCGGCGGGCTCGGCATCCTCACCGAGCGCGACATCCTCAACTCGCTCGCCCGCGACCAGGACCCCGACGTCGAGGCCGCGGGCTCCCACACCACCCACGACGTCGTCTTCGCCGCGCCCACCTGGACCCTGGCGGAGGCGGCCGAGGCCATGACGCACGGCGGCTTCCGTCACCTCGTCGTCCTCGACGACCGGGGACCCGTCGGCATCGTCTCCGTACGGGACATCATCCGCTGCTGGATCCCGGTGCACAGCGTCGCCGGCCGGTGAACGAGAACGGGCCGGACTCCGTGAGGAGTCCGGCCCGGTCCCTGTCTACGACAAGCGTCCTCAGCCGCGCAGGGCCTGGACCGCGGCGTCGAGCCGCTTGCCGAAGTCACCGTCCGCCTGGCGGAAGTTGTCGATCGCCCGCTCGGCGATGTCGTCCCGCGAGACCTTGGCGATGAAGCCCGCCAGGTTCTCGACGAGACGGCCCTTCTCGTCCTCCGACAGCAGGCGGTAGAGGTTGCCCGCCTGCACGAAGTCGCTGTCCTCGGAGTGCGAGGGAGCGGCGTGGTCGCCGGTGAGGCCGGTGACGGGGAGCGGCTGCCACAGCGGCCGGTCCGTCTGGTTCGGGCCGCCGAAGCTGTTCGGCTCGTAGTTCTTCGCGCCCTTGTGGCGGCCGTCGTACAGGTAGCCGTCACGGGAGTTGGTCCGCGCCTCGGTGGCGTGCGGGCGGTTCACCGGCAGGTGGTCGGCGTTGATGCCGACGCGGTAGCGGTGGGCGTCGCCGTACGCGAAGAGGCGGCCCTGGAGCATCTTGTCCGGGGACGGGCCGATGCCGGGCACGAAGTGCGCCGGGCTGAAGATCGACTGCTCGACCTCGGCGAAGACGTTCTCCGGGTTGCGGTTGAGCTCCAGCTTGCCGATCTCGATCGGCGGGTAGTCCTCGTGCGGCCACACCTTGGTGAGGTCGAACGGGTTGAAGCGGTACTCGGCCGCCTCGGCCGCGGGCATGATCTGGACCTGCACGGTCCAGGTCGGGAAGTCGCCGCGCTCGATGGACTCGCGCAGGTCGCGCTGGTGCGAGTCCGGGTCCTCGCCGGCGAGGCGGTTGGCCTCGGCCTGGGTCAGGTTCTTGATGCCCTGGTCGGTCTTGAAGTGGTACTTGACCCAGAAGACCTCGCCGGCCTCGTTGTTCCACTGGAACGTGTGCGAGCCGTAGCCGTTCATGTGGCGGTACGAGGCGGGGATGCCGCGGTCGCCGAAGAGCCAGGTGACCTGGTGGGTCGACTCCGGGGAGAGGCCCCAGAAGTCCCAGACGTTGTCCGCCTCCTGCGAGCCCGAGTACGGGTCGCGCTTCTGGGTGTGGATGAAGTCGGGGAACTTGATGGCGTCCTTGATGAAGAACACCGGGGTGTTGTTGCCGACGAGGTCGTAGTTGCCCTCTTCGGTGTAGAACTTCAGCGCCCAGCCGCGCGGGTCGCGGACCGCGTCGGCCGCACCGAGGTTGCCCGCGACGGTGGAGAAGCGCAGGAACGTCTCGGTCTCCTTGCCGACCTCGGAGAGGAACGCGGCACGCGTCCACTGCGAGACGTCACGGGTGAGCGTGAAGGTGCCGTAGGCGCCCGCACCGCGCGCGTGGACCACGCGCTCCGGGATGCGCTCGCGGTTGAAGTGGGCGAGCTTCTCCAGGAGGAGCTGGTCCTGCACGAGGACCGGTCCGCCGACGCCCGCCGTCTCGCTGTTCTGGTTGTCGGCGACCGGCGCGCCGGCCTCCGTGGTGAGCGGTCCCTGCGTCACGTGCGCCTCCTGCGTCATGTCCTGCGAGTCCTGTCCCTCGGCCCGGACCCTGTTCGGGTCCTTGGCCAATGCCGGGTTCGATCCTACGATAGACAATGTCTAAGTCAAGTGGGCTTCCAAAGTCACACCCGTTCGGGACCCGCGTCCCCCGACTGTTAGGCTGGCGCCCATGAGTGACCTGTTGGAACGACTGCGCGGACGCGGCTGGCGGATGACCGCGCAGCGGCGTGTCGTGGCCGAGGTCCTCGACGGGGATCACGTACACCTGACCGCCGACGAGGTCCACGCCCGCGCTGTTTCGAGGCTGCCCGAGATCTCTCGCGCGACCGTGTACAACACGCTGGGCGAGATGGTCACCCTCGGCGAGGTCATGGAAGTCGCGACGGACGGCCGCGCCAAGCGGTACGACCCCAACGCCCACCGCCCGCACCAGCACCTGGTCTGCGGCCGCTGCGGCGCCATCCGCGACGTCCACCCGGCCGGCGACCCGATGGCGGACCTGCCGGACACGGAGCGCTTCGGCTTCACGATCTCGAACGTCGAGGTCACGTACCGCGGCGTCTGCCCGAGCTGTGCCACGACGGCCTGACGCGCCTCACACCCTGACGCCTTCACGAGAAGAGCCCCCGCTCCGGCGGGGGCTCTTCTCGTGGGACGGCCCTCTCGTGCGGCCGGCGCCCGGGAACGACGAAGGCCCGGATCCGATCGAAACCGGATCCGGGCCTTCGTTGCTACTGAGTAGCGGGGACAGGATTTGAACCTGCGACCTCTGGGTTATGAGCCCAGCGAGCTACCGAGCTGCTCCACCCCGCGTCGGTAAACACGACTCTACGGGACGGCCCCCGACCAGTGCAAATCCGTTCCGACCAGGGGTTACGCGGTCAGCTCCTGGTGCAGCGCCTCGCTCAGCCGGGCCGCTCGCTCGGCGACCTCCGCCGGGCCGAGCTCCACCGCACGGGCGCACCAGTGCCGCCCCTCGGTGAGCTCGCCCCGGCGCGCCGCGAGCAGCGCGAGCCGGAGCGCGGCGCGGCCGTGGCCCGCCCGGGCGGCACGGGTCCACCAGAGGGCGGCCTCGCGCTCGCTGCCCTCACGGGCGAGGAGCAGCCCGAGGTTGAAGGCGCCGTTGCGGCTGCCCGCCTCCGCCGCCTCGCGGTACCAGCGGTCGGCCTCCGCGAGGTCGCCGCGGCCCGCCGCGAGCATCCCGACCCGCACCTGGGCGCGCCGGTGCCCCTGCTGGGCGGCCCGCTCGTACCACTCCTCGCACTCGGACTTCTCGTCCCGGGATGCGCCGAGGACGGCGGGGCCGGGATCGGGGCGGCGGGCGTCGAGGACCGTGGCCAGCCGGAAGGCGGCCTCGGCGCTGCCGCCGCCGGCCGCGCACCGCAGGTGCCGCTCGGCGGTCCGCTCGTCGCCGTCGCGCAGGGCGGCGATGCCGACCTGGAGGGCGGCCTCGGTGTGCCCGGCGGCGGCGGCCCGCTCGTACCAGACGAGGGCCTTGCGGTCGTCGTCGCGGCCCGCGTGGAGGATGCCCAGGTTGAACGCGGCGTCCACGCTGCCGGCCTCGGCCGCCTTGGAGAACCACGGCTCGGCGCCGTTCGCGTCGCCGGCCTGGAGGAGCAGCACGGCGAGCGCGTTGGCGGCCTCGCGGTGGCCCGCGTAGGCGGCGCGGCGGTACCACTGCTCGGCCTGCGGGATCCGGTCCTGGGCGGCACAGAGCAGCCCGAGGTTGTACGCCCCGTTGACGTCACCCGCGTCCATGGCGGCGCGGTACCAGCGCTCGGCGGTCTGCTGCTCGCCCCGGGCCGCGTGCAGCGCTCCGAGGGCGTTGGCGGCGTTCCCGTCGCCGTCCTGGGCGGCGCGCAGCCACCACACGGCGGCGCTCTCCTGGTCGCCCGCGTCGCGGAGGAGGAAACCGAGGGCGCAGGCGGCCTTGGCCTCGCCCTCCTTGGCGGAGCTCAGGTACCAGCGGCCGGCCTCCTTGAGGTCGCCGCGCTTCTCCAGGATCGCGCCGAGGTGCAGCGCGGCGCGCCGGTGCCCGCGGGCGGCGGCCTGCCGGAACCACTGCTCGGCCTCGGTGAGCTCGCCCTTCGGCGGGGCGGGCTCCGTCACCCCGCCGGGTGCCGCGCCCGCCGGAGGGGCCGTGCCCGCGCCGGCGGCGCCACCGGGCGCCCGGAGCCGCGTGCCGGTCTCGTGCGGCCCGCGGCCGGTCTCGTGCGGCCCGTGGCCCGGCTCGGTCGCGCGGCGCTCCAGGGCGAGGGCGAGGCGGTAGGCGGCCTCGCGGTGGCCCTGCTCGGCGGCGGCGCGCAGCCAGCGCTCGGCGCCGACGTCGCTGCGGTGCTCCAGGAGGTCGGCGAGGGCGTAGGCGCCCAGGGCGTGGCCCTGCTCGGCGGCCTGGCGCAGCCAGTACTCGGCGGCCGGCTCGTCGCCGCGCTCGCGGTGGTGGCGGCCGAGGGCGTGGGCGGCGGGCGCGGAGCCGGCGACGGCGGCGACCCGCCACCAGCCGGCGGCCTCGTCGGCGTACCCCCGCTGGTGCAGCAGGACGCCCAGGTTGTTGGCGGCGGCCCGGTCCCCCTCGGCGGTGGCGCCGCGCAGGAAGGGCTCGGCGCCGTCGAGGTCACCGCGGCGCAGCAGCAGCGCGCCGAGCGCGCTCATCGAGGCGAGGTCTCCGCGCTCGGCCGCGCGCCGGTGGCGCGCCTCGCTCTCGGTTTCCGTCTCGTTCTCGGTGTCGGTGTCGGTGTCTGCATCGGTCTCGGCGGTGATGTCGACGGCCGCATCGACGGCCCCCACTGCCTCGATGATCTCGTCCGCGGCGTTTCTGGCGTGCCGCTGCACAAACCGCCCTGTCTCCAACAGAGTTGCCCTGTCCCCCATAAATACCATCGTCGCACCACCCGCAACCCGAGCACACCTGGTATACCGCAGCCAGTGAGGTCACTCAGCGTTTTGTCGACATGCCCACAGAGAGACAAGTCAAACACGCCTCACACCAACTCGCCCCCTCCGTACCGCTCTTCGGTGCCCCCCGTCACCTCGACACACGACGAGGGCCCGGATCCTTATGGATCCGGGCCCTCGTTCTGAGTAGCGGGGACAGGATTTGAACCTGCGACCTCTGGGTTATGAGCCCAGCGAGCTACCGAGCTGCTCCACCCCGCGTCGGTGAAACCACAGTATCACGACGCGGGGAGGCAAAACCTCAGGTCAGCCGCTTGATCCCGTGCTCTTGAGCTTCGCTCCGGCGTCCGCAGCACGCTCCAGAGCGTCCTGGAGGTCCTCCTGCGCCTTGCCGTACGCCGTCCAGTCGCCCTTCTGGAGCGCCGCCTCGCCCGCGTCGTACGCCTTCTGGGCGTCGGCGATCGCGGCCTTCAGCGCGGCGTCGTTCGACGTCGGCGGCGGGGGCGTGGTGCCCGGCGGCGGGGTCGTGGGCTTCGTCGGTGCCTCCACCCCGAAGACCGCGTTCAGGGCGTCGGTGAGGTTGTCCTCGAACACCGTGGTGTCCTTGGTCGTGTCACCCTCCGGCTGGTCCGCGTCCACGTAGGACACCGCGACCTTCTTCAGGAGCGGGTAGAGCGCGTTCCGCCCCTGGGCGTACACCGGCTCCACGTACAGGAACCCGCCGTCGAGCGGCACGGTCAGCAGGTTGCCGTACTGGATGTCGGAGTCGGCGCCCTTCATGTCCCGGACGAACTGGGCGACGTCCGGCAGACCGTTGAGCTTGCTCTGCACCTGGGCCGGGCCCGGGACGTCCTCGGTGACCCGCAGCAGCCTCAGCCGCCCGTACTCCTTGCTGGTGGCGTCGGCGTCGACCGCCATGAAGCCGCCCAGGTTGGGCCGGCCGTTCGGCGTGAACGTCGTCGTCAGCGAGAAGCGCTGCGCCGTGTCCCCGGGCATCTTCATGCTCAGGTAGTACGGCGGGACCGCGTTGCCGTCCTTGTTGGTCGGGTCGTCCGGCACCTGCCAGGCGTCCGAGCCGCTGTAGAACTGCGCGGGGTCGGTGACGTGGTAGCGGGTCAGCAGCTCGCGCTGGACCTTGAACATGTCCTGCGGGTAGCGCAGGTGCGCCATCAGGTCGCCCTTGATCTCGGACTTCGGCTTCACCGTGTCCGGGAACGCCTTCATCCAGGTCTTGAGGACCGGGTCCTGCGTGTCCCACTCGTAGAGGTTCACCGTGCCGTCGTAGGCGTCGACGGTGGCCTTCACCGAGTTGCGGATGTAGTTGACCTGGTTCTGCTGGGCGACGACCGCGCGCTGCTGGTTGCCGACGGTCAGGGAGTCGGCCGTCGTGTCCCCGAGCGTGGTGCGCGAGGCGTACGGGTAGCCGTTCGTCGTCGTGTAGGCGTCGACGATCCACTGGATCCGCCCGTCGACGACCGCCGGGTAGGCGTCGCCGTCGATGGTCAGCCAGGGCGCGACCGCCTCGACGCGCTCCTTGGGCGTGCGGTTGTAGAGGATCCGCGAGCCCTCGCCGATGGCCCCCGAGTAGAGGATCTGCGGCTCGCTGAAGGCCACCGCGTAGGCGGCGCGGTTGAACGCGCCGGAGAGGCTGACGCCGCTCTTCTCCTTGTAGCTGGTGGTCTTCTCGCCGTTCTCCTCGTAGTCCAGCTCCTTCTGCGGGCCGCCCACGATCGAGTACTGGTCGGTCTTCTCGCCGTAGTAGATCCGCTGCTGGTACGTGCCGAGGTCACCGGTCGTCGGCAGTCCGGACTCGGTGAAGACCGGGGAGCCGTTGGCGTCCGTCGTCGTCCCCGCGGCCATGATCGCGCCGTAGCCGTGGGTGTAGGTGAAGTGGTCGTTGATCCAGTTCCGCTTCGGGATGCCCTTGATGTTGAGCTCCCGCAGACCGACCACGGTGTCCTTGCCCTGGTAGCGGTCCACGTCCAGGGTCGTCGGGAACTGGTAGTACTTCCGCTTCTGCTCCAGCTGCTGGAACGTCGGCGAGACGATGTTCGGGTCGAGGACGCGGTAGCTGGCCGCCGAGTCGGCGTCCGTGCGGAGCTGGTCCTTGGCCTTGACCGTCGACTTGCCCGAGTAGTTCTCGGGCTTCGTCGAGTCGATCGCGTACGCCTTGCGGGTCGCGTCGATGTTCTTCTGGATGTACGGCGCTTCCTTGGCCTGCTCGTTCGGCTGGACCTGGAACTTCTGCACGATGGCCGGGTACAGGCCGCCGATCAGGATCGCGGAGAGCACCATCAGACCGAAGCCGATCACCGGCAGCTGCCAGGTGCGGCGCCAGAGCGTCGCGAAGAACAGCACGGCGCAGATCGCGGCGATGCAGAACAGGATCGTCTTCGCCGGCAGGTAGGCGTTGGCGTCGACGTACCGCAGGCCCGTCCAGTTGCCGGTGGCCTTGAAGTCGCTGGACTTCACCGCCAGGCCGTACCGGTCGAGCCAGTACGCCACGGCCTTGAGCGAGACGAAGACGCCGAGCAGCACCGAGAGGTGACCGGTGGCGGCGGCGGTCGCGCGGGCGCCCGGGCTGGTGATCCGCAGTCCGCCGTACAGGTAGTGCGTGAGCGCGGCGGCGATCAGCGACAGGACGGCGGCGGCGAAGCCGAAGGCGAGGAGGAAGCGGTACCAGGGCAGGTCGAAGGCGTAGAACGACACGTCGAGCCCGAACTGCGGGTCCTTCTGGCCGAACTTCACCCCGTTGACCCACATGAGCCAGGTGCGCCACTGGCCGGAGGCCGAGGCTCCGGCGATCAGCCCCACCAGGACCGTGACCGCGAGCAGCACCCACTTCTTGAAGGGGGCGACCCCCATCCGGTACCGGTCGAGGCTCTGCTGCTCCAGCGACATCGCGCTGAGCGGCGGACGCAGCCGGTACGCCAGCCAGATGTTGAGGCCGACGGCGAGCCCCATGAGGAGACCGAAGACGGCGAAGAGCCCGATCTTGGTCCACAGGGTGGTGGTGAACACGGACGAGTACTCGACCGAGCGATACCAGAGCCAGTCCGTCCAGAACCCGGCGAACATCACGAACGCCATGGCCAGGACGGCCAGCACCCCGAGTGTCATGAGCAGGGTGCGGGCCCGCCGGGACGGCCGGCCGACTCTCATCCTCGGCCCGGACGGGCTACCGCCGCGGTCCGGCATCTGGAAAGCCAACGTGCGCCCCTCGATGTTGATGCGTCTGAAAGCAGGCCCCGCGATCGTAGAGCCCACTGATGCAACTTACTGAGGCTTTACCTAGTTCCCGTCTTCGGGTGAAGAGGAGGCAGGATATTGGTCATGTCCAACGTTTCCCCCTCAGGCCCGGCGATGGCCGCGAGCCCCCTCACCCGCGCGGTACTCGAGATCGACGAGTACGCGTCGGGTCTCGGCTGGGACCAGCCGGCCCGTCTGTTCGCCCTCGTCGACACCGCACGGCTCCGCGCCAAGGAGCCCGCCCTCGCCTCCCAGCTCGGCCTGGGCGACGACGCCACCGCCTTCACCCCCATCGAGCAGGACAAGCTGCCGCGCGGGAAGCCGCTCGACGACTTCCTCGGCACGATCGCCTGGCCCGCCTCCGTGGCCGGCTGCGCGCTGACCGTGGAGCGGCTGATGCTGCCCCCGTCGGCGGAGTCCCAGGTCCCGCAGGGGCTGAGCGAGAAGCAGCTCACCAAGTGGGTGGCCTCGCACCCGGACCGCCAGGAGGTCCGGATGACCGTGGCGGTGCTGCGCGGCGGCGCCCGTGAGGCGGCGATCCGGCTGCGCGAGAAGGACTCGACGACCGAGGTCCTGACCGGCCCCGACCTGGTGCCGGGCCTCGCCGAGGCGCTGGCGGCGACCTTCGAGTCGTAAGGCGCCCGCCAGGCCCGCACAGTCCGCGCAGTCCGCGCAGTCCGCATGGCCCGCAGCCGCGCCGGTCCCCGGCGGCGGTACGAAGAGGGGGCGCCCGGTCGGCCGACCGGGCGCCCCTCGTCCGTTTCCGGGCCGGTCAGCTCTTCGAGCAGCTCGGCAGGTTCGCCGTGTCGCCCTTGCGGAGCTTCTCCAGCGACTTCGTGGCGTCGTCGATGGTGTCGACCTTGATCAGGGTCAGACCGTCGGGCGTGTCGGAGGCGGCGGACTTGCAGTTGTCGGCGGGGGTGAGGAAGTACTCCGCGCCCGCCTTGCGCGCGCCGACGAGCTTCATGTCGATGCCGCCGATCGGGCCGACCTTCCCCTCGTCGTCGATCGTGCCCGTGCCGGCGATGAACTTGCCGTCGGTGAGGCTCTCCGGGGTGAGCTTGTCGACGATGCCGAGGGCGAACATCAGACCGGCGCTGGGGCCGCCGACGTCGGCGAGGTTGATGTCGATGGTGAACGGGAAGACGTGGTCGGTCCCGGCCTGGATGCCGACGATGGCCCGGTCGCCCTCCTCGGAGGTCGCGGTCTTGATGACCACCTTCCGGGTGACGGTCGGCTCCTTGCCGGCCTTCTCGGCCTGCGCCGCCTCCTTGGCGGGGACGATCGTGAAGACGACGTCCTGGCCCGGCTTGCGCTTCGTGACCTGCTTCGCGACATCGCCCGGCTCGGTGACGGCCACGCCGTCCACGGCCCTGATGACGTCACCGGCGTGCAGCCTGCCCTCCGCCGGAGAGCCCTTGACGACGGTGGCGACGACGACGCGGCTGGTCACCGGGATGCCCAGCTCCCCGAGGGCGGCCACCTTGGCGCTCTCCTGGGACTGGCTGAACTCCTCGGCGTTCTCCTGGCTCGACTGCTCCTCGGTCTTGCCGTCCGGGTAGAGCGTGTCGTGCGGCACCACCACGTTGTCGTGGGCGAGCCAGCCGTAGACCGCCTCGACGGCGTTCATCTTGTAGTCCGCGCTGGTGACGCGGACCGTCGTCATGTTGAGGTGCCCGTCGGTCGGGTAGGTCTTGCGTCCGGAGATCGAGAGGACGGGCTCTCCCCTGGCCTCTCCCAGGGTGTTCACCGTGGGGCCGGGACTCATCTCCGCGTACGGCACCGGGATCAGGACGCCTGCGATGAGCAGACAGATCAACACCAGGGTGGAGGCGAGCATCGTCGCGGTGCGGCGTGGCATGGAACGACAGTACGGGACTCGCCTGTGGGTGCACCCCTGGGGCGGGCCGTACGGGGCGGCCGGCGGGGCCGCGTCAGCTGGACGCCGACGTGGAGACGGGAGTCACCGTCGTGGCCGGCTCGCGCTCCTGGACGACGGGGGCGTCCGTCGTGGTGTGGGACCGCTCCATCGCGTCCCGGAAACGGGCGTAGCCGGCGAGCTCGGCCACGTCACCTATCGTCCTGTTCCTCGAAGCCCAGCTTCCCCATATCGCCGCGCCGACGACTGCGAAAAGCGGAATCAGCAACCAGGCCAGCGCTGCCATCCCGACCTCCCATCCCCAGTGAGTTGATCAGCAGACTATTCATCTGTGGCATCAACGCTCGCGCCTGGGGGCCGGTTACGCAAATCGGGCGTTCGGCTACGCGCTGTCGGCGCGCCGCCTTGCGGGCCCGGGGCCCGCAAGGCAAGGCCTCAGCAGGCCCCGACCCACTCCTCCGTGCCGTCCGAGAAGGTCTGGTGCTTCCAGATCGGGACCTCGTGCTTGAGGTCGTCGATCAGCTTGCGGCAGGCCTCGAAGGCCTCGCCGCGGTGGGGGCAGGAGACGGCGACGACGACCGCGATGTCACCGATCCGGAGGTCGCCGACGCGGTGGACGGCGGCCAGCGCGCGGACCGGATAGTTCGCGACGACCTTCTCCGCGACGCGGCGCAGCTCCGCCTCCGCGGAGGGGTGGCAGGAGTAGCCGAGCCCGTCGACGTCCGCGCCTCCGTCGTGGTTGCGGACGGTGCCCACGAAGAGCGTCGTGCCGCCGGAGGCGTCGTCGCCGACGGCCCGGAAGACCTCGTCCACGGAGAGCGGGGTCTCCCGGATCGCGAGGAGCTTGATCGGGTCGGCGGCGGCCTGCTCGCCGGGGTGGTCGTGGGTGGGTGCCATGCGCCCATGGTGCCGCACGCCCCCGACATCCCGGAATAGCGGTTTCGACCGGTCGTCGGAACCCTCCGTAGGAGGGTTCTACAGGCCGGGCGTCGGACCCGCTCCCGGCGCGGGCCCGACGCCCGGCCCTGGCCCGCTCCCGGCGCGGGTCAGATGCCGCGCCGCTTCCGCATCTGCCGGACGAGGGCGGCCGTACCGAGCAGCGCCACCGTCGCACCGGCCGCGCCCGCCGCCGTCGCGTCCTTGCGGCCCAGTCGGCGGCCGGCGACCGTGTGGCGGCCCTCGACCTCCTCCAGGAGCGCGGTGAGGACCTCCTCGTTCGTCCACTTCGGCCGCCAGCCGGCGTCGTGGAGCCGTCCGACGCTCACCACCCAGGGATGCATGGTGTACGCGAGGTCGCCGGCCGGGGACGGGGTGAGCCCGATCCGGTGGAGGCGGGCCGCAGCGCCGAGGGCGACGGCCGAGGGGAGCTCCATGCGCCGGATCCCGGAGAGCTCCTCGACCTCCTCCTGTTCCAGCCAGCCCTCGCAGCCGACCGCGAACTCGCCGTCGACCTTCTCCAGGGCCGCGTACTCCAGGGCGCTCACCAGGTCGTCGACGTGGCAGAACTGCCAGGTGGGCCGGGAGCCGGCGACGACGAGCAGCCGGGGCGACTCGAAGTAGCGGGTCAGCGCCGTGTCCGTACCGCCGACGAGGACGGCCGGGCGGACGACGGTGACGTTGAGGCCGGGGTGCGCGCGCGGGGCGCGGCGGCCGAGGCGCTCGATCTCCAGCATGTCGCCGACGCCGGTGGCCTCCGCCGTCGCCTTGAGCTCGGCGTCCTCGGAGAGCGGGATGTCGTTGTCGGGCAGGGCGCCGTAGACCATCGCGGAGGTGCAGAGCACCACGCGGTGCACGCCGGCGGCCGCGGCGGCGGTCAGGACGGTCTGCGTGCCGCGCACGTTGTAGGCCGTTCGGGCGGCGGGGTCGGTCTCCAGGTCGAGATCGACGGCGAGGTGGACGACGACGTCCGCGCCGCGGAGCTTCTCCGCGATGGCCGGATCGCGCACGTCGAGGATGTGCCACTTCGCCTCGGCGACCTCGCCGCGGCGCTCGTCGATCGCGACGACCTGCTTGATCTCGTCGGAGGCGGCAAGGCGCCTGGTCAGCAGCTCACCCACGCCGGAAGCGGCGCCGGTGACCGCGACGACGGGGCCGCGCGCGGCGGACCGGGTTGAGGGGTTTCGCGCTCCGCGAACCTGAGGATCTGGGGAACTCACCGGGCGTCTCCAGCGGTTGTCTTCAGTACGTACACGCATGACGCGTACGGACCAGGTGGCGTCCATCCTGCCGCAGGGCACGGCCCGGCGGAGCACCGAGCCCATTTCCGGCCCGGATGTCTACGCTGGTGGTGTGCGGGGCCTGTCTTGGACAGGCCCTGGTCGGGCAGTCGCCGTCGGCAGGAGGCCGGCGGCCCTACGAGCCGAGGAAACCTGTGAGTGACACCCCATTCGGATTCGGCCTTCCGCCGGAGGAGCCGGAGAACGGCGACGAGGGCAAGAAGAAGGACCCCGCCGGAGGTGGCCAGGGCTCCGGCGGCCAGGGCGGCAACCCGTTCGGGGCGAACCCGTTCGGCTTCGGCGGGCTGCCCGGCATGGGCGGGCCCGGCGGCGCGGACAATCCGTTCGCGGCGATGTTCGGCTCCCTGAACCCCAACGATCTGGGTGCGGCCTTCCAGCAGCTCGGTCAGATGCTGAGCTACGAGGGCGGTCCCGTGAACTGGGACATGGCCAAGCAGATCGCCCGCCAGGTGGTGGCCCAGGGGACCGCCGACGGCACCAAGGACGCCAGCGTGGGCCCCGCGGAGAAGTCCGCGGTCGAGGAGGCCGTGCGCCTGGCCGACCTGTGGCTGGACGGCGTGACCTCGCTGCCCTCGGGAGCGAGCACGGCGGTGGCGTGGAGCCGCGCGGAGTGGGTCGAGGCGACGCTCCCGGCGTGGCAGCAGCTCGTGGACCCGGTCGCCGAGCGCGTCGGCGCGGCGATGGGCGACGTCCTGCCGGAGGAGATGCAGGCCATGGCCGGCCCGCTGATCGGCATGATGCGCTCCATGGGCGGCGCCATGTTCGGCCAGCAGATCGGGCAGGCCGTGGGCGCGCTCGCCGGTGAGGTCGTCGGCTCGACGGACGTCGGTCTGCCGCTCGGCCCGGCCGGGCGCGCGGCGCTGCTCCCGCTGAACGTCGAGGCCTTCGGCAAGGACCTGGGCGTGCCCTCGGACGAGGTGCGGCTCTACCTGGCCCTGCGCGAGGCCGCCCACCAGCGGCTCTTCGCGCACGTGCCGTGGCTGCGGGCGCATCTGTTCGGCGCGGTCGAGGGGTACGCGCGCGGGATCAAGGTCGACACCTCGAAGCTGGAGGAGGCGGTCGGCCAGCTCGACCCGACGCACCCGGAGCAGCTGCAGGAGGCCCTCCAGCAGGGCATGTTCCAGCCGGAGGACACCCCGGAGCAGAAGGCGGCCCTGGCCCGTCTGGAGACGGCGCTCGCGCTGGTCGAGGGCTGGGTGGACGCGGTGGTCCACGAGGCCGCCAAGTCCCGGCTGACCTCGGCGGACGCGCTGCGCGAGACGCTGCGCCGGCGCCGGGCCTCGGGCGGTCCGGCCGAGCAGACCTTCGCGACGCTGATCGGTCTCGAACTGCGTCCGCGGCGACTGCGGGACGCGGCGCGCCTGTGGGCCTCGCTGACGGACGCGCGCGGGGTCGACGGCCGGGACGGTCTGTGGGAGCACCCGGACATGCTGCCGACGGCGACCGACCTGGACGACCCGGACGGCTTCGTCCACCGTGAGCACCTCGACTTCTCGGAGCTCGACAAGATGCTCGGCGAGGCGGCGAAGGGCGACCCGGGGAAGGGCGAGGCCGGGAAGGGCGACGCGGAGGACGGGGACGACAAGGCGTGAGTCTGCACGATGACGCGGTCCTCGTACTGAAGGCGTACGAGGACCAGCCGGAGCTGCGTGACCTCTATCTGGATCACCTGGCCGCCCACCCGGACGGCATGTACAAGCCGTGCGGAGCGGGCCACCTCACGGGCAGCGCGCTGGTGATCGACCCCTCGCGGGGTCAGGTGCTGCTGACGCTGCACAAGAAGCTGGGCATGTGGCTGCAGATGGGCGGTCACTGCGAGGCGGGTGACGGGACGCTGGAGGCGGCCGCGCTGCGCGAGGCGACGGAGGAGTCGGGGATCGCGGGCCTGAGCCTGCTGCCGGGCGGTCCGGTGCGGCTCGACCGGCATCCGATTCCGGCGCCGTGCCACTGGCACCTGGACGTGCAGTACGCGGCGCTCGCTCCGGCGGGGGCCGCGGCGGAGATCAGCGAGGAGTCGCTGGACCTGCGCTGGTTCGCTTACGAGGAGGTGGCCGGCGTGGCGGACACGTCGGTGGTGCGACTGCTCGACAGCACGCTCGCCCGTCTGTGACGGGACACGGGTAAGGGGCGGTCGCCGTGGCGACCGCCCCTTACCCGCATGCCGGGCTCAGTTCCAGGCGTTGTTCTGGTTCTGCGCGTGGGCACCCTGCTGGCCGGCGCCGAACTGGGCGGCGATGCCCTGGCCGATGGCCACGTGCTGCGGGGGCATGACCTCGCTGGGCTGGACGAGCGCGAAGCCCTGGCCGAGGAAGCTGAGCTCCCAGCCCTCGCCCGTGTCGCCGCGGCGGCGGCGGACGCTGGAGTTGTGCGTCTGCGCCTGCATCTGGACGCGCAGCCCGGTGGACCAGGCGACGATCGCGTCCGCGTCGACGCTGACGTACTTCTCGGGCGTGACCTGCATCATCAGCGGCTGGCCCGAGGTCATGAGGGCGACCTTGCCGCGGCCGGAGATGTTGAGCTGGTACTTGCCGGAGCCGGAGATGCCGTACTGGCTGTCGACGGCGATGACCTCGGTGTGGAGGGTCGAGTCCAGCGCCAGGACGTAGGAGCTGTCGACGGTCAGGCCGTCGTGGTCGACCTCCACGACGTGGACGTTCTGCGCGAGGTTGGCGAAGTAGACCGTGCCCTGGCCGGAGCAGCGCATCAGGTCGAGGCCCTCGCCCGTGCGGGCGCGGGCCCGGCGCTGGTTCGGGGTCTGGTACTCGCCGTCGAAGTCGACGAGCCCCTGGTACGCGACCATGGCGCCCTTGCGGGCCAGGATGTCGTCCTGCCCGGTCAGGCTGACCCGCAGGAGCTGCGGGTTCTGGATGACGTACCGCTCCTGGCTCTGCTGTTCGGCGTGGTTGAAAAGCGGGCTCTGCATGGTGTGTTCTCGCTCCCCCTCAGCCCCGGGCCCGCAGGCGGTCGGTGCTGTCCTCGCTCGGCTGTACGACGACGATGCCCTGGCCCGAGAAGGCCATCTGGTAGGCCTCGCCGCTGCCCCGCCCGATGAGGGAGGAGGCCTTGAAGCTGCGCTTGCCCTTGACCTTGAGCGCCGGCGACCAGGCGACGAGCGCGTCGGGGTCGACGTAGGTCTCGTCCTCGCCGCGACCGCAGTCGACGACGATCGGCGTGCCGCGCGAGGTGAGCGCGACCCAGCCCGTACCGGCGATCTCCACGTTGAACAGGCCCTGGCCGGCGAACTTGGCGAGTCCCTTGACCCGCTCGACGCCCCACTGGAGGTGGGCGTCGAAGGCGAGCAGGTTGGTGCCGTTGACCGACAGGGAGTCGTTCTGGAGGTTGATCACGACGACGTCGGCGCCGTAGTCGGCGAGGTAGAGCAGTCCGTCGCCGGAGCACTTCATGATCGGCGCGCCCTCGCCCGTGGCCCAGTCCCTGGCGACCTGGCGGACGGCGGGCGGGTTGGGCTCGTAGGTGATGAAGCCTTCGTAGGCGACCATCGAGCCGGTCCGGGCGTACAGGTCCTGGCCGGAGGCCATGGCGACCTTCAGCATGGCGCGGCCGTGGTTCTCCATCCGGGCCGCGACGGGGGTCGGGGCGTAGCCCGCGAGTTGCTGGTTCATGACTTCGGGCTCCCTCAGACCTCGTAGGGCTGGACGACGATGAAGTTGCCGGGGGCGCCCCGGAACTGGAGGTTCACGGTCTCTCCGCTGTGGCCCGGGTAGGCGTTGCGGCGGAGCCGCACCTGGCTGGAGAGGATGACCTGGGACGCGGACGACCAGGCGACGACGGCGTTGCAGTCGGCGAAGGTGGTCGGCGTGACGGGCAGGACCACGGGGATGCCGTGGGTCTTCACGACGACGGTGCCGGTGCCCTGGAACTGCATGGTGAACAGGGCGCCACCGGGGATGCCGTGGCCCTCGATGCGGCGGACCTCGTACTGGAGGGACTCGTCGAACGCGAGGACGTTCTCCGCGGAGACGCAGATGCCGTCGCCCTGGAGCTCGATCGGGTGCAGATGGGCGCCTTCCTCGGCGAGGAAGACCTGGCCGCGGCCGCTGCACCGCATCAGCTGCATCTCCTGGCCCGTGGCGTTGCCGACGATGCGGCCGGCGAAGCCCGCGCCCTTGTGGGAGAAGTCGACCTTGCCCTGGTACATGACCATGGAGCCCTGCCGGGCGAGGACCGGCGCGCCGCCCATGGCGAGGTCGACCCGCATGAGCTGCTGGTTCTGCGGGGTCCACCGGGCGCCGGTGGCGGTCTCCTTGAACGGCGCGAGCGCGGCGGCGAGCCCCGCGCCGGTGGCCGGGACGCCCTGCGGGACGCCCGCGGGCTGCTGCCCGAACTGCGGCTGCTGCCCGTACGGGCCGGGGGGTGCCTGCCCGTAGGGCGGCTGCTGCGGCGGCTGGCCCTGGCCGGGGTACTGACCGGGGACCTGGCCGGGGTACTGACCCGGAGCCTGGCCCGGAGCCTGGCCCGGGACCTGGCCGTACGGGGACGGCTGCGGCGGCTGCGGCGGCTGCCCGTACGGGGCGGGGGCCGGCGCGGGCGGCGGGACCTGGGCCGGGGCCATGGGCGCCACCATCGTGGGCGCCGTGTGGACCGGCTGCACGGGGGCGACGGGCGCGGGCGGAGCCGGCGGGGCGCCGAACGCGGGAGCCGGGGCCGGCGGCTGGGGCGCCGCCGGTGCGGGTGCGCCGAAGGCCGGGGGCGCCGTCGCCTGCGGCGGCGGGGCGAAGCCGGGGGCCGGGGCCGGGGCCTGCGGCGCCGCGGGCTCCTCCTCGGCGACCTCGCCGCCGAAGTTCCGCAGGAGCGCCTCCAGGCCTCCGTCGAAGCCCTGGCCGACGGCGGCGAACCGCCAGACGTCCTTGAGGTAGAAGTCGCCGAGCATCACCGCGCGCTCGGTGGAGAACTCCGCGCCGGTGAAGGCGTACCGGGCGACCTCCTCGCCGCCCGCCACGATCCGCAGGTGGCCGGGGCCGACCTGGGACATCTGGCCGGCGCCGTCGATCGTCGCGGTGAACGAGAGCTTCTGGATGTTCGCGGGGATGCGGTCGAGGGTGATGCGGAAGGACTCGGTGTCACCGGACTGGGCACCGAGCAGCTGGATGGACTCCTCCGGCGACTTCGGCTGGTTGAAGAAGACGAAGTAGCGGTCGTCCGAGAGCCGCTCGTCCGCGTCGAGTCCGAAGCAGCTGATGTCGAAGCTGAGTCCGGGCGCCGCGATCTGCACACCTACGTACAGATCGGTTCCCGCCGTCAGATCACTGATCTTGGCCTTGTGGCCGCGTTGGAATTCCCTGGCCATGCGTAACGACCGTCCCCCATCCCGAATGGCGAATGCTCGCGCCAGGCTAACGGCTGCGTACGACATTGAGACAGGGCAGGTCGTTTTCGGTACGGAATCGGGAAACACCGGCGCAGCCGGTGTTTGCGGCGTCACTCCTCGCCAGCACCCGGGAGGTGCGGGAGCCGTGCGGCGGCGACCACGCCCTCCAGGTAGCCGCGGGCCCGCTCGGTGCGCGGATACGCCTCCAGGAGCCGCCAGAACCCGGGTCCGTGGCCCGGGACGAGGAGATGCGCCAGCTCGTGCAGGAGGACGTAGTCGACGACGTACTCGGGCATGCCCTGGAGCCGGTGGGAGAGGCGGATGCTGCCCTCGGAGGGGGTGCAGGAGCCCCAGCGGGTGTTCTGGTTCGTGACCCAGCGAACGGAGCCGGGGCGCGCCCGGCCGCCGTAGTACTGGTCGGAGAGGCGCAGCGCCCGCTCGGTGAGCTCGCGGTCGCCGAGGACGCTCCGGCTCTCCTGGGCGGCGAGCTTGTCCAGCATGACGGTGACCCAGCGCTGCTCCTCCGCCTCCGACATGCGGGCGGGGATGAGCACGATGGTCCGGTCGCCCTCGCGGTAGGCCGAGACGGTTCGGCTCCGCCGCGCGCTTCTGCGGACCTCGACCGCACTCGTCCCCGAGCCGCGGGGCGGCTTGCTGGTCACGCTGCGCTGTGGATCGGCGGGCACGGCCCCGACGTTACCCGCTGGCGGTGGGGGAAGTCCTCCCTCCGGAGGGGTTTCGAGAACGATCCGACCCCACCGCGCACCATTTGAATGACTAATCCCCCTGACCTGTGGACAACTTTCGGCGGCCGTCACGGCGGCGGGGCATTCTCGCTTCATGACGGACGACGGAAGAGCCGTTGTCGATCTTGAATGGGTCTTGGGTCATGAGGCTTGGATCGGGGCTTGGATCACGGGTCATGAGCGGGGGCGGGGGCGGGAAATGCATCCGATGGTGAAACCGGCGCTGCGACGCGCCTGGCGAAGTCTCCCGTGCGTCCAGTTCGGGATCACCCCCGCGCACGCGGTGGTGATGAGCCCGGTCGACACGGACACCGGGGCGCTCCTCACGCTGCTCGACGGCACGCGGGGGACCGAGTTGCTACGGGCGGAGGCGCGGGCGCTGGGTCTGCCGGACGGACGGCTGGAGGCGTTCCTCGGCCGGCTGGCGGCGGCCGGGCTCCTCGCCGACGCCTCGACCGGGCGGCCCGGGAAGGCGGTGCCGGGCGCCGGTGCGGCGGACACGGCGCTCGATCCGCTCCGCGCCGACCTGGCCTCGCTCTCCGTCGTCCACCGCGAGCCCGACCGGGCGCCGCGGACGCTGACCGCCCGACGGGCCCTGCGCGTCCAGGTCCGGGGGGCGGGGCGGGTGGGGGCGATGGTGGCGGCCCTGCTGTCCGCGGCGGGTGTGGGCACGGTCGAGGTACTGGACTCCGGCCGGGTCGAGCCGTGGGAGACCGCCCCGGGCGGGCTGCCGGCCGAGGCCGTCGGCGAGCGCCGGGCGACGGCGGCCCGGCGTCTGGTGAGCCGCTGGGCCCGGGGCCGTGCGGGAAGAGCCGGGGTGTCCGCACCGGGTGACGGGCGCGGCGCGGTGGGGCTGTCACTCGTCGTGGTGACACCGCGCGACGGTCTCGGCGCGTACGTCCCCGACCCGGTCCCGGCCGGGCCGTGGATCGCCACCGGCACACCTCACCTGTACGCGGGCGTGCTGGAGGCGACGGGGACGGTCGGGCCGCTCGTCCTGCCGGGCGGGACGGCCTGCGCCCGCTGCCTCCAGGAGGAGCTGACGGACCGGGAGCCCGTCCGCCCCCGGCTCCTCGCCCAGTGGCGCTCGGGCGCCCCGCATCCGCTGCCCGCCTGCGATCTGGCGCTGGCCACGGCCGTGGCCGGGCTCACCGCCGCGCACGCGCTCGCGTTCCTTGACGGGGACCTCCCGGCGAGCACGGGCGCCCGCTGGGAGGTGTCACTGCCGCTGTTGGAGTGGCGGACGGAGCGCCTGCGGCCGCACCCGGACTGCCCGTGCGGGGCGGCGCGCGGTGGAGAAGGGGAGCGCGCCTCGGCAGCCGCGAGCGCGCAGGACACAATGGCGGGGTAACGGCCCTACGCGGCACGGCAGTCTGGGAATTTGGAGGGGCGCATGTCTGATCTTCCCCGGAAGGCGGTCACCCGGACCGCCAAGTTGGCCGCGTTGCCGCTCGGCTTCGCCGGCCGGGCCACGTGGGGTCTGGGCAAACGGATCGGCGGCAGGTCCGCCGAGCTGGTCGCCCGCGAGCTCCAGCAGCGCACGGCCGAGCAGCTGTTCAAGGTCCTCGGCGAGCTGAAGGGAGGGGCCATGAAACTGGGTCAGGCGCTCTCCGTCTTCGAGTCGGCCCTCCCGGAGGAGGTCGCCGGACCGTACCGGGCGGCGCTGACGAAGCTTCAGGACGCGGCGCCGCCGATGCCGACGTCCACCGTCCACACGGTCCTCGGCGAGCGGCTCGGCGAGAACTGGCGCGAGCTGTTCCTGGAGTTCGAGGACAAGCCGGCGGCGGCCGCCTCGATCGGACAGGTGCACCGGGCGGTGTGGCACGACGGGCGCGAGGTCGCGGTGAAGGTGCAGTACCCGGGCGCCGGGGAGGCCCTGCTCTCGGACCTGACCCAGCTGAGCCGCTTCGCCCGGCTCCTCGGGCCGCTCGTCCCCGGGATGGACATCAAGCCGCTGATCACCGAGATGCGGGACCGGGTCTCCGAAGAGCTGGACTACGCCCTGGAGGCGACGTCCCAGCAGGAGCACGCGGAGGTGTTCGCGGACGATCCCGACGTGGTCGTACCGGCCGTGGTGCACCAGTCGGAACAGGTCCTCGTGACCGAGTGGATGGACGGCATCCCGCTCTCCGAGGTGATCGCGGACGGCACGGAGGCCCAGCGGGACCGGGCGGGGCAGCTGCTGGCCCGCTTCCTCTTCTCCGGGCCCGCGCGCACCGGCCTGCTGCACGCCGATCCGCACCCGGGGAACTTCCGGCTGCTGCCCGGCGCCGAGGGCGACGAGGATCCGGCGAGCTGGCGCCTCGGCGTCCTCGACTTCGGCACGGTGGACCGGCTCCCGGGCGGGCTGCCGGAGACGATCGGCGTCTGTCTGCGGATGACGCTGGCCGGTGAGGCCGAGACCGTCTACGAACTGCTCCGCTCGGAGGGGTTCGTCAAGGACTCCGTCGCCCTCGACCCGGAGGCGGTCCTCGCGTACCTGCTGCCGATCATCGAACCGGCCGAGGCGGAGACCTATCTCTTCACCCGCGGCTGGCTGCGGGCCCAGGCCGCCCGGATCGCCGATCCCCGCTCCCCCGCCCACCAGCTGGGCAAGCAGCTCAACCTGCCGCCCTCGTACCTGTTGATACACCGTGTGACGCTGAGCACCATCGGGGTGCTGTGTCAGCTCAACGCGACGGTACGGCTCCGGGACGAGCTGGAGGAGTGGCTGCCCGGCTTCGTCGCGCCGGACTCCGACTGAGTCCCGTTCCGGACTCCCCGCCCTGAGGGCCGGTCACCACCAGGCGGAGTCGAGCCGGCCCTCGATCGCGCGGATGTGGGCGCGGGCGCAGTCCTCGCAGAAGTACTCGCGCCGGCCGTTCTCCACCGAACACGTCCAGGTCAGCGGGAGGGTGTCGGTGGTCTTGCCGCAGCGCGCGCAGGCGAAGGGTGCCTCGGGGGTACGGGCGTCGTTCATCCTCGTGACGATAGCCCGGCGGGTCGCCGCGGCCCGGGCAACGCACCGCGGGGGCCGGTCCGTGAGGACCGGCCCCCGCGGGCGCGCCCCGGAGGGCGCGGGGTGGAGACCCCTTAGTTCATGACGGCCATGGCCAGTGCGCGACGGGCGCGCAGCGACACACGCTCGGCGCGGCGCTGCATGCGCCGGGCGGCGACCAGGCGCACGGCCTGACGTTCCGCCTCGGCCTCACGCTGCCGCTCGTGCATATGAGCACGAGCCAGGGCTTCTGGGATGAGTTGCATTTCGCGGATCCTGTTCTGACGCGCGGTGTGCGCGGCGGTGGTGGAGAAGTCGGGGGTCGCGGAGCCGATGGGCTCAATGACGGAAGAGGTCATCGGTGCCTGCTTCTGGGGATCGTTCGTGGAGGGGCGGTCGATGGTTCCGGTGGCGCTCATGCCGCGACCGGGTTCTTGCGCGGACGGCCACGGGGCCGCTTCCGGGCGACGACCACGCCCTGGACGAAGAGCTCGCCGCCCCAGACGCCCCAGGGCTCGCGGCGCTCCTGAGCACCGGCCAGGCAGGCCTCCATGAGCGGGCAGGTCCGGCAGAGGGACTTCGCGTACTCGACGTCGGCCGGGGACTCGGCGAAGAAGACCTCCGGGTCGTAGGCGCGACAGGGAACGGGGACGCCGAGGTTCTCGATGGCGTCGTCGAGCGCGGTGAGCGCGGTGAGGGGGGTGACGGGGGTCAAAGCGTGGTCCTCCGTGGAGCCGGGCAGCGAGATCGAGTCGGAAGGCGGTACGGACGGGGCGTGCGCTTCGAGTTGCACGGTGGTCTTTCCTCGTCTGGTCGTTCCGGCCTGTTGGCCGGGGTTTCGGCTGGTACCGGGTGTTTCTGCCCGAGGCCCCTTCGCTCCGTCATCCCCGGTCGGGGACAAACAGAAGGGCCGCGGATCCCGGGTGGGGTTCCGCGGCCCTGAAGGCGCCGGTCCGATCATGGATCAGACTGGATCACTCCAGGGTTCGAGCCCACGGAAGGCCCACATCATGTGGTGGTGCGTCGTCGTCTGCCGCTGCTGGATTCCGGCACCGGTCGCGGCAAAGGCATAGGCCGTGGCCTTGCCTGCTGCTACTGCTCCCAGCGCCTTGGTCGGTCGCTCATTGCGCTCGATGGCGGGCGTGCCGAGACCGGACAGACCGGTGACGGGCAGACCGCTGCCAAGGAACGCAGCGCCGGAGAGGCCGAGCGAGCAGGCGGAGACGATCGCGCGATCGGTCATTTTGGCGGTGCTGACGAAGCCGTTGGTGCTGGTCTCGATGTTGCTGATCACGGGGAATCGCCTCCTCTCGGCGTCTCGGAGGACTCGGGTGTGAGCCGGGCCCTCATATGTATTTGGACAAGTACAGCACGAAGACAGGGCTTCGAAGAAGCCGCCGTGTCCGTGGTTAAGAACCTATGGCGCTTGACGGGGCAGGCGCAAACTATTTTCGCCACGAGTTTTGCTCAGTGTTCGTCCTCGCCCGTCCCGCTGTCCCCACCTGCGCAGATGGCCAGGACATCGGCTCCGAAGCGGTCGAGCTTGCGGATGCCGACGCCGGCGATCGAGGAGAGCTCGCCGTCGGTGGTCGGGACGCGCTCGGCGATGGCCATGAGCGTCTTGTCGGTGAAGACGCAGTAGGCGGGCTGGGCCAGCTCCCGCGCCTGCTCGGAGCGCCAGTCGCGGAGCCGCTCGTAGAGCGCCTCGTCCATGTCCGAGGGACAGTCCTCGCAGCGCATGAGCTTCATCGCGCCCGCCTCGGTGAGCGTCGCTCCGCAGACCCGGCACAGGACGGGGCCGCGCGGCTTGCGCCGGCCGGCCGCGATGCCCCGCTCGATGCCTCCGGCACCGGCGGCGGCGACGGAGCCGAGGGAGCCGGAGCCGGGCCGCAGTCCCTTGAGGAAGCGGGTGGGGCGCCGGGAGGCGCGGCCGCCCGGGGCGCGGGACAGCGCCCAGGAGAGCGAGAGGTGGAGGCGGGCGCGGGTGACGCCGACGTACAGCAGGCGGCGCTCCTCCTCGACCTGTTCGTCGGTCTTGGCGTATGTGATGGGCATCATGCCCTCGGTGAGGCCGACCAGGAACACGGCGTCCCATTCGAGGCCCTTGGCCGCGTGCAGCGAGGCGAGGGTGACGCCCTGGACGGTCGGGGCGTGCTGGGCGGCGGCCCGCTCGTCGAGCTCGGCGACCAGGTCGGAGAGGGTGGCCCCCGACTTGGCGCGGGCGAAGTCCTCGGCGAGCCGGACGAGGGCGGCGAGCGACTCCCAGCGGTCGCGGACCGCGCCGGATCCCGAGGGCGGCTTGGTGGTCCAGCCCTTGGTGGAGAGGACGGCCCTGACCTGCGAGGGAAGGTCGTCGGCGTCGTCGAGGAGGGAGTCGTTGCCCCCGGCGCGGGCGGCGCCGCGCAGGGCGATGCCCGCCTCCCGTACCTCCTGGCGCTCGAAGAAGCGCTCCGCGCCGCGGAGCTGGTAGGGCACTCCGGCGTCGGCGAGGGCCTGCTCGTAGACCTCGGACTGGGCGTTGATCCGGTACAGGACGGCGATCTCGCCGGCCGGGACGCCGGCGGCGACGAGGTCCCGGATGCGGCGGGCGGTGCCCTCGGCCTCGGCCGGTTCGTCGGCGTACTCCGCGTAGGCCGGCTCGGGGCCCGGGTCGCGCTGGGAGATCAGCTCCAGGCGGTGCTCGGCGGCCCGGCCGCGGGCCTGGCTGAGCAGTCCGTTGGCCAGGTGGACGACCTGCGGGGTGGAGCGGTAGTCGCGGACGAGCTTGACCACCGTGGCGTTCGGATGGCGGTTGCGGAAGTTCAGCAGGTGGTCGGGGGTGGCGCCGGTGAACGAGTAGATGGTCTGGCTGGCGTCGCCGACGACGCAGAGGTTGTCCCGGTCGCCGAGCCACAGGTCGAGCAGACGCTGCTGGAGCGGGGAGACGTCCTGGTACTCGTCCACGACGAAGTGCTGGTACTGGCGGCGGATCTGCTCGGCGATGTCGTGCCGGTCCTGGAGGATGCCGACGGTGAGCAGCAGCACGTCCTCGAAGTCGATCACCGAGCGGTCGCGCTTGAGCTGCTCGTACAGCGCGTAGATCTGGCTGATCTCGGCCGGGTCGCGCGGGGCGTCCCGGACGGACTTGGCGACCGCGGCAGGGTAGTCGGCGGGGACCGTCTGGGTGACCTTGGCCCATTCGATCTCGCCCGTGACGTCGCGCAGCTCGTTGCGGTCGAGGCGGATGCGGCAGCGGGCCGCGGCGTCGGCGACGAGCTGGATCTTCCGCTCCAGGAGCCGGGGCATGTCGCCGCCGACGGCCTTCGGCCAGAAGAACTGGAGCTGGCGCAGGGCCGCGGAGTGGAACGTACGGGCCTGGACGCCGCCTGCCCCGAGCTCCCGGAGCCGGCCGCGCATCTCGCCCGCGGCGCGGTTGGTGAACGTGACGGCCAGCACGCTGGCGGGCTGGAGTATGCCCGCCCGCACCCCGTACGCGATCCGGTGGGTGATGGCGCGCGTCTTGCCCGTGCCGGCTCCCGCCAGCACGCACACCGGGCCGCTCAGGGCGAGCGCCACCTCGCGCTGCTCGGGGTCGAGCCCGTCGAGCACCGCGTCGGCCGTCTCCGGTACCTGCGGGAAGAGAGTGGAGTGCGTTGCTGCTGTCACCTGTCCATGCTGCCAGGTCCGGCGAGCTCGGTGTCGCGGCTCGTCCACAGGCGGGAGGCGCCGGTCATACGAATGCCGGGAATGGGACGGCCGGGGCGTACGTTCTCCTTCTCGGCACCCGTCAGCGAAGAAGAGGAGCGCAGGCCATGCAGGGCACTGTGACGATGTACAGCACCACGTGGTGCGGCTACTGCCGTCGGCTGAAGAGCCAGATGGACCGTGAGGGCATCGCGTACTCGGAGATCAACATCGAGCAGGACCCGGAGTCGGCCGCGTACGTCGAGAAGGCCAACGGCGGCAACCAGACGGTCCCGACCGTCCGCATTCTTCCCGCCGCCGGCGGCGACGAGGTCGTCATGACGAACCCGAGCCTCGCGCAGGTGAAGCAGGCGCTCGGCGTCTGACCCCGCCCGCACCAGCGGCGACGGACGAGCCGCGGCTCACGAGCCGCGGCTCACGAGCCGCGGCTCACGAGCCGCGGCTCACGGCCCGCTACGCACGGCCCGGCGACGCACGACCCCCGATCGGAGAGGCCTCCGGTCGGGGGTTCCGTGTTTCTCAGACCACGTCGCCCGGCTTCGGGAGCGGCTTGCCGTACCAGAGCTCGATCAGGCGGGAGGCGATCGAGATGCCGTACGGGGGGAGCACCTCGCCGGACTCGAAGCCGGCCGCGAGGTCCTCGCGGGAGAACCAGCGGGCCTCGTGGATCTCCTCGCCGTCCACGTTGATCTCCGAGGATGTGGCGCGGGCGAAGAAGCCCAGCATGAGGCTGGACGGGAACGGCCAGGGCTGGCTGGCGATGTACTCGACCTCGCCGACCGTGACGCCGGCCTCCTCGAAGACCTCGCGGGCCACCGACTGCTCGATGGACTCGCCGGGCTCGACGAAGCCCGCGAGGGTCGAGAAGCGGCCCTCCGGCCAGTGCACCTGGCGGCCCAGCAGGGCCCGGTCCTGGTCGTCCGTGACCAGCATGATGACCGCCGGGTCGGTACGCGGGTAGTGCTCGGCGCCGCAGGCCTGGCAGCGGCGGATGTGCCCGGCGGCGGCGATGACGGTGCGCTCGCCGCAGCGCGAGCAGAAGCGGTGGAGGCGCTGCCAGTTCTCCAGGGCGACGGCGTGCACCATGAGGCCCGCGTCCCGGGGCGAGAGCAGCAGGCCCGCCTCGCGCAGCCCCGCGGGCCGGGCGGACTGGTCCATGCGGCCGGGCAGGGAGTCCTTCTGGAGCGCGAAGTACGACACCCCGTCGGCGTCCGTGCCCAGGAAGTAGCGGTGGGTCTCGGTGACGGGGGCCTCGAACGCCGGGGTCATGACGAGCTCGGTGGTGCCGTCGGGCCGGTCGTCGATCAGCACCTGCCCCCCGGAGACCACGAAGACCCGGGTCGTGGGGTGGCTCCAGGCCGCCGCCAGCCACGCCTCGTCGAGGCGGTGGTGAGCAGCCCGGTCGAGGCCGCTCGGTGCGGTCAGCGAGATCGGGCGGTCCAGCCGGTCCGGCCTGACCTTCGCGGCGTGCTTCAAGTTGCTCACAGGTGCTTCCAACTCCCCCGGATCGGTGTGTGGGTTCAGCGCGCGGCGGCTAGGGCCTGTCCGGCGGATCATGGCCGGATAGGCCGCGGCGTCCGGTGCGGTGCATCGCAAGGCGCCGGAGCGCACTAATAGCGGAGCTATTCGGGTGTTTCGGCAACACGGCGAGGTGCCGTGCCGGACGCCGCGGACCCGGCCATGATCCGCCGGACAGGCCCTAGGGCGGCGGGCAGGTCGCCCCACAGGTGAGCCGTGGTCTCGACGCCCTTCATGAGGAGATCGAGCTCGATCTTCTCGTTCGGGGCGTGCCAGCCGTCGGACGGGACGGAGATGCCCAGGAACAGTACGGGTGCCTCCAGGACGTCCTGGAGGTCGGCGGCCGGTCCGGAGCCGCCCTCGCGGGTGTAGCGGACCTTGGCGCCGTCGAAGGCCCTGCTCATGGCCCCGGCCACCGCCTTGAGGGCGGGGTGGTCGAGGGGGGTGAGGCAGGGGCGGGTCGGTGCGCCGAAGACGATCTCGTACCGGATGCCGGCGGGGACGAGTCCGGCGAGCCAGTCCCGTACGGCGAGCTCGATCTTGGCCGGGTCCTGGCCGGCGACGAGCCGGAACGACAGCTTGAGCTGGGCGGAGGCGGGGACGATCGTCTTGCCGCCGGGGCCCTGGTAGCCGCCGCCGATGCCGTTGACCTCGGCGGTGGGGCGGGCCCAGACGCGCTCCAGGGTGGAGAAGCCGGCCTCGCCGAGCGTGCCGCGGGACTTGGCCGTACGCAGCCAGGCCGCCTCGTCGAAGGGGAGCTCGGCGACGAGGGCGCGCTCGGCGTCGGAGAGCTCGGTGACGCCCTCGTAGAAGCCGGGGATCGCCACCCGCTCGGTCTCGTCGTGCAGCGCGGCGACGATCCGGCCCGCGACGGTGGCCGGGTTGGGCACGGCGCCGCCGAAGGAACCGGAGTGGATGTCCTGGTCGGGGCCGTACAGCTCGATCTCGCAGTCGGCGACCCCGCGCATGCCGGTGCACACGGTGGGGGTGGTCTCGGACCACATGCCGGTGTCGGAGACGATCACGGCGTCGGCGGCGAGCCGCTGGGCGTGGGTCTCGACGAGCTCGCGGAAGTGCGGGGAGCCGGACTCCTCCTCGCCCTCGACGATCAGCTTGAGGTTGACGGCGGGGGCGGTGCGGCCGGTGGCGGCGAGGTGGGCGCGGACACCGAGTGTGTGGAAGAACACCTGTCCCTTGTCGTCGGCGGCGCCCCGCGCGTACATCCGGCCGTCGATCACGGTCGGCTCGAAGGGCTCCGTGTGCCAGCCGTCCTCGCGGGCCGCGGGCTGCACGTCGTGGTGGCCGTAGACGAGGACCGTCGGGGCGTCCGGGTCGCCGGAGGGCCACTCGGCGAAGACCGCGGGGGCGCCGTCCGTCTCCCACACCTCGACCGTCGTGAAGCCGGTCTCCGCCAGCTTGGCGGCGAGCCACTCGGCGCTGCGGCGGACGTCCCCGGCGCGGTCCGGCTGCGCGGACACGGAGGGGATGCGCAGCCACTCGGCGAGGTCGCCGAGGAAGGCCTCGCGGTGCTGGTCGATGTACGTGCGCACGGCGTGGACGACGCTGTCCGGGGTCTCGCTCATGCCTCCGAGCCTATCCGGCGCCGGGGGGTGCCCCGCCCAGCAGGATGGCCTCCAGCTCGGCACGGCCGGGCAGGCGGGCGGGCCGGGCGACCTCACCCGTACGGACGTAGACGAAGGCGGCCGCGACGTCCTCGGGCGCGAGGCCGTGCTGCTCGGCCCAGGCGAGCCGGTAGATCGCGAGCTGGAGGGGGTCGGCGGTCCGGTGGTGGCTGGTCTTCCAGTCGACGATCTCGTACGCGCCGGTGTCCGGGTCCCGGTAGACGGCGTCGATCCGGCCCCGGACGACCCGGCCCCCGAGGGTGAGGTGGACGGGGACCTCGACGCGGTACGGGGAGCGGTGGGCGTACGGGGTGCGGGCGAAGGCCTCCTTGAGGGTGTCGAGGTCCCGCTCGTCGAGGATCTCGGGCTCGCCCGCGAAGTCCTCGCCGCCGGGGAGGTCCTCCGGGCCGAGGAACGGCAGCGGCAGCTCCTCGAAGCGGGACTCCACCCACGCGTGGAAGCGGGTGCCCCGGCGGGCCGCGGGCTGCGGCGGCTTGGGCATGGGGCGGGCCAGGTCCTGGGCGAAGCCGTCGGGGTCGGCGGCGAGGCGGAGGACCTGGGAGGCGGAGAGGTACGGGGGGAGGAGGACGTCGCGGGTGGTGGCGCGGGCGCGGCGGAGTTCGGTGGTGAGGGCGGTGAGGTCGCGGTCCCAGGAAGCGATGGTGCGGAGCTCCTCGGGAGTGAGGGTGCGCTCCGGGGTGCGCTCCGTGGTGCGCTCCGGGTCCCTTGGTGCCGGGACCGCGTCGGTGTGGGTGTCCTCGGGGAGGGTCTCCTCGTCCCAGACGGGTTCCTCGTCGTCCGGCCAGAGGTCCTCGGGGTGCGGGTCCTGGAGGTCGGGCGCTGCGCTGGTGGGGCTGTGCCCACCCTCCCCCGGAGCTTCGCCCGGGAGGTGCCCCCAGTCCTGCGGAACGATGGCCCGCAGCGCGGCGGTCACCTGCTCCGCCGCCTGCCTACGGCGGGTCAGTGCCTCGGCGTCCAGCGGTAGCGGCCAGGCCTGGTCCTTCGTGTTCTCCGTCAGGGACGGGTTCTCCGCGTCCTCCTCCGGGGTTTCCGCCCAGGATTCGATGTCGCCGTGGCCGGCCTCGCAGTGGTCGTACAGGGCCTGGAGGAAGTCCGAGGGGCCCCGGGGCTTCTTCTGGGACGGTCCCCACCAGTGGGCCGAGCCGAGGAGGAGGGAGCGGGGGCGGGTGAAGGTGACGTAGCCGAGGCGGAGCTCTTCCGTGTGCTGGTGGTCCCGCATGGCGTTCTTGAAGGACGTGAGGGACTTGGCGTCCCACGTGTCGATCCCCGGCAGCGTGTCCGCGTCGCCGCGCAGGGCGTGCGGGAGGACCTGCGGCTGGGAGGTCCACGCCTCGCGCGCGCGGGCGCTCGGGAAGGCGCCGGCGACCAGGCCGGGGACGGCGACGACGTCCCACTCCAGGCCCTTGGACTTGTGGGCGGTGAGGACCTTCACCGTGTTCTCGCCGCCCGGGAGGGCGTTGTCGAGGCCCTTCTCGAACTGGACGGCCGTGCGCAGGAAGCCGAGGAAGGCGAGGAGGCTCGCCTCGCCGTCGAGGGAGGCGAAGCCCGCGGCGACGTCCAGGAAGTTCGACAGGGTCTCGCGGCGGCGGGCGGCCAGCGCGTGCGGGGAGGCCGAGAGCTCGACCTCCAGGCCGGTCGCGGTGAGGATCCGGTGCAGCACGTCCATGAGCGGGTCGGCGAGCGAGGTGCGCAGGGCGCGCAGCTCGGCGGCGAGGCGCGCGAAGCGGACCCTGGCCTCGGCGGAGAAGGGCAGGCCGTCGTCGCCGGCGCCGCCGGAGTCCAGGAAGGTGTCGAGCGCGTCGGCGAGCGAGATCACCTCCGCCGGGTCGACGCCCTCGACTGCGGCGGCGAGCCGCTGCTCGGGGTCCGGGTCGTCGCCGCCCCGGTGGACGAGCAGCCGGGCCCGGCGGCCGAGGAGGGCCAGGTCGCGGGGGCCGATCCGCCAGCGGGGGCCGGTGAGGAGGCGGACCAGGGAGGCGTTGGCCCCCGGGTCCTGGAGGACCTCGCAGACGGCGACGAGGTCGGCGATCTCGGGCAGGTGGAGGAGGCCGGAGAGGCCGACGACCTCGACGGGCACGTCCCGGGCGACGAGGGCGGCGTGGATCGCGGGGAAGTCGGTCGCGGTCCGGCACAGGACGGCGATCTCGCCGGGCTCGCGGCCGGTGCGGACGAGGTGGGCGAGGGAGTCGGCCAGCCAGTCGATCTCCTCGGCGTGGGTGGGCAGCAGGGCGATGCGGACGCTGCCGTCCTGCTCCGCGCCCGGCGCGGGGCGCAGTGCCTCCACGCCCGCGTGCATGGCACGGAGGGGGGCGGCGAGGCGGTTGGCGAGGTCGAGGAGGCGGCCGCCGCTGCGCCGGTTCTCGGAGAGGGAGTAGCGGCTCGCGGGGCTGCCGTCGGCGCCCGGGAAGTGCTCGGGGAAGTCGTCCAGGTTGGCGACGGAGGCGCCCCGCCAGCCGTAGATGGCCTGGCAGGGGTCGCCGACGGCGGTCACGGCGTGTCCGGTGCCCTGGCCGAAGAGGCCGGAGAGCAGCAGCCGCTGGGCGACGGAGGTGTCCTGGTACTCGTCGAGGAGGACGACCCGGAACTCCTCGCGGAGCAGGCCGCCGACCTCGGGCCGGGTGGTGGCTAGCTCGGCGGAGAGGGCGATCTGGTCGCCGAAGTCGAGCAGGTCGCGGGAGCGCTTGGCGGCGCGGTAGCGGACGACGAGGTCGAGGAGCTCGCGGCGGGCGGCGGTGGCCTCGGGGATCTTGCGCAGTTCGGCGTTGCTGAGCTTGGCGTCGGCGAGGGCGGTGAGGAGCTCGGAGTCGTACGCCGTGAGGTCCCGGGGCCGTACGAGGTGCTCGGCGAGCTCGCCGTCGAGGGCGAGGAGGTCGGTGACGAGGGTCGGGAAGGACTTGGTCAGTGCCGGGTACGGGCCGGGGGCCTCGCGCAGCACGCGCGCGGCGAGCTGGTAGCGGGTGGCGTCGGCGAGGAGCCGGGAGGTGGGCTCCAGGCCGATGCGGAGGCCGTGGTCGGTGAGGAGCTGCCCGGCGAAGGCGTGGTACGTGGAGATGCGGGGCTCGCCCGGGGGCTCGTCGGGATCGATGACGTCGGGGTCGGTGACCCCGGCGCGGACGAGGGCGGTGCGGACGCGCTCGGCGAGTTCGCCCGCGGCCTTGTTGGTGAAGGTGAGGCCGAGGACCTGCTCGGGGGCGACCTGGCCCGTGCCGACCAGCCAGACCACACGGGCGGCCATCACCGTCGTCTTGCCGGAGCCGGCTCCGGCCACGACGACCTGCGGGGCGAGCGGCGCGGTGATGCAGGCCGTCTGCTCCGGGGTGAACGGGATGCCGAGGAGCTCCTTGAGCTGCTCGGGGTCGGTGAGGTGTGCGGTCACCTCAAAGAGGCTAACGCGACCGACCGACAGTGCGGCCCGGCCCGGTGCTCACCGGGCCTCCCGCACCCCCGTCACGCGGGCGTGCCCTGGTCCAGCTTGGACAGGTCCACCGTCTCGTCGGCGGGCGGGACGACCACCTTGACCGGCTTGTCGTAGTCCGAGAGCACCATGGAGCCGGGTTCGTCGCCGCCCGTCTTGACCATCTTGAGGATGTAGGGCTTGCCCTCCTCGGAGACGGAGACGGTGGTCGTCTCCGGCCTGGGCGTCTCCCCGCCCGGCGTCTCCCCTCCGGTCGTCTCCCCGCCCGTCTTCTTCTTCACCAGCGTCGCCACGGGCGTGCCGTCCAGCTCGCCGTCGGGTCCCCGCACCAGGCCGCTGCGCTGCTCCGCGTCCTCGTCGAGGTCGGCGAGGAGCCCCTTCAGGTCGCAGACGCCGCCGAGGTCGCCGCTGCCCGCCTGCCCCGGGGCGATCTTCAGCCAGCGGCCCTTGATGAGCTCGATCGTGGCGTCGATCTGTGGCTCGGGCATGCCCTGGGAGGCCATGGAGACCCGCCAGAAGGCCTCGTCGCCCTTCATGTACGTGATGTCGTCGACGCGGCGCAGCTCGGCGGTGCCGCCGCCGATCCTCATCGCGCCGGTGCACTCCTGGCGGTCGTTGACCGCGAAGTCGATGTCGAGGGGCTCCCCGTCGGCGGTGACCCGGCCCGTCATGCGGAGCGAGGTCGCGGACTGGGTGGCGGTGACCGCCCGGTCGGCGATCTCGTCGGGGGTGAGGTTCGCGAAGGGATCCGGGGAGGGGGCGGGAGCGGGGGCCCCGACCGCTGCCGGGACCGCTGCCGGTGGCGCCGCCCGGGCCACCGCCGGTGCGGGACCCGCGACGGCGACGGCGGCACAGACGACGGCCGCGGCGCGGAGCTTTCGGTGGGACGCCATGCGAGCCTCCTCGCGGATTCCCCCATCCCTGTCCACCAGGGTCGCCCCGCGCGCGCGTGCCCGCGACCGGACCGGGCGAGCGGCCCGGCCGGGGCGGGTACGGGAGGGTCATTCGACGATCTGGCGGCCCTCCGGCTGGGCGCTGCACGAGGCACGGAAGGCGCAGTTCGCGCAGTGCTGGCCGGTGGTGGGGGCGAAGCGCTCGTCGAGGACGCGGCCGGCGGCGGTGGCGAGCAGGTCGCCGACCCACTCCCCGTCCGGCGGTCCCTGGGCCTGGACCTTCGGAAGCGCGTCCCCGCCCTCCTTCTTCGGGGCGGCCTGCCGCAGCTGTACGAGCTCGGCGCCGCCCGGCTCCGGCCGGTGCCCGTCGAAGACCTCGTCGAGAGCGCCCTCCCGCACCGCGAGCTGGTAGACGGCCAGCTGCGGGTGGTGGGCGACCTCGTCCCGGGTGGGGGCCGACTTGCCGGTCTTGAAGTCGACGACGTAGGCGCGGCCCTGCTCGTCGGTCTCGACGCGGTCCATGGAGCCGCGGATGCGGACCTCGTACTCCCCCGCCTCCAAGGTCACGTCGAAGCCGTGCTCGGAGGCGGCGGGGGTACGGCCGCCGCGGTCCATGACGTGCCACTGGAGGAAGCGTTCGAGCGCCACGCGCGCGTGCGCCTTCTCCTGGGCCGACTTCCAGGGGGCGTCGAAGGCGAGGGCGTCCCAGACGGAGTCCAGGCGGGCCATGAGGACGTCGAGGTCGGCCGGGGTGCGGCCGGAGGCGACCTCGTCGGCGAGGACGTGCACGACGTTCCCGAAGCCCTGGGCGGCGGTGGCGGGGGCCGCGGCCTTGACCTCCCGGCCCAGGAACCACTGGAGGGAGCAGGTCGTGGCGAGGTTCTCCAGGGCGCTCGGCGAGAGGGAGACGGGCTGGTCGCGGTCGCGCAGCGGCACCGCGCTGTGCGTCGGCTCGAACAGGCCCCACCAGCGGTCCGGGTGCGCGGCGGGCACCAGCGCCTGGCCGTCCTCGTCGGTGAGCGCGGCGAGGGAGGCGAGGCGGTGGGCGGCGGCGTCGCGGAGCGCGGGCGAGGCGGCCGGGTCGACGGTCGTCGCCCGGAGCTCGGCGACCAGGGCGGAGACGGCGAGGGGGCGGCGCGGGCGGCCCGGCACCTCCTTCGGCTCGACACCGAACTCGGTGAGGAAACGGGAGGGCTGGTCGCCGTCCTCCGCCGGAGCCTTCACGGCGGTGACGACGAGGCGGTCGCGGGCGCGGGTGGCGGCGACGTAGAACAGGCGGCGCTCCTCGGCGAGGAGGGCGCCCGGGGTGAGCGGCTCGGCGAGGCCGTCGCGGCCGATCCGGTCGGCTTCGAGGAGGGAGCCGCGGCGGCGCAGGTCCGGCCAGAGGCCCTCCTGGACGCCGGCGACGACGACGAAACGCCATTCGAGGCCCTTGGAACGGTGGGCGGTCATCAGGCGGACGGCGTCGGGGCGGGTGTGGCGTCGGGTGAGGGTGTCGGCGGCGATGTCCTGGGCGTCGAGCTCTTCGAGGAAGTTGAGGACACCGCGGCCGCCGACGCGCTCCTCGGCGCGGGCGGCGGTCTCGAACAGGGCGCAGACGGCGTCGAGGTCCCGGTCGGCGTTCCGCCCGGCGGGGCCGCCGCGCAGGGCGGAGCGCTCCAGGCGCCCGGGCCAGGGGGTGCCGTTCCAGAGCACCCAGAGGGCCTCCTCGGCGGTGCCGCCGGCGGCGAGGAGGGTGCGGGTCTCGCGGAGGAGCTCGCCGAGGCGGCGGGCGCCGCGGGCGTACGAGGGGTCGTGGGCGACGAGCCGCTCGGGCTCGGCGAGCGCGCGGGCGAGCAGGACGTCGGAGGGGGGCGGGACCTTGTTGCCGCCGGCCCGCTCCTCGTCGCGCAGGGCGCGGCCGAGCCGGCGCAGGTCGGCGGGGTCGACGCCGGCGAGGGGGGAGGCGAGGAGTTCGAGCGCGGTCTCGACGGTGAGCCAGCCGGCGGTCGGCGTCTGGGCCTCGGCCGGCCCGGGGCCTTCGGCGGCCTTGTGCGCGGCAGGGCCATCGGGCGTGGGGTCCAAGCGGGGCGCCGACAGTGCGGCAGCGTGGGTGGTTGTGCCCACCCGTTCCGCCCCGGCGGAACGCATGCCCACAACCGGGTCCGGCAAAGGCGCCGTCTCGTTCACGGCCGGGGCCGTCGGTCGTGAAACCGCTCGGAGTGCGAGGAGCAGGGGGGCGACCGCCGGTTCGTGGCGGAGGGGGGTGTCCGCGGCGTCCGTTTCGACCGGGACGCCCGCCGACGTGAGGGCGCGGCGCAGGGACGGGAGGGAGGCGGCGGCGCGGGTGAGGACGGCCATGTCCTGCCAGGGGACGCCGTCCTCCAGGTGCGCCCGGCGCAGCAGGTCGGCGATGTTCTCCGCCTCCGCCGAGGCCGTGGGGTACGTGTACGCCTCCGCCCGGCCGCCGTCCCGTGCCGCCGCGAGCTCCCGGTGTGCCCGGACCTTGTCGGAGGGGAGCCGGGTCAGCGGCATCCGCTGGGTGAGCAGCCGGGTCGCCCCGAGCAGCTCCGCGCCCGCGCGGCGCGAGGTGCGCAGGACCCGCACGTCGTTGCCGCCGAACGCGTCCGGGAAGTCGAGGATGCCGTTCACGTCGGCGCCCCGGAAGGCGTAGATGGACTGGTCCGGGTCGCCGAAGGCGACGACCGTGCTCCCGCCCGTCGCCCGACCATCGCCCCTCACGGACGCCCTTCGGGCGGCCCCTGTCGATTCGCCCGTGAGGGCGTGCAGGAGCCGGACCTGTGCCGGGTCGGTGTCCTGGTACTCGTCGACGTACACCGCGTCGTACGCGGGCAGCGTGACGCTCCCGGCGAGCAGGACGGCCCGGTGGACGAGCTCCGTGTAGTCGAGGACGCCCTGGAGGTCGAGGACGTCGAGGTACTCGGCGAGGAAGCCGGCCGCCGCCTTCCAGTCCGGGCGCCCGACCCGCTCGGCGAAGCGGGCGAGGGCGTCCGGGCCGAGGCCCAGCTCGCGCGAGCGCGCGAGGACCGCGCGCACCTCGTCGGCGAAGCCGCGGGTGGTGAGGCAGGCGCGCAGTTCGTCGGGCCAGCCGACCTGCCCGAGGCCCGCCTTCTCCAGGTCGATCTGGCCGGCGAGCAGCTCGCGCACGGCGAGGTCCTGCTCGGGTCCCGAGAGCAGCCGCAGCGGTTCGGCGAAGAGCTCGGCGTCCTGGTGGGCGCGGATCAGGGCGTAGCAGTACGAGTGGAAGGTCGTCGCCTGCGGCGGGCGGCGGCCGCCGAGGCGGGTGGCCATGCGGTCGCGGAGTTCGACGGCGGCCTTGCGGCTGAAGGTGAGGACGAGGAGGCGCTCGGGGTCGGCGCCCCGCTCCATGCGGGCCGCGACCGACTCGACCAGGGTCGTCGTCTTTCCCGTGCCCGGTCCGGCGAGGACGAGAAGGGGTCCGCCGGTGTGGTCAACCACTTCCCGCTGGGCTGCGTCCAGCTGAGGGGGATCCAGCGGGGCCGGCGCGGTACGCACCAGTCGGTACGCGCCCGGGGTCCGCTGCCGGCCCGGACCCGGGTACGGCTGTCCCTGGTGCGGCGTGTGCCGGGTGGTGGAGGAGGAGCTCACGTGGTTCGCCGGTCCTGGGGGATGTGGTGGTGCGGGTGAGGCGGCCGTGCGCGGCGGCCGTCGCCGCGGAAGACGCGAACGTCGACGTTACGCGAATCGGACCGCCGCCGAGCCGTACTCCGGACCGCCCTCCGTGCCGGATCCGACGCCGTACTCCGTACCGCGTCCGCTCCGGGGCACCCCCGAGGAGCTCAGATGTGAGTTCCGTCCCAGCGCGCCCGTCGCATGTCGATCCTCGGGACGTGTCCCTCGGCCGCCGGGCCCGCCTCGCGCAGCGGGGTGCCCTCCTCGCGGTAGTGGCCGAGGGCCCGCAGCTCGTGCCCGGGAAGCAGCGTCCCGTCCGCGCGGACCACCCGCCACCACGGCGCCGTCCCGCCGTACAGGGCCATGACGCGGCCGACCTGACGCGGCCCTCCCTCGCCCAGCCATTCGGCCACGTCGCCATAGGTCATCACCCGGCCGGGCGGGATCCCGTCGGCGACGTCGAGCACCCGCTCCGCGTACTCGGGCAGTTCTCCGGTCTCCCCCACGGGTTCCTCCAGGCTCATCCGCCCCATCCTGCCTCACCCCACCGACATGGCCCTGATGCCTCCGCGCGGCGGCTCTTCATGCCACCATCGTCCGGGCGGTGACTGGTGATACGAGATCAAGAGCGACACATACAAGAACAAGAACGAGAACGAACGCAGGACCACGAGCACGTACGAGACCGACAGCGACAGCGACAGCAGGAACGACACGACGCGCATGCAGAGACGGACATGGTGATGGGGCAGGACACGCAGCCTCCCGAGGAGGGTGAGGCCGACGTGCCGGAGCGGGTCTCGGGGGACGAACCCCTGCTCGCGGCCCGTGTCCACCGGCCCTCCGACCTGATGCGGCTGCTCGCCGGTCTCCTCGCCATCGGTCTCGTCATCGCCATCGCCGCCTTCGCGCACGCCACGACGTCGGGCCTCGAAGAGGACATCAACAAGGGGGCCGTCGGCGCACCCGACGTCTTCGTCAAGATCGCCGGTCTCGTCTCCTCCATCGCCGTCCTGCTGGTCCCGGTCGCCTTCGCCATCGAACGGCTGATCAAACGGGACGGGCTGCGCATCGCCGACGGCGTCCTCGCCGCCGTCCTCGCGCACGGCGTGACGCTCGCCACCGATCTCTGGGTCGCCCAGGCGGCGCCCGGCACGATCCAGGACGCGCTGACGCAGCCGCAGTCCGGCGGCGGGCTCACCGACCCGGTGCACAACTACCTCGCCCCGGTCATCGCGTACATGACGGCCGTCGGCATGGCCCGCCGACCCCGCTGGCGGGTGTCGCTCTGGGCGGTGCTGCTGCTCGACGCGTTCACGATGCTGGTGGCCGGCTACACCACGGCGCTCTCGATCATCCTGACCGTGCTGATCGGCTGGACCGTGGCCTACGGCACGCTGTACGCCGTCGGCTCGCCGAACGTCCGGCCCACCGGCCAGACCCTCCTCGCCGGCCTGCGAAGGGTCGGCTTCCGCCCCGTGACGGCGCTGCGCGCCGAGGGCGTGCCGGACGCGTCGGACATCGGCGACCGGGGCCGCCGGTACATCGTGACCCTGGAGGAGGGCGCGCCGCTCGACGTCACCGTCGTCGACCGCGAGCAGCAGGCCCACGGCTTCTTCTACCGGATGTGGCGGCGGATCACGCTGCGGACGATCACCACCCGCCGGTCGATCGTCTCGCTGCGCCAGGCCCTGGAGCAGGAGGCGCTCCTCGCCTACGCGGCGATCGCCGCCGGGGCGAACGCGCCGAAGCTGATCGCCACCTCGGAGCTCGGACCGGACGCCGTGATGCTCGTGTACGAGCACATCGGCGGCCGGAGCCTGGACTCGCTCGACGACAAGGAGATCACCGACGAGCTGGTACGCGGTGCCTGGCGGCAGGTGCGGGCGCTCCAGTCGCGCCGGATCGCCCACCGCAGGCTCGCGGGCGACGCGATTCTGGTGGATCGTTCCGGCAGGGTGATCCTGACCGACCTGCGGGGCGGCGAGATCGCGGCCGGGGACCTGATCCTGCGGATGGACATCGCGCAGCTGCTCACCACCCTCGGCCTGCGGGTCGGGGCGGAGCGGGCGGTCGCGGCGGCCGTGGAGGTCCTCGGCCCGGACAGCGTCGCCGACTGCATGCCGCTGCTCCAGCCGATCGCGCTGAGCCGCTCCACGCGCGCGACGCTGCGGAGGCTGGCCCGGGAGCGGTCGCAGCGCGAGCGCGAGGCCGTGCTCGCGGCCTCCGAGGCGGCCAAGCACGAGCGGGAGCTGGCGAAGGCCGAGGCCGCGGCGGACAGGACGGCGGACACCACCGTCGTACGGTCCGAGACGAAGGCCGAGAAGAAGGCCGAGCGGAAGGCCGAGAAGAAGGCCCTCGACACGGCGCTCGACGAGGCCCGCGACGAGGACCTGCTGGCCCAGATCCGGCAGCAGGTGCTGCTGATCCGCCCGCAGGCGCCGGTGGAGCCGGTCCGCCTGGAGCGGATCAAGCCGCGGACCCTGGTCAGCATGATCGCGGGCGCGGTCGCCGCGTACTTCCTGCTGTCGCAGATCGCCAGTACGCCGCTGTCGACGGTCAGCGAGGCGGACTGGCGGTGGGTGGCGGCGGCGTTCGTCTTCTCGGCGCTCAGCTACCTGGCGGCGGCGATGAGCCTGCTGGGCTTCGTCCCGGAGCGCGTCGGGTTCTGGCGGACGGTGGTGGCGCAGGTCGCCGGCTCGTTCGTGAAGATCGTCGCGCCCGCGGCGGTCGGCGGCGTCGCCCTGAACACCCGCTTCCTCCAGCGCTCCGGTGTACGGCCGGGGCTCGCGGTGGCGAGCGTCGGCGCCTCGCAGCTCTTCGGGCTCGGGGCGCACATCCTGCTCCTGCTCCTCTTCGGCTATCTGACGGGGACGGAGAAGACGCAGTCGTTCAGCCCGTCGAGGACGGTCATCGCCGGGCTGCTGACGGTCGCGGTGATCGTCCTGGTGGTGACCGCCATCCCGTTCATGCGCAAGTTCGTGTCGACGCGGCTGCGGTCGCTCTTCGCCGGTGTGGTGCCGCGCATGCTGGACGTGCTCCAGCGGCCGATGAAGCTGCTGACCGGCATCAGCGGGATGCTGCTCCTGACCGGCGCGTTCGTGTTCTGCCTGGACGCGTCGATCCGGGCCTTCGGCCACGGCAACCACACGGTCAGCTACGCGAGCGTGGCCGTCGTCTTCCTCGCGGGCAACGCGCTCGGTTCGGCGGCGCCGACCCCGGGCGGTGTCGGCGCGGTCGAGGGCGCGCTCATCGCCGGTCTGGTCGCCGTCGGTCTCCCCATCGAGGTCGCCACCCCGGCGGTGCTGCTGTACCGCCTGCTGACCCTGTGGCTCCCGGTGCTGCCCGGCTGGATCTGCTTCAACTGGCTGACGAAACGCGGAGCGCTGTAGCCGAGTCCGCAACGCAGGCCGCAGCGACGGCCGCAGCGCAGGCCTCAGCGCAGGCCGCAGCCACGGGCCTCGTCGCGGCCTGTGGCGAAGAGGCCCGCCACCCGTCCGGACCTCCGCCCCGCGCGGAGGTCCGGGCCGCGGCCCACCATGGGCCTATGCCGATCTCCGCCGCCCAGCGCGCCGCCCTGATCACCGCCACGACCGTGCTGCTCGCCGCCGGGTGCTCGGACGGCGCGGACGACACGGCCGCGACGACGAAGCCGTCCGGCTCGGCCGGGTTCTCGGCGCTGACGGAGCAGAAGCTGGCCTGGGCCCCCTGCACGGCGCCGTCCGCCGCCGAGGGCGGCGGGGCCGCGCCCTCCCCGCTCCCCGGCGGCACCGCCTGGGAGTGCTCCTTCCTCCAGACACCGCTGGACTGGGCGAAGCCGGAGGGCGAGACCATCGAGCTGGCCCTCATCCGGGCCAAGGCCCGCGACAGCGGCAACCGCATCGGCTCGCTCCTCTTCAACTTCGGCGGGCCCGGCGGCTCCGGCATCACCGGCCTGCCGGGCTTCGCCAACGAGTACGAGTCCCTCCGCTCCCGCTACGACCTCGTCTCCTTCGACCCGCGCGGGGTGGGCCGCAGCGACCCCGTCGAGTGCGCCACCGACAAGGAGCTCGACGCGTACTACGCCCTGGACTTCACGCCCGACGACGCGGCCGAGGAGCGGACCCTGTCGGACGCGCAGAAGAAGTACGCGGCCGGGTGCGAGCAGGACGCGGGCGCGGCCCTCCCCCACGTCGGCACCGAGAACGCCGCCCGGGACATGGACCTGATGCGCCAGGTCCTCGGCGACGACAAGCTCCACTACTTCGGCATCTCGTACGGCACCGAACTCGGCGGCGTCTACGCCCACCTCTTCCCGGAGAACGTCGGCCGGGCCGTCCTGGACGCCGTCGTCGACCCCGACGCGGGGGTCGAGGAGGGCGCCCTCGGCCAGGCGAAGGGCTTCCAGCTCGCCCTGGACAACTTCGCCCAGGACTGCGTGGACCGCGGCGACGAGTGCACCCTGCCCGGTTCGAGCGTCGCCGAGGTCGAGTCCTTCATCACCGACCTGCTGGCCTCGCTCGACAAGCAGCCGATCCCGGGCATCGGCGACCGCGAGCTCACCCAGACGCAGGCCACCAACGGCATCGCGCAGACCCTGTACTCCAAGGACTACTGGCCCTACCTGGAGCAGGGGCTCGACGCGGCCGACGGCGGCGACGGCGCCCTGCTCCTCTCGCTCTCCGACTCGATGAACGGACGCTCCGAGACCGGCAGCTACAGCAACATCCAGGCCGCCAACGCCGCCATCAACTGCGTCGACTTCAAGGAGCGCTACACCCTCGGCCAGGCGAAGGAGCGGCTCGGCCAGTTCCGCGAGGCCTCCCCCGTCTTCGGCGACTTCATGGGCTGGGCGCTGGCGAGCTGCTCGCAGTGGCCGGTGCCGGGCGCCTGGGACCACCCGGACGTCTCCGCGCCCGGTTCGGCCCCGATCCTGGTCGTCGGCACCACCGGGGACCCGGCCACGCCGTACGAGGGCACGCGCGCGATGGTGAACGCGCTCGGCAAGGGCGTCGGCATCGAAGTGACGTACGAGGGCGAGGGCCACGGCGCCTACAACAGCGGCAACGCGTGCGTGAAGAAGGCCGTGGACGCGTACCTCCTGAACGGCAAGCAGCCGGCCTCCGGGACCGTCTGCAAGTGACCCGCCTCCGGGCGGCGTCGGCAGGTGACGCCCCCTAGGATGGCCGCCTTGCCGGGATCCTGGGGGAACACATGTCCATACGTGTACGCATGACGGTGCTCGCCGTCACCGGGCTGCTCGTCGCGGGCTGCACGAGCGGCGGGAGCGGAGCCGGGGCCACGGCTCCCCCGTCCACGGCCACCGGCAGCCCCACCGGGAGCGCCACCCCGCCGCCGACCACCGACAACGCCAAGCCGTCGGCGGCCGCCCCGCTCCCCGCCTCCCTCACCGGCCAGCGGCCCGACTGGAAGCGCTGCGCGGCCCCGGAGAGCGGGCAGCGGCCCGGCCCCGAGTGGCGCTGCGCGACGGTGAAGGTGCCGCTCGACCACGCGAAGCCCGACGGCGCCACGATCCCCGTCGCGCTGATCCGCAAGGAGGCCACCGACAAGGGCGGCCGGATCGGCTCGCTCCTCTTCAACTTCGGCGGCCCCGGCGCCTCGGGCGTCGACATCCTGCCGCAGGCGGCCGCCGAGTACGCGAAGCTCGGCGAGCGCTACGACCTGGTCGGCTTCGACCCCCGCGGCGTGGGCGGCAGCGCCGGCGTGGTCTGCCGGGACGACGCCGAACAGGCCGCCGCGGAGGCCTCGGTGGACCTCACCCCGGACACGGCCGCCGAGGAGGCCGCGTACCTGAAGGACAGCACCGCCTTCGGCGCCGGCTGCGCCCGCCGCTCGGCCACCGTCCTCCCCTACACCACGACCACCGCCACCGCCCGCGACCTGGACCTGGTCCGGCAGGTCCTCGGGGACGACAAGCTCCACTACTTCGGCATCTCGTACGGGACGCAGCTCGGCGGCACGTACGCCCACCTCTTCCCGGCGAACGTCGGCCGGCTCGTCCTCGACGCGGTCGTCGACCCGACCGCCGACACCGCCGGGCACGCCCGCCACCAGACGA
The DNA here is from genome assembly GCF_055581845.1 of Streptomyces sp. NPDC042346. Taxonomy (NCBI): domain Bacteria; kingdom Bacillati; phylum Actinomycetota; class Actinomycetes; order Kitasatosporales; family Streptomycetaceae; genus Streptomyces; species Streptomyces sp. NPDC042346. The sequence continues at coordinate 1,213,012 of NZ_JBVJEH010000001.1, read as the reverse complement.
TCGGCTTCCAGCGGGCCCTGGACAACTACCTGAAGAGCACCGGCGAGGACCCGAAGACGGGGACGGCGCGGATCACGCGCCTGCTGCGGAAGCTGGACCGCGAGCCGCTGACCGTCGGCGACCGCCGGCTGACCGAGAGCCTCGCGCTCACGGGCATCGCGGTCACCCTGTACGGGCAGTCCAACTGGCCGCTGCTCACCCAGGCCCTGGCCGACGCCGAGCAGGGCCGCGGCGGCACCCTGCTCGAACTCGCCGACTACTACAACGACCGGGACGCGAAGGGCCACTACTCCACCCAGTCGCACTCCCAGCGGGCGATCTCCTGCGCCGACTCCAGCGAGCGGCCGACCGCCGCGCAGGCGAAGGCGCTGATCCCCGAGTTCCGCGGGCTGTCCCCCGTCTTCGGGGCGTTCCTCGCCTGGGACACGGCCGGCTGGTGCGCGGAATGGCCGGTGAAGGGCGAGCGGGCGACGCCGGAGGCGAGCGCCCCGGGCGCGGCTCCGATCCTGGTCGTCGGCACGACCGGCGACCCGGCGACCCCGTACGAGGGCGCGGAGAAGATGGCGAAGGAGCTCGGGGACGGCGTCGGCGTCCTGGTCACGAACAAGGGCGAGGGCCACGGCGCCTACGGCACCTCGCCCTGCGTGACGAAGACGGTCGACGCGTACTTCCTGAAGGGCACGGTCCCGAAGTACGGCACGACCTGCGGGTGAACGCACGGAAGGGCCCGGACCTCGTGACGAGGTCCGGGCCCTTCCGGTGTGGCCTAGTAGACCGGCTTCTCGGGCTCGATCTGGTGGACCCAGCCGATCACGCCGCCGCCGACGTGCACCGCGTCCGCGAAGCCCGCCGACTTGAGCACCGCGAGGACCTCGGCGCTGCGGACACCCGTCTTGCAGTGCAGGACGATGCGCTTGTCCTGCGGGAGGTCCTGGAGGGCGGTGCCCATCAGGAACTCGCCCTTCGGGATCAGGCGGGCGCCGGGGATCGAGACGATCTCGTACTCGTTGACCTCCCGGACATCGATGATGTCGATGTTCTCGCCGTCGTCGATCCACTCCTTGAGCTGCTTGGGAGTGATCGTCGAGCCGAGCGCCGCCTCCTGGGCCTCCTCGGACACGACGCCGCAGAAGGCCTCGTAGTCGATGAGCTCGGTGACGGTGGGGTTCTCGCCGCAGACCGCGCAGTTCGGGTCCTTGCGGACCTTCACCTGGCGGTACTGCATCTCCAGGGCGTCGTAGATCATCAGGCGGCCGACCAGCGGGTCGCCCACACCGGCGAGGACCTTGATGGCCTCGGTGACCTGGATGGAGCCGATGGACGCGCAGAGCACGCCCAGGACGCCGCCCTCGGCGCAGGACGGGACCATGCCCGGCGGCGGGGGCTCCGGGTAGAGGCAGCGGTAGCAGGGGCCGTACTCGGACCAGAAGACCGAGGCCTGGCCGTCGAAGCGGTAGATCGAACCCCAGACGTACGGCTTGTTCAGCAGCACGCAGGCGTCGTTCACCAGGTAGCGCGTGGCGAAGTTGTCGGTGCCGTCGACGATCAGGTCGTACTGGCTGAAGATGTCCATCACGTTCTCGGCTTCGAGCCGCTCTTCGTGGAGGATCACGTTCACGTACGGGTTGATGCCGAGCACGCTGTCGCGGGCCGACGCGGCCTTGGACCGGCCGATGTCGGCCTGGCTGTGGATGATCTGGCGCTGGAGGTTCGACTCGTCGACCTCGTCGAACTCCACGATGCCGAGCGTGCCCACGCCGGCGGCGGCCAGGTACATCAGCGCCGGCGAGCCGAGGCCACCGGCGCCGACACACAGCACCTTGGCGTTCTTCAGCCGCTTCTGCCCGTCCATCCCGACGTCCGGGATGATCAGGTGGCGGGAGTACCTGCGGACCTCGTCTACGGTGAGCTCGGCAGCCGGCTCGACCAGGGGTGGCAGCGACACGGGGACTCCGGTTGTCGGTATGTCAGTACGGTTGTTCTCCCCGTAACACTGCCACGCCCCTTCTCATTCCGAGACACCCGGTCCGATCCGCGAGACGATTTCGTCCCAGTAGCCGGGCAGCGAGTGGAATGGCGTACTTTGTCCCGCCGCCCCGGTCCGGTCGGTGAAGAAGATCGTCCCGGCCCCCTGCCAGCGGGCGACCCGCAGCGCCTCGTCGAGGTGTGTGCGCGGGACCCCGTGCACGAGGTGGACGAACTTCGCCTCCGCGTAGTCGGCGGTCCACTCCGCCACCTGTGACCAGCGGTACTCCGACCAGGCGCCGGAGAAGGTGACCAGCTGGTCGGCGGTCTCCGCGTATCCCGGATGGGGGTGGGTGCCGTGCCCGAGGACGAGGTGCGCCTCGCCGCCGAGGACGGCCTCCAGGGTCGCCGTGAGCCGCCGCGTGCCGGGCAGGTCGGCCCGGTCCGAGGGGCAGCGGTCCAGGTAGAAGCCGTCCGCCTTGTACCAGTCGAGGAAGCGGTGGGCCTCCGAGACCAGCTCCCCGAAGGGCCGGGAGCCGTAGGCGAGGTCCAGGTGCCCGAGGACCCGGACCCCCGCGTTGCGAAGCTTCCCCGCGGCCTCCAGACAGTGCGGGTCGGGACGGCTCCCCGGGCCGTCCGCGACATTGAGCACGGCCCAGTGCAGCGGGGTCCCGGGGCGGGTCAGCTCGGCCCACTCGACGGGGGCGAGCAGCGGGTGGGCGTAGCCGGGGACGCCGACCCCCAGCGCCTGGACCGCCCCGGTGGCCGCGGTCGTCGTCAGATGCGACACGCCGCCTCCATCCAGATGTCGGCGAGCGACTCCTCCAGGTTGATCCGGGGGCGCCAGCCGAGCCGGTCGCGGGCGGTCCTGACGTCGGCCTGCTGCCAGGGGCCGCAGCCGTCGGGGTACGGGTAGGGGGCGGAGGCCAGCTGGTCGGCGATGGTCCCCTCGGAGCGGGGGGCGCCGATCATCGGGCGCTGCTGCATGCCGTGCGGGGCGTCCAGCTCGTGCAGGTTGCCGGTGTAGCCGGCGACCCGGGCGAGCACGGCGGCGGCGTCCCGGAGCCGGACCGCGCGGCCGGTGCCGATGTTGACGACGCCCTGCGCGGCGGAGAGCGAGGCCGCGTGGACGGCCCTGGCCACGTCCCGTACGTCGACGAAGTCCCGCTGCACGCCGAGCCCGCTGAGCTTGAGCTCACCGTCCCCGGCCTGCATCGCGCGGCGCATCGCCTCGGCGAGGCGGCCGAGCGGGGAGCCGGCGGGGGTGCCGGGGCCGACGGGCGAGAACACCCGCAGGACGACGGCGTCGAGGCCCGAGCCGAGGACGAGTTCGGTCGCGGCCAGCTTCGACACCCCGTACGGGCCGCCGGGGCGGGGTACGGCGTCCTCGGCCGTGGAGGAGCCGGGCTGGCTCGGCCCGTACTCCGAGGCGCAGCCGACCTGGACGAGCCGGGCGCCGCAACCGCTGCGGCGCAGGGCCTCGCAGACGGTGGCGACGGCGATGGTGTTGTGCCGGGTCAGCTCGCGGGCGCCGCCGCGGGTGGCGCCCGCGCAGTTGACGACGACCCCGGGGTGGACGGCGTCGAGGAAGCGGGTCAGCGCGCCCGGGCTGCCGGAGGCGAGGTCGAAGCGGACGTCGGCGTCGTCGCCCCGGCCGAGGGCGGTGAGGTGGACGGCCGGGTCGGCGAGCAGCCGGTCGGCGACGAAGCGGCCGATGAAGCCGTTGGCTCCGAGCAGAAGCACCCTCATCGTGCGGCCCCTACGTGCCGACCGGCCGGTCCTTGGGAGTGAGGGGTCATGGTCTTGGGTCTCCTTGCGGGGTGATGAGAGAGGTGGTGGGGCACGCCCGCGGCGTCGGCTCCGCGGGTGAGCGGGGGATTCACGGGGTTACGTGGGCCGAGGCCCGGGCGAGGGCGCCGGTCGCGTGGGCCAGCAGGCCGAGCGCGGCGGCGCCGCAGACGAGGGTGGGTACGGCCCCGGGTCCCGCGGCCTCGACGAGGGAGCGCACGGGGGCGGCGAGCGCGTCGAAGCCGGGGGCGGGGATGCGGGCGGCGAGGACGCTCGCGAGGGCGAGGACCTCGGCGGCACAGGCAGCGGCGAGCGCGGCGGAGGCCGTCTCGGGGAAGCCGTGCACGGTGAGGAGCCGGGCCGACAGCAGGAGCGCGCCGAGGGCGAGGGCCCCCGGGCTGAATCCGGTGAGGGCCAGGAGGACGGTGAGGGCGAGGAGCTGGAGCGTCACGGTGCCGAGGAGCAGGGGCCGGGCTCCGGCGGCGAAGTCCGCGAGTCCCCGGCTGTCGGCGATCCGGCGGCGGGCCCGGCTCGCGAAGAGGTGGGCGCCCCAGGCGGCGGGGGCGACGGCGAGGGCGAGGGCCAGGAGGGGGCCGGGAGCGAGCGCCCAGGGCCCGTCGGGGCCGCCCGTGAGGACCTGGGTCAGGAGGCCGTCGCCGGCGACGGCGTACGCGAGGAGCCAGAGGGTCCAGAGGCGGGCGGCGGCCACGGTCCGGCCGCCGGGGGCGCGGAGCGGTCCGCGCCGGACGGCGAGGAGGAGCGCCCCGGTGAGCGCGAGGGCTCCGGCGGCGCCGACGGCGAGGCGGGCGGACCCGTGGGTGAGGGTGAGGCCGAGTCCGGCGAGCGCGGCGGCGGCGCCGGGCGCGAGGGTGGCGAGCACCCAGGGGGCGCGGACCCGCTCGCCCGGTGCCGGGGCCGGGGGCGTCGCGGTGCCGCGGGGCACGCGTACGTAGAGCTCCTCGGCGAGCGCGAAGACGTCCCGGTGCCGGAAGCGGGCGGCGGTCCGGTCGGTGAATCCCTGCGCTTCGAGCCCGGCGGCGATCTCCAGCGGGTCGACGGCGCGCTCGCACAGCTCGCGGTGCCGGTGCATGAGCACCTTGACGGGGTCGGCGGTGCCGCGCCGAGGCCGGGGCGTGGAGGCCGAGGGGGCGGGCGCCGGCGCACCCGGCCCGTCGGCCGCGGTCCGCTCAGGGGCTTCGGCCGGTACGGAGGCCTCGGTCGGCGCGAAGGCCGCGGCGCCGGGCCCGGCTGCCGGGGTCGGCCCCTCCGCCGAGGCGGGCTCCTCCGCGGCCGCCGCCCTCCAGGCGAGACCGCGCTCCGGGGCGTCGGGACGGTCGACGCCTCCGTACGCGGGCGGGTCGACGTCCTCGTACGCGGGCGGGTCGACGTCCTCGGAGGCCGACGGTTCGACGTCCTCGTCGGCCGGGCGGTCGGCCGGCGGGTCGGCCGGTGGGGCCTCGGGGGCCGGGGCTATCCCGGACGGTGCGGCGTCCAGGGCGTCCAGCGGGTCCTCGGGGGCGCGGAGGTCGAGGGTGCCGGCGTCGGCCGGGGTCAGGGCCGGGGCGCCGAGGAGGGCTTCGGAGCGGGCGTCCCAGGCTCCGGGGCTCGTGGGGGCGGCGGTGCCGCGCATGGGGGTGCCTCCTTCAGGCATCGGGGGCTCCTGTGCCCGCGGTCACGGCCTGGTGCGTCCAGCTGCCCGGCACGTGGGCCTCGGCCGGGTGGGCGAAGGGCACGCCGTCCCCGGGGCGGTGGCGCACCGGCGCGTGGGAGAGAAGCTCCAGGTAGATACCGCGGAACGCGGCGAGGTTCTGTTCGACGGTGAAGAGTTCGAGCGCGCGGGCGCGGGCCGCGGCGCCCAGCCGGTGGCGGCGCTCGGGGTCCCGGAGGAGCGCGAGGCACGCGTCGGCGAGCGCGCGCGGGTTGCGCGGCGGGACGACGAGGCCGGTGCCGCCGATGACCTCGACGACCGCGCCGACGTCGGTCGACACGGTGGCGCGGGCGCAGAACATCGCCTCGACGAGGCTGGTCGGGAAGCCCTCGACGACGCTGGAGAGGACGACGACGGCGGCGGAGGCGTAGGTGTCCTCCAGGGTGGGCGCCTCGGGTCCGCCGAGCTCCTCGAAGGTGACGGGGTTCTCGCCGACGGCGTGCGCCCCCGCGGCCTCGTCGGGGAAGAGCTGGGCGGCGAAGCCCTTGCAGTGCGCGAGGTACGCGTCGGCGGCGGGCTCGCCGGTCGGCACGGCGACGATCCGCAGCCGCACGTCGGGCTGCCGGGCCCGGAGGTCGGCGAAGGCGTGCAGCAGGGCGACGAGGTCCTTGGCGGGTTCGGCGCGGCCGACCCAGACGACGGTGGCCGGGTCGCCGCTCTCCTCGTCCTCGCCGACCTCGGCGAAGCGGTCGGCGGGCAGGCCGGGGTGGACGGTGCGGATCCGGGCGCGGTCCGCGCCGCACTTCTCCTGCCAGCGGCGGGTGTGGGCGTTGCCGGGGGTGAGGAGCGCGGCCTGCCCGTAGGTCTCGGCGGCGAGGCGGCCCTGGAGGGCGGCGAGGAGGGCGCGCAGCGGGGCGGAGTGTCCGGCGACGGCGGGCGAGAGGTAGTGGGCGCGGAGCTGGGCACCGTACTCGGTGACGAGGAGCGGAGTGCCGAAGAAGCGTTTGGCCAGGAGGCCGGGGAGGGCGGCCGTGCCGGCGGCGGTGGCGTGGCAGAGGTCGACGGCGCCGAGGGCCTCCTCCGTGTACCAGTCGAGGGAGAGCGGGCGCAGGGCGCGCTCCAGCCGGTCGGCGAAGGCGAGGTGGTCGGGGAGCCCGGCCGCGGCCGCGGTCCGGCGGGCGCCGGGGGCGCGGCAGGCGGCTTCGAGGCCGCGGACGGCGTCGTCGGAGCGGAGCGCGCCGGGCAGTCCGCCGCGCTCGCGGGCGAGGTCGGCGAGGGCGTAGAGCCCGGTGGCGAAGGAGGTCTCGTCGTGTTCGGCGCAGAGGCCGGTGGCGAGGGCGTGGAAGGCCTCGGTGAAGCGGCGGCGCTCGCGCCGTCCGTAGGCGCGGCGGGAGGCCCGGTCGTCGCCGAAGGCGGCCCGCTCGATCCGGCTCCCCGGGGCGGTGTCGGCGCCGGGGCCGCTCACGTCCCCGGTGTGGACGGTCCGGGCGTTCGGGGGCAGGGGCGGCGGGGTGCCGGTGGGGCCGAGGGCGTAGAGGTCGAACTGGTGCTGCCCGAGCCCGTGTACGAGCCGTTCGCACCAGAGTCCGGATTCACCGGTGGCGTACGGGTAGCCACCCTCCGTGAGCAGTCCGATCCGCACGTGCACACCCCCGATCTCCCTTGACGACGGCCACCGTTGGTCCGGCGACTCGCAGCGGGAAGAACGTAAGCGGAGATGTCGGTGGTGCGACGGACGGTTGTCCGTCGCACCACCGGAAGGGGTGAATGCACGTAACTTTCCCACCCCGGTCGCGTTCTGTCGCGGTACGCGTCGGGAGGGTTACGGAGTGTCAGGCAGCGGCCAGTTCCTTGCGGCGTCCCCGGCGTTCGGCCGCGTGGGCCGGGTCGAGGGACGGAACGGCGGCGAGGAGGCTCCGCGTGTACGGGTCCTGGGGTGCGCCGTACACCTCCTCGACCGTGCCCTGCTCGACGATCCGGCCGCCGCGCATGACGGCGACGCGGTCGCTGACCTGCCGGACGACGGCGAGGTCGTGGGCGATGAAGACGAGCCCGAGGCCGAGTTCGGCCTGGAGTTCGGCGAGCAGCGCGGTCACCTGGGCCTGGGTGGTGACGTCGAGCGCGGAGACGGGTTCGTCGCAGACGACGACCCGGGGCTCGGCGGCGAGCGCGCGGGCGATGCCGACGCGCTGGCGCTGGCCGCCGCTGAACTCGTGCGGGTAGGCCTCGTACCGGTCGGGTTCGAGGCCCACCCGGTCGAGCAGCTCCCGCACCCGGCCGCGGATCCGGGTCTCGTCGCGCTCCCCCGCCGCGCGCAGCGGGTCGGCGATCGACTCGCCGACGGAGCGGCGCGGGTTGAGGGAGGCGACGGGGTCCTGGAAGACCATCTGGAGCTCGCGGCGGTACGGGCGCAGCTCCCGTTCCGACAGGCCGCCGATCTCCGTACCCCCGTAACGGAGCCGGCCGCCTGTCGGATCGAGGAGCCGCACCAGCATGCGGCCGAGGGTGGTCTTGCCGCTGCCGGACTCCCCGACGACGCCCAGGGTTTCGCCCGCGTGGACGGTGAGGGAGACGCCGTCGACGGCGGTCACCGCGCGCTTGCCGCGCCCGAACTCCCGCCGCAGGTCGACCGCTTCGATGAGCGGCTCGCCGGCGGGCACGGCGGCGGCGGGCCGCACCGGCCCGTCGAGCCGGGGCACTGCGGTGAGCAGCCTGCGCGTGTACGGCTCCACGGGGGCGCCCAACACCCCGTCGACGGGCCCGCGTTCGATCTCACGGCCGCCGCGCATGACGAGCACCTCGTCGACGCTCTCGGCGGCGACGCCCACGTCGTGGGTGACGAGCAGCAGCGCCGTTCCGGTCTCGCGCCGGAGTTCGTGCAGCAGGTCGAGGATCTGGGCCTGGACGGTGACGTCGAGGGCGGTGGTCGGCTCGTCGGCGACGAGGAGCCGGGGTTCGCAGGCGAGGGCCATCGCGAGGAGGGTGCGCTGGCGCATGCCGCCGCTGAACTCGTGCGGGCGGGAGCGGGAGCGGCGGGCCGCGTCGGGGATGCCGACCCGGTCGAGGACCTCGACGGCGCGGGCGCGGGCGTCCCGGCGGGAGCCCCCGGCGTGGATCCGGTACACCTCGGCGATCTGGTCGCCGACGGCGTAGTAGGGGTCGAGGGCGGACAGCGGGTCCTGGAAGACCATCGCGGCGACCCCGCCGCGCAGTCTCCGCAGCTCGGCCGGGCCGGCGGTGGCGACGTCGATGCCGCCGACCCGTACGGAGCCGGTGACCCGCGCGCCCGTCCCCCGGTGGAGGCCGAGGAGGGCGCTCGCGACGGTGGACTTGCCGCTGCCGGACTCGCCGACGAGGGCCAGGGCGCGGCCTTCGCCGAGGGTGAGGGAGAGCCCGTCCACGGCCCGTACGGGGTCGCCGGCGCGGTCGAACTCGACGGTGAGGTCCCGGACTTCCACCAGGGGGGCTTCGTTGAGCGAGGTCACGTCAGGACCACCCTTCGGTCGGCGGCGGCGTACAGGAGGTCGGCGACGACGCCGGCGAGGACGACGGCGACGCCCATCACCATGACCACGCCCACCACGACCGGCAGGTCGATCGAGCGCACCCCGTCGAGGAGGGTCTTGCCGAGTCCGGGGATGCCGAAGAGGGACTCGGTGAGGACCGCCCCGCCGAACATGTAGCCGAGGTCGACGGCGCTGACCGCGATGACCGGCGGGACGGCGCCGCGCAGGGCGTGACGGGTGACGACGGCCCGCTCTCCCACGCCGTAGGCGCGGAAGGTGCGGATGTGGTCCTCGGCGAGCGTCTCCAGGGTCGAACTCCTCGTGAGTCGCGCGTATTTGGCGGATTCGAAGAAGCCGAGGGTCAGCCAGGGCAGCAGCATGTTCCACGCCCACTGCTCGGGGTCCTCGCCGAGGGGGACGTAGCTCGGGAAGGGCAGCCACTGGAGGTAGGCGCAGACGACCATGAGGAGCAGCAGCCCGAGGATGAAGACGGGCGTGCCGGTCGCGGCGAGGGTGAGCACGGTCAGGACGCGTTCGGTGGCGCCGCCCCGGCGCAGCGCCGAGAGCAGTCCGGTGCCGACGCCGACGACGAGCCAGACGACGAGCGCGCCGAGGGCGAGCGAGGCGGTGGCCGGGAGGCGCTCAAGGATGAGCCGGGTGACCTGCTGGTCGTTCTGGTACGAGAGTCCGAGGCAGGGCGCGTCGCAGTGGGTGACGGAGGTGCCGGTGGAGTAGTCGCGGCCGACGAACACCCCCTGGAGGAAGTGCAGGTACTGCGTGACCACGCCTTGGCCGAGGCCGAGCCGCTCGCGCACCTGGGCGATCTGCTGGGGGTTGCAGCGCTCCCCGCAGGCGAGCCGGGCGGGGTCGCCGGGCGCCACGTAGAAGAGGGCGTACACGAGGACCGAGAGCGCCAGGAGGACGAGCGCGGCACCCGCGAGCCGCTTGAGGACGTAGCGGGTCATCGGGAGTTCTCCTTACGGGTGCCCACGCGCAGCCGGCTCGCCTCGCGCGGGTCGAGGGCCGTGCGGACCGCGTCGCCGAGGACGGTGAAGGCGAGCACGGTGACGAAGAGCAGTCCGGCGGGCAGCAGGACGTACGCGGGATCGGCGCGGAACCAGGTCTGCGCGGTCGACAGCATCTGCCCCCAGGACGGGGTGGGCGGGGTGACGCCCACGCCGAGGAAGGACAGGGAGGCCTCGACGACCATGTTGGTGGGGACGAGGATCGCGGCGAAGGTGATGACGGGCGCGGCGAGCGCGGGCAGCAGTTCGCGGCGGGCCGTCCGCCACCGTCCGGAGCCCGCGAGGCGGGAGGCGGCGACGAAGTCGAGGCTCTTGAGGGTGAGGGTCTGGGCGCGCACGATCCGGGAGGTGCCCGCCCAGCCGAGCAGGCCGATGACGAGGATCAGCAGCAGCGGGCGGGGGAAGTCCCGGGGGACGACGGCGGTCAGCGCGATGGCGAGGACCAGCATGGGCAGGGCGACGAGCACGTCGGTGATCCGGCCGAGGAGGCCGTCGACCCAGCGGCTGCCGAGCCCGGCGGCGAGGCCGATGACGACGCCGAGGGCGACCTGGACGGCGGTGGCGCCGACGGCGACGAGGAGCGAGATCCGGGCGCCGTACAGCAGGCGGACGAAGAGGTCGCGGCCGGTGCCGGGTTCGACGCCGAGCCAGTGGTCGGCGCTCGCTCCGCCGAAGGAGCCGTACGGGACGCCGCCGCGGGCCGAGTCGACGAGGTCGTCGTGGTACGCGTACGCGTCCTGCCCTTCCAGGGCGGCGAGCAGCGGCGCGGCGACGGCGAGGAGGACGAGCAGGAGGAGGACCCCGGCGGAGACGAGGGCGGCGGGGCGGGTGCGGAGCCGCCGCCAGGCCTGCCGGGCGGCGCCCGTGGCGGGGGTGCCCGCCACGGGCGCCGACGGGTCGGCGAGCGGTGTGCCGGTCAGTGCGGTCACTTGACCGCGACCTGCGAGATGTCGAGGACGCCGGTCCAGTCGCTGATGACGACGTTCTTGATGTCCTTGCCGACGAGCCGCTTGTAGACCGGGTGGAAGAGGGGCACGTCGAGCGCCTGCTCGCCGATCTTCTTGTCGAGGGCGCCCCAGCGGGCGGCGGCGGCCTGGAGGTCGGTCAGCTTGTTGATCTCGTCGATCTCCTTGTTGACCGCCGGGTCGTTCAGCTGCGCGTGGTTGTAGTTGGAGCCGTTGGCGACGATCTGGCGGCCGTCGAAGATCGGCGCGAGGAACGGGCCGCCGGCCGGCCAGTCGGCGCCCCAGCGGGAGAGGAAGAGGCCGGGCGCGTCCTTGACGCTCCAGCGCTTCTCGTTGAAGGAGTTGGGCTCCTGGCCGTCGAGCTTCACGGTGATGCCGGCCTTGCCGAGGGCCTCCTGCACGGCGGTGGCGATCTCGGGGCTGGTGGCGCGGTTCTGGGCGGTGGAGTGCAGCAGGGTGACGCTGAGCCCGTTCGGGAACCCGGCCTCCTTCAGGAGCTGCTTGGCCTTGGCCGGGTCGCCGGTCTTCCCGGCCGGGAAGTGGTCGTACGGCGTGAAGCCGAAGGACTTCTGCTCGGGCAGGAAGGTGGTGGCGGGCTCGGCGAGCGCGGAGCCGCCGGCGGCGTTGACGACGCTGGTGCGGTTTACCGCATAGGAGATCGCCTGCCGGACCTTGGGGTTGTCGAAGGGCTTCACCTTCGGGTTGAAGGCGAGGTAGTTGGTGAAGCCGAAGTGTCCGGTGCCGACGCGGGCGGCGAGCGCCTTGTCGAAGCCGACCTGGGCGAGTTCGGCCGGGCCGAGGTTGGTGTCGGTGGTGACGGCGGCGGAGTCGGCTCCGGAGGAGGTGGCGAGGCGCTGGTTGATGACGGCCTCGTCGAGCCCGGACCTGACGTCGATGCGGTCCGGGTAGGCCTTGCGCTCCTCGTCGGTCTTCGGGTCCCAGTGCTCGTTGCGCTCCAGGACGAGGCGCTCGCCGTCGTTCTCGTTCTTGACGACCTTGTACGGGCCGGAGGAGACGGGGTGCTCCTCGTACTTCGCGCCCTGGTCCTTGGCCTTCGGGACCGGGGTGAACTGCGTCTGCGTGGCGACGAAGGGGAACTCGCCCTCGGGCTTCTTCAGCTTGAAGACGATGGTCCGGTCGTCGGGCGTGACGACGGACGCGAGGCCCTTTTTGTCCTTGTAGGGGCCCTGATAGGTGTCGCCGCCGACGAGCCAGTCACGCAGGTAGGGGGCGCCGCCGGAGAGTTCGGCGGCGAAGGAGCGCTCGATGCCGTACTTGACGTCGGCGCTGGTGATGGGCGTGCCGTCCTCGAACTTCAGCCCCTCCTTGAGGGTGTACGTCCACTCGGTGGCGTCCTTGTTGGGGCGGCCGATGTCGGTGGCGAGGTCGGGGACGACCTTGCTGCCGGCGGCGCCCGCCTCGCGGTTGCGGGTGGTGAGCGTACGGAAGACGAGGGAGGGGACGTTGCCGCCGCCGGAGGTGTAGAGGCGGGCGGGGTCGAAGTCGGTCTGCGCCTCGCTGTTGAGGACGGTGAGCGTGCCGCCCTTCTGCGGGGTGCCGGCGGCCGCCTTGCCGGCGGCGCCTCCCTTGGCGCCGGTGTCCTCGGGTCCCGCGCAGGCGGCGGTGCCCGAGGCCAGGACGATGCTGACGGCGGCCGCTGCCACGCGGCGCGAAATGACGGACGATTGACGCATCGGAGAAGACCTCTCGAAGAACTGCGGGCGGGGAAAAGGGAATTCCGCGCAGGCAGCGGCGAGCGGCGACGTCCGGAGAAAGGGACGGAGAACCGGAACAGCACAGGGAGAAGCCGCGCCTGCGGGAGGGAAATACCCGGGCGCGGAAAGGCGTCGGCAGTACGCGAAGACGGAAAGGCCGACGAGCGCTCGGGCTGGCGTCAGCTACAGAGAATGTCGGCCACGGCGTGTCCGGTCACGCCGATGAGCGCCAGCTCAATGGCGGCGCGATCGAAGGCGACGTGACGGTGCGACATGCCGAGAAATATGAACGAACGCACGAGCGATGTCAACGCGCAGGGAGGGTTTCCCGAGACGCGCGTCTCACCATGTGATCATCATCGAAAGAGACGGAACATCAACTTCCGGGATACACCCAGGGGTTGGGACGGCAGGCGATTCCGTCGATCCGCAGCGACTTCGTCTGCTGCTGCATCACGGGGGCGAGCGCACCGGGCGTGCCGCAGCTCACATGACCGTGCCCGAGCCGGTGTCCGACCTCGTGATTGATGAGCATCTGGCGATAGGCGTACATGGCTTTGGGTCCGAAGGTCTGAGAGCCCTGCGCCCAGCGGAACGCATTGATCATCACGCGCTCGGTATTGGCGGAATCGCAGGACACGTTGTCGACCGTCGTGTCGAGCCCCGACTTCCGGCACCACTCCCCGGTGGTGCCGGGGCTCGCGAGCGTGATGACGAACTGGGGTTCCCCGGTGGAGATCCGCTCGAAGGTCATCGCCCCTTGACCGGCCCAGCTGCGCTCGTCGTTGAGCGTCTTGTGCACGGCCGAGGCGAAGAGCGCGGGGTCGAGCCCGATGCCCTTCTCGACGTCGATCCGGTAGCGGACGAGCCGCCCCTTGCCGGGTGCCTTCTGGAAGCCCGGCACGGCCTCGAACTCGCCGGAGCCCTTCAGCTTCGGGTCGATCGGGAACTGGCGGGTCATCAACTGCTCGTACGTCGGCGCCGGGGCCGAGGCGGACGCCGAGGGGGCCGCGGGTGCGGCGGTCGCCGGGCGCGACGGGGTGATCCGGTCGTCGGAGCGGGAGGCGGAGGTGTCGCCCGAGGCCCGGTCGGCCTGCCCGTCGGCGGCGCGGGTGGTGGTCGGCGCGTCCCCCCGGTCGGCGACCTGTCCGGCGACGACGACGGCGAGGACGGTGGTGACGGCGGCGGCCGCGATACCGGTCAGGGTGCGGCCCTTGAGGACCCGGCCGGCCGATCCGTCGGCCGGAGCCTCCGGGTCGGTCGGGCTCCCGCGCCGGGGCCCGGGGATGAACGCGCCCCGCTCGGATCCGGCCGCGTCCTGCTGCTCGAACGCATCCGGCCCGAACGTGTCCGGTCCGAACGCCTCCTGCCCGAACGTGTCCTGCCCGGGCGCGGCGGCCCGGTGCGAGCCGCGCCGGCGGCCGTACCCCTCGGGAGGACGCGGGCCGCCGCCCTCGTCGTGCTGCGGATGCCCGCCCCGTACGGGACTGGTCCCGTAGGCGGGGATGCCGTACGCCGGGGTTCCCGGGGTCCCGTGCGCGGGGGTGTCGTAGGACCCGCCCCCGTACGTCTGCGTTCCGTACGGCGCCGACCCGTACGGGGACGTCCCGCGCTGGGGTGCCTGCGGCGTCCCGTACTGCGGGGTTCCGTATCCCGGCGTATCGGCGACGCTCTCGCCGCCGCCCGGCGCCCTGCGGCGGCGCCCCGTCCCCGAGGGGGCCTGCCCGGTCGCCCCCGGGGCCTGCCCGGTCGCTCCCCCGGTCTGCCCCGTCACCGTACGCGGCGGTCCGGCCGCGGCCGGCGCGGCCGTCCCCGTCGTCCGGGTCGTCCGTCCGGCCGCCGCGCGCTGCTGTTCGGTGTCGGGCACCGAGGGCACGGAGCCCTTGCGACTATGTCGTCCCACGCCCCGGATCAGCTCCCGCCGTCTTCGGCGATCAGTTCCCGCGCGGCCTGGGCGACCGTCTCGGGGTACTCCATCATCGCCACGTGCCCCGCCTCCGGCAGGGTCAGCAGGCGCGAGCCTCGGAAGGCGGCGGCCGCCTTCCGGGCCATCCGGTACGCGACGAGCTGATCGCGCCCGCCGTAGACGAGGAGCGTCGGGGCGAGCACGCGCTCGGCCTGCCGCCACAGCCCGTGCTGCCCGCCGAGCGTGTACGCGTCGACGATGCCGCGCGAGGAGCGGGCCATGGCGTCCCAGAAGTAGGGGAGCTCCAGGCGCCGCTCCATCTCCTCGACGGCGTGCCGGAGGCCCTCGTCGGAGACCCGGCCGGGATCGCCGTAACAGAGGGAGAGGACCCCGCGGACCCGCTGCTCCGGCGTCCAGTCCCGGGAGATCTTCGCGAACAGCGAGGCGACGCCGGGCACCGCGAGCAGCGCGGTGGGCAGGGCGCTGCGCTGGGCCCGCAGCTCGGGCAGGGCCGGGGAGATCAGGGTGAGGGTGCGGACCAGGTCGGGCCGGACGGCGGCGACGCGGGTGGCGACGGCGCCGCCCAGCGAATTGCCGAAGAGGTGGACCGGTCCGCGCCCGCCGGCGTCCAGGAGCCGGATGACCGCGCGGGCGTGACCGGTGACCGAGTAGTTGCCGTCGTCGGGCGGCGGGGAGTCGCCGAAGCCGGGCAGGTCGACGGCCTCGCCGTCGACCAGGTCCGCGAGCAGCGGCATGAGCGCCGACCAGTTCTGCGAGGAGCCGCCGAGGCCGTGGACGTACAGCGCGGGCGGCAGACCGGTGCGGATGCCGGGGCGGGCGCGCACGGTAAGGGTGAGTCCGGGCAGGGCGACGGAGCGGAGCTCCTCGCCGTCGGCGACCCGTACGGTGCGGATCCGCGACGCCTGCGGGGCGGCGGCGGTCCGGGTTTCCGGCAGCTCGGTCGAGGACATGGCCGCAATATTACGAGACGATCACGCGGCGGCGCGTGTGGGTGCCGTCACAAGTGCGTGTGCGGCGGGGCGCGTGTGCTCCTACGCTCGAAGGGAGGGCCATCGGAGCGGACCGCGGACCCCGCGCGCCGGAAGGAACCGCATGACTGTCGATCCGACCGAGCCGGACACATTCGCCGAGGAAGAGGTCGTCGTGCTCGACCAGGAAATCCCCGAGGCCGACGCGGCCGAGCAGCACACCGAAGTCCAGCAGCGCGAGGACGAGCACCCCACGCATATCGAGCACGAGTCGGCGAACGAGGCCGACGCGTCCGATCAGGCGCGTGTCGTCGCCCTCGACGAGGACGACTATCGCTGATTTGTTCGGTTTAATCTTGAATCGACTGTCGACCGGGGCGTCCGGTCCGTGAAATTCTGCGTTCGCACCGCGCACAGCCGGGTTACCCAAAAGTACGATGGCGGCGCGGCGCGACAGCGCGCATGGATCGAATCTTGGGAGGCCGCGTGAGCGCCATCGAGCAGACAGAGGCAGCACGCCCTCGGGGCACGCGCCTGCCGCGACGTGCCCGACGGAACCAGCTGCTCGGCGCGGCCCAGGAGGTCTTCGTCGCCCAGGGGTACCACTCGGCCGCGATGGACGACATCGCCGAGCGGGCGGGCGTCAGCAAGCCGGTGCTCTACCAGCACTTCCCCGGAAAGCTGGAGCTGTACCTGGCCCTGCTCGACCAGCACTGCGAGTCCCTCCTGCAGTCGGTGCGCACGGCCCTGGCCTCCACCACGGACAACAAGCTCCGGGTCGCGGCGACGATGGACGCCTACTTCGCGTACGTCGAGGACGAGGGCGGCGCCTTCCGGCTGGTCTTCGAGTCCGACCTGACCAACGAGCCGGCCGTGCGCGAGCGCGTGGACCGCGTCAGCCTGCAGTGCGCCGAGGCGATCTCCGACGTCATCGCCGAGGACACCGGTCTCTCCAAGGACGAGTCGATGCTGCTCGCCGTGGGGCTCGGCGGCGTCTCCCAGGTCGTGGCCCGCTACTGGCTGTCCAGCGAGTCCGCGATCCCCCGCGAGAAGGCGGTGGGTCTGCTGACCTCGCTCGCCTGGCGCGGCATCGCCGGCTTCCCGCTGCACCCGGTCGACGGCCAGCTGAGCGCCGAGGGCCACTGAGCCCCTGCCCGGGGCATTCCCGCGGGCTGTTCGCTCCTGGCGTGCTGCGGCTGAGCCGTGCACGTCCCCTCACCGGGCTAATGTGTGCAGCGTACGGCGCGGGAATTCGCGCAACGCTGACCGTTCGGAGGGACATAGCCGTGGAGGTCAAGATCGGCGTGCAGCACGCACCCCGGGAGATCGTTCTGGAGAGCGGGCAGTCCGCCGAGGAGGTGGAGCGCGCGGTGGCCGACGCACTCGCCGGCAAGGCGCAGCTGCTCAGCCTGTCGGACGAGAAGGGCCGCAAGATCCTCATCCCGGCCGAGAAGATCGCGTACGTGGAGCTCGGCGAGCCCGCCGTGCGTCGGGTGGGCTTCGGCGCCCTCTGAGTCCCGGATCTACGGGAAAGGCCCGGCGGACCGTCACGGTCCGCCGGGCCTTTCGTCTGTCCGTCGTCCGCCCCGGCATCGGGCCGTATGGCCACGTCAGGGGGTACGGGGAGGATTGCCGTCCGGGCGCCGGGGGTAGAAGGGCTACGACCGCACCACCCGCCCCGCAGCACCCGCGAGGTGATCCGCCGTGTTCCTGGAAGCCCTCGGTTCCGCCCTGCTCGGCTTCGCCCTGGCCTGGGTCGCCGTGCACCGGCTGGCCGACCGCCTCCCCTCCCGGGGGACCGTCCTCATGACCGGCGCGGTGGGCGGCGTCTTCGGCTCGCTCGTCACGCACGGAGCGCTGGGCCCCGGGCATCCCCTCGCCACCCTGATCGGTGCCGTGGCGGTCGCGGCGGTGCTGCTCTCCCTGCTGATCCGCCCGGCCTCGCGCCGACTGCGACGATCAGCGGCGGCGTGAACAGCGCCGCACGCCCCTGGAACGACCAGGAACCGCCAAGCCCCTAGGCGGCCAGGCCGAGTGCGGCCATCCGCTTGGTGTGCGCCTCGGTGATCCGGGAGAACATCCGGCCGACCTCGGCGAGGTCGAAACCGTCCGCGACACCGCCGACCAGCATCGTCGACAGCGCGTCGCGCTCGGCGACCACGCGCTGGGCCTGCGAGAGCGCCTCGCCCATCAGACGGCGCGCCCAGAGCGCGAGCCGGCCGCCGACGCGCGGGTCGGCGTCGATCGCCGCACGGACCTTCTCCACGGCGAAGTTGCCGTGGCCGGTGTCGTCGAGCACCGACAGGACGAGCCCGCGGGTGTCGGAGTCGAGCCGGGCCGCGACCTCCCGGTAGAAGTCACTGGCGATCGAGTCGCCGACGTACGCCTTGACCAGACCCTCCAGCCAGTCCGACGGCGCGGTCTGGCGGTGGAAGTCGTCGAGCGCCTTGGCGAAGGGCTCCATCGCGGCGGTCGGCTCGGCGTCCACGGCGGCGAGCCGGTCCCGCAGCTGCTCGAAGTGGTGGAACTCGGCCGAGGCCATCTTCGCCAGCTCCGCCTTGTCGGCGAGGGTCGGCGCCAGCTTGGCGTCCTCGGCGAGCCGCTCGAAGGCCGCCAGCTCTCCGTAGGCCAGCGCGCCGAGGAGGTCGATCACGGCGGCGCGGTACTGCGGCTCGGCGGATGCCGTGGCCCAGTCCTCGGCGGCGATCCCGGTCGGTGTGGCGTTGTCAGGCGTCTCCATGGAGCGCACAATAGCCCGCTCCCGCCGCCGGGAAGGCCCTGGTCAGTCAGTGTGACCGTGCCCTCATCACGTTTTCTCCCAACACACATGCGCGATTCCGGGGTACAGTGATAAAGCGCCTGCTGAGTATGCGGACATGCTTTCGCACGTTCGGACGTATCCGGTGGGCCGACTCATGAATGAGGATGCCCGGTCGGTGGCCCGATCGGCTCCGGCCCGACAGCCCTTCCGGCGGACCCCGCGGAAGGGTCACCTCAGCGGTACGACGCTCGAGCGACGGCAGTGGTCCCGTGCCACCCGGCTGTGATCTTCCCGATCCGGCCGGTGTCCCGGCACGGTACGACCCCCATCGTTCGCCTCGTACCGCGTCCACAGAAGAGGCAGCACCCTGACTACGACTTTCCGAGAACTCGGAATCCTCCCCGAGACGGCCGAAGCCCTTGAGGCCGTTGGCATCGTCACCCCCTTCCCCATCCAGGAGATGACCCTTCCGGTCGCCCTCACCGGCACCGACGTCATCGGCCAGGCCAAGACCGGCACGGGCAAGACCCTCGGTTTCGGCCTTCCCATCCTGGAGCGCGTGACCGTTCCCGCGGACGTCGAGGCCGGCCGGGCGAAGCCCGAGCAGCTGACCGACGCCCCCCAGGCGCTCGTCGTCGTCCCCACCCGCGAGCTGTGCCAGCAGGTCACCAACGACCTCCTCACCGCCGGCAAGGTGCGCAACGTCCGCGTGCTCGCCATCTACGGCGGCCGTGCGTACGAGCCCCAGGTCGAGGCCCTCAAGAAGGGCGTCGACGTCATCGTCGGCACCCCCGGCCGACTGCTCGACCTGGCCGGCCAGCGCAAGCTCGACCTGTCGCACGTCAAGGTCCTCGTCCTCGACGAGGCCGACGAGATGCTCGACCTGGGCTTCCTGCCCGACGTCGAGAAGATCATGAACATGCTTCCGGCCAAGCGCCAGACCATGCTGTTCTCGGCGACCATGCCGGGCGCGGTCATCAGCCTGGCCCGCCGCTACATGTCGCAGCCCACGCACATCCGGGCCACCTCGCCCGACGGCGAGGGCGTGACCGTCGCCAACATCAAGCAGCACGTCTACCGCGCGCACAACATGGACAAGCCGGAGATGGTCTCCCGCATCCTCCAGGCCAACGGCCGCGGGCTCGCGATGATCTTCTGCCGTACGAAGCGCACGGCGGCCGACATTGCCGAGCAGCTGGAGCGGCGCGGCTTCGCGTCCGGCGCGGTCCACGGCGACCTCGGCCAGGGCGCCCGCGAGCAGGCGCTGCGCGCCTTCCGCAACGGCAAGGTCGACGTCCTCGTCTGCACCGACGTCGCCGCGCGCGGCATCGACGTCGAGGGTGTCACCCACGTCATCAACTACCAGTCGCCGGAAGACGAGAAGACCTTCCTCCACCGCGTGGGCCGCACCGGCCGCGCGGGGGCGAAGGGCACGGCCGTGACGCTGGTCGACTGGGACGACATCCCGCGCTGGCAGCTCATCAACAAGGCGCTGGAGCTGGACTTCCACGACCCGGTCGAGACGTACTCGTCGTCCCCGCACCTCTACGAGGAGCTGGACATCCCGGCGGGCACCAAGGGCATCCTGCCCCGCACCGAGCGGACCCGTGCGGGTCTCGGCGCGGAGGAGCTCGAGGACCTGGGCGAGCCCGGCGGACGCCGTGGCCGCGGCCCGAAGACCGCCGAGCGGACCGAGCGGACCGAGCAGGCCGAGGAGCGTCCGGACCGTACGCGGACCCCGCGTCAGCGCCGGCGTACCCGTGGCGGCAGCGAGTTCGGTGACGCCCCGGCGTCGACGGCTCCGGCCGCCGCCGTGTCGGCCGCTCCGGCCGCCGCGGTGACCGAGGACGCCCCGGCCGAGTCCGGCCCGCGCACCCCGCGTCGCCGTCGCCGTACCCGTCCGGGCGGCGCCGGCGCCGCGCCGGTCGCCCAGGCGGCCCCGGTCGTGGAGTCCGCTCCGGTCGTGCGGACGGCTCCGGCTGTCCAGGCCGCGCCGGTCGTCAAGACCGCCCCGGTCTTCCAGGCCGCCGCGGCGCCCGTCGCCGAGGAGCCGAAGGCTCCCCGTCGCCGTGCCCGTGTCGCCCGTCCGGAGGCCGTGACGGCCGCGCCCGTCGCCCCGGCCCCCGTGGCCCAGGAGGCCGCCCCGGCACCGCGCCGTCGCCGTCCTCGTGTGCTGCGTCCGGTCGAGGACACCGTCTCCTTCCAGACGGTCGAGACCGCCGCGGCCGCCCTGCGGAACGCTCCGGTCGCCGAGGCGCCCGCCGCCCCGGTCGTCGAGGCCCCTGTCGAGGCCCCGGCGGAGCCGAAGAAGGCCCCGCGCCGCCGTACGGCCAAGAAGGCCGTCGCGGAGCAGGTCGTCGAGGCCGTCGCCGCGCCCGTGGTCGAGACCGTCGAGGTCACGGCCGAGGTCACGACCGAGGTCACGGCCGAGGTTCCCGCCCCGCGCCGTCGCCGTGCGGTCCGCAAGGCCACCGGTTCGCCGGTGACCGCCGAGGCGCCGGTGGCCGAGGCCCCCGTCGCCGAGCCGATCGCCGAGCCGGTCGTCGAGGAAGCCCCCAAGGCCC